>CAZXFY010000029.1:0-44466 GCA_964639855.1 uncultured Stakelama sp. | reverse complement strand
CCTCTCCCCCACCCCGCCACCCAGTCAGCATAATGTCTTGGGTGGCGGGGTGGGGGAGAGGGCCGGTGCCGCACTATTCAGCGACGCTGAATCCGATCCTAACCTGTCGCGCCTTCGATCCACCAGACCTGCTTCCAGCCGGCGAGATCGGGCACCGGCTGTCCGGCGGCATCGCGCGCGGGCGTGTAGCGGAAGCGGGCGCGGGCGAGGCGGCAGGTCGTCTCGTCGAGCGCGGGAATGCCGCTCGATCGCGCGACGGTGCAGCCGCTGACGCTTCCGTCGGCGCCGACCGCGAGTGTAACGATCACGGTGCCGCCGCGCCGCGCCTTGCGCACGGCTTTCGGATAATCCCCGTTGGTGATCGTGCCCGATACGTGGCGCGCCTGCACGACGATGCCCGCGCCGGTACCGCTTCCCGATCCGCCGGCGCCGAGGCCGCGACCGGTGCCGTCCGCGCCGGTGCCGGGGCCTGACGAGGCGGCGCCCGCGTCGGGATCGGGCCCGGCCGCGGCGATCGGGGCGGCGATGACGGGCGGCAGCGGCAGCCGGACGATCGGCGCCGGCGCCTCGACCGGCACCGGGCGCGCGATGCGATGCGGCGGCGCGGCGGCGCCTGCCGATGCCCTGGACGGACGCGCGATCGGCGCGGGCGGGGACGGGGCGGGCGGGGCGATGTCGAAGACGTGTAGCGCTGCCCCGGCGACGGTGCCGGTGCGCACCGCAAGGCCGAGCCACAGGATTGCGAAAAGCAGGCCGGTGAGCGCCAGCGCGCCGCCCGCGCCCGCCAGACGTGGGCCGCGCGCGACGCCGGCATAGATCGACTCGCTCCTGTGCGGCGCGTCCATCCGCCGATGATGGCCGACGCGCGGTTGACCGCGACTGAACGGGCGCTATCGCGACGGCGCCGCGAGCGGTGCGCCCGATGCGGCGGGTTCGGGAAAAACCGGCCGGCCCTCCGCGGTCCAGCCGATCCGCTGGATGCGCGGCGATCTTTTCCCCGTGCACTTCATCCCCGGCGCGGGATTGGCGTGATAGACGATCCACGTCTCGCGGCCGTCGGGCGAGGTGAAGAAGCCGTTATGCCCCGGCGCATAGACGCTGTTGGCGATCGACTTGGCCATCACCGGGCCGTCCGCCTGCCGCCATGCCGACGCATCGAGCGGATCGCTGCCGGCGGCGGCGTGGAGAAGCCCGATCGCATACTCGTCCGACCAGCAGGCGCTGCCCGAAAAGGTGAGGAACAGGTCGCCCGTCGGCCCGAGAAGGAATTCCGGCCCTTCGAGGATCTGCCGACCGCCCTGGCGCTGCCACGCGCGGATCGGGCGGGCGATGATCGTCTCGGGGCCGTCGAGCGTCCATGGGTTGGCCATCCGCACGATCGCCAGATCGCTGTCGGGGCCGACATAGGGCGAATAGACGAAATAGCGCTTGCCCCGATAGGCGAAGGTCGTGCCGTCGATGCCGGGATGCTGCGTCTTCAGCCGGCCGCGATCGATCCAGGTGCCGGTCGTCGGATCGTCGGCGGCGTTTTCGAGCACGAAGATGCCGCGCTGCGCATCGCCGTCATGCCCGCTCGCGGCGGCGGTGTAGTAGAGATACCATCTGCCGCCGATCCGGTGCAGCTCGGGCGCCCAGATCGACCGGGCGTTCGGCCCCTCGGCAGGCGGGGTCCATATCGTGACCTCCGGCGCGTCGGCGAGGCGGGCGATGTCGCGCGTCTTGCGGATGGCGATCCGGTCGCCATGCGTCGCCAGGAAATAATAGACACCGTCGCGCTGCACGATCCAGGGATCGGGGCCGGAGGGGAGCAGCGGGTTGGTGAACATTGCCGCGGGCGGGCTGTGGTGCTCGCCCGTCACGGGCGCGCATGAAGCGAGCAACGCGATTGCAGCCAGCGGCCACGCGATCTTCTTCACCGCTTACCTCATCCGATATGATCCTTTATCTCTATGATCATATCATTTCGGAAAGCGTCAATCGGCGAACAGCAGCACGGGCGTTTCGAGCAGCTTCTTCAATGCCTGGACGAAGCTCGCCGCGTCCCAGCCGTCGACGACGCGATGATCGCAGCTGATCGAGAGATTCATCAGCTTGGCGCGGACGATGTCGTCGCCCTGGAAGACCGGGCGCTCGACGATCTTGTTGGGGCCGATGATCGCGACCTCGGGGCGGTTGATCACGGGCGTCGTGGCGATGCCGCCGAGCGGCCCCAGCGAGGTGATCGTAAGCGTCGATCCCGACAGTTCCCCGCTCTTCGCCTTGCCCGATCGCGCCGCCTCGGCGAGCCGCGTAACCTGGGCTGCGAGCTGCCAGACGTTCATGTCCTGCGCGTCGCGGATCACGGGGACCATCAGCCCTGCATCGGTCTGCGTCGCCATGCCGAGATGGACCTGGCCGTGCCGCGTCACCACGCCCGCTTCGTCGTCATAGCGCGCGTTGATCATGGGAAAATCGGGGATCGTGCGGCAGATCGCGACGATCAGGAAGGGCAGCATCGTCAGCTTGGGACGGTTGCCGCGATTGGCGTTGAGATCGGCGCGCATCGCCTCGAGCGCGGTGACGTCGATTTCCTCGACATAGGTGAAATGGGGGATCGCGCGCTTGGAGGCCGCCATGTTCTCCGCGATGCGGCGGCGCATGCCGATCACCTTGACCGGATCGTCGGCGCGCGCGCGGCTGGCGTGCGGCGGGTGATAGCCCTCGCCCGACCCGTAGCGCAGGAACGCGTCGAGATCGGCGTGGCGGATGCGGTCGCCGTCGGCCTTCACCTGCGCGAGATCGACGCCGAGATCGCGGGCACGCGCGCGGACGGCGGGGGAAGCGAGGACCTTGTGATCCTCCCCGGCACGGGGAGGGGGACCATCCGCGCTAGCGGATGGTGGAGGGGCGGCTGCCACCGACGAGTCGCTTGTGGTTGGCGCCCCTCCACCACGCCCTTCGGTCGCGGTCCCCCTCCCCGTGCCGGGGAGGATTTCGTCTGTGCCCGGCGTTTCCGCTTCGATCTGCTCCTCGACCTCCTCTTCCTTCTCGTTCGCGTCCTCGCCCTCGCCCTCGGTTTCGATCACCACCAGCGGCGAGCCGATCGACACCTGATCGCCCACCTCGCCCGCCAGCTCGATCACAATGCCCGACACCGGCGATTCCATCTCGACCGTGGCCTTGTCGGTCATCATGTCGGCGATCTGCTGATCTTCCTCGACCCGGTCGCCGACCTGCACATGCCAGGCGACGATCTCGGCCTCGGAAATGCCTTCGCCGATGTCCGGCAGCTTGAACGTGAACCGCGCCATCAGACGTCCTTCATGATCTTCTTGAGCGCCTCGCCGATGCGGACGGGGCCGGGGAAATAGGCCCATTCGAGGCTGTGGGGATAGGGCGTGTCGAAGCCGGTGACGCGCTCGATCGGGGCTTCGAGGTGGTAGAAGCAGCGTTCCTGCACGAGCGCGGAAAGCTCGGCGCCGAAGCCGCTCGTCTTGGTGGCCTCGTGGACGATCATGCAGCGGCCGGTCTTGCGCACCGACTCCTCGATCGTCTCGATATCGAGGGGAACGAGCGTGCGCAGGTCGATGATCTCGGCATCGACACCCGCTTCCTCGACCACGCCGCGGACGACATGGACCATCGTGCCGTAGGCGAGGATCGTCAGCGCCTCGCCGGCGCGCACCACGTTCGCCTTGCCCAGCGGGATGCGGTAATAGCCGGTCGGCACCTCGCCGCCCGGATGGCCCGACCAGTTCTTCGCGGGGCGATCCCAATGGCCGTCGAACGGGCCGTTATAGATGCGCTTGGGCTCGAAGAAGATAACGGGATCGTTGTCCTCGATCGCGGCGATCAGCAGGCCTTTGGCGTCATAGGGGGTGGCGGGAACCACCGTCTTGAGGCCGGAGACATGGGTGAAAATGCCTTCGGGGCTCTGGCTGTGCGTCTGGCCGCCGAAAATGCCGCCGCCGAAGGGCGAGCGGACGGTGATCGGGGCGGTGAACTCGCCCGCCGAGCGGTAGCGCAGCCGCGCCGCCTCGGCGGCGAGCTGGTCGAGGCCGGGATAGATGTAATCGGCGAACTGGATTTCGGGCACGGGGCGCAGGCCGTAGGCGCCCATGCCGATAGCGACGCCGATGATGCCGGTCTCGGTGATCGGCGTATCGAACACCCGGCGCTTGCCGTATTTCTTCTGCAAGCCCGCGGTCGCGCGGAAGACGCCGCCGAAATAGCCGACATCCTCGCCCATCACGACCACGTCGGGATCGCGCGCCATCATCACGTCCATCGCGGAATTGATCGCCTGGATCATGTTCATCCGCACGGCCTCGCCCTCGCGCTCGGGGGTGGGGGCGACGCGGAGGTCTTCGGTTTCGAGGTCGGTCACGAAACGCACTCCGTCACTCCAGCGAAAGCTGGAGTCTGGTGGTTGCAGGCCGTGCGCTTGCGCCAGGAGATCCCGGCTTTCGCCGGGATGACGGTCTTGTTCATCACTTCCTCGCCCACGGACGGCCGCTCGCTTCTTCCTCGTCGAGCATCATCTGCTGCTGTTCCCTCAAGTGCCAGGGCATCTCCTCGTAAACCCCCTCGAACAGCGTATCGAGCGGCTGGTGGAGGCCGTGGCCGAGGACGCCGTTCTTCTCGGCTTCCTTCTGTGCGGCGCGGACCTTTTCGGCGAGCTCGCGGTCCATCGCCGCCTGCCGGTCCTCGTCCCATTCGCCGAGCGCGATGAGGTGGTCCTTCAAGCGCGTGATCGGATCGCCGAGCGGCCAGGCATTGGCCTCCCCCGCCGAGCGATACTGGCCCGGATCGTCCGAGGTCGAATGGCCCTCGGCGCGATAGGTGAACAGCTCGATCAGCGTCGGCCCGGCATTGGTGCGCGCGCGCTCGGCGGCCCATTGGGTGGCGGCATAGACCGCGAGCGCGTCGTTGCCGTCGACGCGCAGGCCCGCAATGCCGTAGCCGATCGCGCGCGCGGCGAAGGTGGTCGCCTCGGCGCCCGCAAAGCCCGAGAAGGAGCTGATCGCCCATTGGTTGTTGACGACGTTGAGGATCACCGGCGCGCGATAGACGGCGGCGAAGGTGCAGGCCGAGTGGAAATCGCCCTCGGCCGTGCTGCCCTCGCCGGTCCAGGTCGCGGCGATCCGGGTGTCGCCCTTCGCCGCCGACGCCATCGCCCAGCCCACCGCCTGCGGATATTGCGTGGCGAGATTGCCCGAGATCGAGAAGAAGCTGCCCTCCTTCGTCGAATACATGATCGGGAGCTGCTTGCCCTCCAGCCGGTCGCCCTTGTTGGAATAGACCTGGTTCATCATGTCGACCAGGTCCCAGTCGCGCGCGATCAGCAGACCCTGCTGGCGATAGCTGGGGAAGCACATGTCGTCGCGGTCGAGCGCGAAGGCGGCGGCGACGGCGACCGCCTCCTCGCCGGTCGATTTCATGTAGAAGCTGGTCTTGCCCTGCCGCTGCGCGCGGAACATGCGCTCGTCATAGGCGCGCGTCAGCGCCATCGCGCGCAGCATCCGCCGCAGCATGTCGGGCGACAGCTTGGGGTCCCACGGGCCGACCGCACGGCCCTCCTCGTCGAGCACGCGCACCAGGCCGTAGGCGAGCTCGGGGAAGCTCGCGGGCGCGGCGGCGGTGTCGGGGCGCGGCGCGGCGCCGGCTGGGGGCACCTCGACATCGCTGAAATCGACCACGTCGCCCGGCCGGAACCGTGGTTCCGGCACGTGCAGCGCCAAGGGTTTCAGATTGGCGCGCATGTCGCCTGCCATGCTCTCTCCCAAAATACAAAGGCCGCGTCGTCTCGGACGAACGCGCGGAATCGCCTTTCGCCGCCTTGTTATAAAATTTCAAGCGGTGTGGCTATCCTCCCCGTTCCGGGGAGGATCGGTTCACATCCCTTCAAGGTCGCCGGACACCTGGAAACATGCTATATTCCGCGCTTCATGATTGCCGGGAGAAGGCGCGATGACCCCTCGTTTGGCAATGCTGGGCATCGCCGCCGCCGCGTTGGCCGCCGCGTCGCCCGCGGCCGGCAAGGCCAAGGACGTCAGCTGGGGCAAGGCCGGCGTCAGCTTCACCGATTACCGCCTCGACGCGGGGCAATGCGCGGCCCGGACGTTCGGCGTCACGCTGCACCTGACGCCGCGGACCAGCCGCGCTCTCAACATCGTCGGCAACGGCTCGATCCTTCTGATCGCCTATCGCGACCTCGTACCGCCCGAAGTGGCGCTGTCCCCGAACAACGTGCGCTTCTATTCGACCGCCTATGTCGAGACCTATCGCCACGCCAAGCGGGTCGATTTCGCCGAGCAGCTCCAGGCGATCCTCGACGATTGCCTCGTCGAGCGCGGCTATCGCCGGTTCCGGCTGACCGACGCGCAGATGGATCGCCTGCGCCAACTCGACGAGGGATCGGCCGGGCGGGCGCGCTATCTCTACGAGCTCGGCAGCGACGCCAAGGTGCTTGCGACGCAGGCGATCTGAGGGGCTATATCGCCTCCACTTTCTGCTCGATCGCGCCGAAGATCGAATGGCGGCGGTCGTCCTCGGCCCAGATGCGCACGGTGTCGCCGGGTTTGAGGAAGTCCGTCCTGGGCTTGCCGGACAGGATCGTCTCGACGGTGCGCACTTCGGCGAGGCACGAATAACCGACGCCGCCGTCGGTGATCGGCTTGCCGGGACCGCCGTCCGCATCGCGGTTCGAGACGGTGCCCGAGCCGACGATCGTTCCCGCGCCGAGCCTTCGTGATTTGGCGGCGTGCGCGACGAGCGTGCCGAAGTCGAAGGTCATGTCCTCGCCCGCATCGGCGCGGCCGAAGGGTTCGCCGTTCAGGTCCACCATCAACGTGCGGTGGAGCTTGCCGTCGCGCCACCAGTCGCCGAGCGCATCGGGGGTGACGAAGACCGGCGAGAAGGCGCTCGCGGGCTTGGACTGGAAGAAGCCGAAGCCCTTGGCCAACTCGCCGGGGATGAGGTTGCGCAAGCTGACGTCGTTGGTGAGGCCCACCAGACGCACCGCCGCGAGCGCCTCGTCGCGACTCGCGCCCAGCGGCACGTCGCCCGTGACGACCACCACCTCGGCCTCGAGGTCGCACCCCCAGCTTTCGTCCTTGAGCGGGATCGCGTCGCGCGGGCCGAGGAACCCGTCCGAGCCGCCCTGATACATCAGCGGATCGTGCCAGAAGCTCTCGGGCATCTCCGCGCCGCGCGCCTGCCGCACCAGCGCGACATGGTTCACATAGGCCGACCCGTCCGCCCATTGATAGGCGCGGGGCAGCGGGGCGGCCGCCTCATGCTCGTGGAAGCGCTCGCGCGGGATCGCCTCGTGCTCCAGATCGGTGGCGAGGTTGGCAAGATCCGGCGAGAGCCGGTCCCAATCGTCGAGCGCGGCCTGGAGCGTGGGTGCGATATGGCCCGCATCGGCATACCAGGCGAGATCGGTCGAGACGACGACGAGCCTGCCGTCGCGGCCATGCTTGAGGCTGGCGAGTTTCATTGGGTCTCCCGTTCTGATCCACTTCCGTCATGCTGAACTTGTTTCAGCATCCAACGATCCGCAGGCACTGCATCCGCGTGGATAGCGGCAGCTTGGACCCTGAAACAAGTTCAGGGTGACGGCGGAGAGAGATTGACGTGTGCGTCAATCAACCGCACCTTGCGAGAAAGGTTGCAGGAGAGGACTGACTCATGGCCCCCGACGAGGTTCCCGGCCGCGCGGCCTATACCGCCGACCACGAGGCGTTCCGCCGCACGGTCCGCGCCTTCCTCCGGAAGGAGGGCGTGCCGCACGTCGCCGAATGGGAGGCGAACCGGCTCGTCCCGAAGGAGTTCTGGCGCAAGGCCGGCGAGATCGGGATGCTCTGCCCGACCGTACCGGAGGACTATGGCGGGCTGGGGCTCGATTTCGGCTACAACGCCGTGGTCGGCGAGGAGATGAGCTATGCGGGCGTGCCCGCGGGGTTCGGGCTCCAGTCGGACATCGTGTGCGACTATATCGTCGCCTACGGCTCGGAAGAGCAGAAGCGCGACTGGCTTCCGCGTCTCGTCTCGGGCGAGACGATCACCGCGATCGCGATGACCGAGCCCGGCACCGGCTCCGATCTCCAGGCGATCCGCACGTCCGCCCGCAGGGACGGCAACCATTATGTCGTCTCCGGTTCGAAGACCTACATCACCAACGGGCAGAATGCGGACCTCGTGCTCGTCGTCGCCAAGACCGATCCCACGGCCGAGCCCGCCTGGAAGGGCATGTCGATCATCCTCGTCGAAGCGACCCGCGAGGGTTTCCGCCGCGGCCGCAAGCTCGACAAGATCGGGCAGGACGCCGCCGACACCTCCGAGCTGTTCTTCGACCAAGTGCGCGTGCCGATCACCAATTGCCTGGGCGAAGAGGGAAAGGGCTTCGTCTATCTGATGAGCCAGTTGCCGCAGGAACGGCTCTCGATCGCTATCGGCGCGCAGGCCTCCGCGCAGAAGGCGTTCGACGAGACGGTCGCCTTCACCAAGGAGAGGAAGGCGTTTGCGGGCGTGGTGTTCGATTTCCAGAACACGCGCTTCGTGCTCGCCGATCTCGCGACGAAATTGCAGGTCGGCTGGGCGCATCTCGATTGGGCGCTCAAGCGGCATCTGGCGAAGGAGCTGACCGCCACCGAGGGCGCGGCGGCGAAATTGTGGCATACCGAGCTGCAATGGGAGGTGATGGACAAGTGCCTCCAGCTCCACGGCGGCGCGGGATACATGAACGAATATCCGATCGCGCGAAGCTGGCGCGCGGCGCGGGTGACGCGCATCTATGGCGGCACCAACGAGATCATGAAGGAGCTGATCGGGAGGAGCCTGTGAGCGATGCGGCCCCCTCGCGCACCTTCATCGCGACCTTGGTCGACGAGGGCGCGATTCCGGTGCCGTTCGATCCCAAGGAGGCGTTCGGCAAGGCGCGCGCGCCGGTGGTGGTGGCGCTGGGCGATTATTCCTATCGCTCGACGATCGCGATCATGAACGGCGAGACCTTCGTGCCGCTGCGCCGCGGCCACCGCGAGGCGGCGGGCATCGAGCAGGGCCGGACGATCGAGGTGACGCTGACGCTCGACACCGCGCCGCGCACGGTGACGCCGCCTGACGATCTTGCGGAAGCGATGCGCGCGGCGGGGCTCGATGCGGCGTGGAGCAGGCTCAGCTACACCAACCAGCGCGAGCAGGCCGAGGCGGTCGCCGGCGCCAAGCGCCCAGAGACGCGCGTCCGCCGCATCGCCGCAACGGTGGAGATATTGCGGGGATAAACCCTCCCCGCTCCGGGGAAGAGCTTTGGAGCGCTCCACCGATCATCCCGGCTCAACTGATGCACCGAAGACACACACCATCGCTTGCCGCACAGCCTCGCCCGACGTAGATGACGAAGTGATGACAAGGCACCCGCCTGACAATTCGCGCGACAGGCGGATCGAGGATCGCACCAATCTCTGGCTGATCCACCCCGCCGCGCGCGCGCTGCTGCCGGTCGCGCTCGGACACGGCATATCGGCGAACGCCGTGTCGGGCGCGGGGCTCGTCATCGGCGCGGGCGCCGCGATCGCCTTCGGCCATGCGACGGGCCCGATGACAGCGCTCGCCGGGCTGGTTCTCGCCGGTTGCTGGCTGATCGCCGACGGGCTTGACGGGATGGTCGCGCGCGCCACCGGCACCGCGAGCCCCTTCGGCCGCCTGCTCGACGGATTGTGCGATCACGGCGTGTTCGCGCTCCTCTATATCGCGCTCGCCGCCGCGATCGGCACGATCGAGGCATGGGCGCTGGCGGTGGCGGCGGGGATTTTTCACGCCTTCCAGTCCAATCTCTACGAAGCCGAGCGCGCGCGTTTCCATCGTCGGCTGAAGGGCGATGCGGGCGAGATCGCGCCGGTGCGCACCGGAAGTCCGGCCGAGGCGCTCTACGATTCGGTGACGCGCGGGTTCGATCGGCTCGCCGACCGCCTCGATGGCGCGATGCGTGCGAGCGAGCAGCCGCAGCTTCTCGGCGGCGCCTATGGCGAGCGCGCGGTGCCGGCCATGCGGCTGCTGGCCTTGCTCACCGCCAATACGCGCGTGCTCGTGATCTTCCTCGCCTGTCTCGCGGGCGATGCGCGGGTTTTCTGGTGGATCGAGATCGTGCCGATGACCATCGTCGCGATCGTCGGCACGCTCTGGCTGCGCCGCGTCGAGACGACGCTCGTCCGCAGCACCCGCGCGGCCATGGGTACCTGATCTTTCGGCTTCAACCTCAAGGACAAGGCTTTCATGAATCCCATCAATATTGCGGTGGTCGGCCTCGGCAATTGTGCCAGCTCGCTGATCCAGGGGGTCGCGCATTACCGCGCCGGATCGAACGATCAGGTCGGGCTGATGCACTGGGACGTCGGCGGCTATGAGCCCAGCGACATCCGTGTCGTCGCCGCATGGGATGTGGACGCCCGCAAGGTGGGCAAGGACGTGGCGCAGGCGATCTTCGCGCATCCCAATTGCACCGCCACTTTCTGCGCCGACGTGCCCGATACCGGCACCAAGGTGTCGATGGGTCGCGTGCTCGACGGCGTCGCCGAGCATATGGCCGAGTATATCGACGAGCGCACCTTCGTCGTCGCCGATGCGGCCGAGCCGAGCAAGGAGGATATCGTCGCCTTGCTCAAGGCGTCGAAGGCCGACGTGCTGATGAACTACCTGCCCGTCGGCAGCCAGAAGGCGACCGAATTCTACGCCGAATGCGCGCTGGAGGCGGGCGTCGCCTTCGTCAACAACATCCCGGTCTTCATCGCCAGCGACCCCGAATGGGCGAAGCGCTTTTCCGATGCGGGCGTGCCGGTGGTGGGCGACGACATCAAGGCGCAGATCGGCGCCACGATCGTCCATCGCGTGCTGACCGACCTGTTCAAGAAGCGCGGCGTCAAGCTCGATCGCACCTATCAGCTCAACACCGGCGGCAATACGGACTTCCTCAACATGTCCAACCGCCACCGGCTCGCATCGAAGAAGATCTCCAAGACCGAGGCGGTGCAGGCCGCCGCCGCCGAACGGCTCGACGATCTCAACATCCATGTCGGCCCCAGCGATTACGTTGCGTGGCAGAACGACAACAAGGTCTGCTTCCTGCGCATGGAAGGCCAGATGTTCGGCGGCGTGCCGATGCACCTCGAATTGCGCCTGTCGGTGGAGGACAGCCCCAATTCGGCCGGCGTCGCCATCGACATGATCCGCTGCGCCAAGCTCGCCAAGGATCGCGGGCTTGCCGGGCCGATCCTTCCGGCCTCGGCCTATTTCTGCAAGCACCCGCCCGAGCAGATGCCCGACGACAAGGCGCAGCAGGCGGTCGAAGACTTCATCGCCGCGGCGTGAGCGGGATCGACACCGCGATCGTGCTCGCCGCGGGCGGCGGCACGCGGCTGCGCGATCGCACGCCCTCCAAGCCGCTGGCCTGCGTTGCCGGCACGCCGCTCGTCGATCATGCGCTCGAACGGCTCGCGGCGATCGGTATCGCGCGCGCGATCGTGGTGACGGGCTACCGCGCCGACGAGATCGAGGCGCATCTGGCCGGACGCGCATGGCCGCTCGCGGTGGAGACGGTGCGCACGCCGGACTGGCAGCTTCCCAACGGCGTCTCCGCCCGCACCGCGGCGCTGCGCGCCGGCGGGGCGCCCGCATTGCTGCTGATGTGCGATCATCTGGTCGAGCCGGCACTCTATGCCCGCATCGCCGAGATGGGGCTGGGCGACGACGCGCTGCGGCTCGGCATCGATCGGCGGCTGGGGCATCCCTGGGTCGATCCCGACGACGTGACCTGCGTGGCGACGGCGGGCGACCGGATCGTCGCGATCGGCAAGCATCTGAGCCCGCACGACGCCTACGATACCGGGGTTTTCGCGGTCGGCATGGGCTTTTTCGACGCGCTGGCCGGGCTCGATGCGCCCTCGATCACCGATGCCGTCCGCGTGCTCGCCGCGAACGGCATCGCGGGCACGATCGAATGCAGCGACCTCGACTGGATCGACGTCGACGATGCCCGCGCGCTCGACGCCGCCGAAACCTGGCTCACCCGCGCCGCGGCGTGAGGGGCGGTTGTGCGCTAATAGCACCGTTCGCCCTGAGCTTGTCGAAGGGCGGTTTTTCCTTCTACCGTGGAGAAGAACGGTGCTTCGACAGGATCAGCACGAACGGGATCATGTGTCTGCCCAAGAGCAGGAATTCCTGTGTCGCTGTTGAAGCTCGCCATTCCGCTCATCCTCCTCCCCGCCGCCGCGCACGCGCAGGAGGCGCCCGAGATCGTCGTGATCGGGAAGGGGCTGCCGCTGCCGCCCGGCACGCCCGCTTACGGCTCGGTGGTGATCGACCGCGATCGGCTCGCCAACAGCGCGAGCGGGCGGCTGGAGGACGTGCTCGCCGACGTCGCCGGGCTCCAGCAGTTCCGGCGGTCGGACAGTCGCTCGGCCAATCCGACCGCGCAGGGGATCACGCTGCGCGCGCTGGGCGGCAATGCGACCAGCCGCGCGCTCGTGCTGCTCGACGGCGTGCCGCAGGCCGATCCGTTCTTCGGCTATGTGCCGTTCAACGCGCTGGTGCCCGATCGGCTCTCGATCGTGCGGATCACGCGCGGGGGCGGGGCCGGCCCGTTCGGCGCGGGCGCCGTGGCGGGCACAATCGAGCTGGCGAGTGCCACCCGTGCCGAGCTGCCGCCCTACGAGGCGAGCCTCTTCTACGGCAGCCGCGATTCGCTGATGATGTCGGGCAGCGTGTCGCCGGACCTCGGCGGCGGCTATGTCTCGATCGGCGGCGCCTATGATCGCGGCGACGGATTCTATACCGCGCCAGAGGACCAACGCGGCGCGGCCAGCGTGCCGGCGGCTTATGAGAACTGGTCCGCCTCGCTGCGCGCGGTCGCGCCGATTGATGGCGAGACAGAGATCCAGGCGCGCGCGCTGGTCTATCGCGACGACCGCACGTTGCGCTTCGCGGGCGCGGACAGCGGTTCGGCCGCCAACGATGCGAGTATCCGCGTCGTTCATCACGGGCGCTGGCAGGTCGATGCGCTCGCTTATGTCCAGGCGCGCAATTTCTCGAACAAGGTAATCAGCTCGTCGAGCCACAGACTCGTCCTCGATCAACGCAACACGCCCTCGACCGGCCTTGGCGGCAAGATCGAGCTGCGCCCGCCCGTCGGCGACGCGCATGTGCTGCGCGTCGGCGCGGACTTCCGACGTGCCGAGGGCGAGCTTTACGAAGATCCGTATAGCGCGGACACGGGCCTTCCCACCGCCCACCGCAATGCCGGCGGGCGAACGAGCACCGTCGGCCTGTTCGTCGAGGACAATTGGAGCCTCGGGCGGCTCGTGCTGACCGGCGGCGCGCGCGTCGATCGTTGGACGATCGCCGACGGCTTCTACCGCGAACTGGACGCATCCGGCGCGGTGAACACCGACGATCGCTTCGCCGACCGCGACGGCGTCGAGACCACCGCCCGCCTCGGCGCGCTGTTTCACGCGCGCGATGCGCTGTCGCTGCGCGCTGCGGCCTATACCGGCTTCCGGCTGCCGACGCTCAACGAGCTGTATCGGCCCTATATGGTCTATCCCGTTCTCACCCAGGCCAACGCGCAGCTCGATCTCGAAAAGCTCGCAGGCGTCGAGGCCGGCGCGGACGTAACGCTCGCCGGCGTGCGGCTCGGCGCGACCGTCTTTTACAACCGGCTCGAAAAGGCGGTCGCCAACGTCACGATCGGCGAGAATCTGCGCCAGCGCCGCAATGTCGATGCGATCGTCGCCAAGGGAATAGAGCTGACGGCGCGCGGGCGGCTGGGTGCGTTCGACCTTGCCGCCTCCTACGCCTATAGCGACAGCGTCGTGCACGCCTCGGGCGCGTCGGCAGCGCTCGACGGCTTCGATCCCGCGCAGAGCCCACGCCACAGCGCCAGTGCGACGCTCGTCTGGTCGCCCGAGGCAGGCCCGCGTCTTTCGGCGACGCTGCGCTATGTCGGCGAGCAATATGAGGACGATCTGGAGACCGACGTGCTGCCCGATGCGCTGACGGCGGATGCGTTCGCGAGCGTGCCGGTTACGCCGCGGCTCAGCCTTGTAGGACGGGCGGAGAATGTGTTCGACGAAAGGGTCGTCACCCGCAACGACGGCGGCTCGATCGATCTCGGCACGCCGAGGACGCTGTGGATCGGACTGCGGTTCACGGGGTAGCGGGAGGGCAGGCGCCCAATAGAAAAATATCGCCATTTTCCCACGCAAACAGTTGCCAATGGTATCGCTCCCTTGTCATTGGGGTGGGAGACACCAGGTTGCGGGCTTGTCCGACAAATCAATGAGGAGATTGGCGATGGATGGCAGCTTTCTGATCGGCGCGCGCGCGGTGACGAGCGGCGAGACCTTTCAGGCGATCGACCCCGCCGCCAACGCGCCGCTTCCGGTCGATTTCTCGGTCTCCTCGACCGCCGATGTCGAGGAGGCGTGCCGCCTCGCCGCCGACGCGTTCGACACCTTCCGCGAAACCGATCCCGAGGCGCGGGCGACCTTCCTCGAGACGATCGCCGACGAGATCGAGGCCGTCGGCGGCCTCGTCGAGCGTGCGGTGCAGGAATCGGGGCTGCCGCAGGCGCGCCTCACCGGCGAGCGCGGGCGCACCACCGGCCAGCTTCGGCTGTTCGCCAAATTGCTCCGTCAGGGCCGCTGGGCGGGCGTGGTCGTCGATAACGCGCTGCCCGACCGCCAGCCGCTGCCGCGCGCGGACCTGCGCCAGCGCCGCATCGCGGTCGGCCCGGTCGCGGTGTTCGGCGCGTCCAATTTCCCGCTCGCTTTCTCGGTGGCAGGCGGCGACACCGCCTCCGCGCTCGCCGCCGGCTGCCCGGTGGTCGTCAAGGGCCACCCGGCGCATCCGGGCACCTCGGTGCTGGTCGGCCGCGCGATCCAGGCGGCGGTGAAGAAATGCGGCCTGCCCGAAGGCGTGTTCTCGCTCGTCCAGGGGCCGGCCAACGACCTCGGCGCCGCGTTGGTCCGCGATCCCCGCATCAAGGCGGTGGGCTTCACCGGCTCGCGTAGCGGAGGGCTCGCGCTCGTCGAGATCGCGCAGAAGCGCCCCGAGCCGATCCCCGTTTATGCCGAGATGTCGAGCATCAATCCCGTGCTGCTCTTCCCGCATGCGCTCGCGTCGCGCGCGGCGGCGCTCGGCAAGGCGTATGTCGGCTCGCTGACGCTGGGATCGGGCCAGTTCTGCACCAATCCGGGCATCGTGATCGGTGTCGCCGGCCCCGATCTCGACACCTTCGCCGACGCCGCCGTCGAGGCGTTGGGCGGGGCCGAGCCGCAGGTAATGCTGACGGGCGGCATCCACGCCAATTACGACAAGGGCGTGCAGGCGCTCGGCGGGCAGGCGGGCGTCGACACGCTCGCCCGCGGGCCCGAGGGAAGCGGCTGCAATCGCGGCCGCGCGGCGTTGTTCGCGACCACCGGTGAAGCGTTCGTCGCCAATCCCGCGCTCGCCGACGAAGTGTTCGGCGCCGCCTCGATCATCATCCGCTGCACCGACATGGACGAGGTGGCGCGCGTGCTCGAAGGGCTGGAGGGCCAACTCACCGCGACGCTCCAGCTCGACGACGAGGATGTCGAGGCGGCGCGGCCATTGCTCCCGATCCTGGAGCGCAAGGCCGGGCGTATCCTGGCCAACGGCTGGCCGACGGGGGTCGAGGTCTCCTACGCGATGGTCCATGGCGGGCCGTTCCCTGCGACCTCGGATTCGCGCACGACCTCGGTTGGCACCGCCGCGATCGAGCGCTTCCTGCGGCCGGTCTGCTATCAGGATCTGCCCGACGGGCTGCTCCCCAAGGCAGTGAAGCGGGACAATCCGCTGGGCCTGCCGAGGCTGGTGGACGGCGAGCCCGAGCGGGGGTGATTTCGTGCTCCTGCGAAAGCAGGAGCCTAGAGGCACGGGCGACAGCGCTTGAAATCCTGGGCTCCTGCTTTCGCAGGAGCACGGGCAAGTTCACCGCTCGCTCCGCACGGGCAGTATCAGCGCGCCGCCGAGCAGCGTCAGCGCGGCCAGCGTCAGCAGCGCGGGCGTGAACCGTTCGGTCGTCGCGAGTGCCCAGGTGAGCGAAGGCGCGAGCAATGCCGGCAGCGTGTTGGTGAGGTTGAGGATGCCGAGATCGCGCCCGCGATGCTTGGGCGAGGGCAGGATCTGCATCGCATAGGCCGAATGCAGCCCGAGGAAGATCGCGGTGCCGATCGCGTAGAGCGCGTAGCCCAGCACCGCGCTCGTCCATTCGGGGAGCAGCGCCATCACCACCAGCCCGGTCGCGGTGGCCGAGGCGGCGAGCATCAGGAACGGCTTGCGCGCGCCCAGCCGGTCGGAGGCGCGGCCCATGGCGAGCGCAAGGGGGATCGAGAGCGCGAAGACGATCGTCGTCATGTGCCCGACGCGCGGTGCGAGCACGGCCGGGTCCTCCTCCGGCACCACGCTTTCGAAATAGAAGAGCAGATAGGTGAAGAGCACGTTGCCCGCGAGCTGCACCAGCAGCCGCGAGCCCCAGGTGAGTGCGAGGTCGCCGCGCCGGATCGCGCGCGCCGGGGCGGGCGGCGGCGTGGTATCGGCGGGGCGGGGACGCAGCAGCAGCACCGGCACGACGCACGCGGCGACGAACCCGCACAGGATCGCGAACCGCCCGTCCTCGCCGAAGCCGGTCGCGACCAACGCCGCCGCCAGCGCCGAGCCGATCGGGTTGCCGAGCGTCAGCAGGCCGCCCGCAATGCCCTTCTGGCTGTCGGGCACCTCGTCCGCCATCATCGTGTAGAGCGGTGCGAGCAGCATGTTCACGGCCGCCTGGAAGGCGAGCACCGCCAGCACGATCTCGGCGGATGTCGCCGCCCAGTGGAGCAAGGGATAACTCGCGATCGTCGCCGCCAGCCCCGCTGCGATCCAGCCGCGGCGGTTGCGGTGCCTGGCGAAGCTGCGGTCGCTCAAGGCGCCGAACAGGACGTTCGAGAGGCTCGCCGCCACCGCGCCCGCGAGCGCGCAGAGCGTCAGCGTCGTCAGCCGGTCCTCGCCCGCGATCGCGTGGACCTTGAGCGGCAGCAGCAGCGTCAGCAGCGGGAGAAACGCGGCGACCCCGCCTGCATTGGCGAGCGCGTAGAGCGCGAGGAAGCGCCAGGAGCGCCGGCCGTCAGCCTCCGGGAGGGGCGCTCGAGCGGCGGACGGCGAGCGAGAAGGGGATGACATGAACGCCAGGTTCGATCTCCTTGCCGCTCGCGGCGTCGATCAGCAGTTCCGCCGCCTTGGCCGCCATCGGTGCGATCGGCTGGGTGATAGCAGTGAGCGGCGGCACCGAGAAGCGCACCGCGGGCGTATCGTCGAAGCTGACGAGCGAAAGGTCGGCCGGCACGTCCAACCCGTGCTCGCGCGCGACGTGGAGCGCGCCCAGCGCCATCTGCTCGCTGCTCGCGATTGCCGCAGTGACGGGCTCGGCGAGATCGCGCCAGGCGCGCATCGCCGCCTCGCCCGATTCGAAGCTGAAATCGCCGGGCTGGACGAAGCCCTCGCCGACCGTCAGCCCGGCCGCGGCCATCGCCTTGCGATACCCATCCGTCCGGGCGCCGCTGAGGCGATAATCGTCGCTGCCGGTGATGAAGCCGATCCTCTCGTGGCCGAGCCCGATCAGATGCTGGGTCGCGGCCGCCGCCGCCGCCCCGTCATCCATGCGGATCGCGAAGCCCGCGCTCGCATCGTCGGAGCCGATCCGCGCGAAGGGCATGTTCTGGGCCGCCAGCAGCTCGATGATCGCCGGGCTGTCCGAATGGGGCGGGGTGAGGATCACGCCGTCGGGCCTGAGCGAGGAGAGCGCGGCGTTCACCTCGCGCTCGACATGCGCCGAATGGGTATCGATCAGCTCGAAGATCATCCGATAGCCGCGCTCGGCGCATTTGAGCATCCCGCCGTAGAGCATCTGGTCGATCCAGTCCGATCCCTGGCCGAGTTGCCAGCCTTCGATCGTGCGGTCGCGATCGTTGAGCGCGAGGATCAGGTAGGAGCGTGATCCGCCCATCCGCCGCGCGGCGAGGCTGGGGACGTAGCCCAGCTTCTTCACCGCCTCCATCACGCGTTCGCGCACCTGCGGGCGCACGTTCGGCTCGTTGTTGACGACCCGCGAGACGGTCTGGAGCGACACGCCCGCCTCCGCGGCGACGTGGCGGATGGTGACGGACTGGCGGGGCGAACGGGCCATGGATGTTCCTGAACTGCGCGCGTGCCTATGGGGCGGGCGCGGGGCAATGCCTAGCGAGAAATGCCTCGTGCGCGGGCAGCGTCTCGACGAAGCGCGCGAGCGCCTGGGCCATCGCGCCCAGCTCGCGTTCGACATCGCCCGATGCGAGCCGGTCGATCGCGGGGTGATGGCTGCGCGGGCGCACGCCCATCCCCTCCATCAGCGCCTGCCAGCTCACCGCGCGAAACAGCTCGTCGACATGCTCGGGAATGGTGCCGTTGACGCGGAACAGGGCGATCCGCCGCGCGAGCGATTCGGGCAGCTCCATCTCGGCGCAGGCGCGCCAGAAACCGGTGTCGCGCCGTTCGGTGAGGCAATAATGGAGGATGATGAAATCGCGGATCTCCTCGTAATCCGCGATCATCCGGCGGTTGAACTCGTTCGCCAGCTCGGGCGCGCAATCGGTGCCGGGCAGGAAGCGGAAAAAATAGTCCATGCCGCGATAGACGAGGTGAATCGCGGTCGATTCCAGTGGCTCGATGAAGCCCGAGGCGAGGCCGAGCGCGAGCACGTTTCCTTCCCACACCTTCTCGCGCACGCCGCTGGTGAACCGGAGCGGCAGGGGATCGGTGACGGTCTCGCCCGCCACGCGATCGAGCAGCAGCGCGGTCGCCTCGTCCTCGCTCATATGCGCGCTCGAATAGACATGGCCGTTGCCGGTGCGGTGCTGGAGCGGGATGCGCCAGCGCCAGCCCGCGGGCTCGGCGGCCGCGAGCGTGTAGGGCGGGGGCGGCCCGGCATTCTCGGTCTGCACTGCGACCGCGCGGTTGCACAGCAGCCAGTGCGACCAGTCGCGATAGCCGACCCCCAGCGTCTTGCCGATCAGCAGCGCGCGGAAGCCCGAGCAGTCGATGAAGAAATCGGCGGCGATGCTGCGCCCATCGTTCAGGATGACGCGCTCGACGAAGCCGTCGGGCCGTGTCGCGACATCGGTGACGATGCCTTCGGTGCGCCTGACGCCGCGTTCCTCGGCGAAGCCGCGCAGGAAGCGCGCGGCGCGCTTCGCATCGACGTGAAGCGCATAGACCGCGCCTGCAATCGGCGTCTTCTGCGCCTTGAAGGGCAGCATGAACTTGCCCGCCGCCGCCATCACGCTGGACGGCGCGAGGGCGAGCAGCGGCGGGGCGTGCCCTTGCGCGCTCGCACGCAGCCAGAGCTGGTAGAAATCGTCGGCGGTGCCGTGCCCGATCATGCCGAACGGGTGGAAATAGCGATGCCCGATGCTGCGCCAGTCCTCGAAGCCGATGCCCAGCTTGAAGCTCGCCTGCGTCGCCTGGACGAAATCGCTCTCGCTGATGCCGAGCCCGGCGAGGAGCTGCATGAAGGGCGGGATCGTGCTCTCGCCCACGCCCACGGTGCCGATATCGTCCGATTCGACGAGATCGACCTCGATTCGCCCGCGATACTGATGCGCGAGCAACGCGGCGGCGATCCATCCCGCCGTGCCGCCGCCGACGATGCAGATGCGCTGGAGGGGGCGGGGGGCGGTCATTTTTCCGTCATGCCGGACGTGTTCCGGCGTCCAATCATCCATGAGCGATAGCGCTTGAGGCACGGTGGCCCGCGGAACAAGTCGAGACCCCTGCAAAACTCCCCGTCACCCTGAACTTGTTTCAGGGTCCAACATGGTTGCACGCGATGCATGTTGTTGTTTTTGAACAACGTTGGATGCTGAAACAAGTTCAGCATGACGGAAGATGCAGGACGAGAATCGCGTTTTGCAGAGGTCTCGAACAAATCCGGGGTGACGGCGAGGTTTTCGGCAATCAGGTTCATTGCGGGATCGCCGCGAGGAACTGGGCGTGGGTGGGCGTGCGCGCCACCGTGTCGGCGACGCTCGTTCGCATCTTCGCCATCGCTTCCCCCGTCACTTGCGCGTCGAGGCCGCGCAGTGCCGGATGTGCTCTCTTCGGCAGGCGTTCGAAGCCCGCATAGAGCGCGAGCCAGCTCGATGGATGGAACATCTCCCAGCGATAGCGGACGAACTCCCCGCATGCATCCCACAGATCGAGCTTGTGCTGGAGCGTGTCGGGCACCTCCATCGCGGCGCAGGCGCGCCAGAAGGGCGTGTCGCCGCGGCCGGCGAGCTTGTAGTGCAGCACCAGGAAATCGCGGAGCCGATCCATCTCGCACGCGGTCGCATCGTTGAACTCGCGCGCGAGCGCCGGGTTCAGCCGCTTGTCGGGGAAAAGCTGCTTCAACCGTTCGATCCCCGTCTCGATCACCGCGATGCTGGTCGATTCGAGCGGCTCGAGGAACCCGGCCGCAAGCCCCAGCGCGACGCAATTCTTCGCCCATGCCACGCACCGCCGCCCCGATCGGAACGGAATGCGGCGCGGCTCGGCGACGGGCTTGCCGGGCAGGTCGGCCATGAGCGCGGCCATCGCCTCATCGTCCGACCAATGATCGCGCGAATAGACGATGCCGTTGCCCGCACGGTGGCGCAGCGGAATCCGCCATTGCCAGCCGGCCTCTTTCGCGATCGCGCGCGTATGGGGCACAGGCTGGGCGGCATCGTTTTCGGTCTGCACCGCGATCGCGGCATCGCAGGGCAGCCATTGCCGCCAATCCTCGAACCCCACGCCCAATGTCTCGCCGAGCAGCAGTGATCGAAAGCCGGTGCAATCGATGAAGAAATCGCCCGCGATACGGCGCGCGTCGTCGAGCCGGATCGCGGCGATGCGCCCGTCATCGCCGAGCTCGACGCCCTCGACCCGCGCGTCGATCCGCGTCGCGCCCATGCGCTCGGCATGGCCGCGCAGGTGCGCGGCGAAGCGGCTCGCGTCGAGGTGGAGCGCCCAGTCGTAAGTGGCGAGCGGCGTCGGCGGGTTGGGCTGCGGCAGCGCCATGCGGCCGTTCTCGGCGAGCGAGGCGCCGAGCGAATAGGCCGCAAGCGGCGTCGCATCGCCGCGGGTGCGCGCTTCCAGCCAGAGATGATGGAAGCCGATTTCGCCGTAATCCTGGCCGTAGAGGCCGAAGGGATGGATGAAGCGGCTGCCGGGCCGCTGCCAATCGTCGAAGACGATGCCGAGCTTGGCGGTGGCGCCCGTCGCCTGCATCACCTCCATGTCGCTCATGCCGAGCCTGGCGTAGAAGCGCCGGATCGTCGGAATCGTCGCTTCGCCCACGCCGACCGTGCCGATCGCGCTCGATTCGACCAGCGTGATGGCGAGATCGGTGCCGCGGAAATGCCGCGCGAGCGCCGCCGCCGCCATCCAGCCGGCCGTGCCCCCGCCGACGATGACGAGCGAACGGATGCGGTTGGGATCGTCGTGGTGCATGTGTCCAGATTATCGTTCGGGGCCGGCTTGTCGAAGCCCGTTTCCTCGGGGAGCGCCCTTCGACGGGCTCAGGGCGAACGGGTTTCGGGTAAACGGGTCAATGAAAAAATCCGGCCGGCGACGCAGGAGCACCGCCGGCCAGGAGTGGGAGATCGTCAGAACTTGAACCGAAGCCCCGCCGAGTAGCGCGGCTCGAACTCGTTGCGGGAATGGAACTGCTTCGAATCCTCGTCGAACTGGAAGTAGTAGCGCTCGATCTCGCCGAACAGGTTGGACGCGTTGGCGTAGAGCGCGACGTGGTCGTTCAGGTTGTACGTCACGTTCACGTCCACATATTGCGACGTATCCTGGAAAACCGGGATCACGGGTGCCGGCTGGTCGGCCGGCACGCAATAGGCCGGATCGTTGGTGCCCGTGCAGAATGCCGTCGCGGGCTGGAAGGTCGAGGCGAGGCGCGGGGTGCGGTAATTATACGCGACACGCGCCTGGAAATGCGCGTCCTGATACCAGAGCGCGAAGTTCACCTGATGCTTCGAATTGTCCTGGAAGGGCAGTTTTTCGCCGTCCAGGCCGCGCCGCTCCTGCGAGCTGTCGGAGAAGGTGTAGTTCGCATCGATGCCGAAATTGCGCAGGAAGCCCGCCTTCGGGATGATGTCGCTGAACGCCAGCTTGGCGCCCGCTTCGAGCCCCTGGAGCGACCCGCCCTTGCCCTGGATCGGCCGCGTCACCGGCACCTCGCGCCGGATCACGCCGTCCTGGTCGGGGAAGCGGCCCTTGTCGGTGCCGGTCGTGACGAAGCTGTTGATGTCGAGCTTGAACAGGCCGACATTGAACAGCGACGCGCGGCCCAGATAATATTCGATCGCGAGGTCGTAATTGTTCGACCGCCACGGATCGAGATAGGGGTTGCCGCTGGAACTGGCGCCGGTCACCTGGCGCACGCCCAACGGCGCGGCGTTCGGGTTTTCGGGCGTCGGCCCCTGCGAATCCGCGGTGAAGATCGTCAGCCCGCCGCCGTAATTGCCGAGATCGAGCGGGATCATCGTCTTCGCGAACGACGCCCGCAGCCTGAGATTGCCGGTGATGTCGTATTGCAGGTTCACGGACGGCAGCCAGTCCCAATAGCTGTTCGTCGTGAAGGTGTCGCCGATATCGAGGTTGGTGTCGCCATAGGCGCGCGTCTCGCCGGTCTGGTTCTGGCGGACGTGGATGCGCGTGTAGATCGCCTTGAGGCCGATATTGCCGTGCAGCCTGCCCGCCTCGATCGCCGCGTTGGCGTAGGCGCTCTTCTCGTAGAAATCGACGTCGTAGGTGCTGCCCGGCACGATGACCGGGAAGGCGTTGCCGAACACCCGCTCCTGGAAGGCGACCTCGTCGTCGAAATCGTGCGGATCGATCACCCACACGCCCGGAAAGCCTTCGGTGACCGAGCCGAAATTATCGAGGAAATAGACGTTGTTGTGCTCGTAGATCTTGGTCGGACGGTTGACCGTATAGCCCTGGAAGACCGACGCGGGGTTGGTCGCGCTTTCCGGCTGGGTCGGGTCGAACGCCGGATTGGGGACCATCTCGCCCGCGGCGCATTGCGGGTTGTTCATGACGACGTCGATCGCCTTCCACTGCGCGGCGCAGCCGTTGGGATCGGCGGCGCCGTTGCCGCCGTAGAAGTTCGAGAACAGGTGGAAGCTCACGATCTTCGTCTGGCGCTTGCTCGCGCGCGCGCCGAGATCGAGCCGCTTGACGATGCCGAGCACCGGCCCGCCCGCTTCCTCGAAATCGTAGCTGCCGTCGAGCCGGAAGGCCGTGAGGTTCGACTTGTTGTGCTGGTTGCCCTCGGACGAATAGGCCGCGACCGTGTAGCTGTCCTTGTTCGCCATGTAATCGGCGAGGCTGTGGCCCGCGCCGAGCCCGCCCGCGATCGGCGTGTCGAACCCGCTCCAGATGATGTTGCGGCCCGACACGTCGATGTGGAGCAGCGGATCCTCGCCATAGCCGAGCGGGTTGGGATCGATGTACCGACCGCCGTTCGAACCGACCACGCCGTTGGTGTACTGGCCCGGATACATCGCCGCGATGTCGGCGGGGTAGAAGGGGCCGCGCGTCGGATCGTTGGGATCGCGGAACAGCGTGAAGGTGTGCCCGCCCGGGCGCCAGTTGCTGAGATCGCCCTGCGCCTGCCCGTTCATGCTCAGATAGTCGGCATCGCCGTGGATGCCGCGGAAGCTGAAGCTGAACGGTCCGCCGCGATCGTAATCGAGCTGGACGTTGACGTCGGTCGCGTGCGAATCGGTGGTGCGGTTGACGGTGAACGAGTTCACCCACCACGCGTCGAGATCATATTCGTCGACATCGAGCCAGGGCCCGCCATTGCCGTGGCTGATCACCCCCGCATCGGTCGATTGCGTCGGGTTCGTCCAGGTCAGCCCCGTCCACCGGTTCGAGATGTTCATGCCCGCGGCGCGGTTATATTCCTTGAGCTTGGTGTGGAACACCTCGGCCGTCAGCGTGATGCCGGGGTCGATCTCCCATTGCACCGCGCCCGACAGGCCGAGGCGGTTGCGCTCCACCTCGCGATGGAAGGTGTCGTAGCCGTGCGGCGAGATCCAGTTGTTGCCGCCGCCGCCCCAGTCATTGTTGCCGAACGGGCCGCCCGAAATGCCGGCATAGTTGTTGCCGAGGTTCGCATGGCTGTAGGCGGCCGATGCGAGGATGCCGAAATTGCCCCGGCGCCAGCTCGCCAGGCCGCTGAACAGGTAATCGTCATGCTTGGTATCGCGGCCGCGCGCATATTCGCCGGTGCCCGAAAGGGTGAGCCCGTCCTTGAGATCGAACGGCCGCCGCGTCCTCAGGTCGATCGTGCCCGAAATGCCGGACAGCGCGTTGCGCACGTCGGTGGTCTTGTAGACGACGACCGCGTTCATGAGCTGCGCGGGGATGTCGTTGAGATTGGGCTGCGCGGTTCCGAGATTGCCCGGCGAGAGATATTGCTCGCCGTTGAGCAGCGTCACGATCTGCGGCAGGCCGCGGATGTTGACGGTCGCGCCTTCGCCCGCGCTGCGCTGGATCTGAACGCCCGAAATACGCTGGAGCGCGTCGACGATCGTGACGTCGGGCAGCTTGCCGATGTCCTCGGCGGAGATCGCGTCGACGATCGCGACCGATTCGCGCTTGAGCTCGATCGACTTTTCCTGCGATCCGCGGATGCCGGTGACGACGATCGCGTCGGCCTGGCTATCGTCGATGGCGCCTGGTGCGCCGGCGGCAACGGACGGTTCCGCGCTCGTCTGCGCGTCGGTGGTTTGGGCGAAGGCCGGGCTGGCGAACGCCGTGGTCGCCAATAGGGCGGCGACGATCCCCTGTCGATTGGTCATGTCTTCCTCCTCGAATGTCGTGTTTTTTTTTGATTCTACGGACGCATGGTACTCGGGTTGATCTGGACGGTGGCCATGAGCGCGCGGTCGGCCGCGTCGTGGCCCACGGCCACGCGATAGGCGCCGCCGGCGATCCGCCAGCCGGGAAAAGATGTGTCGTATTCGGCGAGGATGCGCGGCTCGGCGACGAAGGTGACGCGCTGCGTCTCGCCTGGATCGAGCCGCACCCGCCGGAAATCGGCGAGCCGCATCGGCGTGTCGCCGTGGCCGACGTAAAGCTGCGGCACGTCCGCGCCGGCGCGCTTACCGGTATTGGTGACGTCGACGCTGACGACCAGCCGGTCGCCGCCGGTGACGACAAGGTTGCGATAGGCGAAGTCGGTGTAGCTCAGGCCATAGCCGAACGGGAAAGCGGGCGTGCGGCCCGTCTTCTCGTACCAGCGATAGCCGACGTCCGAGCCCTCGACATAATTTACCGGAAAGCTCACCGGCGCCTTGTCCGCCGCCACCGCGGCATTGGCGGCGGCATCGGCCGCGCCGGCGAGCACGTCGCGCCCGACCGGTTCGGGGCGCGGCGCCTGCGACGCGGAGGCGGGGAAGGTGATCGGCAGGTGGCCGGACGGGTTGACCTCACCGAACAGAATGCGCGAAATCGCCTCGCCGCCGCGCTGGCCGGGATACCAGGCCTCGATCACCGCGGGCACCTCGTCCAGCCACGGCATCAGCACCGGCCCGCCCGTCTCCAGCACCACAACGGTCCTGGGATTCGCCGCAGCGACCGCGTCGATCAGCGCATCCTGATCGTGCGGCAGCGAGAGGTTCCCGGCGTCCTCGGCCTCGGTCGTCCATTGCGTCGCGAACACGATCGCCACGTCCGCATCGGCCGCCGCCTTCGCCGCGGCCTCATGATCGGTGCTCGCGATATAGCTTACGGTCGCGTGCGGCGCCGTCGCGCGGATCGCCTTCAGCGGCGACGAAGCGTGCCACGTCACCCGTGCGAACGACATCGCCGCGCCTTCGGTGAGCGGAATCTCGACCGGCGCACCGCCGACCGAGCGCACCTGGCTCGATCCGCCGCCCGAAAGCACGCCGACATCGGCATGGCTGCCGATCAGCACGATCCGTTTCGCCGACCTGGCGAGCGGCAGCACGTCGCCCTCGTTCTTGAGCAGGACGATCCCCGCTTCCGCATCGCGCTGGGCCACGTCGGCATGCGCGTCGTAATCGATCGGCTGCGCCGTCGCGGGCATTGGCGCATCGAGCAGGCCGTTCTCGATCATGCCGGTCAGGATGCGCGTCACCATGTCGTCGAGCCGCGCCGTCGAAACGGCGCCGCTCTTCACCGCCGCTTCGAGCGGCGCGCCGAAATAGACGTGCCTGTCCAGCTCCTGCCCGGATTGCTGATCGAGCCCGGCATTGGCGGCCTTCACGGTCGAATGCATGCCGCCCCAGTCGGACATCACCCAGCCTTCGAAACCCCAATCCTTCTTGAGCACCTGGTTGAGCAGGAAATCGTTCTCGCACGCCCAATCGCCGTTGACCTTGTTGTAGGCGCACATCACCGCGCCGGGCCGCCCCTTCTCGATCGCGATCTCGAAGGCGAGCAGGTCGCTTTCGCGCAGGCTCGCCTCGTCGATCCGCGCGTCGAGGACCATCCGGCCCGTCTCCTGCGAATTGAGCGCGAAATGCTTGACGGTGGAGACGATGCGGTTCGACTGGATGCCCGCAATCGATGCGCCCGCCATGCGGCCGGCGAGCAACGGGTCCTCGCCGAGATATTCGAAATTGCGCCCATTCCACGGATCGCGCGTCAGGTTGACGCCGCCGCCGAGCAGCACGTTGAAGCGCTTGGCGCGCGCCTCCGCCCCGATCATCGCCCCGCCCGCATAGGCAAGTTCGGGATCGAAGGTGGCCGCGGTCGCAAGGCCGGAGGGGAGGGCGGTCGCGACATCGCCCTTGCGCTGTTCGACCTGATTGGCGACGCCGAGGCTCGCGTCGCTCTCGCGCACGATCGGGATGCCGAGCCGCGGGATCGGGGGCACGTGCCCCGCCGACGGGATCAGGTCGCCGTGGGGATCGGCCTTGGTGAGCGGCGGGAACAGGCTGTGGACGAGGAGCAGCTTCTCGTCGAGCGTCATCTCGCCGACGATCGCCGCAGCGCGCGCCCGCGCGTCGCTGACGATGCCCGATGCGGGCGCCGGCGCCGTCTGCTGTGCGGCGAGCGGCGCAGTGGCCGTGCCCAGCAGCAACGCCGCGATCGCAATCCGGAATGGCTTCATGCCCGACACGACGTCCCCCTCTCGCGAACCGCACCATGCGGCCCACGTCCGCCGCCTCGCGCGTGGCGGGCGGTCCTTGTTCGACAATTGCTTGTGCCTCGGCGGCGATTCGATGCGCCGCTAGATCAGGAGCGCCCCGCTCCGTGCCGTCATCCCCATCCTCCCTTGGTCGAACGCTTGAGTTGCGCTCCGTCAGGCTAACAAAAGCAGAGATTGATAACGTTCACAAGATATTTTTGCATAGGTAGGCACCACAGCGCGCAATGCCGCGCGAATGTGGCGTTGCTGCAACAGACCAATAGGGCGGAAAGACGCCTCAGCCGCCCCGCCGCGCGATCGCCGCGTCCAGCGCGAGCAGGCGCTCGGCCTCGGTGAGGTGCAGCCGCTCGACCATGCGGCCGTCGAGCCGGATCGCGCCCCTGGGGGCGTTTTCGGGCCGCGCGAACGCTGCCACGATCGCCTGCGCCTTGCCGATCTCCGCGGGATCGGGTGCAAAGGCGCGGTTCGCCGCCTCGATCTGCGCGGGATGGATCAGCGACTTGCCGTCGAACCCCAAGGCACGGCCTTGCGTACATTCGGCGGCGAGGCGGTCGGCGTCGGCGAAATCGTTGCACACCCCATCGAGCACCGCGATTCCCGCCGCGCGCGCGGCCGCCACCGTGGGCGCGAGGAAGGGGAGGAGGGTCATGCGATCCTCCGCAGGCCGCGCGCGCAGTTCGAGCGCGAGATCGTTGGTGCCGACGACGAACGCCGCCAGCCGCGTGGTCGCCGCCATGTCGGCGATCGCCTGCAACTCGGAAAAGGCGCGGCACGTCTCGATCATCGTCCACAGGCGCGTGTTGTCGGGCGCGCCCGACAATGCCTCGTCATACCGCGCGACATCCTCCACCCGCGCCACCTTGGGCACGAGCACCGCATCGACGCCGCTGCCCCGGATCGCCGCCAGATCGTCCGCGCCCCACTCGGTATCGAGCGCGTTGACGCGCACCACCAGCTCGCGATGCCCGAACCCGTCGCGCGCCGCCGCCACCGCCGCCTTCCGCACCTCGGCCTTCGCTTCGGGCGCGACCGCATCCTCCAGATCGAGGATCACCACGTCGCACGGCAGGTCGCGCGCTTTCTCGATCGCGCGCGGGTTGGAGGCGGGCAGGAACAGCGCACTGCGGCGCGGGCGGATCGAGTCGGTCATGGCCCCGCTTTTGCCCCAAGCGCCGGGGGTGGACAAACGCCCTGCTTCGGCGCCATCGCTGCTCGCAAAGGAGAATTTCATGGCCGGCATGGCAGCCTTCGACTGGGCGGACCCCTTCTTCCTCGACGATCAGCTCACCGACGACGAGCGGATGATCCGCGACACGGCGCGCGCCTATGCGACCGACAAACTCGCCCCGCGCGTGATCGACGCGTTCAACGACGAGATCACCGATCCGGCGATCTTTCGCGAGATGGGCGATCTCGGCCTGCTCGGCCCGACGATACCGGCCGATTATGGCGGCGTCGGCGCGAGCTACGTCGCCTATGGCCTGGTCGCGCGCGAGGTCGAGCGGATCGATTCGGGCTACCGCTCGATGATGAGCGTGCAATCGAGCCTCGTCATGTATCCGATCCACGCCTACGGCTCGGAAGCGCAGAAGCGGAAATATCTGCCCAAGCTCGCGACCGGCGAGTGGATCGGCGCCTTCGGCCTCACCGAGCCCGACGCCGGCTCCGATCCCGGCGGGATGAAGACCCGCGCGAAAAGGATCGACGGCGGCTATTCGCTGTCGGGATCGAAGACCTGGATCAGCAACGCGCCGATCGCCGACGTGTTCGTCATCTGGGCGAAGTCCGACGCGCATGACGGCAGGATCAGGGGCTTCGTGCTGGAGAAGGGCGCCAAGGGCCTCTCCGCGCCCAAGATCGAAGGCAAATTGAGCCTGCGCGCCTCGATCACCGGCATGGTGATGATGGACGAGGTCGAGGTCGGCGACGACGCGTTGCTCCCCGATGTCGAAGGGCTCAAAGGCCCGTTCGGCTGCCTCAACCGCGCGCGCTACGGCATTTCGTGGGGCAGCCTGGGCGCGGCGGAGTTCTGCTTCCACGCGGCGCGCCAATACGGGCTCGACCGCAAGCAGTTCGGCAAGCCGCTGGCCGCGAACCAGCTCTACCAGAAGAAGCTCGCCGACATGGAGACCGAGATCGCGCTGGGCCTGCAAGCGAGCCTGCGCGTCGGCCGCTTGATGGACGAGGGCAAGTTCGCCCCCGAGATGATCTCGATCGTCAAACGCAACAATGTCGGCAAGGCGCTCGACGTGGCCCGCGCCGCACGCGACATGCACGGCGGCAACGGCATCTCGGCCGAATATCAGGTGATGCGCCACCTGATGAATTTGGAGACGGTCAACACCTACGAAGGCGCCCACGACGTCCACGCGCTGATCCTGGGGCGCGCGATCACGGGGATTGCGGCGTTTTGACGAAGCGCGTGGACGCCGCTTCGTCATCCCAGCGAAAGCTGGGATCTCGTGCCGCAAGCGCGCGCTTGTTGGCGAAAGACCCCAGCTTTCGCTGGGGTGACGGAGCATGAAACCCGCCCCTCTTGCCGGCCTCAGGGTCATCGAGCTGGCCCGCATCCTCGCGGGGCCGTGGGCGGGGCAGGTGCTCGCCGATCTGGGCGCCGAGGTGCTCAAGGTCGAAAGCCCCGACGGCGACGACACCCGCAAATGGGGCCCGCCCTTCGTCGAGAATCCCGACGGCACCCACGACGCCGCCTATTTCCACGCCGCCAATCGCGGCAAGCATTCGATCATCATCGATTTTCGCACGCCGGAGGGGCAGGCGGAGGTCAAGCGCCTCATCGCCGAGGCCGATGTCGTCATCGAGAACTTCAAGGTCGGCGGCCTCGCCAAATACGGCCTCGATTACGCGAGCCTCGCCGCCGACAACCCCCGCCTCGTCTATTGCTCGATCACCGGCTTCGGGCAGGATGGCCCCTATGCGCACCGCGCGGGCTATGATTTCATCGTCCAGGGCATGTCGGGCATCATGGACCTGACCGGCGACCCCGACGGCGCCCCCCAAAAGATCGGCGTCGCCTTCGCCGACATCTTCACCGGGCTCTACGCGGTGATCGCCATCCAGGCCGCGCTGGCGATGCGGACACGCACCGGCCGCGGCCAGCATATCGACATGGCGCTGCTCGACGTGATGACGGGCGTGCTCGCCAATCAGGCGATGAACTATCTGGTCTCGGGCGTCTCCCCCACCCGCCTCGGCAACGCCCACCCCAATATCGCGCCCTATGCGGCTTTCCCGACCGCCGACGGCTGGTTCATTCTCGCGGTGGGCAACGACGCGCAATTCCGCCGCTTCTGCGCCGTGGCGGGGCTAGACGACATGGCGCAAGACCCGCGCTTCACCACCAACCCCGCGCGCGTCGCCAACCGCGAGACGCTCACCGAGCGCATCGCCGAGGCCACGCAACATTTCGCTCGCGACGACCTCTTGGCGCGGCTGGAAGCAGAAGGCGTCCCCGCCGGCCCGATCAACACGGTCGCCGAAGCCTTCGCCGATCCGCAGGTGATCCACCGCGGCATGGCGCTCGCGCTCGCCCGCGACGGCGGGACGATCCCAGGAGTCCGCACTCCCATCCGCTTCTCCGATGCCGATCTGGTGCTCGACAAGCCCGCGCCTCGGATTTCCCGTTCGTCCTGAGCTTGTCGAAGGACCGTTCTTCTTCCTAGGCTGGCAAGAACAGAACGGTGCTTCGACAGGCTCAGCACAAACGGAGGATGGAGTGTCCGCGCCTCTGAACGGAATCCGCATCATCGAGATCGCCGGCATCGGCCCCGCGCCCTTTTGCGGGATGATGCTCGCCGATCACGGTGCCGAGGTGCTCCGCATCGAGCGCCCCGATGCGCCCTCGGACCCGCGCGATCCGCTGCTGCGCTCGCGCACGATCCGCATCCTCGACCTCAAGTCGCCCGATGGCGTTGCCGAGGTGCGTCGCCTCGTTGCCGCGGCCGATGGCCTGATCGAAGGCTTCCGCCCCGGCGTGATGGAGCGGCTCGGCCTCGGCCCCGACGCGCTGCTCGCGGACAATCCGCGCCTCATCTACGGCCGCATGACCGGCTGGGGCCAGACCGGGCCGCGCGCGCACGAGCCGGGGCACGACATCGATTATATCGCGCTATCCGGCACGCTCGCCGCGATCGGCCCGGCGGACGGCAAGCCCGTGCCGCCGCTCAACCTGGTGGGCGATTTCGGCGGCGGCGGGATGCTGCTCGCCTTCGGAATGCTCGCCGGCCTCCTCCACGCGCGCGCCACCGGCGAGGGGCAGGTCGTCGATGCGGCGATGACCGAGGGCTCGGCGCTGCTGACGAGCATGATGTGGGGCTTTCGCGCCGACGGCCGCTGGCCGGGGCCGCGCGGCACCAACCTGCTCGACGGCGGCGCGCCTTTCTACGACACCTATGCATGCGCCGACGGCAAGTTCGTCGCCGTGGGCGCGATCGAGCCGCAATTCTACGCCGTATTGCGCGCCGTCCTGGCGCTCGACGGGCCGGAATGGGACCAGCAGTTCGACAGACGAGGCTGGCCGAAGCTGAAAGCGGCGCTCGCCGAGCGTTTTCTTCTGCGCACGCGCGACCAATGGTGCGCGGCGTTCGCGGAGCACGAGGCATGCGTCACCCCGGTTCTCGATTTCGACGAGGCGCCCACGGACCCGCACAACCGGCACCGCGGCGCCTTCGTGACGGTGGAAAGCGTGGTGCAGCCGGCGCCGGCGCCGCGCTACTCGCGCAGCGAAACGGTGGCGCCGAGGCAGCCGGAGCGCAACTAGCCCCCGCGCTCCTGCGAAAGCAGGAGCCCATGGGTATAAAGGTCGTCGCCAGTGACTCTGGGCTCCTGCTTCCGCAGGAGCACGGTGTCGCACACGGGGCCGTGGCCTGATGTCGAGCCGCGAAGACCGCCTTCGGGCGCTGCGCCGTGGCGAGGCACGTGCGATCGCGCTTCGCAAGGGCATCCCCCGGATCGCGATCCTGCTCCTCGTCGCGCTCCTCCTGCGCGCGCCGCTCTACGGCGATCCCGTCATCCACAGCGACGAGCAATTCTACCTGCTCGTCGGCGACCGGATGCTCCACGGCGCGCTGCCCTATGTCGATATCTGGGATCGAAAGCCGATCGGCCTGTTCGCGATCTTCGCAGGGATTCGCCTGTTTGGCGGCACCGGCATTTTCGCCTATCAGCTCGTCGCGACCCTGTTCGCCGCCGCCACCGCCTGGCTGATCGCGCGGATCGCCGGCCATCATGCGAGCAGGCCCGCCGCGACCGTCGCGGGCGCGCTCTACCTTGTCTGGCTGATGCTTTTCGACGGCGCCGGCGGGCAGGCGGCGATCTTCTACAACCTTCCCGTTGCCGGTGCCGCGCTGTTGACGCTCGACGCTGTCGCGCGGCCAGACAAGACGTTCGACCGTCGCGCCGCCGGCGCGATGGCGTTGATGGGGCTCGCGATCCAGATCAAATACACGGTTGCGGTGGAGGGCACCTTTTTCGGGCTCGCCCTGCTTTGGGCGCTGCGGCGGCATGGCGCCGCCCCCGCGACGCTTGCCGCGCGGGCCGTGTCGTGGATGGGGCTGGCGCTTTTCCCCACGCTTGCGGTCCTCGCCTTCTACGCAGCGCTCGGACATGCCGATGCCTTCTTCTACGCGAACTTCCTTTCCGCCTTCGACCGGGCGAGTGACGAGCCGCCGCCGCTTCTCGCCGCGCATCTGGCGAGCGCGCTCGCGGGGCTGGTGCCGCTGCTCGCCTGCGCCGCCTGGGGTGCGCGCCGGACGATAGACCGGGCCGCCAACCGTTTCGTGCTCGCCTGGGCCGGTGCCGCCTTCACCGCGATCGTCGCGATGGGCACGATGCGCGCGCATTATTTCCTGCCGCTGCTCGTGCCGCTCGCCGCCGCCGCGGCGCCCGCCTTCGACCGGAGGGGCCGACTGAACCATCAGCTCGCCGCGGGGATGGTGTTGCTGGGCGTCGTCGCGGCGTTCTTCGTCGTGCGCGATCATGTCGCCCGCCGCGGCAATGCGCAGCAGATCGCCGCGCTCGTCCGCCTCATCGGGCAGCGTCCGCCCGGCTGCATGTTCGCCTTCGGCAGCGAGCCGATCCTCTATCACCTGACGCATTCGTGCCTGCCGACGCCCTATATCTTCCGCAGCCACCTGAGCCAGACGCGCGAGCGCCGCGCGATCGGCGTCGTGCCGAGGGCGGAGGTCGCGCGCATTCTCGCAAACCGGCCCGTGTGATCGTCGTCCGCGCGACCAAGGACAACACCAACCCCGTTACCGAACGGCTGGTGCAGGCCGCGCTCGCCCGCGACTATCGCCGCGTGGGCGCGGTGACGCTCGGCAAACTCCCCCACACGGTCTACAAGCGCCGCTGACGCCCGCATTGCACCTGTGCCCCCTCGCATGCGATACTCGTTGCAAACGACAACTGGAGAGTCCTGATGGCGACGGCAATGCGCAAGGCCCAGGTGAACGACGCCGAATGGGAGGCGCGCCAGCAGCTCGCGGCGTGCTATCGCGTGTTCGACATGCTCGGCTGGTCCGAGATGATCTACAACCACATCACGCTGAAGGTGCCCGGCGAGGAGGGCGCCTTCCTGATCAACCCGTTCGGGCTGCATTTCAGCGAGGTCACCGCCTCCAACCTCGTCAAGATCGACATTGACGGCAACAAGCTCGACGACTCGCCCTTTCCGGTGAACCTCGCCGGCTTCACCCAGCATTCGGTGTTCCACCGCCACCTGCCCGACGCGCATTGCATCATGCATACGCACACCACCGCGGGCATGGCGGTGTCGTCGGTCGAAGGAGGCTTGAGACCCGTCAATTTCTACGCCTGCAACTTCGTCGGCCAGATCGCCTATCACGATTTCGAGGGCGTCACCGTGCGGCCCGAGGAGGGCGAGCGGCTGATCGAGAATCTCGGCGACAAGCGCGTGATGTTCTTGCGCAACCACGGCATCCTGGTGATGGGCCGCACGCTGCCCGAAGCGTTCATCAAGCACTGGTCGTTGCAGCGCGCGTGCGAGATCCAGATCGCCACCGCCTCGATGGGAACTCCGCTCGAGGTGCCGGGCGAGGTCGTCGCCGTCCACCAGCGCGATCTTTCCAAGGTCCAGATCCCCGGCGGCGCGGGCAAGGCCGATTTCGACGCGATGGTGCGCCTTGTCGATCGGATAGACACGAGCTGGCGGAATTGAAGGCGTCGTCACCCCGGCGAAAGCTGGGGTCGCGTGCCGCAAGCGCACGCCCGGCCGCAAGGAGATGCCGGCTTTCGCTGGCATGACGGGTGTGGAATAGAGTTCCCATGACCCGTTTCACCGTCAACAACCAACCCGTCGAATATCGGATGGCGCCCGAGACGCCGCTGCTGTGGGCGCTGCGTGATGCGTCCAACCTGACGGGTACCAAATATGGCTGCGGGACGGGCGATTGCGGCGCGTGCACGGTCGATATCGACGGCGCGGCGGTGCGCGCGTGCCAGGTGACGATCGGCGCGATCGAGGGCGCGTTCGTCACCACGATCGAGGGATTGTCGCGCGAGCGCGACCACCCGCTCCAGCTCGCCTTCATCGATGCCAATGTGCCGCAATGCGGGTTCTGCATCCCGGGCACGATCATGGCGGCGTCGGTGCTGCTGAAGAAGAGCCCCGATCCGTCGGACGACGAGATCGCGGCGGCAATCACCAACATCTGCCGCTGCGGCATCTATCCGCGCCTCGCCGAGGCGATCCGGCGCGCCGGCCGGGTCCAGCGCGGGGAGGAACGGATTGCCGCGGGCGCACGCCCCGGCATCAGCCCGGCGGAGGCCGCGCGCGCCGTCCCCGCGCTTACGCCGCCGCGCTGAGCGACGCGATCCTTTCGCCAGCCTGACCCGCCGGTTCAGCCTCGGCTCACCGGCGCCGTGGCATCATCCGTTCGAACGTGAGGGGCGTGTCCTTCACGGGAGGTATCGAATGCGCCTGCCCTTTCTTGCTGTCTTGCTGTCGACGGCGTTGCTTCCCTTCGCCGCCCATGCGCAGCACGCCGATCGGCGGGCCCGCGAAGCGCATCAGTGGAACCGCAGCATGGCCGACTGGCGCGATCACTATCGGGCGATGGACCGCTTCTACGACCGTCTCGATCGCTGGAGCAGCGTCGATCGCGATAGCCGGCGCTGGCAAGGGTATTTCGACCGGGACTGGCGCGACGACGATCGCTACGACTGGCGCGCCTATCGCGTGGAGCACCGCTCGATTTTCCGCCTGCCGCGTTACTATCCGCCGCCGGGTTGGGATCGTGGCTATCGCCGTTTTTCGGTCGGCACCCGGCTGGCATCGCCGCTGTTCGGATCGGGCTATTGGATCACCGATCCTTCTTATTATCGCCTGCCGCCCGCCGGCGGCTCGCTGCGCTGGATTCGCTATTTTGACGACGCGCTGCTCGTCGATACGCGCAACGGCGGCGTGATCGACGCGGTTCACGATATTTTCCGGTAGGGCGCACGAAGCTCCCGCGCCCGACGGGCCCGGCGGTTCCCCGATGAGCCGCCGGGCCTTGTCTTTCGGGCCCGGCCACGCAAATTAGCGCCATGTTCGGACTACCCAAGGCGAAGACGCCCGCGCGCAAGCGCATCGGCGCGGACGTATCGAAACGGCTGGAGACGAACCCGGCGGTCACCAGGGCGCCGGCGGACGACATCCAGTTCTACTATCACCCCGCGTTCCTGAACGATGTCCAGTGCGACACGCTGATCCGCATGATCGATGCAAAGCGCCGTCCCTCGACCTTGCTGTCGGAAAATGCGGACGAGACCTTCCGCACCAGCGAGAGCTGCGACATGAACCGCTGGTCGCCCGAGGTGAAACCGATCGACGAGGCGATCGCCGACTTGCTCGGCATCGCCTATCCCAACGGCGAGACGATGCAGGGCCAGCGCTATGCGCCCGGCCAGCAATTCCGGGCGCATCACGATTATTTCCACGAGAGCGAATATTATTGGCAGCGGATGAAGCAGGAGGGCGGCCAGCGGACCTGGACCGCGATGATCTATCTGAACGATGTCGAGGAAGGCGGCGCCACCTGGTTCCCCACGGTCGGCATCCGCGTCGCGCCCAAGCGCGGCCTGCTGCTCGCCTGGAACAACATGAAGCCCGACGGCAAGCCCAACGAGAACACCCTCCACGAAGGCATGCCCGTCGTGAAGGGCGTCAAATACATCGTCACCAAATGGTTCCGCGAGGGGAGCTGGCTCAAGCAGGTGGGGATGTGAGGGGCCGACTCTCACCGTCATCCTGAACTTGTTTCAGGATCCAGAGAAGCACCAACGGCAACCTTTTGCCGTCGAGCGACTCGGCCGGTATCGCCTTGGATGCTGAAACAAGTTCCGCATGACGGAAGGAGCGGGCGGCCGCGCAGCAAGAACGAACCGCCTTGAACTCCCCCCGCAATCCTCTACGCCCGGTCGGGTGAGCGCCGTTCTCGATATTTCCGCCTCGATCCTCGGCCAGCCGTGGCGGTGGCGGGCGCTGGAGGCGGATGCGCGCGATCCGGGCTATCGGCCCGACGATCTCGTCACCCAGCTCCTGCTCGCGCGCGGCTGCCCGCGCGAGGCGATCGACGCGCACAAGGCGCCGAGCATCCGCGGCTTCATGCCCGACCCTTCGATCTTCCGCGACATGGATCGCGCCGCCGAACGGATCGCCGACGCGGTGATCGCGCGCGAAAGAATCGCGATCTTCGGCGATTACGACGTGGACGGCGCCACGTCGGCGGCCTTGATGATCCTGCTGCTGCGCGATCTGGGCGTGGAGGCGACACCCTATATTCCCGACCGGCTGATGGAAGGCTACGGCCCTTCGGGCGAGGCGCTGGTGCGGCTGGCGCAGGCAGGCGCGTCGCTGATCGTCACGGTCGATTGCGGCGCGCAGGCGTTCGACGCGCTCGACATGGCCAAGGCGGCCGGAGTCGACGTGATCGTCGTCGATCACCACAAATGCGCCGCCGCGCTCCCGGTCGCGCACGCGCTGGTCAACCCCAACCGGCTCGACGAAGGCGAGGGCGCCGCGCACGGGCATCTGGCGGCGGTCGGCGTCGCCTTCCTGCTCGCCGCCGCGCTTCTCCGCACGCTGCGTGCGCGCGGCTTCTTCGCCGACCGGGCCGAGCCGCGCCTGCTCGACCTGCTCGATATCGTCGCGCTCGGCACCGTCGCGGACGTGGCGCAATTGAAGGGGCTCAACCGCGCCTTCGTCGCCCAGGGGCTCAAGGTGATGGCGCAGCGCCGCAATATCGGCCTTGCCGCGCTGATCGAGGCCGCGCGGCTCACCCGCGCGCCGACCGCGAGCGATCTCGGCTTCGCGCTCGGCCCGCGCATCAACGCAGGCGGGCGCGTCGGCCGCTCCGATCTCGGCGTGCGGCTGCTCACCACGCGCGATCCCGAGGAAGCGCGCCGCATCGCCGCCGAACTCGACCGATTGAACGAGGAGCGCCGCGCGATCGAGGCGCTGGTGCAGGAGGCCGCCGAGGCGCAATGCGCCGCCAGGGCCAACCGCGCGGTCGCGGTCGTCGCCGGAAGCGGTTGGCATGCCGGGGTGATCGGCATCGTCGCCGGGCGGCTGAAGGAGAAATTCGGCCGTCCCGCCATTGTGATCGCGCTCGACGAGGACGGCGTGGGCAAGGGCTCGGGCCGCTCGATCCCCGGCGTCGACCTCGGCGCGGCGGTGCTCGCGGCGAAGGATTCCGGCCTGCTCGCCGCCGGCGGCGGGCACGCGATGGCGGCGGGGCTCACCGTCGCGGCCGATGGAATCGAAGCGTTCGCCGATTTCCTCGAAGAGCGATTGTCGGAGGCCGTCACCCGCTCGCTCGGTGGCCGCGCCTTGCTGCTCGACGCCCTGCTCGCCCCGCGCGGGGTGACGCCCGATCTGGTGACGGCGCTCGACGGCGGCGGCCCCTATGGCATGGGCTGGCCCGCGCCGCGCGTCGCCGCCGGGCCGGTGCGCGTCGTCAAGGCCGACGTGGTGGGCAAGGGTCATGTCCGCGCGATCGTCTCGGGCGATGACGGCGCCAGCCTGAAAGCGGTCGCCTTCCGTCAGGCCGAAAGCCCGCTGGGGCAGGCGCTGCTCGGCGCGCCGCCGCATCGGCGCCTGTGGCTCGCGGGCCGCGCGAAGATCGACGATTGGGGCGCGAAGCCCGCCGCCGAGCTTCACCTCGACGACGCGGCCTGGGCGGATTGACCGCGAACAATTCCGCCCGGCCGACGGAACCGGACGCCGCCTTTCTCGCTTGCCATGTCATAACGGGAGGAACGGGAGGCACATGGCCTACAACATCAAGGAGCCGGCGAAGGAATCGAACCTCGTCATCTTCGCCGCGCTCGCCGCCAATCTCGGCATCGCGATCGCGAAGTTCATCGCGGCGGGGATTTCCGGCTCGTCCTCGATGCTCACCGAGGGATTCCACTCGATCGTGGACAGCGGCAACCAGGTGCTGCTGCTGTACGGCAAGCACCGCGCGAAGAAGCCGCCCGATCACGATCATCCCTTCGGCTACGGGCGCGAGCTTTATTTCTGGTCGTTCGTCGTCGCGATCCTGCTCTTCGCGGTCGGGGCGGGCGTGTCGATGTACGAAGGCTATGTCCATATCGTCCAGCCCGAGGGGCTGACCAGCCCGGCGCTCAATTATATCGTGCTCGGCGTCGCCTTCGTTCTCGAAGCGGCCTCGTCGCTGGTCGCGCTCAAGGAATTCACGAGAGCCAAGGGGCGGATGGGATGGTGGCAGGCGATCCGCCAGTCGAAAGACCCGCCCATCATCATCGTGCTGTTCGAGAATTCGGCCGCGCTCGCCGGGCTGATCGTGGCGGCAATCGGCGTCTATGCGAGCCACGCGCTGGGCGAGCCGCGCATCGACGGCATCGCCTCGATCATCATCGGCCTCATCCTCGCCACCGTCGCCGCCCTGCTCGCGCGCGAGGCCAAGGGGCTGCTGATCGGCGAGCGCGCCGACAATGACGTGATCCGCCGCGCCTATGCGGTGATCGGCGGCCAGCCGGGCGTCTCGGCGGTGAACCACGTCCGCACGCTCCACACCGGCCCCAACGCGGTGTTCGTCGCAGTGAGCGTCGATTTCGACGACGCGCTGACGATGGGCAGCGCCGAGACGCTGATCGAGACGATCGAGGCCGAGCTCAAGCAGGCGCTGCCCTTATTCTCCTCGATCTACATCCGCCCCGAAAAGGCGGAGAACGCCGCGATCCTCCCGGTGCCGCCGGGCTAATGCCCGGTCAGGCGCCCGCGTCGGTCAGGCGGGTGATCTGATCGTCGGTGAGGACGAGGCCGATCGATCCCATCAGCTCGTCGAGCTGCTCGATGCTTGTCGCGCTCGCGATCGGCGCGGTGACGCCGGGCTGCGCGGCGAGCCAGGCGAGCGCGATCTGCGCGAGGCTCGCGCCCGTCTCCGCCGCGACCGCATCCATCGCGTCGAGCACGTCCTTCTTCGTGTCGAGCAAATCGCCCAGCCGGTTGCCGCGCACGCTTTTGCCCAAATCCTCCTTCGACCGGTATTTGCCGGTGAGGAAACCCGAGGCGAGGCCGTAATAGGGCGTCACCGCGATATTGCGCTCGACGCACAGATCCTGAAGCTCGCCTTCGAACTTCTTGCGGCTCACCAGATTATATTCGGGCTGGAGCACATGGTAGTGCGGCAGGCCCCGCTCGCGCGCGATGTCGAGCGCGGATTTGAGGCGCATCGCATGGAAGTTGGAGGCGCCGAGCACGCGTATCTTGCCCGCCTCGATCAGCCGCTCGAACGCCTCCAGCACGGCGTCCTGCGGCGTGTCCTCGTCGTCCTGATGCGCGAAATAGATGTCGATCCGATCGGTGCCGAGCCGCCCGAGCGACGCCTCGCACGCCGCCGCGATCCGCGCCGGCGCCAGTTTCTCGCCGCCCTCGCCCGGCAACATGCCGACCTTGGTGGCAATCAACACCGAATCGCGCTTGCCCGATCGGCGCAGCCATTCGCCGATCACCTCTTCCGATTCGCCGCCGCGATGGCCCGGCACCCAGGCCGAATAGACGTCTGCGGTGTCGATCATCCGGCCGCCCCGTTCGACGAAGCGGTCGAGGATCGCGAAGCTCGTGTTCCTGTCCGCCGTCCAGCCGAAGACGTTGCCGCCGAGCATCAGCGGCGGGGTTTCGAGATCGGTGGCGCCGAGCCGGCGGAGTGCGGTCATTGCGGATCGTCCTCGTTGATGACGGCATCGGCCGATACGCTGTTCGCGTCGAGCATCGCGGCCGCCTGGTTCAATTCGCGTGCCTGATCGGGCGTCACGCCGCCCGGCGCTTCATTATCCGCCGATTGGCCGCACGCGGCGAGCGCCAACAGCACCGGCACCAGCAAGGCGCGCATGTCTTCTTCCCCCGATATGCGAGGGGCCGCATTCCCCAAGGAACGCGGCCCCCCTGGAAACGATCCTGAACGGATCAGTCCGCGATCGCGTTGCCCGCGTCGCTCAGCGCGCCGCCGACCGCATCGGCCGTGGCATCGGCACCGTTCGCGATGGCCTCGCCCGCATTGTCCATCGTCGTCTCGGCGGCGCCCAGCGCATTGTCGGTCGCGGCGTCGAGATCGCTGACGCTCTCGTTCATCGTCGCACCCGTGTCCGCGGCGATCGCGTTGGAGGCCTCGGCGGTTTCGTTCTGGGCATTCTGGCTGCACGCGGCGAGGCCGGCGGCGGCGACCACGGCCGCAGCCGCGATGATGGACTTCTTCATGCGAAAACCCCTTGTGGTTGATCCTGCGCCGCCCGCCTCATGCGGGCAGCGGCCGCGAAAACTATCGCTGCCGTGGCGCGCGCGCAATGCCCCGCATGCGGCGATCCTCGTTGACCTCATATAAAGATATCTTTATATCTATATCCCATGACGATCCCGCTCGACATCTTCCGGGCTCTGGCCGATTCGACGCGGCTGCGCATTCTCGCGCTGCTGCGTTCGATGGAGCTGTCGGTGGGCGAGCTGGCGCAGGTGCTCGGCCAGAGCCAGCCGCGCGTGAGCCGCCACGTCAAGATTTTGTGCGATGCCGGGCTTGCCGAGCGGCGCAAGGAGGGAAGCTGGGTGTTCGTCGTGCCGGGCAAGACGGAACTGGTCGACCCGGTCGTTGCTGCGCTCGATGCGTGGAACAAGGCCGAGCCCGATCACTGGGCGGTGGCGGACGCGGCGCGGCTCGCGGCGGTGCGCGCCGATCGCGCGGCGGCCGCGCAGGCCTGGTTCGCGAGTCATGCCGGCGAATGGGATGCGATCCGATCGCTCCATATCGCCGAAAGCGAGGTCGAGGCGGCGATGAAGGCGGCGCTCGGCGAGGGCGATATCGAGCAGCTCATCGACATCGGCACCGGCACCGGGCGGATGCTGGAGCTGTTCGCCGGCAAGGCCGAGCAGGCGCTCGGGATCGACCGCAGCTCGGAGATGCTGCGGCTCGCGCGCGTCAAGCTCGCCGAGCGCGGGCTGAGCCATGCCGAATTGCGCCAGGCCGATCTCTACGCGCTGCCGCTCGCCGACGGCGCGGCCGATCTCGCGATCGTGCACCACGTCCTCCATTTCGCGCAGCAGCCGGGCGCGGCGATCCTGGAAGCGGCGCGCGTGCTGATGCCGGGCGGGCGGCTGCTCATCGCCGATTTCGCGCCGCACGATCTGGAAGAACTGCGCACCCGCGATGCCCATGCGCGCCTCGGCTTTTCCGACGAGCAGATATTGGGCTGGTTCGAGGCGGCGGGGCTGCTTCCGGTGCGCACCGAGACGTTGGAGGGGGGCGAACTGACCGTGAAATTGTGGCTCGCGCGCAAAAGCGGGGCCGAACTCAAGGAGGCGAAGGCGGCATGAGCCTGACCGTTCCCCAGCTCGAGGAAGCGCGCCGCGCGCTCGACGCGCCGCTGTTCGCGGACCTTGCGGGCGATGCGCAGGTATCGTTCGAATTCTTCCCGCCCAAGACGGAGAAGATGGAAGCGACGTTATGGGATTCGATCCAGACGCTCGCGCCGCTCGGGCCGCGCTTCGTCTCGGTGACCTACGGCGCGGGCGGCTCGACGCGTGAGCGCACCCACGCCACGGTCGCGCGCATTCAGCGCGAAACGCCGCTCGCCGCCGCGGCGCATCTCACCTGCGTCGAGGCGACGCGCGAGGAGATCGACGCCATCGCGGAGGATTATTGGGCGGCGGGCGTGCGCCACATCGTTGCGCTACGCGGCGATCCGCCGCGCGAGGGCGCGCGCTTCGAGCCGCATCCGGGTGGGTATGAGAATGCCGCGGCGCTGGTCGCGGGGTTGAAGAAGCGTCATCCGTTCGAGATTTCGGTCGCGGCCTATCCCGAATGCCACCCCGATTCCGTCGACGAGCAGGCGGATATCGACAATCTCAAGCGCAAGCTCGATGCGGGCGCGACACGGGCGATCACGCAATTCTTCTTCTCGCCCGAAGCCTTTTTCCGCTTCCGCGACAAGGCGGCGGCGGCAGGAATCGACGCGGAGCTGGTGCCCGGTATCCTGCCCGTCTCCAACGTCGCCCAGACGCGCAAGTTCGCCGGGCTGTGCGGCGCGGCCATTCCCGCCTGGATGGACCGATTGTTCGAAGGCCTCGACGATCATCCCGCCGCGCGCCAGCTCGTCGCCGCGACGGTCGCGGCGGAGATGAGCCGCAAACTCTATGCGGGCGGGGTGCGCAGTTTCCATTTCTACACGCTCAATCGTGCGGAGCTCAGCTACGCGATCTGCCACCTCTTGGGGCTCCGGCCCAAGACGGGCGCGAGGGCGGCGGCGGCGTGACGTTTTCGTCACCCCGGCGAAAGCTGGGGTCTCGTGCCGCGAAGGGGCATGTTTGTAACGGAAAGACCCCAGCTTTCGCCGGGGTGACGAGGGAATGATGAACGCACGCGAACAACTCAAGGCCGAAGCCGCAAAGCGCATCCTGATCACCGACGGCGCGTTCGGCACCGAGATCCAGCGCTGGGGCCTCAAGGAAGCCGATTATGCGGGCAGCCTCGGCCTTGCGAAGGATCAGAAGGGCAATAACGACATCCTCGCGCTCACCAAGCCCGAGGTGCCCGAGACGATCACGCGCGCCTATCTGTTCGCGGGATCGGATATCGTCTCGACCAACACCTTCTCGGCCAACCGGATCAGCCAGGCCGATTACGGCGCGGAGGCGCTCGTCGCCGACATCAACCGCGCATCGGCTGCGATCGCGCGTCGCTGCGCCGACGAGGCCGCCGCGATCGACGGTCGCCCGCGCTTCGTCGCCGGCGCGATCGGGCCGACCAACAAGACACTCTCGCTGTCGCCTGATGTCGAGGACCCGGGCTATCGCGAGATCGACTTCGATTTTTTGAAGGACGTGTATCGCGAGCAGGTCGATGCGCTGATCGAGGGCGGGGCGGATTTCGTCCTGATCGAGACGGTGTTCGACACGCTCAACGCCAAGGCCGGGATCATGGCCGCGATCGAGGCGGGCGCGGCGTTGGGGCGCGACGTGCCGATCATGCTCTCGATGACGCTCACCGATCTGTCGGGCCGCAACCTTTCGGGCCACACGGTCGAGGCGTTCTGGCATGCGGTGCGCCATGCGCGGCCGGTGACGATCGGGCTCAACTGCTCGTTCGGCGCGGAGCAATTGCGCCCGCATGTGCGCACGCTGGCGGGGATCGCCGACACGCTGATCATGGTCTATCCGAATGCGGGGCTGCCCAACGAGCTTGGCCAGTATGACGAGGCGCCCGAGCAGACCGCGACGTTCGTCCGCGAATGGGCGGCGGCGGGGCAGGTCAATGTGCTCGGCGGCTGCTGCGGCTCGACGCCGGATCACATCGCCGCGATCAAGGCCGCGGTCGATGGCCTGCCGCCGCGCGCGCTCGTGAAGCCGGACGTGCGCACGCGCCTGGCCGGGCTGGAGCCGATGACCATGGCGGCTTAGGCCAAAATCCTCCCCGGAACGGGGAATGGTGGAGGGGCCCGGCCACAAACGGGTCGCCTCGTTCCGGGCCCCCTCCACCACGCCGCTTCGCGTCGCGGTCCCCCTCCCCGTTCCGGGGAGGAATTAGGAAGAATGATGACCACCACCAACACCTCCTCCTTCGTCAATATCGGCGAGCGGACCAACGTCACCGGCTCGGCGCGCTTCAAGAAGCTCATCATGGCGGGCGACTATCCCGCCGCGGTCGAGGTCGCGCGCCAGCAGGTCGAGAACGGCGCGCAGGTGATCGACGTCAACATGGACGAGG
>CAZXFY010000028.1:0-49622 GCA_964639855.1 uncultured Stakelama sp. | reverse complement strand
CGCAGCCATCGTCTGCACCATCCTCTCCACTCTCTACGCGATATTCTGGTGAGGCACTCATGACCGACCGCCCTCTCTCGCTCACGCGCCGCCGATTGCTGAAAGGCACCACGCAGGCCGCTGCCCTCACCGCAGCCACGGCGCTGATGCCGCCCAATGTGCAGAAGCTGCTCGCGGCCGGCGTGCGGCGACCACCCTCGCTGCACGACATCAAGCACGTCGTCCTGCTGATGCAGGAGAACCGCTCGTTCGATCACTATTTCGGAACGTTGCCAGGCGTGCGCGGGTTCGGCGATCCCGACGCGCTGACGCTGACTGGTGGGCGAAGCGTCTTTCATCAGCCCGATGCCGCGAACCCCGACGGCTATCTGCTGCCCTTCCATCTCGACAGCTTCACGAGCGCGGCGCAGGCGATCCCCTCGACCAGCCACGCCTGGTCGGTGCAGCATCAGGCGTGGAACGGCGGCAGGATGGACCAGTGGCTGCCCACGCACCGCGCCGCCGACGGCGTCAACGGCCCCTATACGATGGGCTATTTCAAACGTGAGGACATCCCGTTCCACTATGCGCTCGCCGAGGCGTTCACGATCTGCGACGCCTATCACTGCTCGGTGATGGGGCCGACGCGGCCGAACCGGCTCTACTGGATGACCGGCACGATCGATGCGGACGGCCGCGACGGCGGGCCGGTGCGCGACAATCCGGACATGGATTTCGGGTCGCTGCGGTGGAAGACCTATGCCGAGCGGCTCGAGGAAGCGGGGGTGAGCTGGAAGGTGTACCAGCATGCGAGCGCGGGCTTCGCGTTCAACATGCTCCACGGCTTCCGCCGGTTCGCCGATGCCGGGCCGACCTCGCCGCTTCGGCAGAAGGGGCTGACGATCGTATCGGAAGGGCAGTTCGAATATGATGCGCGGCACGATCGCCTGCCCGCGGTATCGTGGCTGTGCCCGACCAACGAGGCGTCCGAGCATCCCAAGCACATGCCCGCGGCGGGCGCCGAGTTCATCGCGAGCAAGCTCGACGCGATCGCCGCCAATCCGGACGTATGGGCAAAGACCGCCTTCATTCTGTGCTATGACGAGAATGACGGGCTGTTTGATCACGTCGCGCCGCCGGTGCCGCCGGAAGGGACGCCGGGCGAGTTCGTCGGCGGTTTGCCAATCGGCGGGGGCTTTCGCGTGCCGTGCATCGTGATCTCGCCGTGGACGGCGGGGGGCTGGGTGTGCAGCGAGCCGTTCGACCACACCTCGATCCTGCGCTTCCTCGAGGCGTTCACGGGTGTGCGCGAGCCCAACATCAGCGACTGGCGGCGCAAGGCGTTCGGTGACCTTACCGGCACGTTCCGGTTCGGCCAGCGCCCGGCGGCGCCGCCGATCCTGCCCGACACCGGCGGCGCGCTGCACCGTGCGCGCTATACCGCCGCCAATTTTCCGCTGCCCGCCTTTCCGGGGACGAATCAGAGCGTGCCCGAGCAGGAGCGGCGGCGCCCTGAATTAAAGAGCGATTAGCGTAACGAGCATTCACTGTTCTCCCGCGAAAACAGGAGTCCAGAGTAACAAGCGCGACGCTTCAGACCCTGGACTCCCGCTTTCGCGGGAGAACGTTTGCGTCGGATTTAATGCGGTGCGATCCGAGGGCGCCTTATCGATCCGTCTTATATTTCGGCAGGCTCGCCATCCATGCCTTGAGCTTGCCGAGCAGGCGGTCGCGCACCGCGGCTTTCCGGACGGACAGGTCGGTCGTTTCGCGCGGATCGGTGGCGAGATTGTAAAGCTCCACGTCGGTCGCGCCCGCATTGGCGAGGAGCTTCCAGTCGCCATCGCGGATCGCGTAGCGCGGGGAGACGTCGTGCGGCTGCGAGGGGACGCCGGGCTGTTTCGGCGCGCCCTGCTTGCCGTACGCCCAGAAGATCGGCGGGCGTGAGGTGATCGGCTGACCGGTGAGCACGCGCGACAGATCGATGCCGTCGCCGCCGGCCGGCGCCTCGACCCCGGCGACGTGCGCGATGGTGGGGAGCAGGTCGACACCCTGGCCGACCGTCTGCTCGTCGCGCGTGCCCGCCTTGGCGTGGCCCTTCCAATAGAGGATCAAAGGCTGGCGGATGCCGCCTTCGTACAGGCTGAACTTGCGCCCGCGCAGATGGTTGGTGCTGCCGGGAGCGGTGTGGCCGTGCTCGTAATAGCGCTGGAGCGAGGAGGGGCCGTTGTCGCTGGTCACGATGACGAGGGTGTTGTCCATCTCGCCCATCTGCTCGAGCCGATCGAACATCTTGCCGAGCGTGTGGTCCATCTTCACGAGTGTCGCGAGGTAGCGGTCGTCGTCGCTGTCGGCGCCCTTGCCCATCACCTTCGACAAGGATTCGTCGTCGGGCGCCCAGGGGTCGTGCACGTCGTTGAACCAGAGGTTCACGAACCACGGCTTTTGGGAATGCTGCGCGACGAAATCGACCGTCATATTGCAGTAGAGCTGCGTCAGGTTGGTCTTGATCTCCCAGAAGCGTGGGCCCTGGCCGAGCTTGTCGGATTGCTCGGCGAGGCCGCGTTCCCAGTCCGAGACGAGCACGCGTGGGCCGAGGCCTTCGAAGGTGGTGAAGCTCTGATCGAAGCCATAGGCGGTGGGCCAGGGCGCGTCGCCGATGTCGCGGCCGCCGCCGAGGTGCCACTTGCCGATATGCGCGGTCGAATAACCGGCGCCCTTGAGCATTTTGGCGATCGTCGGCAGCGCTGGATTTAGCCAGTCGGCCTGGCCGAGCCGTGCGTTCTTGGCACGCGAGCCGGTGATGCCGACGAAGTTGACGGTGGCGGGGAAGCGCCCGGTCATGAACCCGGCGCGCGAAGAGGAGCAGATCGGCGCGGCGTCGTAGAATTGTGTCATCAGCACGCCCTCGCGCGCTAGCCGATCGAGGTTGGGCGTCTGCACCTTGGTATCGCCCATGATCGAGAGATCGCCGAAGCCCATGTCGTCGATCAGGACGAACAGGATGTTGGGCGGCCCCTGATCGGCGGCCGGCGCGGGCGCGGATTGCGCCGCGGCGGGCACGAGGCTGGTAGTAGCGCCCAAGGTGGCGAGGAGGCCGGTGAGCAGGCGGCGGCGCAGTCGGCGGGGGTGCGGCATGGCGGGGCTCCGGATCAGGGGATGTAGGCGACGGGCGCGGTGCCGTGCCGATGTGGCGCATACCAGTTATGAGGGCGTGCCCATTTGGTTTGATACTTGTCGTTCTGCGGCCCCGTCGGCAGGTCGTCCTGCGTGCGGATCGTCCACATGGCGAGCTCCGCCATCAGCGCCGCCTGCTCACGCGCGACATCGGGCTGGCCGAAGCGGTTGTTCAACTCGCACGGGTCGATTTCGAGATTGTAGAGCTGGCCATAGCCCATCATGTCGTAGATGAGCTTCCAGTCGCCCATGCGGACCATCCGGGCGTTGCCGCTCTGGGTGACGCCGTTCAGTTCGTCCCAGGCGGTGGTGCCGGGCTTGATCGCGACGGTGACAGGCTTGTCATCCTCATCGTAATAGAGGCCGCCGACGCCGACTTCGGCCATGATGCTGCGGAACTCGTCGGCGGGATAGGGTTCGCCCTTGAGGAGCGGCCACAGGCTGCGCCCCTGGACGCCGATCGGGATCTCGGCGCCCATGATCTCACACAATGTCGGCATCACGTCGGCGACCGAGACGAAGGCCGATGCGCCGATCTCGGGCGAAGGCTTCACGCCGGGGCCGGTCCAGAACATCGGCACGTGCGTCAGCGCTTCGGGCAGGCCGACGCCCTTGCGGCCGAGACCGTAATCCATGAGGTAGTCGCCGTGATCGGAGAGCCGGACGATGATCGTGTTGTCGAGCTGCCCCGTTTCCTCGAGCGAGGCGACGAGGCGGGCGACCTGATCGTCGATCAGCCGCACCGCGCCCAGATAGTTGCTGACGTAGCGGCGCCAGTGCTTCTCGGTCATGGGGAAGGCGGTCTGTTGCAACTCGTAAAGCCAGCGCGCACGCGGGCCGAGCTTGGCGAGCGCCTCCGGCCCGGCGCAGCGATCGGGCAGCGCATCGGGCGGGAACATGTCCCAATAGGGATGCGGCACCTGCTCCGGATCGTGCGGCTCGGGGATCGAGACCTGGAGGAGGAAGGGCTGCGCCCGGTTGGCGCGGACGTAATCGATCGTGTCGGAGACGATACGATAGGGAAGCTGCGTCTCGACCGGGAAGGGGGCGGGCTCTTCCGCCTGGTTGTAGTCGAGCGTCTTGAGCCATTCGTCGAATGCGGCGGATTGCGGGTGCGCGTTCTTCGAGACGGTGCCGCCCTCATGGAAATAAGGGCGCCAATAGTCGAGATCGGTCTTCTTCAGATAGGTGTGGTTCTTGCCGATCAGCGCGGTGCGGTATCCCTGCTCGCGCGCGACCTGATACATGTCCTTGGCGAAGAAGGCGTCCTGCGGCTGAAGGTTCATGCGGACGCGATGCGCGCAGGGCCAACGGCCGGTGAGCATCGAAATCCGGCTCGGCACGCAGGCGGGCAGCGTCACATAGGCGCGGCTGAAATCGACGCCGGTCGCGGACAGCCGGTCCATCGCAGGCGTGATATCGAGCGGGTAGCCTGCCCGTTTCGAAAGCCCTGCGCGGTTCTGATCGGTGATCAGCACGATGATGTTGGGCCGATCGGGCGAGGCGGGGCCACGCGACTGGAGAACGGCCGGGCGTGCGGCCGCGGAAAGACCAGTGTCAGGCATGGCGGCGGCAATGGCGCCCGTCGAGGCGCCGACGATGAACTGGCGCCGGTTCATTGAGCGCCTCCGCGGATAGAAAGGCGATTTACGGGCTCGGCTTCGACGGAGCGCCGTTCAGATATGGTTCGAGATGGCTGATAAGATTGAATAATCCGGTTTACCGGTGCGTCGCACATTTTCTCATCCCCTCCCTGTCGCATCAGCATGGCCGGATTCGGCCTTGGCGGCTTGGACTATAATCATCATAGCCGAAAGTTCGAGGGTATATATCATATATATATTGACTTTGAAGTGGGTATTGGTATTCCGGGTCGACCACGCTGCGAGGATGCCGACTGTCAGGGCTTCGACCATTCGGCCGGTGAGGAAGGGCGCGCCGTCTGCTTGAGCGCGTTGTTTCCGGTAATGCCGTCGAGCCGCTCGGCGACGTTCTCGCCACGGGTCGGGCTCGGGGCGGTCTTGCTTCCCCGGCACCGGGAGAAAAAGGGGAGGAAAGATGACAAGACAGATGTGCCTCGCTGCCGCGGCGTCGGCCATTGCGCTGATCGTGTGCGAAACCGCCCATGCGCAAACGACGGCATCGGGCGATGCCGTTCAACAGCAGGATCCCACGCAAAGCGATACGATTGCTGAAACGTCGCAGGACGTGGGCAACGAGATCGTCGTCACCGGCATCCGTCGCTCGCTCGAGCGCGCGGCCGACATCAAGCGCGAATCGACCCAGGTGGTCGATGCGATCGTCGCGGAGGATATCGGCAAGCTCCCCGATCCGACCACCGCCGCGGCGCTGCAGCGCGTGCCGGGCGTGCAGGTATCGACCAACCGCAACAACGAACTGGGCGACGTGCGCGTGCGCGGCCTGCCCGACGTGCTGACGACGGTGAACGGCCGCGAGGTCTTCACCACGACGGGGCGCAATTTCGACTTGCAGGACCTGCCGGCGCAGGCGCTGTCGCGGATCAACGTCTACAAGTCGCAGACCGCGGACCTGACCGAAGGCGGGCTTGCGGGCGTGATCGACCTGGAGCTCAACCGGCCGTTCAATTTCACCAAACCTACCGTGGTGCTCGCGGCACGTGCGAATTATGCAGCGCGGGTCGACAAGGTGAACCCGCAATTCAGCGCGCTCGCCACCGATCGTTGGGACACCGGCATCGGCGAGATCGGCGCGCTGATCAACGGCAGCTATTCGCGCTCCGAATATTATCGCGCGACGACGGTGCTGTTCCAGCGGCGCAGCGCCAGCGCCGCCAACGGGCCGTTCCATGTGGACGGGCTGCTGCTTCCCGGCATCCTCCAGAATTTCCCGCAACAGGGCTATATCGAGCGGCAGCAGCTCAACGGTGCGCTGCAATGGCAGGCCTCGCCCGAGCTGGAGGCTTATGTCGAAGGGTTCTATACCTATTTCCGCGACCGTGGCAGCCGCAACGGTGCCAACATCCAGCCTTTCACGATCGGCACGTCGATCGTCGACGGCAGCGTCGAGCTCAGCGACCGCTGCATCCTGACGCGCGTGCGAAACAATAATGGCAACAACCCCGTCATCCAGACCGATGCCGAGGGCAACGAGACGCTGACCCCGTATCACGAGGAATCGCTCTGCGAGCCCGACAGCATCACCTTCGCCAACCTGGTCGCCAACCAGACAACGCAGGCGCGCGACCTCAACCAGCGCAACAAGCAGATTGCGGGCGGCGTCAAATACGAATCGGGCCGGCTGCACGCCGTGCTCGATGCGGCGTACCAGACCTCCGTCTATCATCTGCAGAATGTCACGTCGGACGTCGGGCAGCGCCTCGAAAGTCTCACGCTTACCGAGGATGTCGACGGTCATGCCGAATATACGGTGCCGGGCGACGCGCTGCTCAGCCGCGAAAATATCTATATCCGCAACGCGCTGATCCAGAATTTCAACAAGAACAAGGGCAACCTGTTCCAGATCAAGGGCGACGTGGATTACGATTTCGACGGGTTCCTGTCGAACCTTGCGGTCGGCGCGCGCTACGCGCACCGCACGGCGCGGCAGCAGGAATTCCATCTGAACACCAAGATTCCGGGCGGCAATATCGGCACCGGCTCGGAAGCCACCGCGGTCAAGGTGTCCGACACGGGGCTGCCCTACGATTTCCTCGTGCTCGGCTCGCACGCGCCCGACCTCAACAACGGGTCGCAATTCTACGTTCCCAATCCCGATTTCCTGCTTTCCGAATCGGGGCTCGATGCGGCGCGCGCCTATTTCGGCCTGCCGCCGGGGCGGCCCGATTACGATCCGGGGCGCGAGTTCGACGCGACCGAGAATTCGCTCGCGGGCTATGTGCAGGCCAAATATGAGGCCGATCTCGGCGGCAGTATTTCGGTCGATGGCGTGGTCGGCGTGCGCTACGTCCGCACGGATCGCACGATCGGGACGTTCGTGGCCGACGAGAACGACGTGTTCCAGCCGTTGACCGCGAAGACTACCGACAATGACTGGTTGCCCAACGCGACCGCGCGGTTCAGGGTCGGCGACGATATCCAGATCCGCCTGGGCTATTCGAGATCGCTGCGGCGGCCGAATTTCGGCGCGCTCAACCCCGCGGTGACGCTCAACCATTCGAACAACCCGCTCGTCCAGAGCGGCGGCAGCGCGGGCAATCCCGATCTGAAGGCGCAGAAATCGCAAAGCTACGATGCGACCTTCGAATATTATTTCGGCAGCGGCTATGTCGCGGTCGCGGGCTATTATCGCGACATCACCAATCGTGTGATCACGAGCCCCCGGGTCGAGACCTTCGATGGCGAGGATTACGCCATCCGGCGGCCGCGCAACGTCGGCGAGGCGACGCTCAAGGGCGTCGAGGTCAGCTCGCAATATTTCTTCGATTTCCTGCCCGGCGCGCTTTCGGGGCTGGGCGTGCAGGGGGCGTTCACCTACGCCGATTCGGAGATCGGCGGTGACGATCCGCTCGCGGGCTACCCGCTCCAGGGTGTATCGAAATACAATTACACGCTCGGATTGCTCTACGAGAAATACGGGATCAGCGGACGGCTGGTATACACCTATCGCTCGAAATATTTCGATGCCGACGCCAGCGGCCAGCCGACGCTGCGGCCGTTCACCGAGGAGAATATCGACGACATCTACGTGCCACCGCTGATCACCTATCAGCGGCCTGCGGGACGGCTCGATTTCAACATCGGCTACGACGTGAGCGAGATGATCCGGATCGATGTCGGCGGGACCAACATTCTGCGGCACAATTCATCGACCTATTACGATTATCCCGGCTACACGCACGTCAACAACTTCATGGATTATGACGAGACAACCTACTCGGTCGGTATCCGCCTGCGGATCTGACGAAAAGGGCGGCAGCGGATCGAACCGCTGCCGCCCGTCCTGAAAGGGGGAAGCGGCCGCGTCGTGATCGGACGACGCGGCCGTTTTTACTGCGCCTCGTATTTGGGCAAAGACGCCATCCACGCCTTGAGTTTGCCGAGCAGGCGGTCGCGGATAGCGGGTTTTTGCGCGGCGACGTCGGTCGATTCGGTGGGATCGGCCGCGAGATCGAAAAGCTCGGGGTCGGCGCCGCCGAAGCCGGCGAGCAGCTTCCAGTCGCCCTCGCGGATCGCGAAGGGCGGGGCACGATCATGCTCCATCGCGGGCTGCGGCGTCTTCTTCGGCGCGCCTTCCTTGCCGTAGGCCCAATAGAGGTCGGGCCGGTCGGTGATCGCATGGCCCGCGAAGACCGGCGACAGGTCGATGCCGTCCACGCCCGCCGGAACCTTCGCGCCGATGACGCTGGCGATCGTCGGCAGCAGGTCGACGCCTTCGCCCACGGTCTCGTCGTCGCGATAGCCCGCCTTGGTGTGGCCCTTCCAATAGAAGATCATCGGCTGACGAATGCCGCCTTCGTACAGGCTCCATTTGCGGCCGCGCAGGTGCTGCGTGCTGCCCGGCGCGGTGTGGCCGTGCTCGTAATAGATCTGGCGTGACGATGGGCCGTTGTCGGAGGTGACGATGACGAGCGTGTTGTCCATCTCGCCCATCTGCTCGAGCCGGTCGAACATTTTGCCGAGCGTGTGGTCCATCTTGACGAGCGTGGCGAGGTAGCGGTCGTCGTCGCTGTCCGCACCCTTGCCCATGACTTGCGAGAGCGAGTCGTCGTCGGGCGCCCAGGGATCGTGGACGTCGTTGAACCACAGATTCACGAACCACGGCTTGTCGGCATGCTGCGCGACGAAATCGACGGTCATGTTGCAATAGAGCGGCGTGAGATTGGTCTTGATCTCCCAGAAGCGTGGGCCCTGGCCAAGCTTGTCGGATTGCTCGGCGAGGTTGCGTTCCTCGTCGGAAACAAGCACGCGGGGGCCGAGGCCTTCGAAGGTGGTGAAGCTCTGGTCGAAGCCATAAGCGGTGGGCCAGGGTGCATCGCCGATGTCACGACCGCCGCCGAGGTGCCACTTGCCGATATGCGCAGTCGAATAGCCGGCATCCTGGAGCAGGCGCGCGACGGTCGGCAGCTTGGGGTCGAGCCAATCGGCCTGGCCGGTCGCGGCGTTGAAGGCACGGTCGCTGACATAGTTGATGAAGCCGACCTCGGCGGGGAAACGCCCGGTCATGAACCCGGCGCGCGATGCCGAGCAGATCGGCGCGGCGTCGTAGAATTGTGTCATCAGCACGCCCTCGCGTGCGAGCCGGTCGAGGTTGGGCGTCCGGACCTTGGTGTCGCCCATGATCGAGAGGTCGCCAAAGCCCATGTCGTCGATGAGCACGAACAGGATGTTGGGGCGTTGCGCTTCCGGCGCGGGGGCGGCCGGTGCCGGTGCCGGACCGGGGCGCGCCATGGCTGCGGGTGCCGCCGCACCGATCAGGGCCGCGAGCATCGTGGTCGAGGCCCAGCGGGCCGCTTTCGTCCGTCGTTTCATCCTGTCCTCCCCTTTGATTCGCGTTTTTACGGAATGTAGGCGGTTCCGGCGGGCGCGCGGCGATGGGGCGTGATCCAATTGTGCGGGCGCGCCCATTTGGTCTGGTATTTGTTGTTCTGAGGCCCCGTGGGCAGGCTGTCCTGTGCGCGGATCGTCCACATGGCGAGTTCCGCCATCAGCTCCGCCTGTGTGTCGGCGACATCGGGCCGGCCGAAGCGGTTGTTCAACTCGTGCGGGTCGCTCGGCAAATGGTAGAGCTGGCCGTAGCCCATCATATCGTAGATGAGCTTCCAGTCGCCCATGCGGACCATCTTGGCGTTGCCGCTCTGCGTCACCTTGTTGAGCGTGTCGCCGACCAGGTGCGATGTTCCGGCCGTCGATGCGAGATCCTCTTTGTCGTAATAGAGGCCGCCAACGCCGACGCCCGCATAGATGCTGCGGAACTCATCGGCGGGGTAGGGTTTACCTTGGATTAGGGGCCACAGACTGCGGCCCTGAACGCCGATCGGAATGTCGGCGCCGATCGCCTCGCACAGGGTCGGCATCAGATCGGCGTTCGAGGTGAAGACTCCATCGAAGGCGTGGGGTGTGATGCCAGCGCCCGCGAAGACCATTGGAATCCGGATCAGCGCCTCCGGCAAGCCGACGCCCTTGCGGCCCAGGCCATAGTCCATCACGTAATCACCGTGATCGCCGACATAGACGACGATCGTGTTCTCCATCAGCCCGCGCGATTCGAGATGCTCCATCAGTCGGACGAGTTGGTCATCGATCATGCGGAGCGCGCCGAGATAGTTGGAGACGTAGCGCCGCCAATGCGCCTCATCGGGCACCTCGGCGTGCTGCTCCAGGTCGAACAGCCAGCGCGCGCGCACGCCGAGCTTTTCGAGCGCTTCGGGGCCGGCGGCACGCGGCGGGATCTTGTCGGGCGGGAACATGTCCCAATAGGGTTTGGGCACTTGCTGCGGCGTGTGCGGCTCGGGAAAGCCGACCTGGAGGAGGAACGGCCGATCACCCGAGCCGTCGATGAATTCGATTGCATCGGAGACGATGCGGTAGGGATATTGGACTTCGGCCGGGAAGGGGGTCGGCTCGAGCGAGAGGCTGCCCGCGCCGAGCTTCTTCATCCACCGGTCGAATGCGACATAGCGAGGATCGGCATTCGGGCCTCGATAGCCCGATATGTGCGAATATTGCCGCCAGAAATCGAGCGATTCCGCCGTGAGATAGGTGTGATTCTTGCCCGCGAGGCCGGTGCGGTAGCCGCGCGCTGCGGCGACGTCGTAGAGGTCTTGCGTGTAGAAAGCATCGCGCGCGGCGAGATTCATCCGCACACGATGCGCCTCGGGCCAGCGGCCGGTGAGCATCGAAACGCGGCTGGGGACGCAGAGCGGCGCGGTCGCATAGGCATGGTCGAACCGCACGCCGCGCCGCGCCAGCGCATCGAGACCGGGGCTGGTATCGAGCGGGTAGCCGGTCGCCTTCGTCATGCCGGCACGATGCTGGTCCGAGACGACGAGGATGATGTTCGGCGCGCTGCCCGGGGAAGGGCGGGTCGGGTGGGGAGCGGGTCGTGCCAGCGCATCGCCCGCCCCAAGGGGAATGGTGGAGGCGAGCAGCGACAGCAGCAGCTCGCGCCGTCTCACGGCCGCCTCCCTTCTGCGGCGCGCCTCACTGCTCGTCCTCGAACAGCGGCTCGGCCATCTTGGCGAACTCCTCGGCCGGCAGCTTCGAGACTGCGCGGTCGTAGGTGAGCAGGCCGTTGACCTCGCCCTCGACATCGCTCGTCTGCGTATAGACCGCGGCAGCGAGGCCGATCTCCTTCGCCTGGCGGACGATCTCGTCGAACTTCACCTTGTAGCGCTTGCGGTAATCCGCCTTGTCGGCCGCGAACTGATAGATGCGCGCGTCGCGATCGGTGAACCACAAATGCCCCTCGATCGGCAGGCCCACGCCGCCATATTCGCCGATCACGATGGGGCGATCCGGGTGCGGCGCCGGCTCGACGGGCACCACGTCATAAGTGTGGATGTCGTAGACGTCCGAGCCGCTGCCGGGCACGTCCATCCAGCCGCTCGCGGTGTTGACCAGCCGGCTCGGGTCCATGCCCTTCACCATGCCGCCGAGCGCGGTCGCGTTATATTGGCCCCAGCCTTCGTTGTTGGTCACCCACATGACGATCGACGGGAAATCGTCGAGCGCGCCGATGATGCGCGACACCTCGCTTTGATATTCGGCCATCGCGGCGGACGACATCGTCGCCTCGCGGTCGCTCGGGCGGCGCACCGCCTGATCGCCGAACGCGCCGGAGGGCATGTCCTGCCAGATAAGGATGCCGAGGCGGTCGGCGGCGGCGTAATATTGGGCGGGCTCGACCTTGATGTGCTTGCGCAGCATGTTGAACCCGGCCTTCTTGAGGAAGACGATGTCGCTGCGCGCGGCCTCCTCGGACGGCGGGGTGAGCAGGCTTTCGGGCCACCAGCCCTGATCGAGCGTGCCGTTCTGGAAAAGCGGCTCGTTGTTGAGCAGCAGCGCCATCTTGCCGGTGTCGGGATCGATGCCGGTCGAGATCTTGCGCATCCCGAAATAGCTCTGGACGGTGTCGGTGGGCGCGCCGACGACCTGTGCCGCGGCATAGGCCTGCACCTCCTTGTCGGTCATCGGCGGCAGGCCGCGGCGGTGATCGCCCGCGCCCTTTGGCGGCGCCACCTTCACCAGCTCGGCCGTCAGATCGTAGAGATAGGGATCGTCGGGCGACCAGAGATGCGCGTTCGGAATCTTGAGCGCGACCTCGCGATTGCCGCGCATGATCGTGGTCGCGACCACCTTGCCCGCTTTGTCGCGCGCGGTAAGGCGCACGGCGTCATCGGAGCCGGCGGCGTTGCTGAGCGCGACGGCAACCTTCAACTCGCCCTTGTCGATATCGGGCACCGCGCGGACGTCGCGGATGTAGAGATCGGGCACGGGCTCCAGCCACACCGTCTGCCAAATGCCGCTGACCGCGGTGTACCAGATGCCGCGCGGCTCGAGCGTCTGCTTGCCGCGGGGCTGGTCGCCGGTCGAGGTGGGGTCGGTGACCTGGACAACCAACTCGTTCTCGCCGGGGCGAAGATAGTTGGTGATGTCGAAGGTGAACGGGTCCGATCCGCCCTTGTGGCTGCCGACTACGGCGCCGTTGACGAGCATGGTCGATTGGTAATCGACGGCGCCGAAATGGAGCAGGATGCGCTGGTCCGGCCACTCGGCGGGGAGGGTGAAGGTGCGGCGATACCAGAGCCGATCGTCGGGCATCAGCTTGCGCGCGACCCCCGACAGCTTCGATTCAACCGCGAAGGGGACGAGGATCTCGCCGTCCATTGCCGCAGGGCGCGCCGCGTTCGCGGGCGTGATCGCATAATCCCACAGGCCGTTGAGGTTCATCCAGGCGTCGCGCGCCATTTGCGGGCGGGGATAGCTGCGCCACGCATTTTCGGGGGTCACCTTGCGGCCCCACTCGGTCATGATCGGCCCGACATAGCTCGGGCCGCCCTGTGTGGTGCCGACCCTGGTGAAGCCGGCGGTGCCGGCGGCGGGGTTGACGGGCTTCTTGGGCGGCGGCGTTTGCGCCTCTGCCGTCGCGGCCGTGGCGCCCAAAGCCAGCATCGTCGCGCACAGAAACGTGGAAATCCCCGACATCCCCTACTCCCCTATAAATATGATCAATGTGTTGTGTAGCGAGGGGCCTTTTTGCTGGCAACCCCTGCGATACGAAGTGATGCGGGAAGCGACCAATGCTTTTACCGGCATTTTCTATGAAATCCTGCATTGCCGATGATATCTATCTCGCCCTTTCTACGCTGCGCCAACCGCTGCCGAGTGATACGGAGCGCATCCTCGACAACAGACGCTGAGATCGAGCGGCGCGAGGTTCCGAGGCGAGCCATGGCACGCCGTCTGTTCGGCGAAAGCGAGCCGTTCACCTGCGGTCGCGTTCCAGGCTGGCCGGATAATCGGCGGTCGCCTGACGCAAAGAGACCGTTGTGGCGCGCCCGGCTGGATTCGAACCAGCGACCACAAGCTTAGAAGGCTCGTGCTCTATCCAACTGAGCTACGGGCGCGTGGGAACCCGCCTAGCGCGGATTGCGCGGCGGTGAAACCGCGATCATAGAGGACCCCATGGCCGAGGGGGACAGCATGCCGAAAGCGATCGAGGCGCGGGCGCTCGCTTCGAGGCATTTCCGTTATTACGATTTCGTGATGGCGGCGTTCGTCGCGATCCTGCTGCTCTCCAACGTGCTCGGCGCGGGCAAGGTGGCGGTCGTGGACGTGCCGTGGCTCGGCGAGCGGCCATTCGGGGCGGGCATCCTGTTCTTCCCCATCTCCTACGTGATCGGCGACGTGCTGACCGAGGTTTACGGCTATGCCCGCGCGCGCCGCGTGATCTGGGCGGGTTTCGTCGCGGTGCTGTTCATGGCGGTGATGTCGTGGGTGGTCGTCAAGCTGCCGCCGGCGCCGAGTTGGGGCAACCAGGCGGCATACGACGTGATCTTCGGGCAGGTGCCGCGGATCGTCTTCGCCTCGGTGCTCGCCTTCTGGGCGGGCGAGTTCGTCAATTCCTACGTGCTCGCGCGGATGAAGGTGTGGACCGGCGGGCGTTGGCTGTGGACGCGCACGATCGGGTCGACGATCGCGGGCGAGGGGGTGGACAGCCTGATCTTCTATCCGGCCGCCTTCCTGGGCGCTGTGGGCTTCACGCCGGGGCTGGTGGTGACGCTGATCGTCACCCAATGGCTGCTCAAGGTGGGCTGGGAAGTGGTGCTGACGCCCGTTACCTATGCCGCGGTCGGCTGGCTCAAGCGCAAGGAAGGCGTCGACGTGTTCGACGATGGGACCGACTTCACGCCGTTCCGGACGCGGGTGTGATTGCTGCGGAAGTTGGCGAAGGTTGCGCGAAAAAGGGGTCCGGGCGGCGCTTACCCCCGGGGCGCGACAATGCCCGCGAAAAACAGTAGCAGACTATCGCCTTGTAGGACAGGGCGCTCAGGCGCCGACCGTCTCCAGCAACCCCTCGAACAGCCGCCGTCCGTCCGTGCCGCCGTGCGCTGCTTCGATGCGGCGTTCGGGGTGGGGCATCATGCCGAGCACGTTGCCGGCCGCGTTGAGCACGCCGGCGATGTTGCGCGCCGAGCCGTTCAAGTTGGCGGCATAGCGGAAGGCGACGCGGCCCTCGCCCTCGATCCGGTCGAGCGTGTCGGAATCGGCGAAATAATTGCCGTCGTGGTGGGCGACGGGGATGGTGATCGTCTCGCCCGCCTCATAGCGCGCGGTGAAGGCGCTTTGCGCGTTCTCAACCGTGAGCGGCGCATCGCGGCAGATGAAATCGAGCCGCTCGTTGCGCATCAGCGCGCCGGGGAGCAGCCCGGTTTCGGTGAGCACCTGGAAGCCGTTGCAGATGCCGAGCACCGGCGTGCCTCGCTCCGCCGCGTCGACCACCGCGCGCACGATCGGAGAGCGCGCGGCGATCGCGCCGCAGCGCAGATAATCGCCGTAGGAAAAGCCGCCGGGCAGCGCGATCAGGCCGACGCCCGAGGGAAGCTCGCTCTCGCCGTGCCACACCATTGCTGGTTTGACGCCGGTGACGCTTTCGAGCGCGACCGCGATGTCGCGATCGCAGTTCGATCCGGGAAAGACGATGACCGCGGTTTTCATGGGTCTTAGGCCTTCTCTACCCGATAATTCTCGATGACGGTGTTGGCGAGCAGCTTGCGGCACATCTCGTCAATCGCCTCGTCGCTCGTGCCGTCGGCGACGTCCATCTCGATCAAGCGGCCGGCGCGCACGTCGTTGACGCCGGTGAAGCCGAGCCCGGCAAGCGCGTGGTGGATGGCCTTGCCCTGCGGATCGAGCACGCCGTTCTTGAGGGTGACGATGATGCGGAGCTTCATGCGAGAGGTCCTGAAAATCGTGGGGCAGGGGACGCGGCTGCTATGGCGATGCGGCCCGCCGTCCGCAAGCTTTCATCGGTTGTTTACCGCGGCGCGCGATGATTGCGCGCGTGAGCCGCGGGCGCGTGCCCGACGGCAAGCGAAAGGATCGAGCCATGGCACCGCTTGCGATGGTCATGTTCGTCTCGCTGTTCGCGTTCGGCGCGAAATATTTCGGTTGGGAAGATCCGGGTGGCCACGTTCAGATCGCGCTGTTCGCGTCGTTCCTGTTCGGGATCATCTGCGGGTACAAGGTGAAGGCCTGAGACCGGGATTCTGCGCGATTCGCATGTAACCCCGGCTCCTGCTTCCGCGAGAGCACCGTTAGAAATAGCGGACGAGGCTGAATTCGAAGCGGGTGCGGGCGGCGTCATAGAAGCCGATCGACGAATCGATTCTGGTCCATGAGAGACCGATCTGCGGCGAGAGACCGAGCAGCGCGATCTTGCGGTTGCCGAGCGTCGCACGCGTGACGAAGCGCCAGTCGCGGCGCGGATCGGCATCGAAGAAGGGCATCGGCGCATCGTACACCGCACGCGATGCACCCGCGCTCAGCCCGAAATTGATGCCGAGCGGCAGCGCGCCGCCGATCCCGACATTGGCGCCGACCTCGGTGTTCGATACTGCGGAATCGTTCAGCCAGTCGCGGCGTACGAAGGGGCCGGCGGAGACGAGCAGCGTCGGCGCCAGCGCCTGTTCGTAGGTGGCGTAGAGCCCGGCCTGCCAGCCGCTGTAGCGATCGTCGAACAGTGCCTTGGTGCGCCGCAGGTCAAGCTGCACGCCGACGCGGTGGGCCGGGTCTAGCGTTGCCTGGCCGCCGAGGCGCAGGCCCGCCTGGCGGCTGACCGCCTCGCCGCCATACCAGCGCTGCGCGCCGACCGCCTCGATCGAGACCCGTGTCTTGCCGGTCAACGCATATTCCACGCCACCTGCGGCCTGAACGACATAATCGTCGAAATCGCGGCCCGAATAATTGGTGCCGTTGCCGTCGAGGTCGGCGAGGACGGTCAGGTGCTCGGCGGCGGGAAGCCGCAGGCGGGCGGAGATTTCCGCGGTCTGGCCGATCCCCGACTTGGCGCGCGCGCGATCGTCGAGTTCGACCGGGATCGGTGTGTTGCCGAGGTTGACCGTGATCGTGTCGAGGCTGGTGGCGTTGTTGATGTTGGTGTCGGGCGCGAGGCCTATACTGACGTCTAGCTGCCATGGCCGCTGCGCGCGGATCGTGTCGCGCACGGTGCGGATCGTGCGGAGCACCTCGGGCGGGAGCTGGTCATCCTGCTCGGCGATCGCGAACTGGCGGTCGGCGGCGCCGGGCTCGTGGAGCGCGAGCATCGCCTTGGCGAGCGCGAGACGGACGCCCGTTTGCGACGGATCGTCGGCGAGGATCGCGCGATATTGCTCGGCGGCCTGCTTCGGATGGCCCGTCTCCGCGGCGATATAGCCGGTGAGGAAGCGGCTCTGCATGCGGAAATCCGGTGCCTGGCCCAACGCGGCGACGAGCGGCTTCGCCTCGTCGAAACGCCGCGCGCGCACCAGCCGCTCGGCCGCGGCCTCGAGCTGGGCGGGCGTCAGCCGGATGCGGCAGGTGCCATCGGCACATTCGGGCGCGGTCTGCGCCACCGCGGGCGTGGCGACGGCGAGCGCCACCGATGCCGCCGCGATGGCGACCCATTTCAACTGCATCGAGCGAGCCCCCCGGTCGCTCGGGGTTACTGCGCCGCGCCGGTGAAGGCGCCGTGGATATCGAGCCGCTGGTCCGGGATACCGCCGATAATGCGGAAATTGCCGCCGAGCTCGGCCGCGTCCTTGCCGTAGAAGCGACCATCGATCGAGCTTGCACCGGCGGTGTTGGTGCCCGGGTTGACCGAGGTGAAGTCGATCGGAATATCGGTGCCGCCGACCTTGAAGCTTGCCGACGAGAACGCGCCGGCAAAGCCGTTGCCGAGCCCCGCGAGTGTCGCGGAGCCGGTTGCGCTGAAGGTCGCGCCCGAGGGCACGTTGAGCGCAAGATCGCTGACCTCGACATCGCCCACATATCCCTTGCCGACCGTGCCCTCCAGCCCGAGATCGACGGTCGAGGCGGCGAAATCGACATCGACCGAGCTCGATCCGACGAGCCACTGGAAGACGGGCGCGCTGCCGCCGGTGTCGAACGATTCCTGGTTGATCATCGTAGCGAGGAAATCGCCCTCGTAATGGCCGGTGCCCTTGACCGGAACCTGAAGATAGCTGGTGGGATCACCGAAGACGGTCGCACCGTGCTCGAACAGGGTGATCGCGCCCGTCGTTTCGTCACGTTCGAGATGCACGAAGCCGGCGAGGGTGACGAACTTGGTCGTCGTGCCCGGGCGCTGATAGAAGAAAGTGGAGCCGTCAGCGGCGGCGAGATAATTGAATCCCGTCAGATCAGGCGCTTCGTGGACGGGTTGCACGTTGGGATCGTAATCGGTGCGGTGCGCGGGATCCTGAAAGCGCACCTCGCGGGAGATGCCCGCCTTCGTATCGGATATGCTGACGACGAAGATCCCGTCGCGCGGGTTGTACGTGATCGTGCCGCTGGGTGCCGATACGGTGCTGGCATTGCCCCGATAGAGCTGGGCGCCCGTGTCCGGATCGATCTTCAGCGATTGGAAGCTGCCGAGCGCGTCGAAGCTGGTTTCGGTAGAAACGTCGAGGAACTGCGCGGGATCATCGCCGTCCGGCGCGTCGCCGCCGATTCCGCCGCCCGGCGGGGCAACCGAGCCCAGTGAATTGACGCTGTTGCCACCGCCGCACGCAGCGAGCGAGAGGAGCGGTAGAGAAAGCAGTGCAAGCATGCCGCGCATGGGCAGTCCCTTTTCCTGATTCCCGAACGGGATAAGGAAAAGGGGTTAACGGCCGCTAAAGAATGGGGTCTTTCACTTCGCTTTCAGGGGCGGAATTACTTCCCCCGGCGCTTGCGGTGCTTCTCCAGATCCAGCACCGCGCCCGCATCGGGGCCTTCGGGGAGCAGGCCAAGGCGGCGGGCGACCTCCTGATAGGCCTCCACCTCGCCGCCCAGATCGCGGCGGAAGCGATCCTTGTCGAGCTTCTCGTTCGATTCCATGTCCCACAGCCGGCACCCGTCGGGGCTGATCTCGTCGGCGAGGATGATGCGCGCGTAGTCATTGTCCCAGATGCGGCCGAATTCGAGCTTGAAATCGACCAGCCGGATGCCGACGCCGGCGAACAGGCCGCACAGGAAATCGTTGGTGCGGATGGCGAGGTCGGCGATGTCGTGCATCTCCTCCTGGCTAGCCCAACCGAAGCACGCGATATGCTCGTCGGTGATCATCGGATCGCCGAGCGCATCATCCTTGTAATAATATTCGATGATCGTGCGCGGGAGCTGCGTGCCTTCCTCGATGCCGAGGCGTTTCGAGAGCGAGCCCGCGACGATGTTGCGCACCACCACTTCGATCGGCACGATCTCGACCTGGCGGACGAGCTGCTCGCGCATGTTGAGGCGGCGGATGAAGTGCGTCGGCACGCCGATCGCGCCGAGCAAGGTGAAGATGTGCTCGGAAATGCGGTTGTTGAGCACGCCCTTGCCGCTGATCGTGCCCTTTTTCTGGGCGTTGAACGCGGTCGCGTCATCCTTGAAATACTGGATCAGCGTGCCGGGCTCGGGGCCTTCGTAGAGAATCTTGGCCTTGCCCTCGTAGATCTGGCGGCGGCGTGCCATCGCATACCCCTGAAAAGAGCGGCCCCGGCGGCGCGGAATGCGTGGACTCGCGCGGGCCGGGGCGGGAATGGGGGGCGCTATATCGGAAGGGGCGCGGGGGTGCAATGCGGGGGAATATTCCTCTCCCGGCGGGAGAGGATAGCGGAGCTTGCCGCGCGAGCGGCTAGCGCAGCTTGGTGAGGGTAGCCCGCGACATGAAGCTCGGTCACCCTCACCAACTTCGCCTAACCGCTAAAGCGGTAAGGCTTCGTATCCTCTCCCAGAGGGGAGAGGAGAAAAGACGAGAGCCGCGGGAATGCTCCTCAGACGAGCAGGACGGTGGCGCCTTCGGTTTCGCCCGCTTCGAGCATGCGGTGCGCCTCGGCGACGTCGGCGAGCGCGAAGGTCTGGCCGATGCCGGGGCGGATCGCGCCTTTGGCGAGCATCTCGAACACGCGGTCGATCGAGGCCTGGCGCTCCTCGGAGGTGATGGCGTAGTCGAAGAGCGTGGGGCGGGTGACGAAGAGGGAGCCCTTGGCCGACAGCGTGCCCAGCGAGACGCCCTCGACCGGGCCGCTCGCGCTGCCGAAGCTGACGATGAGGCCGCGGCGCGCGGTGCAATCGAGCGATTGCGCCCAGGTCGCCTTGCCGACGCCGTCGAACACCACCGGCACGCCGGCACCGTCGGTGATCTCGCGGACGCGGGCGACCACGTCCTCGTTTTTGTGGAGGATGACATGATCGGCGCCTGCGGCCTTCGCGCGCTCGGCCTTGTCGTTGCTGCCGACGGTGCCGATCACGGTGGCGCCCATTGCCTTGAGCCAGCCGACGAGGAGGTGCCCGACGCCGCCCGCCGCGGCGTGAACGAGCACGGTCTGGCCCGCCTGCACCCGCGCGCAGCGTTCGACGAGGAACTCGGTCGTCGCGCCCTTGAGGAGAAGCGCGGCGGCGGTTTCGTCATCGACATTGTCGGGGAGCCTGGTGACGAGATCGGCCGGCAGGATGCGGTGCGTGGCATAGGCGCCGCGCGGCCCGAACACGCCGACGCGATCACCGGGCGCGAGGGCCGCCACGCCCGGCCCGGCCTTTTCGACCACGCCGACGCCCTCGACGCCAAGTTCGGCGGGCAGATCGATGCTGTAGCTGCCGCGGCGGTGATAGATGTCGATGAAGTTGAGCCCGGCCGCGGTGGTGCGGATGCGGACCTCGCCCTCGCCAGGTTCGGGCAGGTCGGTATCGACCCACTCGATCACCTCGGGCCCGCCGGTCTTTCGGATACGGATGACGCGTGCCAATGCTGCCTCCCTCGATATGCTCATCTGCCGAACGCGCCGCTTGCGTTGCCGGTTGCAACCGATCGCGCCTCGCCGCATGATCCCGCATACCCGAGTTTCGAAGAATCGGAAGGCAGATGAAGCGGTATCCCGAACATTATATCGACGGCGCCTGGGTGGCGAGCGAGGGCGGCACGCGGCATGAAGTGATCAACCCTGCGACCGAGCAGCCGTGCACTGAAATCACATTGGGCTCCGCCGCCGATGTGGACAAGGCGGTGGCCGCCGCGCAGCGGGCGTTCGAGCGCTTTTCGCGGACGAGCGTTGCCGAACGCGTGGCGCTGCTCGAAGCGATCACGGCCGAATACAAGAAGCGCGCGGGCGACATCGCCATGGCGATCGCGACCGAGATGGGCTGCCCGATCGCGATCGCGAAGACGGCGCAGGTCGGTTCGGGCATCGGGCATTTGAAGGCGGCGATCGCGGCGCTGGATGACTTTCCGTTCGAGGAGCGGGTGGGCGCCAACATGGTGGTGCGCGAGCCGGTGGGCGTGGTCGCGATGATCACGCCGTGGAACTGGCCGATGAACCAGATCCTCTCCAAGGTCGCCCCCGCGCTCGCGGGCGGCAACACCATGATCCTCAAGCCTTCGGAGGAGGCGCCCGGCTGCGCCGCGATCTTCGCCGAAGTGATGGACGCGGCCGGGGTGCCCGCGGGCGTGTTCAACCTCGTCCAGGGCGACGGGCCGGGCGTGGGCACGGCGCTCAGCGCGCATCCGGGCATCGACATGGTGAGCTTCACCGGATCGACCCGCGCGGGAGTCCAGGTCGCGAAGAACGCCGCCGACACGGTCAAGCGCGTTCACCAGGAACTCGGCGGGAAATCGCCGAACATCATCCTCGAAGGGGCGCCGCTGGAGAAGGCGGTGCCCGCCGGGCTGACGGGCGTGCTCGTCAATTCGGGGCAGAGCTGCATCGCGCCGACGCGGATGCTCGTCCACAAGAGCCAGCACGACGCGGCGGTGGAAATCGCCAGACAGGTGATGCAGGCGACCGAGACGGGCGATCCGATGGAGGAGGGGCGCCATATCGGCCCGGTCGTCAACAAGGCGCAATGGGAGAAGGTTCAGGGGTTGATCCGCAAGGGGCTGGAGGAAGGCGCGACGCTGGAGACCGGCGGGCCGGGGCGGCCCGACGGGATCGAGGCGGGCTATTATGTCAGGCCGACGCTGTTTTCGAACGTGGACAACGCCATGACGATCGCGCGCGAGGAGATTTTCGGGCCCGTGGTGACGATCATCCCCTACGAGGATGACGAGGACGCGATCCGCATCGCCAACGATACCGATTACGGCCTTTCGGCAGTGGTTTCGGGCGACCCGGCGAAGGCGAAGGCGTTCGTGCCGCGGCTGCGCGCGGGGATGGTCTATGTCAATGCGGGCAATCCCGACCCGAACCTGCCGTTCGGCGGCTACAAGCAATCGGGCAACGGCCGCGAGCACGGCAAATACGGGCTCGCCGAGTTCCTGGAGACCAAGTCGGTGATCGGGGAGGTGGATTGAGTGCGATATCGAACCGGCGGACACCCTCACCCTTCCGCGCTCCCGCCTTCGCGGGAGCGCTCCCTCCCTCTCCCTCGAGGGAGAGGGAAGGGGCCCGCGAGCCGAAGGCGAGTGGGAAGGGTGAGGGTGGCCAGATTGATGTAATCTCAACACCAGGGTTGCCCTTGCGTACGTCGAAGCGATAGTCGGGCGCCCGCATGTGCGATGCGGGAGGCAATCATCACCAATTCGTTTTCGACGAGCTTCGATGTCGCGCCGATCCTCGAATCGGCGCTCTGGCTGTGCGGGCTGTTCGTGCTGGCGGCGATCGGCAACTGGATCGCGCGGCGCGTCGTGCTGCGCGCGATCGAACGGCTGCTCGATCGGCTGACGATCGACGATGCCATGCCGTCCATTCCCAAGGTGGTCGCACGGCTGGCGCGCGCGGTGCCCGCGCTGATCGTCGCGGGGGGTATTCATCTCGTGCCGCATCTGCCCGCGGAGGCGCGCGCGATCGTCTCGGCGCTCGCGGGCGCGTTCGTGGTGGTGGCGATCACGCGCGCGGTCGGCGCGATGCTCGATTGCGCGAACGAAGCCTATATCCGCCGGCCGGACGCGGCGCAGCGGCCGATCAAGGGCTATCTCCAGGTCGTCAAGATCGCATTGTGGTGCGCGGCGGTGATCCTGATCATCTCGATCCTGATCGGGCAATCGGTGCTGTTGCTGCTCTCCGGGCTGGGCGCGATGGCGGCGGTGCTGATGCTGGTGTTCAAGGACACCATCCTGTCGCTCGTCGCCTCGGTGCAACTCACCTCGAACGACATGATCCGCGTCGGCGACTGGATCGAGATGCCGCAATGCAATGCCGACGGCGACGTGATCGACATCGCGCTGCACACGGTGAAGGTGCAGAACTGGGACAAGACGATCACGACGGTGCCGACCTACAAGCTGATCGCCGATTCATTCCGCAACTGGCGCGGCATGCAGGAATCGGGCGGGCGGCGGATCAAGCGCTCGCTGATGATCGACCAGAACAGCATCCGCTTCCTGTCGGAAGACGAGATCGCCGATGCGCGACGGTTCGCGCTGCTCGTTCCCTATCTTGACGCACGGGGGCAGGAGATCGAGCAATGGAATGCGCGCCTGCCCGCCGATCGCGGCCCGGCGGACCGGCGGCGGATGACCAATATCGGCGTATTCCGCGCCTATGTCGCCGCCTATCTCGCCGCGCATCCGGGCATCACCAACAAGCTGACGCAGATGGTGCGGCAGCTTGCGCCGGGGCCGGACGGCCTGCCGCTCGAACTCTATTGCTTCACCGCCAGCGTCGCCTGGAGCGACTATGAGGCGGTGCAGGCCGACATTTTCGACCATCTGCTCGCGGTGCTGCGCGAGTTCGACCTCCGGCTGTTCCAGCAGCCGACCGGGCGCGATCTGAAGGGGGCGTTCCGCGAGGCCGCCTGAAGGTCAGTCAGCGTTTTCGTTCGGCGAGCGGATAGGCGATGAGCAGGACGAGGGCTTTATCGCCGGTCTGGCGGATGCCGACATTGTTGCCGTCGTAGAAATAGGCGGCGTCGCCCGGGCCGACCGATGTCGTCTCGCCGTCTGCGAAGACCTCTCCCGTGCCGGCGATCACGTAATAGACCTCGTCATGCGCGATGACGTGCGCGCCGATGGTGCTGCCCGGGTGCATCACGCGCTTGCGGAACTCCATCGACCGGTTCGGCATGACGTCGCTGATGCGGTAGGCGGTGGTCATGCCCTTGCCGTCGTGCGGCGGCGGCTGGCGCACCATCGTATCGGCCTCGTGGATCACGCGCGCGGTGCCGGCGGGGGGCGACGCAGGCGCGGGGCTTGCCTGGGGCGCGGCAAGGAACAGGACGAGCGGCAGGAACATGGCGGCCTCCTTCGGCCGCGACGATAGCCTGATCGGCGGGCGTGGTAAACCGGTGTCAGCGCCCCGCATACTCAAGCGGCAGACGCGTCGAGACGGTGCGAGGGCGGTCTATTCGGCTGTCGTAGGATCGATCGTCGTGCGGACGCGGGCGATCGAGTTGGCGGGGAACCCCGCGGTTTGCGCGTGCTCGCGGATCAGATCCTCGCTCGGCGCGCGATAGATGCAGTAGATCTTGTCGTCCGTGACGTAGCTGTGCACCCACTGGATGTCCGGCCCGAGCTGACGAAGCACGTCGCACGATCCTTGCGAGGCGCCCTTGAGTTCCTCGGCGCTCAGCCGGCCCGCGCCGGGCATATCGCGTTCGATGACGAATTGCGGCATTCCACCTCTCCCCTGCTGCGAACCAGCCTGCATACGGGGCGGAGCGGTGTATAGGCCATATGCGACGTGCGTCAGGGAACGGCTGCGGCCTGCGTCTGCGCGGCGGCGCCCCGATCGAGGATCGCGAGCAATTCCACCTTGCGACCGAGGATGTCGGCGAGCGAATAGCGATCGAACACGGCGAGAAAGGCGCCCAGCGCCTCGTTGACCACCGCCGTCAGCCCGCAGGCGGGCGCGATGATGCAGTTGGCGCAATCGACCAGATCGAAACCTTCTTCCGTATGACGGATCACGTCGCCGAGATTGATCTCCTCCGCCGGGCGCGCGAGGCGGATGCCGCCCGACCGTCCGCGCACGCTCTCCACGAACCCGGCCTTGCCGAGATCGTGGACCACCTTCATCAGATGGTTGCGCGAGACGCCGTACGCCTCGGCGATCGAGGCGATCGAAGCCATCCGCTCGGGCTCGGCACCGAGATGGAGCAGCACGCGCATCGCATAATCGGAGTAGCGGGTGAGGCGCATGGGATCACTCCGGACGAGGGCAATTTAACATGTATTTTGCTTGCATCTTTTTCCCGACTCGATATAGATGCATTTCATATACATCAAATATGAGTCGTTGCCATGTCGATTGACGGTCCCGTGAGCGAAGCCGATCTCGAGCGCGTGGTGCCTGCCTTCTACGCACGGGTGCGCGAGGACGCACTGATCGGCCCGGTGTTCAATGACGCGATCCACGATTGGCCCGAGCATCTGGAGAAGCTCGTCGCCTTCTGGTCTTCGGTGATGCTCACCAGCGGGCGCTACAAGGGCAGCCCGATGGCCGCGCATCTCAAACATTTGAAGCGCCTGACGCCCGACATGTTCGATCGCTGGCTCGCCTTGTGGGCCGAGACGACCGACGAGTTGCTCGGCGGCGAAGCGGCCAAGGCGCTCCAGTTCAAGGCCGGGCGCATCGCCGAGAGCCTCAAGCTCGCGCTCTGGTTCCGCCTTCCCGGCGCCGCGCCCGCGCGGCCCGCCCCCGTCAACACCCCTGCATGAAGAGGGACGTACGATGAGCAATCATGTTCTCCAGGTCGATGATGCGGCGCTGGCCGCCGAGCGCGCGGCGCACGCCCCGACGCATCACGCGCCCAAGGGCTTTTCGGACCGGTTCGCCTACGGCTTCACCAAAGCACTGCGTTTCTGCGCGGATACCTTCTTCGCCAAGCGTTACGGCCATCGCGCGATCGTGCTCGAAACCGTCGCGGCGGTGCCTGGCATGGTTGGCGCGACGATCACGCATCTCAAATGCCTGCGCCGGATGTGCGGCGACGAGGGCTGGATCCGCACGCTGATGGAAGAGGCCGAGAACGAGCGGATGCACCTGATGACCTTCATCGCGGTCGCGAGGCCGACGCTGTTCGAGCGGCTGGTGATCCTGGCGGTGCAGTGGGTCTTCTATGTCGGTTTCTTCCTGCTTTACCTTATCTCCGCGAAGACGGCGCATCGCGTCGTCGGTTATTTCGAGGAGGAGGCGGTGCTGAGCTATACGCTCTACCTGAAGGAGATCGACGAAGGCCGCTCCGAGAACGTGCCCGCGCCGAAGATCGCACGCGATTACTGGCAGCTCCCCGACGATGCGACGCTGCGCGACGTGGTTGAGGTGGTGCGGCAGGACGAGGCGCATCATCGCGACGTCAACCACGGCTTCGCCGACACGTTGGCGGGCGCGAGCATCGATCCGCACGCGCACACGCCCTATCCGCCGCACGCACCCGCACTGCCGCACGGCGCCTGAGATGGAACCGCGGCCCTATCGTTCGACTCCGGTGTTCGACGCCGACGGCTTGCCCGAGGCATTGCGGCGCGAGCACCGGACCAAAGCGGGCGTATGGGGCGTTGTCCGCATGCTCGAAGGCGCGCTGCGGCTCGAATATGGGGACGGGACGGCCGAACGGATCGTCACCCCCGATGCTCCGGGTCTGCTATTGCCCGACCAGCCGCATCAGGTGACGCCGCTCGGGCCCATGCGGATGCAGGTCGATTTCTACGATGTGCCGCCGGCATTGGCCGGCATGGAGACGAACGATGAGGATCGAAGCCCCGCGTGACGCGCGCGAGCTGGCCGCGCGTACCAGCTTCAAGCGGCTGATGCTCTATACGGTGATTGCCGGCGTGCTGATGGTGATCGGCGCGATCTACTACATGTCGCTGATGGGGCCGCTCACCCCCACCACGATCATCGCGACCACGCTGGGCGTGTTCTTCTCCGTGCTGGTGGGCGCGGGGCTGATGGCGCTGGGGTTCCTCAGTTCCAACAGCGGGCATGACGACCGTGCGGCGGGGCACGTCCACCGCGAGCCCGCGCCGTCACCGGACGGGCCAGAAGAACAGGATCAGCGGCACGCCGACGAGGATCACCATCAGCGATAAGGGCGCGCCCAGCCGGGCATAGTCCTGGAACTTGTAGCCGCCGGGGCCCCACACCAGCGTGTTGCACTGATGGCCGATGGGGGTGAGGAAGTCGCTGCCCGCGCCGACTGCGGTCGCCATCAGAAAGGCGTCAGGGCGGTAGCCGAGGTCGGTCGCGAACACCGCGGCGATCGGCGCCATCACCAGCACCGTCGCGGCATTGTTGAGGAACGGCGTCACTGCCATCGCCGCCGCCATGATGAGCGCGAGCGCGCCCCAGGGCGGCAGCCCCGCGGCGGCGCTCGAGAGCCAGGTCGCGATCAGATCCGACGCGCCCGTCGTGCGCAGGCTGTCGCTCACCGGGATCAGCGCGCCGAGCATGATCAGGATCGGCCATTCGACATGTTCGTACGCCTCGCGCACCGGCAGCGCGCCGGTGGCGATCACGAGCCCGGCCGCGGCGAAGAAGGCGACCGCCACCGGCACCAGCCCGCCCGCGGTCGCCGCCATCGCGACGGCGAGGATCACGATCGCGAGCAGGCCCTTGCGCGAGCTGCCCAGCCGCAAGGCGCGTTCGGCGAGCGGCAGGGCGCCGAGATCGCGCAGCTTTTCCGGCAGCTCGTCGAGCACGCCCTGGAGGACAACGACGTCGCCGGCCTGGAGCACGATGTTGCCGAGACTCCTGACCAGCCGCTCGCCGCGCCGCGAGACCGCGATCAGGTTGACGCCGTAGCGCTCCTGAAGCCGAAGCCGACCGGCGGACTGGCCGATCAGCGGCGATTCGATGTTGATCACCGCCTCGATCACGCCGGTGTCGCGGCGTTTCTTGTCATCCTTGTCGCGATCCTGCCCGGCGAGTTCGAGCTTGTCGCCCGAGATGACACGCTCGAGCATGTCGGGCTCGCCGGCCAGGATCAGCGTGTCGCGTTCGCGCAGCACCGTGTCGGCGAGCGGCATGCTGCGCATGCCGGCGCGCAGGATGCTGGTGACGGCGATCTCGTGATCGTGGCGCTCGATGAACCCGGCGACCGTCTCGTCGATCGCGGGGGAACCCTCGGCGAGCGTCGCCTCGGTGACATAGCCCTGCACGTCGAGCGCCTCGCCCATGGTTGGCGCGGCGCGGCGGTCGCGGGGCAGCAGCCGATAGCCGAAGCGCAGGAAGACCAGACCCATCAGCAGCAGTCCGAACCCGACCGGCGTGTAATCGAACATGCGGAAAGGTTCGCCGATCATCTGCTCGCGCACGCGGCTGACGATGATGTTGGGCGAGGTGCCGACCAAGGTCATCAGCCCGCCCAGGAGCGCCGCGAAGGACATGGGCATCAGAAAGACGGAGGGGCTGGCGTCGTTCTTCTTCGCCATCTGGAAGGCGGCGGGCATCAGCATCGCGAGCGCGCCGACATTCTTGACCAGCGCCGAGGTGAAGCCGACCGTGGCGGTGAGCACGACGAGTTGCGAGCGGATGCTCTTCACGTAGCGCGAGACCCAGCCGAGCGCGGTCTCGATCACGCCCGAGCGCTGCACCGCGCCCGACAGCACCAGTGCCGAACCGACGATGATGACGAGATCGTCGGAAAAGCCGGTAAAGGCCCTTTCCGGCGTCACGATCCCCAGCGCGAGCGACGCGAGCAGCGCGAGGATCGCGACGACATCGTACCGAAACCTGCCCCAGACGAACATCGCCATCATCGCGGCCAGCGTGGCGACGGACAGGATCTGGGGCAGCGTCATTCGGCCTCGTTCAACAGCGTGACGGCGTAACCAACGAATGGCACCGTGTTTCCGTCAGAGTAGGTAGAGTTCGTTTCGCCAAAAAAATCGCTTTTTCGCGAATTTTTCAAACAGACTCTCAACGGCAGACGACCTGCTGCTGGTTCTGCTCGATCGCGCGGCCGGCGAGCGCGCCAGCGGCGCCGCCCAGAAGCGTGCCGAGGATACGCGAATGGCCGCCGTCGATCACGTTGCCGAGCAGTCCGCCCGCCGCGCCGCCGACGATGAGGCCGGTCGTGCCGTCGTTGCGCTTGCAATAATAGCGGCCGTCGCTGCCCGCATAGACGCGATCCTCGGGACGCATCACGCGTTCGCCATATTGTGGGCCCGACCGATAATAACGCGAGGGATCGTAGCCGTTCTCGTCGCGATCATAGGCATCGGCGCCGTAGCGGTCGTCGTAATTGGGGTAGGGGACGCGGGCCGGGCCGCCGCGATCGTAATAGCCGTTGCGGCGATCGCGATCCTGCGCGGCGCGATAGCGATCGAATTCATCCTGGAAGCGCGCGAGTTCCGACTGGAACCGCGTCTGCGCCTGGGCGAAGCGCGCCTGTTCCTCGACAGTCTGCGCCGAGGCCGGGAGCGCGGCGGTGGCGCCGATAGCGGCGGCGGCGAGGAGGAGGGGCTTGAACATGAACGACGTCCTTCTGGTTCGATGGCGATGCGCGCGGGAGTCAACTTTGCCCGGCGCTAATGGGGGCTGAACGATTGCGCCCGAAATCGGCGGATTGCCGCGGGAATCGGGCGGAGCGAGTCGTGGGTGCGGCGGTTTGCGGCGGCGCGCGACGTTGACCAAGTTGACCCTGCGACAGGGATAGGCGGCAGAAGGTGGGGCACCTTCGCGATCGGCTCGGCGCGCGTATCAGGCGCGCGCAAGGCGTGGAGCGATCGAGGCATTCGATGGGCCATCGCGTTCGAGTTAAGCATAAACGGCCAGTGCAGGACAGCGCCGGGCAACCGCTCGCCGGGCTCGCGCGTCTTGCCTCGCGAAGGAGAGACGCGATGACGCTGACCGGACGCTGCCATTGCGGGCGCACCACCTTCGAGATCGATGGCGAACTGCCCGAGAAACTGACGCGGTGCACCTGCTCGTTCTGTTCGAAGCGGGGACATCTCTATGCCTATTATGCCCCCGAACAGGTCACCTTCCCGCAGGCCGACAGCGATGCCGTCTATCGCTGGAACTCGAAGCTTATCGCCAACCATTTCTGTTCGGCGTGCGGCTGCGATGTCGGCGCCGACAGCCCGGCGTGGGAGAAGGACGGAAGCTGGGACGGCGAGACGCGCCGGATCGCGATCAACGCGCGGCTGCTCGACGATTTCGAAGCAGCGGACTGGCCGGTGACGGTGGTGGACGGGAAGAATTTGTGGTGAGACGGCGGGCGTCAAGCGCGGGTTGACGCTTTTGGCGCCGGCCGCGACCGTAAGCTTCGCGGGAATGGCGGCGGGGGTAGCTGCACTCACCCCACACTCACAAAGCTATCCATCACCCGTTTCCTCCCCGCCTGTTCGAAGTCGATCTCCAGCTTGTTGCCTTCGATTTCGGCGATTTCGCCGTAGCCGAATTTCTGGTGGAAGACGCGCATGCCGACCGACAGGTCGTCGCGGCCCTTGTTGCCGAGGCTGACGGCCGAGGCGCGGGATTCGACGATGCGGGTGGGCTCGCGGGTGAAGGTGCGGCTTTGCCACTCGCCGCCGGGTTTCGACCCGAGCGTGCCGGCGGCGCGTTGCCAGCCGGGGCCGCGGCCGGTGCCTCGACCGACATCGGCGAAGGGATCGGCGCGTTCGGACCAGTTGGCGCGCCACAGGCTCTCGCCGCCGGACATGGTGCTTTCGCTTTCGATATGCTCGGCCGGCAGTTCCTCGACGAAGCGGCTGGGGATGCTGCTGGTCCACTGGCCGTAGATGCGGCGGTTGGCGGCGTGGAGGATGGTCGCCCGCCGACGGGCGCGGGTGATCGCGACATAGGCGAGGCGGCGTTCCTCCTCGAGACTCGCGAGGCCGCCTTCGTCGAGCGCGCGCTGCGAGGGGAACAGCCCTTCCTCCCATCCGGCGAGGAAGACGGTGTCGAATTCAAGGCCCTTGGCGGCGTGGATCGTCATGATCGTGACCTTGGCGCCGTCGGCGGCGGCGTCGTTGTCCATGACGAGGCTGACATGTTCGAGGAAGGCGCCGAGGGTCTCGTATTCCTCCATCGCGCGGACGAGCTCGGTCAGGTTTTCGAGGCGGCCGGCGGCCTCCGCGCTGCGATCGGCCTGGAGCATCGCGGTGTAGCCGGATTCGTCGAGGATGATCTGCGCGAGGTGCGCGTGGGGCGGGACCCCTCCACCGTCGCTGCGCGCCGGTCCCCCTCCCCGTTCCGGGGAGGAATTTAGTAGGTCGCGCCAGCGGGCGAGGTCGGCGACGAAATTGCCGAGGCTGCGGCGGGCTTGCGGAGTCAGCTCGTCGGTGTCGAGGATGCGCGCGGCGGCGATCGAGAGGGGGACGCCTTGCGCGCGGGCGAGCTGGTGGATGCGGGCGATCGCCTTGTCGCCGAGGCCGCGCTTGGGGGTGTTGACGATGCGTTCGAAGGCGAGGTCGTCCGCGGGCTGGTGGACGAGGCGCAGGTAAGCGAGCGCGTCGCGGATTTCGGCGCGTTCGTAGAAGCGGAAACCGCCGACGATGCGATAGGGGAGGCCGATCGCGATGAAGCGGTCCTCGAACTCGCGTGTCTGGTGCTGCGCGCGGACGAGGATCGCGACGTCGTTGAGGCTGGTGCCCGAGCGTTCGGCGGCCTCGATCTCCTCGCCGACGCGGCGCGCCTCTTCGGGGCCGTCCCAGACGCCGAGGACGCGCACCTTGTCGCCGGCGTCGAGCTCGGTCCAGAGCGTCTTGCCGAGGCGGCCCGCGTTCTGCGCGATGACGCCCGAGGCGGCGCCGAGGATGTGCGGGGTCGAACGGTAATTCTGTTCGAGCCGGATGACAGCAGCGCCGGGGAAGTCTTTCTCGAACTTCAGGATATTTTCCACCTGCGCGCCGCGCCAGCTATAGATGCTCTGGTCGTCGTCGCCGACGCAAGCGATGTTCTTGCGGTCCTGCGCTAGCAGGCGGAGCCAGAGATACTGGACGGCGTTGGTGTCCTGATACTCGTCGACCATGATATATTTGAAGCGGCGTTGATACTGCTCCAGCACGTCGCGGTGTGTCTTCAGGATGACGAGCATGTGGAGCAGCAGGTCGCCGAAATCGCAGGCGTTAAGGGTTTTGAGGCGTTCCTGATACTGCGCGTAGAGCTCGCCGCCGCGGCCGTTGGCGTAGCGTTCGGATTCGCCGGCGTCGATATCGGCGGGGGTGAGGCCCTTGTTCTTCCACTGATCGATCAGGCCGGCGAGCTGGCGCGCGGGGAAGCGCTTCTCGTCGAGATCGGCGGCGGTGATGAGCTGCTTCAGGAGGCGGAGCTGGTCGTCGGTGTCGAGGATCGTGAAGTTACTGTGGAGGCCGACGAGCTCGGCGTGGCGGCGCAGCATCCTGGCGCCGATCGCGTGGAAGGTGCCGAGCCAGGGCATGCCTTCCACCGCCTCGCCGACGAGGCGGCCGACGCGTTCCTTCATCTCGCGCGCGGCCTTGTTGGTGAAGGTGACGGCGAGGATTTCGCTCGGCCAGGCCTTCCGGGTGTAAAGCAGGTGCGCGAGCCGCGCGGTGAGGCACGCCGTCTTGCCGGTGCCCGCGCCGGCCAGCACGAGGAGCGGGCCTTCGGTCGTCAGCACCGCCTCGCGCTGGGGGGCGTTGAGGCCCTTCAGATAGGGCGGATCGGCGGGGCTGGACGCTGGCAGACTCATGTGTGAACAGGTAGGGAACGGGGGCGAGAGGAGCAAGCATATGATCGAAGGCGGATGCCAGTGCGGCAAGGTGCGCTACCGGATCGAGGGTACGCCGGTGCGCCATGCGGTGTGCACATGCCGCGATTGTCAGCGCGCCGCGGGTGCGCCGCTGGTGGCGTGGGCGGTGGTCGATGACGACAAATTGCGCGTGACCGGCGAGGTCGCGAGCCACAATTCGTCCGGCGACGTGCGGCGGCAATTCTGCCCGACCTGCGGGACGGGGCTGTTCTATCGCAGCGAGAGCATCTTTCCCGGACAGGTCGACGTGCAATCGGCGACGTTCGACGATCCCGATGCGGATATGCCGACGATCCGGGTGCAGCTCGCCGAGGCGCCCGCGTGGCTGGCGGGGCTGAACGACTTGCCGGGGCACGCGCGTTATCCGGGATAGCGCGGCTGACGGCGGCGAATGTCCTCAGCCGGTCCACGCCTCGAATGGCATGTCGAACGCTTGCGCCACGGCCTGGTGGCGGATCTTGCCGTCGGAGACGTTGAGGCCGGCGGCGAGGTGGGGATCGGCCTTCATCGCGGCCTCGGCGCCCTTGCTCGCGAGCTTGAGCACGAAGGGCAGCGTCGCGTTGTTGAGCGCGAAGGCCGAGGTGCGCGCGACCGCGCCGGGCATGTTGGCGACGCAATAATGGATCACGCCGTCGATCTCATAGACGGGATCGTCATGGGTGGTGGCGTGGCTGGTTTCGAAACAGCCGCCCTGGTCGATCGCGATGTCGACGAGGACCGATCCGCGCTTCATGGTCTTGAGCATGTCGCGGGTGACGAGCTTGGGCGCGGCGGCGCCAGGGACGAGGACGGCGCCGATCACCAGATGCGCCTTCTCGACCGCCGCGGCGATCGCGGCCTTGCTGGCGTAGGCGGTCTTGATCTGGCTCGAGAAGAACATGTCGAGCTCGGCGAGGCGATCGTTGTTGATGTCGTAGATGGTGACGTCGGCGCGCATGCCGACCGCCATCTGCGCGGCGTTGATGCCCGCGATGCCGCCGCCGAGGATCGCGACGCGGGCAGGGGCCACGCCGGGGACGCCGCCGAGCAGGACGCCGCGGCCGCCTTGCTCCTTCTCGAGGTAATGCGCGCCGACCTGGACCGACATGCGGCCGGCGACCTCGGACATGGGCTTGAGGAGGGGGAGGCCGCCCTTGGGCGAGGTGACGGTCTCATAGGCGATGCAGGTGGCGCCGGATTTGAGGAGGCCCTCGGTCTGCGGGCGGTCGGCGGCGAGGTGGAGATAGGTGAAGAGCAGGTGACGCGGCTCGAGCAGGGCGATCTCTTGTCGCTGCGGCTCCTTGACCTTCACGATCATGTCTGCAGCGGCGAAGACCGATTTGGCATCGGGCAGGATCGCGGCGCCGGCATCGACATAATCCCGATCGTCGAAATCGATGCCCGAGCCCGCCTGCGTTTCGACCACGACCTCGTGGCCCGCCGCGACCAGCTCCGCCACCGAGGGCGGGGTGAGGCCGACGCGATATTCGTGATTCTTGATTTCCTTCGGAACGCCGATCCGCATGATGGTCTCTCCTGAAACTATTTGTGCGGCGGCATATACGCCTGTCGGAGCCGCGAATGTTTGCAAAGTTGGCGCGGAACGGGCATGTATAAGAAGTAATCATGCACAATATAGTATGAAAACGGGGATTTCATGCAAATCGATCGCATCGATCGCGCAATTCTGAACTGCCTCGCCTCCGACGCGCGGATGGCGGTGAGCCAGGTTGGCGCGCTGGTCGGGCTATCGCAATCGGCGGCGACGCGGCGTATCCAGGCGCTGGAGGCGGCGGGGCTGATCGCGGGCTATGCGGCGCGGCTCGATCACCGCCGGATCGGCTTCGCGGTGACGGCGCTGGTGGACATCACGCTGGGGACGCAGATCGAGGAGGACCTCGAGCGGTTCGAGGCGGCGGTCGCGGAAATCGACGGGGTGGTGGAATGCGCGCTGGTGTCCGGAGGGCAGGACTACCGGTTGAAGATTCTCTGCCGCGATCTCGACGATTACGAGCGGCTGCACCGCGAGCATCTCGGGCGGTTGCCGGGGGTGATCACGATCAATTCGAGCTTCGTGCTGCGTGCCGTGCCGACGCGCAGCGAGGCGGACGCGCTGTTCGGGGGAGGGTGACGCCTCCTAGGGCAACGTGCGTTCAATCTGACCCGACACCGTTCGCCCCCGGCCTTCGCCGGGGCAGGCTCTGAGCTTGTCGAAGGGCCGTTTTTCTTTTCCACGGCGGGAAAAGGACGGTGCTTCGACAACCCCGGATCAAGTCCGGGGACGAACGGTCCTGATTGAAGGCACGTTGCTCTAGGGCCGATCGACATCCAGCTCTGGCGGCCTGCAAATGGCGGCTTTTCGAGCTTCCGGTGCTCACGTGCCTTGAAGCACGCTGCGCGCCGGGTCTCGAAAATCCACCATTTTCGACTCGCCATCTTCTGAATGTCGATCGGCCCTAGAATTCTCCCGCAACCCCCACGCGGACGGCGTTGTTGCCGTGGCCGGCATAGGCGAAGCCGGCGGTGAGCGCGAACGGCTCTTCGGTGTTCAGCCGGTGGGAGACCGCGCCGCCGATCGCCTGCGCCTCGCGGAAGGTCGAGCCGTTCAGCACATAGCTGGTCCTGCCCGGTGCCGACGGCATCGGCGCATAGCCCATTGCCATCGCCGCCGCGATACCGGAGCGGGCGTCGCGCCGGTCGCGGTCGAGGTCGAAGCGGATCTGCGCGAGATCGCCCGGCCCGAAATCGGCGAGCGCCAGATTGCCGGTCGCGTCCGAGGTGACGTAGCGCAGCGGGCCGGATTGCGCCGCCCGGCTCTCCGACGAGCCGATCCCGGCCAGCGTGTAGGTCGAGCCCGACGAGCCCAGCGCCACCTGTCCCGGACGGCTCGCCACGGCATTTTCGCCGATCGCGACCGCCCCGGCCGCCGTCGCCCGGGCATTGCTGCCGAGCGCGATCGCCGACTGCCCCTCGGCCACGCTGTCCGCGCCGATCGCCACCGCGGCGAGCCCGGTGGCACGGTTGTCGGCGCCAATCGCGACCGCGCCGCGGCCGGTCGCGAGGTTCGGATCGCCGATCGCAACGGCGCCGTCGCCCGACGCGACATTGCCCGCGCCGATCGAGACGGCGGCGCCGTTCTCGGCCACGGCGCCCGTGCCGATCGCGACCGAATCGTCGCCGCTCGCACCGGCGCCGCTGCCAAGCGCGATCGCGTTGGCGCCGGTCGCGGTCGGTCGGGCGCCGTTGCCGTTGATCGCGAGATATTCGGTGCGCGCCAAGGCCTTGTCGGCGGTCGCCTGGGCGGCTTCGGCATTGGTCGCGGCGCTTTCGGCGATCGAGCGGGCGAGGTCGGCGTTGGTCTGCGCCGCGGCCGCGACCTGTTCGGCCTCTTCGGCGCGCGCGGCCGCGTCGTCGGCGGCGGTCTGGGCGTTGGCGGCGTTGGCGAGCGCCAACTCGGCCGTCTCGCGCGTCACGGCACCGCTGGCGATCGCCTGGTTGGCGAGGGTGCGCGCCTCGTCCGCGCGGGTCTGCGCGGCGGCGGCCTCGGTCCTGGCGAGCGCCGCTTCGCTCGCGGCATCATCGGCCGTTGCCTGCGCGGTGGCCGCATTGGCGAGTGCGGTGTCGGCGGTGGTCTGCGCCGTGGCCGCATTGGCAAGGGCCGTGTCGGCGGTGGTCTGCGCGGCGGCGGCGTTGCTCAAGGCGGTGTCTGCCGTGCTTTGCGCGGTTGCCGCGTTGGCGAGCGCGGTATCGGCCGTCCCTTGCGCGGCAGCGGCGTCGGCCAGCGCCGTGTCGGCCGTTCCCTGCGCCGTCGCCGCATCGGCAAGCGCGCTATTCGCCGTCGTCTGCGCCGCCGCGGCATCGTTCAGCGCGGTGGTCGCCGTGCCCTGCGCCGTCGTGGCGCCGGCGAGCGCGGCGTCGGCCGTACCCTGCGCCGCCGCGACCGCCTGGTTGGTGGCGTCGAGCTGCGATCCGTTGACCGCGTCGGTCGATCCGGCGGCGACCGTGCCGGCGGCAACGCCGGTCACGATCCGGCCCCCCGCCGTCCCGCCGACATTCACCACCGTGCCGTCGGTCGCCGCGCCGACGGTGATCGTGCGGCTTGCCGCGTCTTGCTGAACGATGCCGATCGAACCGCTCGCCACCTGGCCCTGGAGGATCGCGATGTCGCCGCTGTTGGTCGTCACCTGCGCGTCGAGCGCACCCAATGCCCCGCCGACATTGGTATAGGTTCCGCCCTGCACGACATAGCTCGGCGGCGTCAGCAATCCGCCCGCATCGATCCCCGCGCCGCCGCCCAGCGCCGCGGCGATGCGGCTGTTGGTGGTGCCGATATCGGCGGCGTTGAGCGCGACATGCTGGTTGGTGGCGTGAAGCTGCCCGCCCGTCACCGCGTCGGTCGAGCCCGCCGCGACGGTGCCGTCGGCGACGTTGACGATGCGGCGCTCATTCCCGGCCGAGCCGATCGAGACGGTGTTCGCCTGATCCGCGACCGATCCCTGGCCGAGCGCCACGGCGCCGGCGCCGGTGGCGCTCGCTCCCTGGCCAAAGGCGGAGGCCCCTGTCGCATTGGCCTTGGCACTTTCGCCCACGGCGGTCGCGCCGGTTTGCCCGTCGGCGGTCCCACCCGCCTCGGCATTGGCGCCGATGGCGGTGGTGCGGGCGTTGAAATGGGCGGTGCCGGTCCATCGGCTGCCGGCCACGGCGGAATAGCCGATTGCGGTGCTGGAATCTCCCGTGGCGAGGCTATGGGCGCCGTTCGTGGTGCTGTAATCGCTCATGACGAAGCTGCCTGCCCCGGTCGCCGTGCTGCTCTTGCCTAATACGCCGACGCCGTAGCCGATCGCCGTGCTGTCGACGCCATCGACGTTGGCGCCATGACCGATCGCGGTGCTGTTCCTGGCCAGAGCAACGCTGAGCTGGCCGACCGCGGTGCTGTTCACCCCCGTAGCCCGGCTTATCGTGCCGATCGCGGTGCTGGACACGCCCGAGGCGACACTGCCATAGCCGATCGCGGTGCCGTTGGAGCCGCTGGCTTTGCTGCCGTGCCCCGCCGCGGTGCTGTGATTGCCGCTGGCGATGCTGCTCTCGCCGGTCGCGGTACTGTCGGCGCCCGACGCCACCGCCCCGTCGCCGACGGCGAGCGAATCGGTGCCCGTGGCGTTCGGCGCGCCGAGCCCGGACGTATTGTTGCTGTCCACCGGAACCGTCGCTCCGGAGGGAATCGCGGCGATCGCCGCGTTCAACTGGCCGACATTGACCGCATCGGTCGCCGCCGTGCCGGTCGCGACGTTGACGATGCGGCGCTGGTTGGTCACGGTGCCGACCGAAACGGTGTTCGCCTGATCGGCGACCGAACCTTGCCCGAGCGCGACCGCGCCCGCCGCGGAGACGTTGGCGCCGCTGCCGAGTGCGGTGCCGCCGTCGCCCAAAACCTGCGCCGCGGACCCGAAAGCGCTGGAGCCTTCGCCCGACGCCTTCGTCATTTCGCCGGATTCCGCCACGCCATCGGAATCCAGATCGATCCAGCCGCCGATCGCCGTGCTGCCGTCGCCCAGGGCGGAACTGTAATGGCCCATCGCGACGCCGGAGACGCCGGAGGCCAAGCTGAACGCCCCGGCTGCGATGCTGTAATTGGCCGTGGCGTAGCTTTCCCCCCCGATTGCGATGCTGATGCCGCCCGAGGCGTTGCTGTGTGTGCCCATGGCGGTGCTGGCGACGCCCGCAATGCTGCCCTGCCCGATGGCGGTGCTGCCGGCGCTTGCCTCGGCGCCGTCGCCGACGGCAAGGCTGTTGGGACCGGTGGCGCTCGGCGCCGCCAAGTGGTTGCTGTTGTTGCTGTCGATCGGCACGCCGGCGATCGCCGCGTCGAGCTGGCCGAGATTAACCGCATCGGAGGCGCTGGTGCCGTCGGCGACGTTGACGATGCGGCGCTCTGCCCCCGCCGCGCCGACCGAAACGGTGTTCGCCTGATCGGCGACCGAGCCCTGCCCGAGTGCCACGGCGCCGGTTGCCGACGCCGACGCGCCCTGGCCGAAAGCGGAGGCGCTGGCGGCGTTGGCGTGGGCGCTTTCGCCGACGGCCGTGGCCTTGGTCTGCCCGGTGGCGGTTGCGCCTGCCTCCGCGTTCGCGCCGAGCGCGGTGGTTTGGCTGTTCGCAAAGGTGCCACCCGCATGGGCGTTGAAGCCGGTCGCCGTGCTGGCGGTGCCCGTGGCGTGGGAGACCTCCCCGGTCGCGGTGCTTTCGAAGCCCGTGGCTCTGGCCCGCCTCCCCGTCGCGGTGCTGTAGATGCCGGAAGCGAAGCTATCGCTCCCGGTTGCGGTGCTGCCGAGGGCCGAGGCGGTGCTGCCCTGTCCGATGGCGGTGCTATAGTCGCCCGAAGCTTCGGCGTCGTTGCCCACGGCGAGCGAATCGTCGCCGGTGGCGCCTGGCGCGCCGTTGCCCGACGTGTCGTTGCTGTCCACCGGGATCGCGCCGACCGCGGCGCTGAGTTGGCCGAGGTTGACCGCATCGGTGGCGGCGGTGCCGGTCGCGACGTTGACGATGCGGCGCCCGTTGGTCGCGGTGCCGACCGAGACGGTGTTCGCCTGATCGGCGACCGAGCCTTGCCCCAGCGCCACCGCGCCCGTGGCCGAGGCGTCGGCGCCCTGGCCGAAGGCGGACGCGTTGAGGGCGTTTGCATGGGCGCTCTCGCCGACGGCAGTTGCGTTGTCCTGATCGTCGGCGCCCGTGCCGGCCTGCGAATTGGCGCCGAGCGCCGTCGCGCCTTCATTGAAGAAGACAAATGGAGAGGGCAGTATGACGAGCGCCCCGCCGGCGGACGCGCTGTCGCCGAGGGCTACGCTACCGGTGCCCCATGCCACGCTGTACGCACCCGCGGCCGTAGCGGAGTCGGCGATCGCCGTGCTGCTATTGCCGATGGCCGTGCTGTCGGTGCCACTGGCGCCGCTGAACGAGCCGACCGCAGTACTGCCGTTGCCGCTCGCGGTGCTATCGTGGCCGACTCCGATGCTGCCGTTGTCGCCGGAGGCCGTGGCCCCGTTCCCGACGGCGACGCTTTGCATCCCGGTGGCGTTGCCGCCCGCGACCGATTGCGCGGCGGCCGGCGCGGCGGTGAGCGACGCGGCGATGGCGAGCGCGCCCGCCGACCCCCACAGATAGACGGCGCGCGTGTAGACGGCGCGCGTGCGCGAACGATGTGCTTTCATGGATGATCCCCCCTCACGGCCGCACTCGGCGGCCCGCCTGTTCCGACCACCTTTTGCACTCGGCGACTCGTCGGCGAACCGCGCAGCTTAATGGGATGGGAGGGTATGGCAAACCGGGGCGGCAACCATTCTAACGGCGCCGGGCATACGGGATGCGCGGTGCCGAGGGAGCAAAGCGCCGGGCATTTCGTTGCATTTGCGAAAGCGAACACGGTGATGTAGAGGCGCCGCCGATGAACAGGGGCAAGGACCAGCGTCCGGAGGCGGACGAGACCCTCGATTGTCGGGCGCAAAGCATCCTCCAGTGACCAGCAACAACGACAGCGCGGGGCTTCCCGGGGCTCCGGCCGACGGCACAGCGCCGCAGGCGGGGCACGATCACAGCCGCGAGCAGGGGCTGATCAAGCTCGCCGCGGGCGCGATCGGAGTCGTGTTCGGCGACATCGGCACGAGCCCGCTCTACGCCTTTCGCGAGACCTTCGCGGGGCACCATTCGCTCACTCTCGATGCGGCGCACATCATGGGCGTCGTCAGCCTGATGTTCTGGTCGATGATGATCGTGGTGACGCTCAAATACGTCTCGATCATCATGCGTGCCGACAACAAGGGCGAGGGCGGCAGCCTGGCGCTGCTGGCGCTGGTTTCGGGACGGACCAAGAACAAGCGCTGGACGCGCGGGATCGTGCTGCTGGGCGTGTTCGCGACGGCGCTCTTCTACGGCGACAGCATGATCACGCCCGCCGTCACCGTGCTCGGTGCGGTCGAGGGGCTCGCGGTGGCGGCACCCGCCCTGGGCGGGCTGGTGATGCCGATCGCGATCGTCATCCTGGTCGGCCTGTTCGCGATCCAGAGCGGCGGCACGTCGCGCGTGGGGGCGTTCTTCGGGCCGGTCATGATCTTCTATTTCGCCGTGATCGCGGTGCTGGGCGTGATGAGCATCGTCCAGACGCCGGGCATCCTGTGGGCGCTGTCGCCGACCTATGCGGTGCGCTTCTTCCTCACCGACAGCCTGGCGGCGTTCCTCGCCCTGGGATCGGTGGTGCTCGCGGTGACCGGTGCCGAGGCGCTCTATGCCGATATGGGGCATTTCGGGCGCAATCCGATCCGCGTGTCATGGCTCGTCTTCGTGCTGCCGGCTTTGGTGTGTAACTATATGGGGCAGGGCGCTTTGCTGTTCCGGGTGGGGCCCGAGGCGCTGACGAGCCCGTTCTACATGCTCGCGCCCGCCGCGCTTCAGCTTCCGCTCGTGATCCTCGCCACCTGCGCGGCGATCATCGCGAGCCAGGCGGTGATCACGGGCGCCTTTTCGGTGACGCAGCAGGCGATCCAGCTCGGCTTCGTGCCCCGGCTGCGCATCGAGCATACCAGCGCCTCGACCGCCGGGCAGATCTACATCCCGCTCGTCAACTGGCTGCTGATGACGATGGTGATCCTGCTGGTGCTGTTCTTCCAGACCTCGTCCAACCTCACCTCGGCCTATGGCATCGCGGTGACGGGGGCGATGCTGATCGACACCTGCCTGCTGGTCGTCGTGCTGTTCCGGCTGTGGCACTGGCCGGTCTATTATGCGGTGCCGCTGCTCGCGCTCTTCTTCGTCGTCGACGGCGCCTATTTCACCGCGAACCTGACCAAGGTGCCTTCGGGCGGGTGGTTCCCGCTGCTCGTCGGCTTCCTCGTCTTCGCGGTGCTCACCACCTGGGCGCGCGGGCGGCAGCTGATGATCGAGCGGCTGCGCGAGGCCGCGATGCCGATCAAGGTGTTCATCCAGTCCGCCGCCAACGCCGCGGTGCGCGTGCCCGGTACCGCGGTGTTCATGACCTCCGCGCCCGACGGCGTTCCCTATGCGCTGCTCCACAATCTCAAGCACAACAAGGTGCTGCACGAGCGGGTGATCCTGCTGACGGTGAAGATCGCCGACGAGCCTTATGTCGGCGAGGCCGACCGGCTGACGCTGACCGATCTGGGGCAGGCATTCCATCGGATGATCATCCGCTACGGCTTCATGCAGGAGGCCGACGTGCCCGCGGCGCTCGCCAAGGTCCGCGGGTGCGGCGCCGAGTTCAAGATGATGGACACGAGCTTCTTCCTCGCGCGCCAGACGCTGCTGCCCGCCGCGCGGCCGGGGATGATGCTGTGGCGCGAGAAGCTGTTCGCATGGATGCTGAGGAACGCCGAAAGCGCGATGGAATTCTTCCGTCTGCCGACCAACCGCGTGGTCGAGCTGGGCAGCCAGGTCGAGATTTGAAGGCGCCGGTCAGGCGGTCGCTTGACCGTTCCGGACCGCCTATCTATAGGCCGCGCCTCACACAGATATGTGGCGGAGTAGCTCAGCTGGTTAGAGCAGCGGAATCATAATCCGCGTGTCGGGGGTTCAAGTCCCTCCTCCGCTACCATTTCCCGGACCGTTGCTTTCGCAGGGGCACAAGCGAGGCTTCGCGCGCCGGGCTATCGGACCGAGATGTAGTGCTCAATATCCCTCGCGCGCGAGCCGCTCGCGCAGCCAGGTGAGGGTTTGCGGCGAGGCGCTGGGGCGGGTCCGGGCGGGATCACCTTCGCGCAGGCGCTCCTTGTCCTCTTCGGGCGGGTTGACAACGCGGACGCGGACCGGGGCGCTGCCCGCGCGGCGGATGCCGAGCAGCTCGGCGGCGCCGCGGCTCAGATCGATGATGCGGCCGCGGGCGAAGGGGCCGCGATCGTTGACGCGGACGAGGATCGTCCGGCCGGTCTGGAGCGAAGTGACCTCGACATAGCTCGGCAGCGGCAGCGTCTTGTGCGCGGCGCTGATCCCGTCGGGACGGTATTTTTCGCCATTGGCGGTCATGTTGCCCGATTCGTCGCCGTACCAGCTCGCATAGCCGACCGCGTCATAGCCGGGATCGACGTGCGGCACGTAGGTGACGCCGCGCACCGTATAAGGGCGGCCGATCTTGACCGGCGTGTCGCTGACGGGACGATAGCCGCCCGCGCAGCCGGCGAGGAGCGCAAGAAGCAGGACGGCCGGAGCCGATCGGTTGAACTGGATACGCAACAGAACACGCCCTCCCGCGCGGCATCATAAAGAAGGCGAGTCCGGCGTCAAAGGGATCGGCGCGCCGCGCGTTACGGGGCGTAGGCGTCGATCAGGGCGCCGACATAATCGGGGTCTCGCCCCGTAAGCTCGGGAGCGACATGAGCCTTGTGGATGCCGGCGGGCGCGTCCTCGTCGGGAATGCCGTAGATGAAGCCGTAGACGGGATAGGTGGTGGCGCCGAGCCCGTCCATGTCGCGGTACCAGACCTTGACCTGGCTCCAGTCATTGTCCGGCGACACGTCGTAGAGCGTCACGTCCTGCTCGGCATGGCCGCGCTCGCCGTCGATGCGCGACCAGTTGGCGTGCGTCACCAGTGCGACGCGGCTGTCGACGATGCGGCTGATGACGGCGACATGGCCGAGCCGGAGCTTCGACGATTTGGCGAAAACGATGACGGCGCCGACGCGCGGGGTGTGGCCGCGCTCGTACCGGCCCTCGGCCTGGCCCCACCATGTCCAGGCGTCACCGTAGATCTGGATGCCCGAGGCGGCGCGCGCGAACGGCACGCACTGACCGACATAATCGAGCAACGAGGCGGCGCCGACCGGGCGGGTCGGCACCATCATCGCGAGCGCGATCAGGACCGGAAGGCGAATCGGGGGGAGACGCATGGAACGCAAACTGACCAGATACGCATGGCGAAATGGTCAGCGGAAATGGTTAACAAAAGGTTAACGCGGGGGTGCGTTCGTCGCTCAGCCGTTGCCTGGCTGCCGTCGGTAGAGCCGCCAGTCCATGCCGGGCAGGTCGTGCTTGCGGCGGGTGAGGAGGGCGCGATAGGTCGCGCCGCAGCGGCGGACCTTGTCGGGAAACGCGCGCGGGCGGGTGGCGTCGAGCAGGAAGAACGGCGCCGCCGGGCAGGTTTCGCGGATGTCGAGCGTGTAGTGCGCCGAGGCAGCGGCGGCCTGAAGCACCGCGCTCGAGCGGATATTGTCGAGCAGGATCGTGGCGCCGCCGGGCGCCGCCGCGCGCATCGCCGCCACCGGCAAGGCGGGATCGGCATGGGCGTTGTCGATCTGCCGGATGTCGCGGATCAGGCTCGCGGCGAGGAGGAGGGCGCAGATGACCGCCGCGGCAGCCCGCCGCGTGGCGCGCGATCCCGCGAATGCGTGCCCCAGCCAGTCGGCCGCGAAGAGCAGCATCGCGATGCCTGCGACGAGATAATAGCGCGAATAATGCGTGTTGGGGACCTGAAGCAGCACTGTCATCAGCGGAAATGCGACGATCGCGAACAGATAGAAGCCGATGCGCCCACGCAGCGCCGCAACGGGCAGCGCCGCGAGCGGCATGAGCAACATCACGAGCGCCGCGCCCCAGCCGGCGGGAAGCGGCGCGCCGAAGACCGTCATGACGAGGTCATGGAGCGCATCGAGAAAGCCGGGGAAGGTGAAATCCTCGTTGCTGCCGACTTGCATGCCGGTCTTGCTCAGGGCGGCGGCGCCGAAGACGAGCGTGAAGACGAGCAGCGTCGCGGCGAGCGCGGGGATCATCAGATCGAAGGTGCGGTCCAACGCCTTGTATCGCCATCCCGTCGCCGCCAGCCGCGCGAACACCCAGCCGGCGATCGCGAGCAGGCCGAAGACCATCGTCAGTTGCGAGAACAGCCCGAACACCGCGAGCGCGCCGAGCGCCAGCCGGGGCGGCGGCGCGCGCGGATCGTCGAGCCAGCGGTCGACGATCAGAAGCGCGACGAGGAAAGCCAGCGTCATCGTCGCATAACCGCGCGCCTCCGCGCCGTAATGAACGAGGGCCGGGGAGACCGCGAACAGGATTGCGGCGGTCAGCGCCGTGGCGGTGTTGCGCCGTGCACCGATCGCGGCGGCGGCGAGAATGCCGATCGTGCCCGCGATGATCGAAGGCGCGCGGGCGAGGAGCGGCGGCGCGGAAAGCCCGATCGTCTGGAGCCAGAGGCTGTTGAGATGATGATTGTTGTCGTGGTTGATCGAGACGAACACGCCGAGCGGCGTGCGCGCCCGGGCGGCGTAAACCGCCGACCAGGCCTCGTCGAGCCACAACCCGCCGCGCGCGGCGAGCAGGCGCAGGACGAGGCCGAGCACCGCGATCGCGGCGATCGCTGCCGCGATGGCGAATCGCCGTCGATCGTGGAGGGGGGCCGTGCGCATGGCCGCGGCATGGCACGACAGTGGTTAAACGCGGATTAGGGGAAGGGGGCCGGGCGCGGCCGCCGCCGGATCATCCCCGCCCGCTTTGCCGCCGCGCCATGAAGGCCAGCCGTTCGAACAGCATCACATCGGCCTCGTTCTTGAGCAGCGCGCCATGGAGCGGGGGAATCGCCCTGGACGGGTCGCGGTTCTGAAGCACGTCGAGCGGCATGTCCTCGTGGAGGAGGAGCTTGAGCCAGTCGATCAGCTCGCTGGTCGAGGGCTTTTTCTTGAGGCCGGGCACCTCGCGCACCTCATAGAAGATGTCGAGCGCGCGGGTGACGAGCAGCTTCTGGATGCCGGGGAAGTGCACATCGACGATCTGCTGCATCGTCTCGCGATCCGGAAAGGCGATATAATGGAAGAAGCAGCGGCGCAGGAAGGCGTCGGGCAGTTCCTTTTCGTTGTTCGAGGTGATCACGACGATCGGACGCTCGGCGGCGCGGATCGTCTCGCCGGTCTCGTAGACATGGAATTCCATCCGGTCGAGCTCCTGGAGGAGATCGTTGGGGAATTCGATGTCGGCCTTGTCGATCTCGTCGATCAGGAGGACGGGCGGCTCGGGGGCGGTGAAGGCGTCCCATAATTTGCCCCTGCGGATGTAGTTGGAGATATCGTGGACGCGCGGATCGCCGAGCTGGCCGTCGCGAAGACGCGCGACCGCATCATATTCGTAGAGGCCCTGGTGCGCCTTGGTGGTCGATTTGACGTTCCATTCGATCAGCGGCGCGCCGATCGCGTCGGCGATTTCCTGCGCGAGCACGGTCTTGCCGGTGCCGGGTTCTCCCTTGACGAGGAGCGGGCGGCGCAGCGTGACGGCGGCATTGACCGCGACCTTCAGGTCGTCGGTCGCGACATAGCTTTTCGTGCCTTCGAAGCGCTGCATGGCCATCCCGATTTTTCGAATATCGGGTGCGGCATAAGTGGGGAAGCAGGGGCAGCGCAAGCGCCGCCGCGGCTTCAGAGCTGATTGCGGGCGGATGCGCGCGATTCGAGCAGGCCCCACAGCCCGCGATGCTGGGCAAGCACCTGATCGGCGCCGAACAGGATCGCGCGTTCGATCGCGGGCGTGCCGAACGAGGTGGCGAGCAGCGTCGACGTGTCGGCCTCGATCGGAAGCGTGCAGGGCGCCGCCTCGATTCCGAAACGGGTGGCGGCGGCGTCGAGCAGCGCGCGGATCGGCGCCCATTCGAGGACGAGCGCGACCGCGGCGCCGGTCGCGCATCCGGTGCGGTCCGACTGGGCGAGCGTATCGAGCGCATGCGCCTGTGCGACGATCGCCGCCTCGGTCTCGGCCTGGCCGGGCGTCGAGGGCAGCGGCCCGCCGGCCGCGACGAGGCGGACGAGATACGCGCGCTCCGCGACGAAGGCGGCGGCGGCTTCGCCGAGCCATGCCTTGGCCGCGCCATCCGGATCGTGCGCGAGCGCGTAATCGACCACGCCGGGATGCCGGCCGTGGAGCATGCAGAGCGCATGGACCGCGTCGATCACGTCGCGCAGCGGCGCGTCGGGACCCAGCAGCGCGCGATAGGCCGGGCGCGCGACGGTGCCGTCGGCCGAGACGAGCGACGGAACCGCCTGCCATGCGGCGCCGGAGCCTGCAATCTGAGCCGTCTCGACCATCGAATCCTTCCCGAAAAGCTGTGCCCGCCGGCTGATGTCTCATGCGCACATGCTTCTTCGGCCCGACTTCTATACCGAAGCCCCTAAAAATACGGTTAGCGCGCGGTTCACGTCGTCGGTTCGCCGCTGTCGCCGGGCGGTCCGTCGACGATCAGATATCGGCCGGAGGCGAAGCCGGTCAGCGGATCGGCGCGGGCGAGCGCGAGCGTGACGGGAACGGGTTCGGCGCCGTGGCGGAGCAGCCGGACCGCGAGCCGCGCGGTCCCCGACTGTTCGAACACCGAATCGATCGCGGCGTTCACCGCGGGACGATCGGCGACATCGACGATGCTGGTGAGGCGGATGCCGCGAAGCTGATCGGCGCCGACCCCGACCATCGCCACGAGCGCCGCCGGCGGCCCTTCGATCAGCCCGCGCGCGGTGAGCCGGCCCGTCGCGACGCGGCCGCTCGCCTCGCACAACGCCGCGAGCCCGTCGGCGGCTGTTCTTGCGGCGGCGAGATCGTCGGTGAGCGACATGTCTTCGAGGAACAGGACGACGCCGCCGTCGAACGGCGCGAACCGTGCCTGAAGCCGGCGGCTCGTGAACAGGCCCGATTCGAAATCGAGCGTTTCGGCGACGCCGCTGTCGCGGACGCGTGCGGCGGCGTCGGCGAGCAGCGCCCGGCGTGCGGACGGCACGATTGCGTCGAGCGGACGGCCGAGCGCATCGTGCTCGGCGACGCTCAGATGAGCCCGCGCGGCGGCGTTGATCCGCGTGACGACCAGCCTCGAATCGAGCCCGATCATCATCACCCGCATATGATCGAGCGTGAGATCGTGGAGCGCGGCAAGCCGGCCCGCGCGCGCATCGTGATCGGCCTGATCGGTGAGATTGGAGAGCAAGGGCATCGACATCAGCGCCCAGCGCGGATTGCCGTGATGGAGCACGAAGACGGGCCGCTCGTTGGCGACGTTCTGCCAATGGCCGAACCGGCGGACGAGCTGCGAAGCCGAAACCTTGTCCGCCGCGCGCAGCGCCTGGATGGAATCGAGCGACATGGTGGTTCCTCCCCTGTGACGTGCGCGTTCTGCGCCCCGGGGGAAGCTATCGCGTGGCAGTGAACGAGGCGCGGCGATCCGGCTCCGGCGCGGAGGCGATTCGCGGAGGTGGTGCGGTAATTTGATCCGGATCGGAGCGGATTCTTCGCTGACGGTGCGCGACTTGCGTGCGCGCACCCGTCGAAATGCGGCGCCCGCCCGACATATTTTGCGCAATCGGCCCGACGCGATGGTTATCGCCGCCGTAACCGCAGCCTGCGATTGTCGCTCCATCGTCGAGTCGGCCCGAGCGGCGAACGCCCTGACGCCGGCCCGGCTCGACGAAATCTGAATGCAGGCGATCCCGTCCCCGCGGGGTCGCCCGCAGCGGCCCTTTTCCGGCTCCATCCATCCGGAAAGGACGGTGCCCCGGCAGGGCGGTTCCACCCTGTCGGGGCTCTTCGCTCGAGTGTGGTTGGATCACGTGCCGTACAGGTAAATCTGCGTTATTCCGATGAAATTGCTCACCATATGCGTGACGATGGCGGGCAGGAGCTTGCGGCCGGACAGCAGATAGACGAGCCCCAGCATCAGCCCGACGACGGCGATCAGGATCGCTCCGGCGGGCCCCTGCCACATATGGCCGTAGCCGAAGACCGCCGATGTGATCAGCAGGATGGGTATAGCTGCGCGCCTGCCGAACAGCACGCAGCCCCAGCCGATGAAGAAGCCGCGAAACGCGATTTCCTCGACGATACCGCCGAACAGCAGGCCGGCAAGCAACAGGCCGATATAGTTGCCCGTGTCCCCCTCGACGTCGGCGAGCGAGCTGAGGTCTATGGTGGCGCCGGTAAGTCGCTCGATCAGCGCGGTGACCTGGGGGTCCAGCAGCAGCGACCAGACAACGCCGACGGCCGCGCCGAGCAGAATCGATGCCGGAATGCTGTGCCAGACCAGCGCGAAGGTCGGCTTGCGCGATTCGGGAAGAAAGAACAGCGCCGCCGCGGTGAGACCGAGCCAGAGAATCGCGGTCAGGTCGGTCATCCAGATGAGCGGCAGCAGCGGCGCAATCCAGGCCGCCCGTTGCATCAGCGCCGAGTGTCCCGCGGTGGTGTCGGCCATGTCCCTCCCCTTTCCAAGTAGTCCGATTCGGACTAAATCGCAAATCGGGCGACGAGGCAAGGGGGCCGGAGAGATACCGCGATGCGATTGACCGAGTTGGAAGGGGCGGTGCTCCACCTGATCATGCAAAATCAGCCGATGACGGCCTATGCCGTGCGCGCGGCCTTTCGCCGCTCGCTGACGACCGACTGGAAGGCCAGCGCCGGGGCGATCTATCCGCTCGTCGAGAAATTGTGCGGCAAGGGGCTGCTGGCCGAACGTTCCGAGGTCGGTGATGGGAGGGGAACCCGAAAGCTCAGCATTACGCGGGCAGGCATCCGGGCGCTCGTTTCATGGGCGTCCGTCGTGGACGAGACGCCATTCGGGCCGGTCGCGGACCCGCTTCGCACGCGTGGCTATGTCCTCGATCGGATCGCCCCGGCTACACGTGTCCGGCTCCTCCGATCCTGGCGGGATGCCACTCACGACATGCTCGCCAAGGTTCGTGAAGCGATCAGGCAGACCGAGTTGGAAGCGGATGTCGGCGAACGCCGTGCGCTGCGCGGATCGGAGCTGCAATTGCGCGCGCGCCTCGCCTGGCTCGACGAACTGGCCGCGGAATTCTCGGTCGAATGAAGAGGCCCTGCCGAAGCAGGGTCCTGTCGTGAGTTACTGATCGAGGAAGCTGCGCATCTTGCGGCTACGGCTCGGGTGCTTGAGCTTGCGCAGCGCCTTGGCTTCGATCTGACGGATGCGTTCGCGGGTGACGCTGAACTGCTGGCCGACCTCCTCGAGCGTGTGATCGGTGTTCATGCCGATGCCGAAGCGCATGCGCAGCACACGCTCCTCGCGCGGGGTGAGGCTCGCCAGCACGCGTGTGACGGTTTCCTTGAGGTTGGACTGGATCGCCGCGTCCACGGGGATCACCGCATTCTTGTCCTCGATGAAATCGCCGAGATGCGAATCCTCCTCGTCGCCGACCGGCGTTTCGAGGCTGATCGGCTCCTTGGCGATCTTGAGCACCTTGCGCACCTTTTCGAGCGGCATGGCGA
>CAZXFY010000027.1:0-50934 GCA_964639855.1 uncultured Stakelama sp. | reverse complement strand
GGCCTCGGCCATACGGTGGGTCTGGTCGCGGGTCTGGATCGCCTTGCCCTCGTTTCCGGGGTCACCTGCGGCGCGGGGATGCCGTACAAGCTCAGCGAGATCGCAGCGTCCTACAACGTCCATTACCTGCCGATCGTCAGCTCCGCGCGCGCGTTTCGCGCGCTGTGGAAGCGGGCCTATTCGAAGGCGTCGGAGTGGCTGGCGGCGGTGGTCTATGAGGATCCGTGGCTCGCGGGCGGGCATAACGGCCTGTCAAACGCCGAGGACCCGTTGAAGCCCGAAGACCCGTATCCGCGCGTCAAGGCGCTGCGCGAGACGATGCGCGAGGGCGGGCTTTCCGACGACGTGCCGATCGTGATGGCGGGCGGCGTCTGGTATTTACGCGACTGGAACGATTGGATCGACAATCCCGAGCTCGGCGCGATCGCCTTCCAGTTCGGCACGCGGCCGCTGCTCACCAAGGAAAGCCCGATCCCGCAGGGCTGGAAGGACAAGCTGACCCAGATCGAGGAAGGCGAGGTGCTGCTCCACCGCTTCTCGCCGACCGGATTCTATTCGAGCGCGGTGCGCAATCCGTTTCTCAGGAATCTCGAAGCGCGCTCGGAACGGCAGATCGCCTTTTCGACCCAGGAGGCGGGCGACCACACCTTCCAGCTCGATGTCGGCGTGAAGGGCAAGAATTTCTGGGTGACACGCAACGACTTGCTGCGCGCGCGGCAATGGTTCGGCGCGGGCTTTACGGAGGCATTGAAGACGCCGGACAACACGCTCGTCTTCGTGACGCCGGAGGAGAAGGTGACGATCCGCAAGGATCAGGCCGAGTGCATGGGCTGCCTCAGCCAGTGCCTGTTCTCGTCATGGGCGGATACCGAGACCAACTCGACCGGTCGCCTCGCCGACCCGCGCAGCTTCTGCATCCAGAAGACGCTGCAGGACATCGCCCATGGCGGCCCGACCGATCAGAACCTGATGTTCGCCGGGCACGGCGCCTATAATTTCAAGCACGATCCCTTCTATTCGAACGGCTTCGTGCCGACGGTGAAGCAGCTCGTCGATCGCATCCTGACGGGGGATTGAGGCGGGCCGGGGCGGGGATCGCCCCAACCCCCGTTCGTGCTGAGCTTGTCGAAGCACGCCTCGCCACTCGCCCCTCGACAAGCTCAGGGCGAACGGGTTCAGGATTGACGCTCTCCTTTCCAGGGTCTGGACCTAATCGCCGACGGCGGTGCCCACGACCGCGCCGGCGACGCCCCCGACGGCTGCGCCCTTCTCGACATCGTTGCCGGTGGCGGCGCTGACCGCCGCGCCGCCTGCCGCGCCGATCGCGGCCCCCTTGGCGGTCGCGCAGCCGGCGAGCGCCAGCGCGGACAACAGGATGATGCTCGCTTTCGCATCGATACGCATGGGTCGTTCTCCTTGATCCATGTCAACAGAATGTCCGTGCGTCGCGCGGGTTCCGCGGATCATCGCACCCGCCTATCGGCCGAGCAGCTTGGCGATGGTGTGCCTGACGCTTTCGCGGACGACGTCGTTTTCGGTTTCCTTCTCGATCGCGTCGCGGATTTCCTCGACCTCGGTGTCGGTCTTGTGCTCGATGCCGATGAAGCCGTTGCGCGCATCGCTGAGCGTGCGGATGACCTCGTCGAGCTTGGCCTGCATCGCTGCCGCGTCGCGATTCTGCGAATTCTGGATCAGGAACACCATCAGGAAGGTGACGATCGTCGTCGCGGTGTTCACGACGAGCTGCCAGGTATCGGAAAAGGCGAAAAGCGGGCCGGTGACGACCCAGATGAGGATGAAACCAAGCGCGAGCATGAACGCCACCGGCCTGCCCGCGAGGGTGGCGATCCTGCTGGCGATGGCGGTGAAGAGCCGGTTGATCATGGCCGGGCTTCAGGAAACCGAGACCGGATCGAGATCGTGTGCGTGCGGCATCGGGCCCGAATGCCGCATGTAGCGCTCGTCGAGATGGTCGATGATCGCCTGCCCCTTGTCACCCGCCTGGAGCCGGATCAGCGCGTCGATCTTGGCCTCGGTGCGGTCGTCATTTTCCTTGGACGATGGCGAGCCGACATAGAGAAAATAGGCGAGCCCCACGACCTGCCAGAGGAGCTGGAGGAATTCGGACTGCCAGTTCTCGAACGTGTCGCGCAGCATCTCGACCAGATAGCCCGAGCTGTCCGCGATCTGCCCGTGCTCGGCGGCTTCGTTGACATAGGCCTGCCAGCCGAACAGCCAGTGCAGCACGATCGACACCAGGAAGAAGGTGAGGGTGATCCAGGCATAGGCGTAGCGTTTCATCGGCGAACCCTTTCGCGGCCGGAATGGCACAGGCGCGAAACGATGCAGCTATGTGTTGGTTGCCGCCGGCTAACCTCGGTTAACAAGCCGCGTCGCTGTCGGTCAGATCCAGCCTTCGAGCACCTGGTCGGGCGGGCGGTGGCCGTCCGCCCAGACCCGGATATTGGCGATCACCTTGTCGCCCATCGCGACGCGGCCTTCGAGCGTCGCCGAGCTCATGTGCGGGAGCAGGATGACGTTGGAGCGCGCGAGCAGCCGCGGATCGACCGCGGGCTCGTGCGCGAACACGTCGAGCCCTGCGCCGGCGAGCCGCCCTTCCTCGAGCGCGTCGATCAGCGCCGCCTCATCGACGATCTCACCGCGCGCGGTGTTGATGAGATAGACGTGGCGGCCGAGCAGGCCGAGGCGCCGGGCGTCGATCAGATGCTCGGTCTGCGGCGTCGCCGGCGCGTTGATCGAGACGATGTCGGCAATGCGCAGCATGTCGTCCAACTCGGCGTGCCAGATCGCGCCGAGCTGCGCTTCGAGCACCTGCGGGAGCCGGTGGCGGTTGTGATAGTGGACCGACAGGCCGAAGGCGCGCGCGCGGGCCGCGACCGCCTGCCCGATCCGGCCCATGCCGACGATCGCGAGCCTTTTGCCGCCGATGCGGTGCCCGAGCATCCCGCCGGGGCTCCAGCCGCGCCATTCGCCCGAGCGGATCAGCTTCTCGCCCTCGGCGAGCCGGCGGGGCACCGCGAGGATCAGCGCCATCGTCATGTCGGCAGTGTCTTCGGTGAGGACGCCGGGGGTGTTGGTGACGAGGATGTCGCGGGCGCGGGCGGCCTGGAGGTTGATATGGTCGAACCCCGCGCCGTAATTGGCGATGAGGCGGAGCTGGTCGCCCGCCCGATCGATCAGATCGGCGTCGATCGTGTCGGTGACGGTGGGGACGAGCACGTCGGCGCGGGCCATCGCCTCGACGAGCTGATCGCGCGTCATCGGCACGTCGGCGCGGTTGTTGGTCGCGTCGAACAGCTCCTCCATCCGGTCCATCACCGGGTCGGGCAGCTCGCGGGTGACGATCACCTTGGGACGAGAATGTCTCGGCTCGGGCATGGCAGGGGCTTGGCGCGTGCGCGCGTGTGCGTCAACGGTGGTTGAAGGAGGGCGTGCCTTCGTCCTAGGGTTTGCGCGAGGTGAAGGGGGAACCGAATGCGATTGTGGGCCTGGTTCGTTTTCGTCGTGACGGCGCTGGGCCTCGTCGTGATCGCCACCCAGCGCGTCGATGCGCAGAAGCGTCAGCCGCCTTATTATGCGTCGATCGCGGCGGGGAAGGCGCGGATGCGCACCGGCCCCGCGCGCACCTATCCCGCGACCTGGCTCTATGTGCGCGAGGATCTGCCGATCAAGGTGGTCGCCGTCTATCGCGACTGGCGCAAGATCGAGGATCCGGACGGCACGCAAGGCTGGATGCTGGTGACGTTGCTTGCCGATCGGCGCACGGCGATCGTGCAGGGCGGAATCGCGGAGCTGCACGCCGAACGGAGCGATCGCTCGCCGATCAACTGGCGCGCCGAGCCGGGGGTGGTCGGGCGAATCAGCCAATGCGACGCGCACTGGTGCTGGTTCGACGCCAAGGGCCGTGCCGGTTATGTCGAGAAGAGCGCGATCTGGGGCGTCGGGGCAGACGAGCGGATCGATTGAGCGAGGCTTGGCCCAAACCCTCATCCGTTCGTGCTGAGCTTGTCGAAGCACGGTTTCATCGCTGGCCGCCCTTCGACAGGCTCAGGGCGAACGGAAATTGTTAGCGCCGGCCCCCTAATCCACCATTTCCACCGCCATCGCGGTCGCCTCACCGCCGCCGATGCAGAGCGAGGCGAGGCCGCGCTTGCCGCCGGTGGCCTCCAGCGCCGAAAGCAACGTCGCGAGGATACGCGCGCCGGAGGCCCCGATCGGATGGCCGAGCGCGCACGCGCCGCCATGCACGTTGATCTTCTCGTGCGCGATACCGAGGTCGCGCATCGCGATCATCGAGACGACCGCGAATGCCTCGTTGACCTCGAACAGATCGACGTCATCGACCGACCAGCCGGCCTTTTCGAGCGCCTTGGTCATCGCCGCGACGGGCGCGGTGGTGAATTTGGCGGGAGCGTGGGCGTGGGCTGCGTGGCTGACGACGCGCGCGATCGGCTTTATGCCGAGCCGGTCGGCGACCGACTGGCGCGTCATCACCAGCGCCGCGGCGCCGTCCGAGATTGACGAGGCGTTGGCGGCGGTGATCGTGCCATCCTTGGCGAAGGCGGGTTTCAGGCCGGGGATCTTCGATGGGTCACCCTTGGCGGGTTGCTCGTCCCGCGCGACCGTTTCGCTGCCCTTGCGGGTCTTCACCTCGACGGGGACGATCTCGCGGTCGAACGCGCCCGATTGCTGTGCCTGCTGCGCCCGCGTCAGCGAGGCGATCGCATATTCGTCCTGCGCTTCGCGGGTGAACTGGTATTCGCCCGCGGTCTCCTCGGCGAAGCTGCCCATCGCGCGGCCCGGCTCGTAAGCGTCTTCGAGGCCGTCGAGGAACATGTGATCCATCACCCGATCGTGCCCCATGCGCGCGCCGCCGCGATGCTTGGCGAGCAGATAGGGCGCATTGGTCATGCTCTCCATCCCGCCCGCGACGATCAGGTCGGCCGAGCCCGCGGCGAGCGCGTCGGCGGCCATGATCGCGGCCTGCATCCCCGATCCGCACATCTTGTTGACGGTCGTCGCCTCGACATGCTGCGGCAATCCGGCCTTGAGCGCCGCCTGCCGCGCGGGCGCCTGGCCGAGCCCGGCGGGAAGCACGCAGCCCATGTAGATGCGTTCGACCGTCGCGGGATCGACGCCCGCGCGCTCGACCGCGCCGCCCACCGCCGCGGCGCCGAGCTCGGTCGCCGAGGCGCCGGAAAGGCTGCCCTGAAAGCTCCCCATCGGGGTGCGTGCGTAGGAAAGGATGACGATCGGATCGGCGGACATGTGCGGCTCCGGGTTGGAGGAAAGCGTTGGCGGCGATCTAGGCGCGGCGGGGCTGGTTTACAAACGGTCGCCCTCGATCCGTCATGCTGAACTCGTTTCAGCATCCAAGGAGTTACGGGTGACCGCATCGCGAGCGGAGCATTGGATCCTGAAACAAGTTCAGGATGACGGAAGGTGGGAGACTGTGGGATCGACCCGTGCTAACATCGATGTCAGCAACGAGAGGGCGTCAGAATGGCGGAGATGAGCGAGCTTCTGGCGCGGAGCCGCGCAGCGTTCACCGACGAGCTGCCGGTGTCCATCGCGACGCGCAAGGATCGGCTGAAGCGCGCCGCGGCGATGATCGCGGACAATGCGGAGCGGTTCTGCGACGCGCTGTCCGAGGATTTCGGCCACCGCAGCCGCGAGCAATCGATGGTGACGGACATCGCCGGCTCGGTCGCGCCGATCAATCATGCGATCAGGCATGTCGAAGATTGGGCGAAGCGCGAGAAACGGCGGGTGCAGTTTCCGCTCGGGCTGCTCGGCGCGCGGGCATGGGTCGAATATCAGCCCAAGGGTGTCGTGGGCGTGATCGCGCCGTGGAATTTCCCCGTGAACCTCGTGATGAGCCCGCTCGCGGGCGTGTTCGCCGCGGGCAACCGCGCGATGGTGAAGACGAGCGAATATACGCCGCGCGTCGCGGCCTTGTTCGAGGAACTGAGCGCCCGCACTTTCGCGCCCGAGGAATTGGCGTTCGTCTCGGGTGGGCCGGAGGTGGGCAAGGCGTTCGCCGAACTGCCGTTCGACCACCTGCTCTTCACCGGCGCGACGGGGATCGGGCGGCATATCCTCCACGCCGCGGCGGACAATCTGACGCCGGTGACGCTCGAATTGGGCGGCAAGTCGCCGGTGATCGTGGGGCGCTCGGCCGATCTCGCGCGCGCGACGGAGCGAGTGGCGATGGGCAAGATGCTCAATGCGGGTCAGATCTGCCTGGCGCCCGATTACATGCTCGTCCCCGCCGAGGAAGAGCCGCGCGTCGTCGAGGGGCTGAAATCGGCGGCGTCGGCGATGTATCCGAGCCTGCTCGCGAACCCCGATTACACGTCGATCGTCAACGACCGGCATTTCGAACGGCTGTCGGCCTGGCTCGACGATGCGCGGTGCAAGGGCGCGACCATCGAGACGGTGAACCCGGCGGGTGAGGATTTCGGCGCCAGCAATGCGCGCAAGATGCCGCTCCATATCGTCCGCGACGCGACCGACGAGATGACGATCATGCAGGAGGAGATTTTCGGCCCCATCCTGCCGGTGCGGCGCTATGACCGGATCGACGACGCGATTGCCGAGGTGAACCGGCGGCCGCGGCCGCTCGGCCTCTATTATTTCGGGCGCGACGCGAACGAGCGGCGCCGCGTGCTCGATCGTACCATTTCGGGCGGGGTGACGCTCGACGACGTGGTGTTCCACGTCTCGATGGAGGATCTGCCGTTCGGTGGGATCGGGCCATCGGGCATGGGCGCCTATCACGGCCGCGACGGGTTTCGCACGTTCAGCCATGCCAGGGCGGTGTTCAAGCAGGCGAGGCTGGATGTCGCCAAGCTGGCGGGGATCAAGCCGCCTTATGGGGCGAGCACGATGAAGGCGGTGGCGCGGCAGATGAAAAGCTGACCGTCATGCCAGCGAAAGCTGGCATCGCTCCATTTCAACAGACCCCAGCTTTCGCTGGGGTGACGATGTGATTTAGGTTGCGTGCTCCACGCGATAGTCGATCGGCTTGAAGCTGCCGCCGTTGCTATCCGGCGCCGAGCAGGCGGTGAGGCCGACGACAAGGTCCATTTCGGCGCGGAAGACGATTGAATCGCCGGCCTTGCTGATCGGCGGGAGAACGCGGAGCTTTCCCGTCTCCCCGTCGATGGGCACATTCATGAAGCAGTTGAAGGCGACCGGAATGCGATCGGGCGTCACGCCATGGGGTGCGAGCGCTTCGGCGAGATTGCCGAAGCAGCCGCGGTGCGGCGGCAGGTCCGGGTAGAAATGGTCGAAGGTATCGACCGAGCAGGGCGTCAGCAGGAAATCGTGCCGGCCGACGCTGTCCGCAATGATCGTCAGCAGCGGGTTGGAGCGGTTGGAATAGAGCGTGTCGCCGGTGGTGAGATAAATGCGCTCGGCATAATCGAGCGTGCGGCCCGACGAGATCACCTCGTCGATATCATCCGCGTTGAAGGCGAGAAGGTCGGCCACCTGCTCGCCCTTGGGATCGATCACGATCAACGTCTCGCCCTTGGCCAGCCGGAAGGCGGTGCCGCTGCGTTCGGGGATGCGGTGCGTTTGGGTCATGCGTCTCCGTTGTAGATGAAGGGTGCGCGCCAGTCGGGCTCGACCGCGCGGCCGCTATACTGGCGCGCTTCGCTCGCATCGCCGTGGCGCGCAAGCATCGGGTTGCGCGATCCGGCCAGCGCCTCGTCGCGGGCGATGATCTTCTCGCGCATCGTCTCGTACTTGTCGTCGGCGCGGAGCTGTTCGAACTGGTCGTGCAGGTTGAAGACGAGCGCGGGGCGATCGAAGCGACGCGCGGGGCGGCTGGCGTGCGGGTGAAGCCCGACGATGAAGAACGCCTCGCCGCCGAAGCTCAGCGAGAAATGCGGGTTGGCGGGATCGGCGCTGACCCGGTCGTCATAATCCTGCCCGCGCCACACATCCTTGTCCGAAAGCGACTGGACGCGTTCCCACAACGCAGCCTCGAAGGCGGGCTCGTCGAGATCGGCGGGGCCCTCGAAGATGACGGCGAAGCTGCGGAAGAGAGTCTTCTCACGCTTGTAGCGCTCGGCAAAGGCGAGCAGTGCGTCGTGGATGCGCACGTCGTCCCACGCGCTGTCTATCCGGTTGCAGGCGAGCACCTGGAGCGTGCCGCGCGCGAGCGCCGCCTTCGCGCCGACGCATGGGAAGCCGGCGCTCTCGATATGGGCGAAGAGCAACGATTCGAGCCGCTGCTGCGCCCGATGCTGCCAGGGGAAGATGGGAGATGTTTCCGCCATGTTCCGATACATACGCGTCGGGAGCGGCGGCGTTCCGTGGGGTGCCGGAGAGACTGTCTTGAATCGCCCCTCCCCTTCAGGGGAAGGGGTCGGGGGTGGGGCCTGTCGGCGGAGGGCAGCGCCAGAACTCAAGCCCCACCCCAACCCCTCCCCTGAAGGGGAGGGGCTAACGTCACCGCCCCAACCTGCGCTAATATTTATCGCGCCGCGGCTTCTTCTGGCGCTTGCTGGGGAGCTTGTCGGCGACGGTCGCGCCGCGCTGCCCGCGTGGAAGCGGCGGGCCGACGGTCGAATCGATGCCGGTCTGGCGCTCGGCCTCGGCATTGATTTCCGCGCCGATCAGGATCGCATAGGCCGAGACCCACAGCCACATCATCAGCACCACGACCGCACCCAGCGAGCCGTAGGTCGCGTTGTAGTTCGCGAAACTGCCGACATAGAGTCCGAACAACAGGGTCGCGATCAGCCACAGGATCGTCGCCGCGATCGATCCGATCGTCAACCACTGCCACTTGGCATCCCACCGATCGGGCGCGGCGCGATAGATATAGGCGAAGGCCGCGCTCGCGATTCCCGCAGCGACGATCCAGGTGAGGCTCTGGATGAGCAGCACCCCTGCCTCGCCGAGCACGCTCACCGCCTTCTGTAACCACGCGAGCAGCGCGGCCGCGAACAGACCGGTGAGGCCGGCCGCGATCGCCACTGCGGTGATCTTTGCCGACAGGTAATAGATGCGCAGGATGTTGCGGCTGTCTTCCTCCTCATAGATCACGCCCACCGCCTGGATGATCGCCCCCGATGCGCGCATCGCGCCGTAAAAGGAGAAGCCGAGTGCGATCGCCAGCGCGAGCCCCGCCTTCGACGATGCCGTCTCGGTGATGTTGAGGAGCTGGTCCTGGATCAGCTTCGCGGCATCGGCGGGGACGAGGTCGATGATCGTCTGCATGTGCTGGGCCACCGTCGCCGGGTTCGCGACGAGGCCGTAGGTCATCACGATCGCGCCGAGCAGCGGCACGAACGAGAGGAAGGCGTAAAAGGCGACCCCCGCCGCCATCAGCGAGAGGTTGTGATAGCCGTCCATCACGTAAATGCGCTTGAAGATCGCCTTCCAGGCGGGCCAGGGATGCTGCCATGGACGATGCGAATCGATGCCGGGGATGGTCGAAGGATCGATCTCGGGTGCGTCGGCCATGCCGGTTCAACGTCGGCTTGGCGGAATGGATGCCGCGCCGGCCGCAAAGACCATGATTCCAGCGCTTTGATATGATCGAGGCGGAGCAAAAGCGCCGCTCGGTCGTTGCGCTTGCGAAAAAGGGGGCTGACCCGCATGAGCGCCGGGCGCCTTCCAGGGAGGCAACGGAGCGGGTGTGACGAACAGGGCCCTTGCGATTGCGGTGTTGGCGGGAGTGGGGCTGTTTCCCGCGATCGTCCATGCGCAGATTACGCCCGATCCCACCGAGCCCGGCCAGTCGGCGCCGGCGCCCGATCGGCCGGACGTGGACGAGGACGACACCGGGCAGACCGCGCCCGCCACTCCCCAGGCCGATCAGCCCATCATTCCCGAGCAGGAGTTCGAGGAGGCATTGCCGCCGCTGTCGGGCGACCTCGACGCGCCGCTCGAGCCGATGCCGACGCTCGACCAGACCGCGCCCGCGCCGACGGGGGAGACCCCGCCCGCCGCCGAGCCGTCGATCGGCGCCGCGCCGGTGCAGGATCCGGAGCTCGCGCAGCCGTTGCCGCCGCTCTCCACCTTCGATGCCACCCCGCCCGCCGAGGTCGCCGATACGGGCGACGAGGCCGAGACGGTCGAGATCAAGTACGAGACGGTGGTGAAGGGGCTCGACGAGATCGGTGCCGAGGATCTGTTCCAATCGCTCTCCGCGCTCGAGGAAGGCGACGGCGAGGCGGCCAATGCGGCGATGGTGGCGGCGCGCGCGAAGGAGGACGAAGCGCTCGCCGTCCGCATCATGAAATCGCTCGGCTATTATGACGCGACCGCGATCTCGACCATCGAGCAGGTGCCGAATGTGCCGCGACAGGTGCGCGTCACCGTCTCGGCGACGCCGGGGCATCTCTACGAACTGGGGACGATCACGGTCGATGCGCAGCCGACCGTGCCGCCGGACCTCATCCGCACCAACCTGCCGCTCGAAACGGGCGATCCGATCGAGGCGGCGCGCATCCAGGGCGCGGAGGCCAATGTCAGCCTGACGCTGCCGCAGACGGGCTATCCCTTCGCCAAGCTGGGCACGCGGGACATCCTGCTCGACGGCACGGCCTATACGGGCGATTATACGCTGCCCGTCGATACGGGCCCGCGCGCCTCGTTCGGGACGATCAGCACCGAGGGCAACCTCGCCTTCGACGTCGAGCATGTCCGCATCCTGCCGCGCTTCGAGGCTGGCGAGCTTTACGACAGCCGGAAGGTCGACGACCTGCGCGATGCGCTGGTGGCGACGGGGTTGTTCTCGACCGTCTCGGTCGAGCCGCAACGGACGGGGCGGCCGGGGCCGGACGGGACCGAGCAGGTCAACCTGCTCGTGCGGCAGGATGCGGGGCCGCCGCGCACGCTGGCCGGGTCGGCGGGATACGGCACGGGCGAGGGGATCAAGCTCCAGGGGAGCTGGACGCATCGCAACCTCTTCCCGCCCGAAGGCGCGCTGATCGTCGATGCCGTCGCGGGCACGCAGGAACAGGGTGCCGGCGTCACCTTCCGCCGGTCGAATGCGGGGCGGCGCGACAAGACCTTCTCGCTGATCGCGCGGGCGGATCATTCGGATTACGATGCGTTCGACGCCTTCACCGGCACGCTCGCGATGCGCTGGTCCTACGATTCGACGCCGATCTGGCAAAAACGCTTCACCTATGCCTATGGCGTGGAGCTGACGGGCACCAACGAGAGTGTCTATGATTTCGACGCGGGCGAGCGGCGGCGCAGGACATACGGTATCCTCGCGCTGCCGGGGCAGGTGGGGTTCGATACGTCGAACGACCTGCTCAACCCCACCACCGGCTATCGCCTCAAGTTGAGCCTCAGCCCGGAGACCTCGGTGCAGGGCGCGGTGCGGCCTTATGCGCGCACGCTGGTCGAGGGCAGTGCCTATTATCCGGTGTCGGACAGCCTGGTGATCGCGGGGCGCGTGCGGGTAGGATCGATCTTCGGGATCGACCGCGACGACCTCGCCCCCTCTCGGCGCTATTATGGCGGCGGCGGCGGATCGGTGCGCGGCTACGGCTATCAGCGGCTGGGGCCGCTCGATCCCAACGGCGATCCGGTCGGCGGGCGCAGCATCAACGAATTCGCGCTCGAGGCGCGGTATCGGTTCGGGAATTTCGGGATCGTGCCCTTCGTCGATGCGGGCAATGCCTATGAGAGCACGTTCCCCAAATTCTCCGACCTCAAGTTCGGGGCGGGGATCGGCGCGCGCTATTACACCAATTTCGGGCCGCTCAGGATCGACGTCGCCACCCCGCTCAACCCGCGGCCGGGCGACGGCAAGATCGCGCTCTATATCTCGATCGGGCAGGCGTTCTGATGGCCGGGGACGAGGCCATCGAGACCGAGACGGTGGTGGTCGCAAAGCGGCCGCTCTGGATGCGCCTCCTCAAGTGGATCGGGATCGCGATCCTCGCGCTGCTGCTGCTCGTCGCGGCGATCCTGCTGGGGCTCAACACCGGGCCGGGCAAGCGCTTCGTTGCGAACCAGATCGCGAGCTACACCACCGCGGGCGGGCTCAACGTGCAGGTCGGCCGGATCGAGGGATCGCTCTATGGCGAGATGGTTCTGAAGGATGTGCGCGTGCGCGATCCCAAGGGCGTGTTCCTGACGGCGCCGCGCATCGCGATCGACTGGCGGCCCTTCGCCTATCTCGGCAACCATATCGACGTGCGCGACATTGCGAGCCCGCTCGTCACCCTGCATCGCGCGCCCGAGTTCATCCCGCAGCCGAGCCAGGAAAACGCGCCGCTGCTGCCCGATATCGACATCGACGTGAATCACCTCGCGATCGACCGCTTCGTGCTCGCGCCGAGCTTCACGGGCGCGAAGCGGATCATCCGGATCGAGGGCGCGGCGCACATTGCCGACCGGCGCGCGCAGATCAGGGCGGATGCCGCGACGCTGACCGGCGCGGGCGCGGTGGGCGGCGACCGGTTCCACCTCGTTCTGGACGCGGTGCCGGATGAGAACCGGCTCAAGGTCGATGTGCGGCTGCGCGCGCCGGCAAACGGCGCGGTGGCGGGCTATACGGGGATCAGGAAACCGCTCGATTTCACGCTCAGCGGGCAGGGTGACTGGAAAGCGTGGAACGGCAAGGCAGTGGCGACGCTCGGCGGTGCTTCGCTCGCCGACCTGACGATCGCGGCGCGCAACGGCACGATCGAAATGCGCGGGAACGCGCATCCGGGGCTCTATATGGCGGGGCCGGTCGAGCGGCTGACGGCGCCCAGGCTCGATATCGCGCTCACCACCACGCTCAACGAGCGCAAGGCCGATACGAAACTGAGGCTTCGCTCGGACGCGCTCGCGGTGGCGGCGCAGGGCCTGATCGATTTCGGTAACAGCCGGTTCGGCAATTTCCGCGTCGATGCGCGGCTGCTCACCCCCGGCGCGATCGCGCCCAATCTCGCGGGGCGCGACGTAATGGCAAGCCTCGTCCTCGACGGGCCGATGGCGACGCCGGGCGTGGGCTATACGATCCGCGCCGCCGCGATCGGCTTCGGCGAAACGGTGGTGCACGATCTCTACGCGACCGGGCAGGCGCGGGTCGATGCCGACCGCATCCTGATCCCCGTCGATGCGCGGGCGCGGAGCGTCTCCGGACTCAATGCGACGGTCGGCGGGCTGCTGACCAACGTGCGCATCAATGGCGACATCGCGATCACCGGGCCGCAGATCCTCTCCGACAATCTCAAGATCCGCTCCGACAAGATCGACGCGACCGCGATCATCGCCGCCAACGTTTCGACCGGGCGCTACACCGGCGCGCTCAAGGGGCGGGTGAACCAGTATCGGATCGAGAGCATCGGGATCATCAACCTCGAAACCGATGCCGAATTGGTGCCGGCCGCGGAGGGCGGGTTCGGGATCAAGGGGCGCGTCGTCGCGCGCACGCAGGAAATCTTCAATTCGGGCGCGAGGAGTTTCCTCGGCGGAAACGCGGTGATGTCGGCCGATATCGGCTACAGCCCGCAGGGGATCGTCACGTTCGAGCATCTGCGGCTCAATGCGCCGCAATTCCGCATCACCTCGGGAAGCGGGCGATACGATCCGGCGGGCGGCATCCGGTTCGAGGCGAGCGGCGCGTCGGATCAATACGGGCCGCTCTTCGTGCGCGTGAACGGCACCGTCGCCGCGCCGGAGATATTGCTGCGTGCGCCCCGGCCGGGTGTCGGGGTGGGGCTGGTCGATCTCGAAGCGCGCGTGCGCTCGCGCGGCGGCGGTTATGCGGTGACGGCGCGCGGCGGCACCGATTACGGGCCGTTCACCGCAGACCTGGATGTGACGCCGGGCACGGCGCTGACGGTCGATGTCAACAAGCTGCTCTTTGCCGGCATCGATTTCCACGGGCAGTTGCGGCAGACGCCCGCGGGGCCGTTCGCGGGCCGGCTCGATTTCGGCGGGTCGGGGTTCACCGGCGCCGTCCGGCTCGCCGCGGCGGGCGACGTGCAGCGGGCGGACATCGACGCGCGGGCCGCGGCGGCGAAGATTCCCGGCAATGTGGATTTCACGATCGGCCGCGCCATCGTCGATGCGAGCGTGATCCTCTATCCCGCGGCGCCCTCGGTGGTCGCCGACGTACAGATCGCCGACCTGCGTTACGGCCCGACGACGATCGCGACGGCGCGCGCGAAGATCGATTATCGCGGCGGCAACGGCACCGCAAAGCTCGTCGCGGACGGATCGAACGGTGTGCCTTTCCACATCGCCGCCAATGCGCGGCTCAAGCCCGGTGACTATCTCGTCGCGCTGAAGGGCACGGCGAGCGGAGTCGGGTTCCACACGGCCGATCCGGCGCATATCCAAATGGCGGACGGCACCTATCGGCTGGCGCCGACGCGGATCGATTTCGATCAGGGATCGCTGCGGATCGCGGGCAGCTACGGCACCGGCATGGCGCTCCAGACGCGGCTCGACAAGCTCGACCTGTCGATCGTCAACGCCTTCATCCCCAATCTGGGGATCGGGGGCAATGCGACCGGCAGCCTCGATTTCGCGCAACCCGATCCCGCCGCGTTCCCGACGGCCGATGCGCGGCTCGACATCGACGATTTCACCCGCTCGGGCATCGCTGCCGTGTCCGAGCCGGTCGATGTCGTGTTCCGCGGACAATTGCTGCCCGATGGCGGCGAGGCGCGCGCGCTGATCAAGCGCGGCTCGGCCAATGTGGGCCGCATGGTCGCGCGGCTGGCTCCGCTGCCGCCGGGTGCCGGATCGTGGACGACGCGGTTGATGAATGCGCCGCTTTCGGGCGGAATCCGCTATTCGGGGCCGGCGGCGGTGCTGTTCAGCCTTGCCGCACTGCCGGGGCAGACGCTCACCGGCCCGATCGCGGTCGGCGTCGATTTCGCCGGACGGTTGAGCGCGCCGACCTTCAACGGCGTCGTGCGCGCGGACAAGCTCACCTACACCAACGAGACCTACGGCACGCGGCTCACGAACATGCGGCTCCAGGGCCGCTTCACGTCGAGCCGGCTCGAGATCACGACGCTCGAGGCGCAGGCGGGCGAGGGGACGGTGCGCGCACACGGCTCGGTCGGCTTCGCGGCGGACAGCGGCTTCCCGATCGACCTCACGGCAACGCTGAACAATGCCCAGCTCGCCGAAAGCGACGCGCTCGGCGCGACCGCGTCGGGCACGCTCCGCGTCACCAACGGCACCGACGGCGGGCTCATCGCCGGCGAATTGAACATCCCCGAGGCGCGCTACGAGATCATCCGCGCGGGCGCGGCCGAGGTGCCCGTGCTCGAAGGCGTGCGCCGCAAGGGCGCGCCGCCGCCAGAGCGGGCCGAGGAGGAGGCGGGCGGCGTGCCGAGCCAGTTCCGGCTCGATATCCGCATCCGGGCGGACAACCGCATCTTCGTTTCCGGCATGGGCCTCGAATCCGAATGGCGCAGCAACCTGCATGTCACCGGCACGACCGCGAACCCGCGCGTCACCGGCACGCTGGAAGTCGTGCGCGGCACCTATTCGTTCGCGGGCAAGCGCTTCGAGATCGATCACGGCACCATCCGCTTCGAGGGCGGCGACCTGACCGATCCGGTGATCGATATCGCCGCGACCACCGAGCAGGAGGAGATCACCGCGACGATCAACATCACCGGCACCGCGCAGGATCCGCACATCGCCTTCACCTCCACCCCTGCGCTGCCGCAGGACGAGGTGCTGAGCCGGCTGCTGTTCGGCACGAGCCCGACCAACCTTTCGGGCACCGAGGCGATCCAGCTTGCCGCCGCGCTCAATTCGCTGCGCGGTTCGGGCGGCGGGCTCAACCCGCTGGGCACGTTGCGCTCGGCGACCGGGTTCGATCGGCTGCGCGTCCTCGGCGCCGACGATCGGAGCGGGCGCGGAACCTCACTCGCCGCGGGCAAATACATCACCGACGACATCTATATCGAGATCATCACCGACGCGCGGGGCTTCACGGCGACCCAGCTCGAGATCGCGCTGTCCAAGAGCCTGTCGGTGCTGTCGCAGGCGGGCTCGTTCGGCGGCTCGAACGTGACGCTGAGATATAAGAAGGATTATTGAGCGCGGTGCTCCTGCTTTCGCAGGAGCATAACACCTTTGCGTTGCACATCAAAACCGAATATACGGTATGGATGGCGAACGAGCATGTCGATGTGATCATCGTCGGCGCCGGTCTTTCGGGGATCGGCGCGGCCTATCATTTGCAGACGGAATGCCCCGGCCGCAGCTATCGCATCCTGGAGGGCCGCGACGCGATCGGCGGGACATGGGACCTGTTCCGCTATCCGGGCATCCGGTCGGATTCGGACATGTATACGCTCGGCTACGCCTTCAAGCCGTGGACCGAGGCCAAGGCGATCGCAGACGGGCCGTCGATCCTCAACTATGTCCGCGAGACCGCGCGCGAGAACGGGATCGACCGGCACATCTCGTTCGGCCACCATGTCGAGGCCGCCTCCTGGTCGAGCGAGGGCGCGCGCTGGACGGTCGCGGCGCGCGGGCCCGAAGGCGAGGCGGTGACGCTCACCTGCAACTTCCTCTTCATGTGCTCGGGCTATTACAATTACGCGCGCGGGCACGCGCCCGATTTCGCCGGTGCCGATCGCTTCCACGGCCGCATCGTCCATCCGCAATTCTGGCCCGAAGACCTGGATTATGCGGGCAAGCGCGTCGTGGTGATCGGATCGGGCGCGACCGCGGTGACACTCGTGCCCGAGCTTGCGAAACGGGCCGCACATGTGACCATGCTCCAGCGCTCGCCGACCTATATCGTCTCGCGCCCCGCCGAGGATCGACTCGCCAACTGGCTGCGCGCCAAGCTGCCGGCGAAGCTCGCCTACGGGCTGGTGCGCTGGCGCAACGTGCTGTTCGGCATGTATTTCTATCGGCTGGCACGACGGAAACCCGCCAAGGTCAAGCAGCGCATCATCGACATGGTGCGCGACGAGCTGGGGCCGGATTACGACGTCGGCACCCATTTCACGCCGCGCTACAATCCATGGGATCAGCGGCTGTGCCTGGTGCCCGATTCGGACCTGTTCGCCGCGATCCGCGACGGGAGCGCGGAGGTCGTCACCGACACGATCGAGACCTTCACCGAAACCGGCGTCCGGCTCGCCTCCGGGGCCGAGCTTCCGGCGGACATCATCGTCACCGCGACAGGGCTCGAGCTGCAATTGCTGAGCGACGTGACGTTCACGGTGGATGGCGCGCGCGTCGATCTCTCCAAGACGCTCAACTACAAGGGCATGATGTTCTCCGACGTGCCCAATCTCGCCTCGTCGTTCGGCTATACCAACGCTTCATGGACGCTGAAGGCGGACCTTACGGCGGGCTATGTCTGTCGCCTGCTCAATACGATGCGCGCGCGCGGAATGCGGCAGGCGACGCCGCGGGTCCGTGAGAAGGTGGAGGAGGAGCCGTTCCTCGATTTCACCTCGGGCTACGTCCAGCGCGCGATCGACAAGTTCCCCCGCCAGGGGAGCAGGAAGCCCTGGAAGCTCCACCAGAATTATGCGCTCGACATCATGGCGCTGCGGTTCGGGTCGGTGGACGATTCGATGGAATTTTCGAACCCTGCGCCGGTGCGGGAGCACGTGCGCGCCTGAGCGCGTTTTCGAGCTGTCAGTGACCAAAAATGAACGGACGCGCTCATTTTTGCTTGCACTGTTCGTTCGAACGAACTAACGGCGGCCGCCATGGTTCAGGAGCGGCTTCTCGAAACAGCGATCCGCGAGTTCGGCGCGAAGGGGCTCGACGGCGCGAGCACGCGCGGGATCGCGGCGGCGGCGGGCACCGCGATGTCTTCGATCACCTATCATTATGGCGGCAAGGAAGGGCTCTATCTCGCGGCGGCCGACTATATCGCCGCGCAGATGGGGGACGTGGCGCAGGACGCGCCCGCCGATGGCGCGCTGCCCGATCGTCCCCACGCGGCGCGCGAGGCGATTCACGCCATGGTGGCGCAATTCGCCGACAAGCTCGCGAGCGAGCGCAGCGAGGCGTGGGCCTTGTTCATTGTGCGCGAGCAGATGAATCCGACCGAGGCCTTCGATCGCCTGTGGGCGGGGCCGATGGGGCGGATGCTCGGCATTTTGGTCGAACTGGTCTGCATCGCGACCGGCGCGCGCGATCGCGCCGCCGCGCAGCTTACGGTGGTGACATTGTTCGGGCAGGTGGTCGTGATCCGCGCCGCGCGGGCGATGTGCGGCCGCGTGCTGGGGCGGCCGCTCGACGATCCGGCACTGATCCGTGATTTCAAGGCCCGCATTGCCGCCAATACCGACGCCATTCTCGACCGGCTGATTTCCGAACAGGAGCCCGTATGACCGACGCGCACGACGAGGACGAGGATGCCCGCGAAACCGGCGGCGAAGGCGGGGAAAACGGCAGAAAGCCGTCGCTCTTCAGGAAACCGCTCTTCTGGATCATCCTGGTATTCGTGGTCGCGGCGATCGTTGTCGGCGGGCTGCTCTACTACCTGCACGCGCGGCAGTATGAATCGACCGACGACGCCTTCATCGACGCGCATATCGTGCGGCTCGCGCCGACCGTTGGGGGCACGCTGAAATCGGTCGCCGGCGTCGATAATCGGCATGTCGAGGCGGGGCGGCTGCTTGCGGTGATCGAACCGGCCGGCCCAGAAGCGCGGCTCGCCGAGGCCGAGGCCGGGGTCACGCAGGCGCTTGCCGATCTGGCGCAGGCGCGCGCGCAGGTCGCCGCCGCGGAAGCCGCGCGCGATCGCGCGGAGGCGCAGGCGCGTAGCCCCGTCGCAACCGCCGAGAAGGCGGCGAAGGATCTTGCACGCTATCGCAACCTCCAGCGCCTCGATCCTGCGGCGGTGGCGGACCAGCAGCTTGATGCCGCGCATGCGCAGGCGCGCACCACGGCGGCGGAAGCCGCCGCCGCCCGCCGCCAGGTCGATAGCGCCGCGGCCGAGATCGCGGTCGCCCGCCGGCGCGTCGCGGCGGCCGAGGCGGTGGTCGAGGCGCGGCGCGCACAGGTGGAGCAGGCGAAGGTGACGATGAGCGACCTGCGCCTCACCGCGCCCGTATCCGGGCAGGTGGTCAACCGGCAGGTGAATGTCGGCAGCTATGTCGCGCCGGGATCGCAGCTCATGGCGATCGTGCCCGACCGGATCTGGGTGACGGCGAATTTCAAGGAAACCCAACTCACCGACATGCGGCCCGGCCAGCCGGTCTCGATCAAGGTCGATGCCTTCCCCGATATCGAGTTCGAGGGCCATGTCGATTCGATCCAGCGCGGGGCCGGGCAGGCTTTCTCGATCCTGCCGCCGCAGAATGCGAGCGGCAATTTCGTCAAGGTCGTCCAGCGCGTGCCGGTGCGGATCGAGTTCGACACGAAGGACGCGCCCGACCCGCGCGACTATCCGATCGGGCCGGGCATGTCGGTCATCCCCACCGTCAAGGTGCGCTGATCCGTGGCGAGCGCCGCGCACGAATGGACGCCGACGCGCTCGGCCGCGGGGCCGTACAGCCCGTGGCTGATCGTCTCGATCATCAGCCTGCCGACCTTCATGGAGGTGCTCGACACCTCGATCGCGAACGTCAGTCTGGGGCATATCGCGGGCGGGCTTTCGATTTCGACCGACCAGGCGACCTGGGTGCTGACGAGCTATCTCGTCGCCAACGCGGTGGTGATCCCGATCAGCGGATGGCTCTCCGATGCGATCGGGCGGAAGCGCTATTTCATGATCTCGATCGCGCTGTTCACGCTCGCATCCTTCCTGTGCGGAATCGCGCCCAACCTCTCAACGCTCGTCATCGCGCGCGTCTTCCAGGGGATTGGCGGCGGCGGGCTGGCGCCGGTCGAGCAATCCATCCTCGCCGACACCTTCCCGCCGGAAAAGCGCGGGGTGGCGTTCGCGGCCTTCGCGATCGTGGTGGTGGTGGGGCCGGTCTTCGGGCCGACATTGGGCGGCTACATCACCGAACATGCGAGTTGGCACTGGATCTTCCTCATCAACGTGCCGGTGGGAATCCTGGCGCTCGCCCTCACGCAGATCTTCGTCGACGAGCCCGAGCAGATCCGCCGCGACCGCGCCGAGCGGCTGAAGGGCGGCCTCAGGATCGACTATATCGGCGTCGCGCTGATCTTCCTCGGGCTGGGCTTCCTGGAGATCACGCTCGACCGCGGTGAGCGCGAGGGGTGGTTCACGAGCGGCTTCATCATCGCGACCGCGGGCATTTCGGCGACATCGCTGATCGCGCTGGTGCTGTGGGAGCTCAACCACGACGATCCGGTGATCGACCTCAAATTGCTCAGGAACCGCAACTTCGCGCTGACGATCCTCGTCATGGCGACGACGGGCATGATCCTCTACGGCACGACGCAGCTCATCCCGCAGATGCTTCAGCAGGTGCTCGGCTACAGCGCGCTCGACGCGGGGCTCGCGCTGACCGCGGGCGGGCTGGCGACATTGGTGGCGGTGCCGTTCGCGGGCAGGCTGTCCGACAAGGTGGATGTGCGATTCCTGCTGTTCCCCGCCTTGCTCGTCCAGGCGGGCGCGCTGTGGAACATGGCGCAGCTCAACACTTACATGACCTTCGCCGACGCGGCGATGGCGCGGCTCTATCAATCGGTGGCGCTGCCTTTCCTGTTCATCCCGATCAACGCCGTCGCCTATATCGGGCTGGCGCAGACCAAGACCGCGCAGGCATCGAGCCTGCTCAACGTGTTCCGCAACCTGGGCGGCACGATCGGGATTTCGGCCTCGCAGACGCTGCTCGCGGGATACCGGCAGGTTCATCAATCGCATCTGGTCGAGCGGCTGAACCCGCTCGAGCCGACCTACACGCACTGGCTCGCCACCGTGCAGGGCGCACTCGGCGGGCTGGGCGACACGGTGCCGCTCGCGATCCTCTACCAGGAGGTGCAGCGGCAGGCGACGATGCTCGCCTTTCTCGACGTGTTCCGCGTGCTGATGATCGTCGTGCTGATCGTGTCGCCCGTCGCGCTGCTGATGCGCAGCCCGAAGCGCGGGCAGGGCGGCGGAGGAGGAATGGTGCATTGACCCGGAAACCCGCTTTCGTGCTCACCGCCGCGCTGCTTGGTGCGGGCTGCACCGTCGGCCCCGATTACACCGCGCCCGACATGTCCGTGCCGCCGACCTTCGCGGAGGCGCAGCCCGCGGCCGGCGCGAAGATCGATCCCGAGACCTGGTGGGAGGCGTTCGGCGACCCCCGGCTCGACGCGCTGGTGACGCGCGCGCTTGCCGACAATCCGGGAATCGCGGTTGCTGCGTCGCGCGTGCGGCAGGCGCGGCTGCAGGAGATCGCGGCGCGCGGCCGCGGCAAGCCGACGATCGACGCCAGTGCCAATGTCAGCCATGTGCATTTCAGCAAGAATGCGGGCTTCTCCTCGCTCGCGCGGCGTTTCGGCGGCGGATCAGGGGGCGCGGACGGCGGCGGTTCCGATGGCGGGATCGCGCTGCCCGGCGACGGGATCACCACCTATGCGCTCGGTTTCGACGCGAGCTGGGAACTCGATCTGTTCGGCGGCGCGCGCCGCGGTGTCGAGGCGGCGATGGCGCGCACCGAAGCGGCGGTATGGAACAAGCGCGACGCGGCCGTGACGCTCGCGGCCGAGGTCGCCGACGCCTATTTCGCGCTGCGGCTCGATCAGGCGCAGGTGCGGATCATCGAGGAGGAGCTCGAGCGTCAGCGCCGCGCGCTCGAAATTGCAGCGCATACCGCCGAGGTCGGGCTGGCGCCCGATATCGACGTGACGCGCCAGCGCGGCAGCATCACCGCGACCGAGGCGCGGCTCGAGCCGCTGCGTGCCGACATGAAGGTGCGGATGCATGCGCTCGGCATTCTGACGGGGCAGGCACCCGAGGCACTCACCGGCGAACTGGCGGACACGCCGGGCATGCTGGGTGCCGCGCCGGTGGTGCCGCCCGGCCTTCCGTCCGAATTGCTGCGCCGACGGCCAGACATCCGCGCCGCCGAGCGACAGCTCGCGGCGGCGACCGCCGATATCGGCGTTGCGGTGGCCGATCTCTATCCCAAGTTCAGCCTGACGGGGATGGTCGAGCTGATCTCGTCGTCATTGTCGTCGTTGTTCGAAGGGGACAGCCTCCAGGCGACGGGCGCGGCGGCGGCGCGTTTTCCGCTGCTCGATTGGGGTCGGCGCAAGGCGACCGTAGGGATGCGCCGCGAGGATCGCGAGCAGGCTTATCAGACCTACAAGGCGACGGTGCTCCGGGCGTTGCGCGATGTCGAGGACGCGCTGGCGCGGATCGGCGCCGAGCGCCGCCGCGGCGTGGTTCTTCGCCGCGCGCTCGCCGATCGGGAGGCATCCGAACGCGCGGTGCGGGCGCGCTATCAAGCCGGGTTCGTCGCGCAGGATGCGTTGCTGAATGCGGAGACCGCCAGGCTCCAAACGCGCGAGCAGCTCGCCGAGAGCGACGCCCGGCTTCGCCAGAGCACCGCCGCATTGTTCAAGGCGCTCGGCGGCGGATGGAGCGTCGCGCGAACGCCTTCGGCGCAGGCCAGATAATAATAAGATAAAACGGGCTATGTCCCGAATTGGGACATGGACAATGGTCCGACAATCCCGAGGAAAAGGCGCTTGATTCGGATTCGAGCTTCGTGATTCGCATCGCTCCGCGATGCGACCATTACCCATGCCGGTCATAAAAAAGCCCCGCTGGGGCGAGGCTTCCGCGATTCCTGAAATAATGCTCCGAACTCAGCCAAGTGCCTGAAAAATCAGTGCATCCCGGCCGAGTTCGGAGCGAAACACGTTACCAGGGGCGAATGACCTCGCCGTGGGTGTCATGCGCGAAAAGAACGCTGAGCATTTGCTTTCTCCCTTGTACGCTCAATAGAGCGTTAGGAAGTATTACCAAGATTTTAATGGATAATCAATCGTTCACGTAATCGTCCGAGTTAAGCGTTCCTTCAAAGTTTGGGGCTTAGAAATCCGAGGATGATGTGCCCGAACGGCCCCTCGACCGATCGCGCCGGAACGGTCCGATCGAAAAGCGCGCTGCTGACCTCGGCCGTGGAGGGGCGCAGCGTGGCGGATGCGCGCCATGGGGTGTCGCGCGGGTGGCGGCTCGCTGGCCTGCTCGAAATCAGGAATTTCGCGTCGCTGCGCCGGCTGCTCGGAATTGAGCGTGCGGATCGGTTGGCTAGCGATGTCGCGGAAACGATCGTCGCGCATTACCCGGCCGCTCGCTGCTCGGCGATCGGCCGGATGACACTCGAATGGTCGATCGACCTGTCCGGTCAGGCACAGGGCGAGGAGCTACTAACGGTTTTGCAGGCGCTGTTTGCGGTGCCGGTGTTGATCGACGGTGATCTGCTGCGGATCGAGGCGATTTTCGGCGCTGCACTCTGCCCGGTCGCCACGCTCGACGAGATCAAGCTCGCCGAGGAAGCGGAGGAAGCGCTCGATACGGCGCGCGCCGAGCAGGGCGCCGTCCTCCGCGACATGTCGACGGCGACGCCGGCCTTCGACCGGCTGTCGTTGATCCGAGATCTGGGCAATGCACTCGCCAATGGCGAGATGTTCATCCAGTATCAGCCCAAGCTCCACCTGCGCCGGCAGGAGGTGGCCGGTGCCGAAGCGCTCATCCGATGGCAGCATCCGACGCGCGGCCTGGTCCTTCCCGGCGACTTCATTCAGGCGGCCGAGGAGGCCCGGCAGATTGCGCCGCTCACCTTGTGGACGCTTGAGCAGGTCATCGCGGACCAACGGCGGTTGGCGGCCGAGGGCCACGACATGCCGCTCGCAATCAACATTTCAGGTCAGCTTCTCGCCGATGCCCGATTCGTCGATGCGGCATCGTCGATGATCCGTGAATCGGGTGCCAGGATCGGATTCGAGATCACCGAAACCTCGGTCATTCGCGATCCGGACACCGCCATCGGCCATCTGCGGCAGTTCGACGAGATCGGCATTCCCATCGCGATCGACGATTACGGCGCCGGCCTGTCGTCGCTCGCTTATCTCAAACAGCTTCCCGCGCGCGAGCTCAAGATTGACAAGATGTTCGTGCTCCAGTTGACGAGCAGCAATCGCGACCCGCTGATCGTCCGTTCGACCATCGATCTGGCGCACGCGCTGGAAATGGAAGTCACCGCAGAGGGGGTCGAATCGCAGGCGGCGCTCGCGCTGCTCAGCGTCATGGGATGCGACATCGCGCAGGGGTTTCTGATCAGCCGTCCGGTGTCGATCGATTCGTTGCGGCGTTTCGTCGATGGCACTCGCGGCGGCGCTGTGGGCGACCCGTTGGCATCGTTCAGCCGCGCTGCCCGGATGTGGAAGCGCGCCTGACAAGGCTTTAGGCTGCTCTTAACGACGCCAGCGGCATAGAATGATCATGAAGATCTTGCCGATCTTGCGCGCAGCGGGGCTCATGCTTCTTCTCTTCGGCGCGGCGCTACCGCTTCGAGCGTTCGCTGCCGATCAGCCGAAGGCGATCGCCCGAGGTGACGATGCGGCATTCGAACGGTTGATCGCCGCCGCGAAGGAAAGCATGCCGATCGATCCGTCGCGAGCGCGCGAGCAGGCGTATGCGGCCGAAAAGCTCGTCCGCGACAATGCGCAGATCGAGGATCGTCTGATCGCTCTGGCAACCGCCGAATGGCTGCAGGCTGAAGCGTTGCTGCGGCTCAACGATATCCAGCGAGCCAAGCCGCTGATCGAACGCGCTCAGCAAGCGGTGAACAGATCGGGCAAGGTAACGAAGCTCAACGGTGGCATCCTGTTGACACTGGGCGGCATTCACAATGCGATTCCCGACGTGGCGGCGGCGCTGGCGGATTATCACGGGGCCTATCGCGTATTCCGCAGTTTGCACGATTCGCGAAGCGAAACCGTCGCGCTGCTCTGCCTCTCGATGCTGTATGTCGAGGCTGACGACAATTTAACGGCGCTCAGATATTCAAGCCAGGCGCTCGAAACCTATCGCGCGGATCCCTCTTTGCTGTTGGCGATCTACAACAATCGCGCGCTCGCCCTGATGAACCTCAAACGCTTTGATCAGGCTGCGGCGCAGTTTCAGCAAGCTCTGGAATTGGCGAAGCAAAACGGAAATCTGTCTCAGCAGGCGCGGATTTTGCGCAATATCGCCCGAATTGAACTCGAAACCGATGCGCTCGAGAAGGCCGATCAGGCGATTGCGGAGGGCTTGGCGCTCGCACGAGCGGCGGACGACCGTTCGGCGCGGCTTCAGTTTCTCAATGTCTCCGCGCTTGTTGCGGTGAAGCGCGGACAATATCAGCATGCCGAGCGGTTGGTCGAGGAGGCACTCGCGGGGGTCGATCCGACCCAGACGACGCTCGACTACCACGAAGCGCACAAGGCCGCCTACCTGGTCTATAAGAAGCTCGGAAAGAACCGGCTCGCGCTTGAAAATCTGGAAGCGCTCAAGCGGCTCGACGACGAGAGCGCGAAACTCGCCGCCTCGACCAACACCTCGCTGATGGCAGCCCGGTTCGATTACGCGAACCAGAACCTCAAGATCGCCAATCTGAAGGCCGACGAACTGCGCCGCAAGATCGCTTACGAACGATCCGAGGCACGAATGGAGCGGATCATCTTCGTCGGCGCCGCGCTCGCCGCGTTGATCGTGGTCGTGCTGCTCGTCATCGGCATCCTCGCGATCCGCAGGAGCCGCAACCAGGTGCGCGCCGCGAATGTCGATCTCGCCGAATCGAACACCGCGCTCGCCAAGGCGCTCGCTGCCAAGACCGAGTTCCTCGCGACCACGAGCCATGAAATCCGCACCCCGCTGAACGGCATCCTGGGCATGACCCAGGTGATGCTCGCCGACCGCGGCCTTGCGCCCGCGACGCGCGAGCGGATCCAGGTCGTCCACGGCGCGGGCGTGACGATGCGCGCGCTGGTCGACGACATTCTCGATGTCGCCAAGATGGAAACCGGCAACATGATGATCGAGCATGTCGAGATGGACGTGTGCGCGGTGCTCGCCGACGTCGCGCGGATGTGGGAGGAGCAGGCGGAGGCCAAGGGCATCGCGTTCGGGCTCGATCTTCGCGATTGCCCGGCACTGATCATGGGCGATGCCGCGCGACTGCGCCAGATCGTGTTCAATCTGCTCGCCAACGCCCTCAAGTTCACGGCTGCCGGCCGGATCGACCTCCACGCATGCGCCGTCGATGCAGACGGGGAGCGCCGCATGCGCATCGGCGTTTCCGATACCGGTATCGGAATCGAGCCCGACAAGCTCGATGCGATCTTCGAATCGTTCCGCCAGGCCGATACCTCGACCACGCGGCGCTTCGGCGGCACCGGGCTGGGGCTTGCGATCTGCCGCAAGCTCGCGCGTGCGATGGGCGGCGAGGTGCATGTCGAGAGCGTGGTCGGTGAGGGGGCGACCTTCACGATCGATTTACCGTTGATCGAAGCGGAATCGCGCGTCGCCGACGACCAGCCGCACGATGCGACGCGCGGGTTGCTGATCGTCGAGCGCAATCCGATTATCCGCAGCATGATGAAAGCGTTGTTCGAGCCTTGCATGCCGTGGGTCGAGGCCGCCGAATCGATGGCCGATGCGCACCGGCTGCTGACCACGCGACCGGTTGCGCTCGCGATCGTCGATGACGGCACGGCGATCATCGACGGAAAGGATGGTGTCGAGGCGATGAAAGCTTTTGCAACGGCGGCGGTGTCGTGTCAGACCAAGACAGTGCTGCTCCGGCATGCTACCGGGGACACGCACGAACAGGCGCGGGCATCGGGAATCGATCTGGTGATCGACAAGCCGATCGCCGGTGCCGATCTGCGCACCCGGCTCTTTCCCGAGTTGGGACTGTCGGCAACCGCATGCCGCGAGGACGATCTTGTGTCCCGCGCGGCATGAGAAGATAACGCGTCCGCCAATGAGTTCAGTACCGAAACGACCCGTCAATTATGGGGAAGGACGCGCATGAACGTCCTCTTCATCGAGGATGATGCGATGAATCGTCGCGTCGTCAAGGATATGCTCGACGTCGCCGGCGCGACGATGACGGGCGCGGAGGATGCCGAGCAGGGGCTCGTGCTGATCGAGGAGCGGGATTTCGATGTCGCGCTGGTCGATTTGCGCATGCCCGGCATGGACGGCCTCAGCGCCATCCGCCACATCCGCGCGCGCAACGATGCGAAGGCCGGGATTCCGATCATCGTCGTCACCGCCGATACGGCGGCCGACCTGCGCGACCGCTGTCTGGAGGCGGGGGCCGACGAGGTGTTGTTCAAGCCGGTCGCGATGGATTCGCTGTTCGAAGCGATCGGCCGGCTGATGGCGCGCGGCACGCCCGGCGGCGGCATGATAGGATGATGCAAAATTCTGCAATCAATCCAAACCGAAGGCGTGCGCGCCCTTCCGATGATCGAGCGCGCGGGTGATCTCGACGATGCCGGTGAACACGAAGCTGAAGCCCAGGATGTAGCCCGGCAGCGTCATCGCCGACCAGGAGATCGTGCCGAGCACGAGCAGCGCCAGCAGCAGGTTGAGGATGCCGAGCGCGATCATCCAGCCGCGATGCGCGGGCGATCGCCCCGCCCAGACGAGTTCGAGCAGCCCGCGCACGCCGAGCCAAATGACGACCAGCAGCGTCAGCGATAGCGCACCTGTGGCCGGCTCGAACGCCATGATGAGGCCGACGATCACCGAGACGAACCCGAACAGGATCGCATAGCCGCGCCCCTGCCGCGTGCCGCCGAAAATTCCCGCGCCGATCGACACCACGCCCGCGGCGATCAGGAAGGTGCCGACGATGAGTGTCGCAGCGACGGTCGCCGAAAAGGGCCAGAGGAATGCTGCGATGCCAAGGACCAGCGACAGGATTCCGTAGGCGAGCAGCCACCCCCATCCAGCACCTGTCGGCCGTTCTTCCGCCGCGATCGTTCCGTCCATGTCTTCCTCCGTTCATCGCGCCAACGATGCGGATCATCCACAGGTTCCGTCATCCGGGCGGCGGGAAGGCGGTTCACAGAATCGAACGGGGGCGCCATAGTCGCGGCCATGCCGCATTCCGCCTTCGTGCCCTTACGCATCTTCTCGTCCTACACCATGCTGGACGGGGCGATCGATCCCAAGGCGATCGCCAAGCGCGCGCAGGAACTGGGCTTTCCCGCGGCCGCGCTGACGGACCGCAACGGCCTGTACGCGGCGATGGCGTTTTCGGATGCGTGCAAGGCGGCGGGGGTGCAGCCGATCGTCGGCACGATGCTGGGCGTGTGCCGGCCGGACGTGCCCGAGGGCGTCGAGCCGCCGCTCGACTGGCTCGCCCTCTACGCGCAGGACGCCACCGGCTACGACAATCTCTGCGCGCTCGTCAGCAAGGCGCATCTCGACCGCCCGATCGAGCAGGCGCCGCACGTCGATTTCACCGACTTCGAAGGGCGCACCGAGGGGTTGATCGTGCTCACGGCGGGGCGCGAGGGCGCGCTCGCGCGGCTGTTCGCCGAGGAACAGCACGATCGTGCGCTCGCCTATGCCGATCGCCTCCAGGCGCTGTTCGGCGACCGGCTCTATATCGAACTCGTCCGCCGTCTCGACGAGGTGGAGGGCAGGGCAGAGCCGCACTTGCTCGACCTCGCTTATGATCGCAACCTGCCGCTCGTCGCGACCAATCCGTGCTGCTTCGCCGAGCGCGATTTCGGCGAGGCGCACGACGCGCTGCTGTGCATCGCCAATTCGAGCTATGTCGCGAGCGACGACCGGCCCAAATCCTCGCCCGATGCATGGATGAAGCCCGCGCGCGAGATGCGTGAGCTGTTCGCCGATCTGCCCGAAGCGATCGCCAACACGCTTGTCGTCGCGCAGCGCTGTGCGGTCGCGGCGCCGAAGCGCAAGCCGATCCTGCCCAGCCTCGCCGGCGACCGCGAAGGCGAGGCGGCCAAGCTGCGCGAGGATGCGCGGTCGGGGCTCGAGGAGCGGCTCGACAAGATCGAGGCGCTCGCGCAGCAAGGCGACGAGGCGGATTGGCGCGAGCCGTACCGCAAGCGCCTCGAATACGAACTGGACATCATCATCCAGATGGGGTTCCCCGGTTATTTCCTGATCGTCGCCGATTTCATCAAATGGGCGAAGGATCACGACATTCCGGTGGGGCCGGGCCGCGGCTCGGGCGCGGGCTCGGTGGTCGCCTGGGCGCTCACCATCACCGATCTCGATCCGCTCAAATTGGGCCTGCTGTTCGAGCGCTTCCTCAATCCCGAGCGCGTGTCGATGCCCGATTTCGATATCGACTTCTGCGAAACCCGGCGCGGCGAGGTGATCCGCTACGTTCAGGAGAAATACGGCCGCGATCAGGTCGCGCAGATCATCACCTTCGGAAAGCTGAAAGCGCGCGCGGTGCTCAAGGACACGGGCCGCGTGCTCCAGATGAGCTACGGCCATGTCGACCGGCTCGCCAAATTGGTGCCCAACCACCCGACCGATCCGTGGACGCTCGATCGCGCCCTGAACGGCGTCGGCGAGCTGGCGGCGGAATACAAGAATGACGAGGATGTCCGCCACCTGCTCGACCTTGCGATGAAGCTCGAAGGGTTGCCGCGCCACAGCTCGACCCATGCGGCCGGCGTGGTCATCGGCGACCGGCCGCTCGCCGAGTTGGTGCCGCTCTACCGCGATCCGCGATCGGACATGCCCGTCACCCAGTTCGACATGAAATATGTCGAGGGCGCGGGGCTGGTGAAGTTCGACTTCCTCGGCCTCAAGACGCTGTCGGTGCTCCAGATGGCGGTGGAATTGTTGGCGAAACGCGGCATCGCGATCGATCTCGATGCGCTCGCATGGGACGATCCCGCCGTATACGAACTGCTCCAGCGCGGCGACACGGTGGGGGTGTTCCAGCTCGAATCGGAAGGGATGCGGCGCACGCTTTCGGCGGTGCGGCCCAGCAATTTCGGCGACATCATCGCGCTCGTCTCGCTCTACCGGCCGGGGCCGATGGACAACATCCCCGCCTTCGGCCGCCGCAAGCAGGGGCAGGAGCCGATCGATTATCCGCACCCGCTGCTCGAGCCGATCCTCAACGAAACCTACGGCATCTTCGTCTATCAGGAACAGGTGATGCAGGCCGCGCAGGTGCTTGCGGGCTATTCGCTCGGCGGCGCGGACCTGCTGCGCCGGGCGATGGGCAAGAAGATCCAGGCCGAGATGGACGCGCAGCGCGCGATTTTCGTCGAGGGCTGCAAGACGCACAACGACATCCCCGAGGCCAAGGCGAACGAATTGTTCGACTTGATCGACAAGTTCGCCGGCTACGGCTTCAACAAGAGCCACGCGGCCGCCTATGCGCTGCTCGCCTATCAGACGGCGTGGCTCAAGGCGCACCACGCACCCGAATTCTACGCCGCGTCGATGAGCTTCGACATGGCGTTGACCGACAAGCTCAGCGTGTTCGTGGACGATATGCGGCGGCTCGGCGTGACGTGCCTGGCGCCCGACGTGAATGCCAGCGAGGCCGATTTCTCGGTGGAGCTTGTCGAAGAGAGCAGCACTCCTGCGAAAGCAGGAGTCCAGGGTAACGAGCGCAGCGCAAGCGACTCTGGGCTCCTGCTTTCGCAGGAGCACTACGCCGTCCGCTATGCCCTCGCGGCGCTCAAGGGCGTGGGCGAGCGAGCGATGGAAGAGCTCGTCGCCGAGCGCCGCGCCAATGGCCCGTTCGCCTCGCTTGGCGATCTCGCGCGCCGCGTCGATCCGCGGCTCCTCAACAAACGCCAGCTCGAAACGCTGGCGGCGGGCGGTGCGTTCGATTCGATCGACCCGAACCGGCCCGGCATCGCCGCGGTCGCCGAGACGATCCTCGCCACCGCCGCGCGGCTGCACGACCAGCGCACGAGCGGCCAGGGCGGCCTGTTCGGCGAAAGCGATTCGAGCGAGGCCGCGGTAAGGCCGCTCGCCACCGCGCACTGGAGCCTCGCCGAGCGGATGGAGCAGGAAAGGCAAGCGTTCGGCTTCTATTTCTCCGCGCACCCTGTCGACCGCCACCGCCTGCTGGCCAGGATGCACGGCGCGCGCAGCTTCGCAACGTTGGGCGAGCTGCCGATCGCAGAGGGCCAGCGTACCGGCGCGACGATGGCGGCGCTCGTCGAGGATGCGCGCTGGCGCACCTCGGCGCGCGGGCGGCGCTACATGATGGCGACCTTGTCCGATGCGAGCGGGCAGTTCGTCGCCACCTGCTTCGACGATTCGGTCGCCGCCGATCTGGAGGCGGCCGCCAAATCGGGCGGGTGCGGCTTGCTCACCGTCGAACTCGACCGACGGCCGGGCGAGGAGACGCCCCGCGTCACCGTCAAGCGCCTCCAGCCGTTCGAAAGCCTCGCGACGAGCGCGCGCATGGTGATCGAATGCGCGGTCGAGGACGCGACATCGGTGAGCCGGATCGCCGAACTGGTCGCCGGCGCGCGGGGCGGCCGTGGTGAGATCCGCATCCGCACGGCATTGCCCGACGGCGGCGCGGCGACGGTGCTGCTTGGCCGCGACTTCCTGCTCGATGTCGAGCTTGCGGCACGCCTCGAAGCATTGCACGGTGTCGAGGAGCTGGCGTTCAAGACCTCCGAAGCGAGATTGGCGCTAGCGGGGTAGCCTCTCACCCGTCGGAGAGGCGGGAGGGGCATATGATCGGCGAGATGCAGGATTTCGAGCTGCGGATACCGCGGCTTCTCGACCATGCCGCGCGCGAGCACGGCCCGCGGGAGATCGTCACGCGCTGGGCGGACGGCAGCGAGACCCGCACGGACTGGGCAGGGATCGCATCGGACGCAAGGAAGCTCGCACAAGCACTTGAAAGACTGGGCTGCAAGCCCGGAGACCGCATCGCGACCATGGCGATGAATCACGGCCACCATCTCGCCGCCTGGTATGGCGTGATCGGGATGGGCGGGATCATCCACACGATCAACCCGCGGCTGTTCGACGATCAGCTCGCCTATATCGCCAACCATGCCGAGGATCGCGTGCTGCTCTATGATCGCGCGTTTCAGGCGATGGTCGATCGTCTCAAGCCGCAATGGAAGACGATCGAGCATTATGTCTGCATGGATCCGGGCGGCGACGGATCGGGCGACTTCCGCACGCTCGTCGATGCCGAGGATGGCGACTATGCCTGGATCGAGGGCGGCGAACGCGAATCGTGCATGCTTTGCTATACCAGCGGCACGACAGGCAATCCCAAGGGCGTGCTCTACACGCACCGCTCGTCGGTGATCCATGCGCTCGCGGAGATTCAGCCCGCCGTGTTCGATCTGGATACGCGATCCGTGGTCCTGCCGGTGGTGCCGATGTTCCACGCGGCGGGCTGGGGCCTGCCGTTCGCGGGCGCCGCCGCGGGGGTGAAATTCGTCTTCTCCGCGGTCAACGAACCGCAGGCATTGTGCGATCTGATGAACGACGAGAAGGTGACCCATTCGGCCGGCGTCCCGACCGTCTGGTTCGGCATGTTCCAGCATATCGATGCGACCGGAAAGAAGCCGGAGCACCTGAAGCTGGTGACGATCGGCGGCTCGGCGGCGCCGCGTGCGATGATCGAGCGGCTGATGAAGATGGGCATCCGTGTCAATCACGCCTGGGGAATGACCGAGACCTCCCCGATCGGCACCATGGGCGCGCGCAGCCATGATTGGGACGATCTGACGTTCGAGCAGCAGCTCGATCAGGTCTCCAAGCAGGGCCGGGTGCCCTTCGGCGTCGAGCTGCGTGTCGTCGATGACGGGGGGCGCGTTCTGCCGCGCGACGGCGAAAGCTCCGGGCGCCTCCAGGTGCGCGGGCCGTGGATCATCAAACGCTATTTCCAGGATGACGGCGGCGATTGCATCGACGAGGCCGGCTGGTTCGATACCGGTGACGTCGCGGTGCTCCATCCCGACGGCACGATGCAGATCACCGACCGCGCCAAGGACGTGATCAAGTCGGGCGGCGAGTGGATCAGCTCGGTCGAGCTCGAAAATGCCGCGGTCGGTTGCCCCGGCGTCGCCGAAGCCGCCGCGATCGGCGTGTATCATCCCAAATGGGACGAACGGCCGCTGCTCGTCGTGGTGAAGACTCCGGGAAGCGACGTCACGCCGGAAAAGATCCTCGGCCATCTCGCGGCGCACGTCGCCAAATGGTGGCTGCCGGACGAGGTCGTTTTCCTCAATGAACTACCGCACACCGCCACCGGCAAACTCCTCAAGACGGCGTTGCGCGAACAATTCAAGGATTATCGGCTCAAGGTCGTGTGAATCGGCGGTCTGAATCCCCTGCTCGGCCGAGCGGCCAACGTTCCACCGGGGTGTAGCGCGCGCCCTCGCGGCCGAGCCTGCTTTCGAACAGCGTCATATGCGTGAAGGCGAACGGTTCCGTGGCGAGGTTCGCATGATCGGCGAGAAAGCGCTCGACTTCATGCTCGCTCACGCCCGCGCGCGGCGTGCGGGCGAGCGTCACATGCGGCAGATAGGCGCGCCGTTCGGGCTCGAACCCGAGGCGAACGAGCACGCGATCGACCTTGGCGTGAAGCGCCGCGAGCGGCTCGGCGGGCGCGAGCCCGGCCCAGATCGTGTCGGTGCGGCCGCGTTTGTCGAATCGGCCGACCCCCGTGATCGCGGCGGTGATCGGTTCGGCATGAACGGCGCCGAGCGCCGCAGCCACGTCTTCCGCCAGCGGCCGATCGATCTCGCCGACGAATCGCAGCGTGACGTGAAGCTGCTCGTCGTCCTGCCAGCGGGCGGCGCGGATGCCATGCATGACGGTGCGGAGGCGGGCGCGAATCGCGGGCGGCGGACGCAAGGCGACGAACAGGCGGTGCATGGCGGATTCATCGATAGGAAGGAGTTGGCGCGATACAACCGGTTTCGCTTGAAAAGCCGCGGTAGACCGACGATATTCGGAAGCATCCGGCCATAATGCCGGGCAAAGGAGTTATTCGATCATGGCTAACTGGTCCGACCCCCGGCAGAGCGCCGCGCCCTTCCGGACGGCCGCCGGTACCCAGACCGAGGCATATGATGCGGGGCTGCGCTCGTACATGCTGTCGGTCTACAACTACATGACCTCGGGCGTGCTGCTGACGGGCATCGTCGCGTTGCTGTTCGCGCGCGGCGGCATGGATTCGCCCGCGGCGCATGTGCTGCTCAATGGCGGCCCGCTCGCCTGGGTCATCATGCTCGCGCCGCTGGGCTTCGTCTTCGCGATGAGCTTCGGCCAGGCGCGGATGAAGACGAGCACGCTTCAGGCGCTGTTCTGGGGCTTCGCGGTGGTGATGGGGCTGTCGCTCTCGACGATCTTCTTCACCTACACGACGACCTCGATCGCGCAGGCCTTCTTCGCGACCGCCGCTGCCTTCGCCGGCCTCAGCCTCTATGGCTACACGACCAAGAAGGACCTGTCGGCGATGGGGACCTTCCTCATCATGGGCGTGATCGGGCTGGTGGTCGCGATGCTGATCAACCTGTTCGTCCAGTCGAGCGCGCTGTCGCTGATCGTGAGCGTCATCGGCGTGCTGCTCTTCGCGGGGCTCACCGCCTATGACACGCAGCGGACCAAGAGCATGTATGCCCATGTCGCGGGCACCGACATGCAGGGCCGCGTGGTGCTGATGGCGGCGCTCAGCCTCTATCTCGACTTCATCAACATGTTCCTGTTCATCCTCCGCCTGACGGGCGGCAGCCGCAACTGATCGGCTGTTCGAACGGCATCGGAAAGGGGCTCGGCGGCGCGGCTGCCGGGCCCCTTCTTCTTTGAAGGCCCGCAGGAACGCCCACGTCTGTCGCTCGTTTTGGTACGAGAGCCAGGAGAGCATGATGACCGACGAGACCAAGCGCGTCCCGCCCAACGCCGATCCGGACGCGGCGAAGACCGATCGCGGCGCTCGCGAGCGCGATGCCGGACAGGACGAGTCGATCAACCGCCGGCTCGAGCGCAATCCGGAGAGCAAGGATGCCCGGCTCGACACCGCGCTCGACGAATCGATGGACGCCTCCGATCCGCCTGCCTCGACGCAGCCGGTCCACAGCCACGAACCGCCGCCCTCGTCGGGTTATGACGAGGAAGCGGAGCGCAAGCGGCGCGACGGCAGATAGCGGGTCGACGCGCTGCGGCATCCCGGTGCTTGACGGCCGGCGCTTTGTTGCGCCGATGCCGGGCTTCGAGAAATTTCTGATCTGGATCAACATTTCGTCGCAATCAATGTTGCAACGCAGCAGGATTTGTGATTCCTTCCTGAACGCTGGCCGACGGTGCGTTAAGGGCCGTGTTAACCACAAACGCGCATACTCGGCCGGTCGAATTGATCGGGCGGGGTATCGTTATGGGATCACGGATGAAGCAGGCCAGAGGCGCGATGGCGCTGGCCGAGATGAAGGAATTCGCGGGGTTCGCCGCGGGTACGCAACGCTACGTGCGGCGCTCCCTCGACATCGGGCTCGATCGCGAAGATGCGCTCGCGCGCTGGTCGCGCGACATGGTCGAGGCGGCGAGCATCCGTGCCCAGGCGCGCCTCTACGAGCGTCTTCCCGAGCTTCGGCTGATGATCCCCGACGACAGCGGCCTTGACGCGGTCGAGCCGTTTATGGCGCCGCTGATCACCGTCAGCGCATTCGATCTGGGGCAGGGCCGGCTGACGAGCTTCTCGTCCTACCGTTTCCTCTACGAGCGGCTGCTGGGCGCGGACGCGCGGCCGTGGCTGCCGGGCGCCTTCTGCGCGGCGGCGGCGCTGCCGCATCTTCACCCCGATTTGCGCCGGACCTTGCTGCAATCGATCAGCGAGGCGGCGGCGACTGCATCGGGCTGGTCCACGCGCGCGCCCGCCTTCTTCCCGCATTGGGTCGAAAAAGTGGAGACGCCCGCGCTGCCGAATTGAGGCTTCAGCGGCACGCGCGCCAGCCCAGCGTGCCGCGATCCGCTTCGTCCAGGTGCAGGTGATCGTGATGTGCCGCGTTATAATCGGGTGACAGGACAGTCGCGAACAGATCGCATGCGCCGTCGCGGACCTCATGGAGAAAGGCGGCCTTCTCGTCCTCGCCGTTCCAGTCGCGCGCGATGGTAATGCGTGTGCCGTCCGACAGGCGGAAGCCGGCGATATCGATCGCGTCGGCGGTGGCATGTTCGCTCCATGTGCCCTCGTCGCGACCATAGAGGCGGCGACAGCTATAGCTTCCGAAATGGTCGATCCGCACGACCTTCGCACCGAAGTGGCGGCGTGCGGCGGGTTGGAGCACGTTCCACTCCCACATTGCGAGCGCCGCCGCGACGGGGCAGGAGATGCCGACATCGCCGGGCGCGAAGGCGATCCGCCGCGAACCGCCCGGTGTGAAGCGCACCCCGTCGGTATAGCCGCAACGGCCGTTCTCCGCGCTGACCGGGAGCAGGGCGGTATAGTGGATGCCGGCGCGGTCGAGCAGCGCGCGGCATTTGGCCGGCTCGTCGGTCAACCCGGCGAGCTTGCGGCTGGTGAAGAGGCCGATCGGCTGGCCGAGATCGAGCGACGTCCAGGGCAGGTCCTCGGGATGATCGCGCAGCATCGCGAAGGCGAGCAGCCCCAGCCCTGCGAGCACGACGAACGCGAGCAGCGCCGTGACGAGGCGCCGCAGCATTCGCATCAGTAACGCATCGCGCTGGTGAGCGGCTCGGCAGTGATCGGATAGCCGAGATCGTCGGGGATGCACAGATGCTCGCCGTCATCGCGCATCTCGGTCCAGGGCATGACGGTGCGCACCGGATGCGCCCGCGCGTCCGCCACGGCGTCGGCGAAGCTGCCGAAGCGCGCCAGCCGCTCCAGATTGCGGCGGGTGGGGAAGATCGCATGCGCGCGGCCTGTCGCCACATCGTCCAGCACCTCGGCTGCGCTTTGCCAGAAGGCGCGGACATTCTCGGTGGCATCGACTATCGGGTCCGGCGCGCCTTCGGGCAAGCGGGCCAGATAGAAGCGCGTGTCGAAGATGCGCGCATGGAGCTGGCGCGGGCACCAGCGCGCGAAGGGCACCAGGACGTCCGGAGCGAGCGTCAGTCCTTCCTTCGCGAGCAAGCCGGCGAACGGCTCCAACTTGTGCAGCCCGGCGCGTAGACGGTCGAGCGCGGCATTGTCGGGAAGCGGCGTAAGCCCCACGGGAATGCCTGCTTCCTCGATCGTCTCGCGGATCGCCGCGATGCGCGCGGCGGCGTCCTCCGTCTCGGCACCGAGTTCGAGCGCGAGCGCGCGGTCGCCCGGATCGACACGCCCGCCCGGAAAGACCAGCGCCCCTGCCGCGAATGCCATTGCCCGCGCACGCTCGACCATCAGCAGGTCGGGCGGACCGCTCGTGCGGTCGCGGAACACCACGAGGGTCGCGGCGGGAATCGGATCGGCCATGCCGGCGATGTAGGGCGCGCGCGTGCCGAATGATACCGTCTCGCCTTGCCCGGCAGGGGAAGGGTGTCGCCGGCCGATCGCGTCGGCGAATCGAAGATTTCGGGTCGGTGCCGGAACGAATGGTCGCGCCACGATTTGGAAAAGGCGTGCAATCCGGCAGCGCCGTGCCGTGGCATGCTGCCGAACATCCGGGAGAGAGACATGCCCGAAGCCATACAGCCGCGCCGCCGGACCGGTTGGGCGCCCATCCTCGTCGGAATCATCATGCTGCTGATTGGGCTTGTCCTCGCGGCCGGGGGCGCGTGGCTCGTGACGCTGGGCGGGTCGGCCTATTACGTCATTACCGGCATTGCGATGATGGTCGCGGGATGGATGCTGATGAGGGGCAATCCGCTCGGCGGGTGGCTCTACATCGCCGTTTTCATCTGCACGGTGATCTGGGCGTTCTGGGAGGTCGGCACCAATGGTTGGGCGCTCGTCCCTCGCGTGATTGCGCCGATCGTGCTGTTGCTGGCGGTGCTTGCGGTCATGCCGGTGGTCAGCCGGCGGATCGGGTGGCGGCCGGCACTGGGGGCAGGGATTGCCGTCGTCGTAATCGCCGCCGTCACCGGCGTCGTGTTGGGCCGGGTCAACGAACCGGCCATCGCCGCGCTGCCGCCGGCGGGCCCGCCCATGGCGAAGCCGGCGCTGATGAAGGTCGGCGCCGACTGGCCCGCTTATGGCGGCACATACAGCGCGCGCCGCTATTCGCCGCTCGCCCAGATCACGCCGGCGAACGTGGGCCACCTCGAGCGCGCCTGGGTCGCGCATACGGGCGATATGCCCGCGACCGAACAGGCCGCCGACATGTACGGCGCGGAGACGACTCCGCTCAAGATCGGCGACAGCCTTTATCTCTGCTCGGCGAAGAACATTCTGATCTCGCTCGATCCCGCCACAGGCAAGGAGCGCTGGCGGTTCGATCCAGAGGTCGAGGACAAATACATCCCCTATACCGCCGCCTGCCGCGGCGTGAGCTATTACGCCGTCCCCGCCGCCGCCGCCGACAGCGCCTGCGCGACGCGAATCATCGAAGGGACACTCGATGCGCGGCTGATCGCGGTCGACGCGCGCACCGGGCGGCCTTGCGCGGATTTCGGGGAGAATGGGCAGGTCGATATCACGGTGGGGATGGGCGACGTCTATCCTGGCATGGTCTCGATCACGTCGCCGCCTACCATTGTGCGCGGTGTCGTCGTTACCGGCCATCAGGTGCTGGACGGGCAGAAGCGCTGGGCGCCCTCGGGCGTGATCCAGGGCTACGACGCCGTCACGGGCGAGCTTCGCTGGGCCTGGGACATGATGCACCCGGATTGGAACGGCGCGCCGCCTCCGGGCGAAACCTATGCGCGCGGCACGCCCAATATGTGGACGACCGCGTCGGGCGACGAACAGCTCGGGCTCGTCTATCTGCCGATGGGCAATGCGGCGGTCGATTACTGGAGCACGCTGCGCCGGCCGCAGGAAAACCGCTTCGCCACCTCGCTGGTCGCGATCGACGTGACCACGGGCAAGCCGGTCTGGTCGTTCCAGGCAGTGAAGAAGGACGTCTGGGATTACGATTTCGGCGCCCAGGCGACGCTGGTCGACTGGCCGACCGACGGCGGCGTCGTCCCCGCATTGATCCTGCCGAGCAAGCAGGGCGACATCTATGTGCTCGATCGCCGCACGGGCAAGCCGCTCACCCCCGTCGGCCTCATCAAGGCGCCGGGCGGTGGGGTCGAGCCGCAGGAGCGCGCGCCGACCCAGCGCGTGTCGCTGTGGCACACGCTCCGCAAACCCGATCTGGTGGAACGCGACATGTGGGGCATGTCGCCGATCGATCAGATGATCTGTCGCATCCAGTTCCGCCGCGCGACCTACAAGGGCTTCTACACGCCGCCCGAGACCACGACCCACACGATCGAATATCCCGGCTATAACGGCGGCACCGATTGGGGCGGCATCGCCGTCGATCCGCGCCGACGCATCATCGTCGCCAACTATAACGACATGCCCAATTATCTGCGTCTGGTGCCGCGCGCGGTGGCGAACGAGAAGGGCTGGGCGCCGCGCGAACAGGCGCGGGGCGCGATCGGCGGCTCCGAAGGCGCCGGGGATCCGCAGGCGGGCACGCCCTATGCCATTGACGTCAATGCCGGTTGGCGCCTGCCGTTCACCGGCCTGCTCTGCAAGCAGCCGCCTTATGGCGGCATCCGCGCGATCGATATGCGCACGGGCAAGACGATCTGGGATCGTCCGCTCGGCACAGCGCGCACGAATGGGCCGTTCGGCATCCCCTCGATGCTGCCGTTCACGATCGGGACGCCCAATAATGGCGGCGCGGTGGTGACGGCGGGCGGGTTGATCTTCATCGCCGCCGCGACCGACGATCTGTTCCGCGCGATCGATCTTCGCACCGGCAAGACGGTCTGGAGCGACGTGCTGCCCGCGGGCGGCCAGGCGACGCCGATGACCTATGAGGCGAACGGCCGCCAATATGTCGTCATCATGGCGGGCGGACACCATTTCATGGAGACGCCGATCGGCGATGAGGTGATCGCCTACGCCTTGCCGGCCGATGGAAAGCAGTGAACCAGCCGCGGGACAGGAGAGAGACCATGACCACGTATAAGGTCGGATATCTGATCGGTAGCCTTGCGACCGGCTCGATCAATCGCAAGCTTTCGAAGGCGCTGATTCGCCTCGCGCCAGAACAGCTCGAATTTTCGGAGATATCGTTCCGGGATCTGCCGCTCTACAGCTATGATTACGATGCGGATTATCCTCCCGTCGCGCGGGCTTTCAAGGACGCGATCAAGGCATCCGACGCGATCCTGTTCGTCACGCCCGAATATAATCGCTCGATTCCCGGCGGGCTCAAGAACGCGATCGATTGGGCGAGCCGCCCCTATGGAACGAATGCGTTCACGCATAAGCCGTCGGCAGTGATCGGCACCTCGCCCGGCGCGATCGGCACTGCCGTCGCGCAGCAAAACCTGCGTAGCGTGCTCGGCTTCTGCAATTCGCCGCAGATGAATGCGCCGGAGGCGTATATCCAGTTCACGCCGGGGCTGGTTACCGATGAGGGGGAAGTCACCGTCGAATCGACCGAGAAATTCCTGCGGAAATATATGGTCGAATTCCACGCCTTCATCGCCCGGGTGCTGGCGGTGCTGCCGCGTGAGGCGATGGCGTAACGGCTGGTATCAAGGGCGGGATATCAATTGAGCTTGGCGCAGGCGCGTGACCGCCAATTTGCGAACGCGCGTGGCGTGCGGCGAGAATATCGACCGGCGATCCGATGCACCCGCTCGGTCTGTGCCCACGTTCGCGGAAGCGGCAAAGTGAATCCTGGCTTATATCGCTTGACACGCATATCGTTCGCGCCATCGGTTCCGCGCCGGTCGATCAGGTAACGAGCGTCATGGTGCGCGATGCACTGGCCCCCATTTGGCTGACGATTCCGGAGACGGCGCGGCGCATCCTCCAGCGGATCGGAACGGTGCTCGATTACGCCCATATCGAGGGCTGGCGTGCCGAAGAGGCCGCGCTCCGATCGGTGCGGAAGGGTCTGCCTCGTCAGCCGACGCAAGAGAACCATTTCGTAGCTTTGCCATATGTCGAGGTTCCGGCGCTGGGACGGGAACAGGCTGTTACGGATAGCTCACCGTCATGGGCACTTCGGGGATGGGGATCCATTCCTTGTCGTCGCCGGGCACTTTCGCGAACTCGCCCGCCTTCCACGCGCGCTTGGCCTCGTTGATCCGCTCGCGGGACGAGGACACGAAGTTCCACCAGACATGGCGTGGCGTGGTGAACGCCTCGCCGCCGCACAGCATCACGCGCGCGCCGCTGTCCGAGCGGAGCGTCGCCGCGATGCCGGGGCGGAGGATGTAGAGGGTCATCGGATCGAGCTTCAATCCGTCGAGCGATGCCTCGCCCTCGGCCACATAAACCGCGCGCTCGTCCGCCTCGGCGTCGATCGGGATCGAGCCGCCGCCGCCGAGCGCGATGTCGGCATAGATCGTGCCGGCATAGGTGGTGGTCGGCGCGCTGCGGCCCCACAAGCTGCCCATCACCACGCGCGCCTTGACGCAAGTATCTTCGATCACGGGCAGGTCGGTTTTCGCGACATGCTCGAAGGCGGGGGCTATTTCTTCCTGCCCGTCGGGGAGCGCGATCCAGGTCTGGATGCCCGACAGCTCGGGCCCGATCGCGCGCTCGGCACTGGGAGAGCGTTCGGAATGGACGATGCCACTGCCCGCGGTCATCAGGTTGACCGCGCCCGGCTCGATCGTCGCCAAGGTGCCCAGGCTGTCGCGATGATCGATCGCGCCCGCGAACAGATAGGTGACGGTGGCGAGATTGATGTGCGGGTGCGGCCGCACGTCGATGCCCTCGCCGATCGAAAGGTGCGCCGGCCCCATCTGGTCGAAGAACAGGAACGGCCCCACCATCGTCCGCTCCTTGTTGGGCAGGGTACGGTGGACCTTGAAACCGCCCAGATCGTGCGTGACGGGGGTGATCGTCTGGAGAACGAGGTCGTCGTTGGTCATGCGGGTTGCTCCGTGCGGCAGGCGAGGTCGAGTTCGGGATAGTGGCGAAAGATGCCGTCCTCGTTGAAGGGGATGCGGCGCTCGCTCGCAAGATAGGCGCGTACGCCCGGCAGCTCGGCGACGGCGTCATGGATCCCGATCAGGCCGGGCAGGTCGGGCTCGATCTGCCGCATGCAGGCAGGGAACATGTAGCGCAGCCCCTCGATGAGCTGGAACAGCGAGGTATCGGCGTGCGTCCAGCGGCCGCCGACGATCCATCTGCCCTTGTTGGCACCGGTCGCGGCCTCGAAATGAGCGAGGAATTTGGGCATGCGCTGCTCGCGGAACGCAATGGCGGCGCGGGCTGCTTCGTCTTTCTGCTCGTGATAATAGGCGCCGGCCGCGACGGGATGGTGAACGTTATGCGCTTCGGCTACCATGTCCGCGATGGTGAGCTGGAGCTGGTTGAGCCATAGCCGGTCGGCCATCGCCGAGGGCGCGAGATCGTGGCGCTCGCCCAGATACATCAGGATATTGGCGGTCTGCGCGATCGCGAAACCGTCCAGCTCCAGGAACGGCGGCGCGAAGGGTTGTCGGCTGTAGATCCGGTGCATCCGTTCGACCATCGCCTCGGCGCCCTGGTCGCGCGCGCAATCGCGATAGGCGATGCCGCCGGCCTCCAGCGCGAGGCGGACGAACTCGCCGCGGCCCTGGATCGAGGGCCAGTACCAGAGCTTGTAGATCATTCAGCCGTCTCCCGGTGCCCGCGCCCGGATGCTGAGCGCATGGATACGCTCCGACAACAAATCGCCCAAGGCCTTGTTCACCATCCGCTGCCGCTCGACGCGCGAGGTGCCGGCGAAGGCGGAGGATTCGATCACGACGGTGAAGTGCGATTCGCCCGTGCCGTCGTCGCCCGCATGGCCGCGATGGTGTGCGCTGTCATTGATCACCTCGAGGTGCGTCGGGGCGAGCGCGGCGGTGAGACGGGCGGCGATGTCGGCGGCGACGGGGCCGGTGGAAGCGGATGTCATCACCCCTATATAGGCGGTTTTACCCGAAGCGGGGAACGCGTTGCGTAAACCAAGGAAGGACAGGCCGAACACGCGGTTCCACGGCCGTGTGGAGGAGAGCGGCCGCGTGTGCGAGGCGCCGGGCTGCGCCGAGGCGGGCGAGTTTCGCGCGCCGGGGCTCGACATGGGGGCGGCGGATCAGCCGCGGCGCTATCGCTGGTTCTGCCTCGATCACGTCCGCGAGTTCAACGCGCGCTACAATTTCTTCGAAGGCATGAGCGCCGAGGAGATCAACGCCGCGCAGCGCCCCTATGCCGGGTGGGAGCGCGAGACGCGCGCCTTCGCCGCCAACGGTGCCGACCGCCCGCCGCGCTGGGCGGATTTCGCCGATCCGCTCGACGCGATCGGCGCGCGCTTTCGGGAGCGCGTGGCGCGCGAGCGGCAGGATGGGCGGCCCTTGTCGGAGGGCGACCGCAAGGCGATGCGCGTGATGGGGTTGGCGGTGGATGCCGATCGTCACGCGCTTCGCGCCCGCTACGCCGAATTGCTCCGCCGCTACCACCCCGACCGCAACGGCGGCGACCGCACGCACGAGCGCGCGTTGCAGGAGGTGATCGAGGCGTATCAGCGCCTGCGGAAAGCGCCGGCCTTTGCGTAAGGGTTAATGCGGCTCGTCAGCGGCCTGCTGCAAGCCGTTTGCGATAGAGGGCGTCTGGTCCCTTCGATTGCTCTAGTCGGATTTTCCGGTGCAGAACTCCAAGGACTAACGGCAACCCGACTGCGATCAAGCCGGGTGGAATGAATCGCATGTTTCCGGAGAAGTCGATCAGCAGCGCGCCACCATATATAACCGCCGCTAGACCCGACCAAATGAACGCGGCAGTTTCCCAGCCGCGTATAGGCTTGCGGGTCTGATAGCGTTTGTGAGCCAATAGCCAGAAGGTGCCGGCCAAGTTCATGTTTCGTCCTTCGGTCCTACCCGTTTAAGTGAGATTACGGGGCGCGTACAACTTCGGCAACGGGCAAAGCGACAGCCGTTAATCGTACCAGACCCTGGGAAACCAATTCGTGCCGCGGCCTTCGGGGATCATGTCGAGCAGGTTCCAGAGCGGATCGACCATGTCGACGGCGCGGTGGTTCTGGCCGGGTTCCTCGGGGACGTAGACCAGCTCGGTGCTCCAGAAGTGGCGGACGCGGTCGCCGTCTTTCGTGAAGACGGTGAACATCGGCTGGTCCCAGTCCTCGCCGGGCGCGTAGCCCTGATCGACGCGCTTCGCCGCGCTGACGCCGGCGGTGTTGGCGAAATAGTCGTTGGTGAAGCTGTTGCCCTCGGCCGAGAGGAAGCGGAGGAAGCGCCAGCCGCGTTCCCGCCCCCACGCCTCCAGCCGCGCGAGTGGCGAGCGCGCGACCACGTAGAGCGGCACGCGCCTGTTGGCATGGCGCGCGGCGCCGTCGAGCGCGTCGAGCATGTGCGTGCAGCCGTTGCACGGCACGTCGCGCTCGGGGCCATACATGAAGCTGTAGAGGATGATCGAGGGATGGCCCTCGAACAGCTCCGAAAGCCTGCCTTTCTCCGGTCGGCCGTGCGCGCCGGTGCGCTCGAACACATAATCCTCCGGCGGGGCGCCGCCCGGCGGCAGCGCGCGGCGCAACGCCGCGACCTGCTCGATCTGGTGACGCAACGCGATCTCGGCGTCGAGCAGCTCGGCGCGCGCCGCGCGATACTCGGCCGATTCGTTCGGAAAAGCGAGCGGCAGGAAGTCGCCGGTCATGATCCCGATCCCTTCGCTGCCTCCTCGGACAGCGCCTGGAGCTGGTCGGTGCACACGCCCCAGCCTTCGGCGAAGCCCATCTCCTCGTGCCGCTGTTTCGCGTCGTCGGTCCAGTGGCGCGCGGTCGCGGTGTAGCGCGTGCCGCTGCCTTCGGGCGCGATCTCCCAGATGCCGATCATGAACGGATCGGCCGGTTGGAAATCGCCCTGGACGGCATCGGTCGAGACGAACCGCCGTCCGTCGTCGAAGGCCAGGTACATGCCGTTGTGGGCGTGCACCTCACCTTCGGGGCCATGCATCCTGACCTCGTTGCGGCCGCCGGGCCGACGTTCGTTGACGTCGAATTCGGCGCGCCACGGCTTGGGGCACCACCATTCCTCCTGGCGGTTGACCATCACGTCCCACACCGTCTCGGGCGGGGCGTCGATATAGCGGGTGACGCTCAGTTCCTTGGTGTCGGTCATGGCGATATCCTTCTTGTCAGTCCCGGTCGGGGGCGCCGGGCGGGAACCAGGGGCGGTAAGGCCGCGCGTCGTCGACGCAGCGCGCGACCGGGGGAAGCGCGAGCAGCTCGGCGCGCAGGTTGGCGAGGCGTGGGCAGTCCTCGGGGATGCGCTCGACCCAGTCGGCATAGAAGAGCGAGGGCGCGGCGGCGCAGGTGACGAGCGAAACGTGTGGAGGCAGCGCATTCTCGCCGAGCCAGGCTTCGAGCCATCGATAGACGCGCAGCAACCCGTGCTTGCCCGCCGCGACCTCGGCCGGGTCGGGATCGTCGCGGTTCGCGAGATAGGCGTTCACGACGCGCTGCATGCTCGCCATCACATAATTGTCGAACACCCGGTCGAGCATGCGCGTGGTGACGGCTTCGGCCGGATCGCCGGGGATCAGCGGAGCAGCGCCGGGGTGTCGAACCGCGAGATATTCGATGATCGCGGTCGCCTCGATCACGACCGTCCCCTCGTCGTCGAGCACGGGGAACTTGCCCGCCGGATGCGCCGCCGCGACGAATGCCGCGTGGTCGGGATGATCCGGGCCGACCTCCCGGAAGGCGAACGCCGTCCCGTTCGCGTGGAGCGGGATCAGCGCCTTCCAGGTGTAGGACGAGAAGGGATGACCGTAGAGCGCGAGCATCATCCGGCGCGCGCGGCTTCGATCGCGGCGATGTCGATCTTCTTCATCGTCATCATCGCGTCCATCGCGCGCTTGGCGGCGGCCCGATCGGAATCGGTGGTCGCCTCCAGCAGCGCGCGCGGCGTGATCTGCCACGAAAAGCCCCAGCGATCCTTGCACCAGCCGCACATGCTTTCCTGGCCGCCATTGCCGACGATCGCATTCCAATAGCGATCGGTTTCCTCCTGATCCTCGGTCAGCACCATGAAGCTGACCGCCTCGTTGGGCTTGAAATGCGGGCCGCCGTTCAAGCCGACGAACGCCTGGCCGAGCAGGGTGAACGTTACCGTCAACTCCTCCCCGGCCTTGGTCGACGGATTGTCGTTCGGCGACGCATTGCCCGTGCCGACATGGCTGTCGGGGAAGGTCGCGGCATAGAATTCGGCGGCCTTGCGGGCCTCATTATTGTCGAACCACAGGCACGTCGTCATCGCGTTCCTGGCCATCGTTGCTCTCCTCACTTGCCGGGAGCGACCGCGCCGAAGCGCACGCCATGGGTGTCGCCCGCGACGATGATGCGGTCGCCGCCGGGCACCTCCATCGGACCGGCATGGACGGTGCCGCCATCCTTGCCGACCTTGTCGGCGGCGACATCGATATCGGGGGTACGGAAATAGAATTGCCATCCGGTCGGCTGGCCGGGCTGCGAGGCGGTCATCGTCGCGCCGATCGTCTGGTCGGCGGCCTGGACGAAGACGTAATCGCCCATCTCGCCCATCGGCATCTTGTCGGGATAGGTCCAGCCGAACACCGCCGCGTAGAAGGCGTGTGCGCCTTCCTGATCGGTCGTCGTCAGCTCGTTCCAGTTGCACTTGCCCATGCCGTCGCGACTGAAGGCGGTGCTGCTCTCGTCGCTCGCGCCGCGCATGACGTAGAAGGGGTTGCCCTGCGGATCGCGGACCATTGCCATGCGGCCGATGCCCTCGATCGTCCAGGGCGGCATCAGCACGGCGCCCCCCTCGGCCGTTACTTTCTCGGCCGTCGCATCGACATCGTCGACACCGATATAGAACAGCCATGTCGGCCGCGCGCCGCCCTTGATCATGTCGTCGGTCAGCCGCATCACACCGCCGACCATGCCGCCGTCGGCGGTGTTGATCATGCGATAGTCCATGCCGGGCATCGCGGGTTCGGCGTCGATCGTCCAGCCGATCACGTCGTCGTAGAACGCCTTGGAGGCGTCCGGATCGGCGGTCATCAATTCGTACCAGATCGGGGTTCCGTGGGGATTGGTCATCAATCGTCTCCTGTCAGGCGTCGGTGTCGAGGATTGGCACGAAACCGCCGAAGATCATGCGCTTGCCGTCGAAGGGCATCGGCGTGTCGCGCATCGTGGGGTCTTCCATGATTCTAGCCATGCCGGCGTCGCGGGTCTGCTTGTCGGGCCATTCGATCCAGGAGAAGACGACGGTTTCGTCCTCCTTGGCATCGACCGCGCGCTTGAAGTCGGTGACCTTGCCGTCGGGCACGGCGGCGCCCCAATTCTCGACGAGGCGGGTGGCACCGGCCTGTTTGAAGAGATCCGCCGCCATCCTGGCATGGGCGAGATAATCGTCCTTCGCCGCGGTCGGCACCGGTGCGACCATGCCGTCGACATAGCCGAAGCTGGCGCCGTCGCCGGTATCCATGACGGTATCGAAGCCGGCATAGATCATCCGCTGCATGTCGAACGGGATTGGCGTGCCGTCGGGCTTCATCCGCTCGTCGGCCATCATCTTTTCCGCGGCGGTGTCGCACGTCGCCTTGTCGGGCCAGAGCACCCACGAATAGACGATCTGTTCGTCGGGTTTGGCCTGGACGGCGCGCTTCAGATCGGTCTGCTTGCCGTCGGGAATGTCGTCGCCCCAGGTCTCGACGATTCGTTCGGCACCGTATTCGGCGAAGATCGGCGCCGCCTTGGCGGCCATGTCGTGATAGGCTTGGCGATTGTCTTGATGGGCGGGAATCACGAAGCCTTGAACGTAGGTCATCTTTCCTCTCCTCGAAGGATCAGGCGAAGGGTGCGCCCCGGCTCAGCACGATCACGGCGATGGTGATCGCGAACCCGGTGAACGCAAGCGCAATGCTGCTGGATGTGCGGAGAATGCGCCTCATTGCGCCGGCTCCCTTTTGGGCTCCGCCCAACCCGTCGGCGGCGCGCCGGTGAAGTCCGCCAGTTGCGCGTCGAGCGCGCGCTGGAAGGCGGGCCGCGCCTGCGCGCGGGCGACATAATCGGCGAGATTGGGGTGGCGCTGGACGAGGTCCGTGCCGCGCAGGATGCGGAGCACGGTGACCATCATCAGGTCGCCGACGCTGAAATCGCCGTCGAGCCATTGCTTGTCGCCGAGACAGGCGGCGAGCTCGCCTAGCCGCTGGTCGATCCGCTCCACCACCACCGGCTTGCGCGCCTCGGCCCAGGGCTGGTCGGCTTCGAAGATCGACACTGTCGCATGTTCCCAGACGACGAGCTCGACCGAGTTGAGCGCAGCGAACAGCCATTGGATCGCGCGCGCCCGCGCGTCGGGCTCGTCGGGCAGCAGGCCGGGATGGCGCTCGGCGATGTGAAGCACGATCGCGCCCGATTCGAACAGGACGAGCCCGTCTTCCTCATAGGCCGGCACCTGGCCGAACGGCTGGCGCGCGCGATGCGCGGGCTCCTTCTGCGTGCCGAAGCGGAGCAGGTCGACGTCATAGGGCTGGCCGACCTCTTCCAGCGCCCAGCGCACGCGCAGATCGCGCACCAGCCCCTTGGCGGCGTCGGGCACCCAGTCGAGCACGGTGACGGCGGGCGCGCTCATGCCACTGCCTCCGGCTGCATGGCAGCGGTGGCGGCCGCCATGTCCATATGCATCACCTCGAACGTGTGGCCGTCGAGATCGTCGAAGGCGCGGCTGTACATGAAGCCCATATCCTGCTTGTCGCGCGCCTCGCGCCCGCCGGCGGCGATCGCCGCCTCGGTGATCGCATCGACCTCGGCACGGCTGTCGCGCGACAGGCAGATCAGCGCGGCGCTCACGGCGTGCGTGTCGGCGATCCGCTTGGTCGTGAAGGTCGAATAGAAGCCGTGATCGAGCAGCATCACGTGGATCGTGTCCGACCACACCATGCATGACGCTTGCTCGTTCGAGAATTGCGGGTTCTTCTCGAAACCGATCGCTTCGTAGAAGGCGGTGGACCTTTCCACGTCGGCGACGGGGAGGTTGACGAAGATCATCTTGGGCATCGGACGTTCTCCTTGGGGGGAAGACGGTCAGCGCGCGTCGGCGCCGTAATCGAGGCTCGGATACCAGTCGGTGCCGCGGCCTTCGGGGGTCATGTCGAGGATGTTCCAGAGCGGCGTGGGATCGGGGGCGAGGTGCGGATCGAAGCCGGGGTCGGCGGTTTCGGGCCCGCCTTCCGCGGCCCAGAACAGCCGCACCGCATCATTGTCGCGCCGCCACATGAGGACGGCCGCGCCTTCGCCATCATCGGTCAACGCACCGATGTCGCGTCCGAAGTCGTCGCCGACGGTCTGGTAGAAATCGAGATGCGTCCAGCCGCGCTCGCGGGCGAAGGCAAGCTGTCGCGCGACCGGCGAGCGGCCCACGATCGCCAGCGCCAGCCGCTGCTCGATATCGGGCGCGGGCAGATCGAGCGAGCCGACGAACGAGGTGCACATCGGGCAGGGCCGCGCGCGCTCGGGGCCGTACATCCAGAAATAGGTGAACAGCGTGTCGTGCCGGCCGAACAGATCGGCGAGGCCGAGCTCGCGCCCCTCGGCGTCGAGGAACCGATAGTCCTTGGCTTCCGGCCCCGGCGGCAGCGCGCGGCGATGCTCGGCGACGCGCTGGATCTGGCGGCGCAACTCGATCTCCTCGGCGAGCAGGTCGGTGCGCGCGCGGCGATAGTCGGCACTCTCGCCCGGCCAGCGCGTCGGATGCGCCTCGGCCATGGCGCGCGCCGATTTGAGTTGCTCGGGCGGCGGCAGGGTGGCGATGTCGGCCATGTCCTTCTCCTCGGGCTTTCGCGCTGTCGGCGAATCGCTGTTTGACGGTGATGCGCGTGTGAGTTATAAAAAGCAACCATGAAGTTAGAAAAAGTGACTCAGCGCAGAAAAACCACGGAAAAACGCTGGTACGACGATGCCTGCGGCACCGCGTTGGCGCTCGAATTCCTGGGCGAGCGCTGGTCGCTGCTGATCATGCGTGAGCTGATGTTCGGCGCGCGGCGCTTCGGCGAGATCAAGGCGAACCTGCCCGGGATCAGCGCCAACGTGCTGACTCAGCGGCTCGAAGGGCTCGAGCGCGCGGGCATCCTCGTCAAACGCAAGCTGCCCTCGCACACCTCGGTGCAGGTCTACGAGCTGACCCCCTGGGGCGCGATGACCGAGCCGATCTTCCAGGAGATGGGCCGCTGGGCGACGCGATCGCGCCGCCACGATCCGACGCTGTTCCTGTCGCCGACTTCGGCGATGCTGTCGCTGAGGACGATGATCGACCCCGAAAAGGCGCGCGGCGAACGCATGACGCTCGCCTTCCGCTTCCCCACCGATGCCTTCGTCGGCGAGTTGGCCGACGGCGTGCTGGACATCCACCGCGGCGAAACCGATGCCGCCGACGTGACCTTCGCCACTGATACGACGACATTCGTCGCCACCGTCTACGGCAAGCTGCCCTTTGCCCAAAGCGAGGCTGCGGGCCTTCTGCGCCTCGAAGGCGATCGCGATGCGGCGGCGCGTTTCGTCGGCCTGTTCGCGCTGCCCGAGAAGATCGCCGACTGAAACCGAAAGCGGCGCACCATCGTTGCAGCGCAAAACGCATCTCGACTTCGTGGCCTTCGAGCGCCTAGGGAGACGCGACGAAGGACGAGAATATGACAGACATTCCCAACACCCAGCCCGACAGCCGCGAGACCACCGTGCTCGACGCGCCTGACAAGATGGTCAAGGTGCGCGACGCGTTTGGGATCGACAGCGATATGGAATGTCCCGCCTTCAGCGAGGCGGACGAGCGCGTGCCCGATCTCGATCCGGCCTATGTCTTCGATCCCGATACCACGCTCGCGATCTGCGCTGGCTTCGCGCACAACCGCCGCGTGATGATCCAGGGCTATCACGGCACCGGCAAGTCGACCCATATCGAGCAGGTCGCGGCGC
>CAZXFY010000026.1:0-52916 GCA_964639855.1 uncultured Stakelama sp. | reverse complement strand
CGCCGCACGACCATCGAGATCTTGGCGTGCGTCTTCCAGTCGATGAAGCCATAGACGACCTGCACGCCCGCGCGCTCCAGTGCCGAGGCCCAGAGCAGATTCTGTTCTTCGTCGAAGCGGGCCTTGAGTTCGACCACCGCCGTCACCGACTTGCCCGCCTCGGCCGCGGCGATCAGCGCGTTGATGACGGCGGGCTGCTTGCCCGCGCGATAGAGCGTCTGCTTGATCGCCACCACGTCGGGATCGGCGGCCGCCTGCTTCAGGAAGGCGATGACGACGTCGAATGTCTCATAGGGGTGGTGGACGACGATGTCCTTGGCGCGGATCGCCGCGAAGCAATCGCCGCCATATTCGCGGATGCGCTCGGGAAAGCGCGGGGCGAAGGGCGGGAATTTGAGATCGGGGCGATCCTCCTCGACCAGGATGTCGAGATCGCTGATGCCGAGAAAATCGCCCGATTCGGCGATGATCGCCTCCGCGCCGCCCAGTTCGTCGCGCAGCAGCGCCTTCAAATCCTCCGACATGCCCGCTTCGAGATCGAGCCGGATCACCCTGCCCCGCCGCCGCCGCTTGATCGCGTTGGCGAAATAGCGGACGAGGTCCTCCGCCTCCTCCTCGATCTCGATGTCGCTGTCGCGCAGCACGCGGAAGGCGGCGGCCGCCTTGACGCGATAGCCGGGGAAGAGAAGCTCCGAAAAGCGGGCGAGCAACGTCTCCATCGCCACATAGCGCGCCGCCTCGCCGGGAAGGCGCAGGAAACGCGGCGCGGTGCTCGGCAGCATCACCAGTTCGCGCACCGGCTCGTCGTCCGATCGGCGGACGAGATCGAACATCACGCCCGAGCCGCGATTGGGGATGAACGGGAAGGGATGCGCCGGATCGAGCGCCTGCGGCGTCACGATCGGGAACACCTGATCGCGGAAATGCGCCTCCAGCCATTGCGCCTGCTCGTCGGTGATCCGGTCGATATCGAGGACTTCGATCCCCTCGCCCGCCAGATCGGCCCGAAGGTCGCGCCACACCGCCTGAATGTCCGTCATCAGCCGGGCGGCCGCGGCGCTGATTTCCGATAATTGCTGGCCCGGCGTGCGCCCGTCGGCGGAGCGGCGCTCGACATCCTGTAGCTGCTGCCCCTTCAGCCCGGCGACGCGGACCATGAAGAATTCGTCGAGGTTCGATCCCGAAATCGACAGGAACCGCAGCCGCTCGAGCAACGGATGCGCCTCGTTGCACGCTTCTTCCAGCACCCGCCGGTTGAACGCGAGCCATGACAGCTCGCGGTTAAAGAAGCGGTCGCCCCCAGCTTCCTCGATGAAGAGATCGTCATCATTGTGGAACCGGGCGAGATGCGCGGGGCGGCTCATCGTTTCTCCGTATCGGCGGCCGATCGGGCGCTGATCAGGCCGGCTTCGGTCAATGTGGCCCGCGCGACCGAGATCGACAAGCGCTTGCGACGTTCGAGGACATGCTGATCAAGCACATCGACCGCGCGCATGACGGCAACGTGACTGCGCTCGATCCGCGTCAACAGCCAGTTGATCAGATCGGGGCGCGCATCGAGCCCGCGCTTGATGAATTGACGCTCGAACAGCGAGCGCATCAGCACGTCGTCGGGCGGGCCGAGCCGCGCAACCGCGCTCGCCGCGAGGCGGGAACGCAGGTCGGGCAACCGTACCTTCCATTCGGGCGGCGCCTGATCGGCGACCATCAGCAGCGGCTTGCGTTCGGCCTGGGCGCGGTTCCAGGCGTGGAACAGCTCGGCCTCGGGCTGCCGGTCAGCCTCGTCGATGATGCTGCCGTGGCTCTTGGCGGCGAAGATGCGCGCGAGCAGGCTGCGGCCCGATTTGCGCGGGCCGACCAGGATCGCCGCCATCACCGGCCAGGCGCCCCAATGTTCGAGCGTATGAACGGCGGCCGCGTTCGAACTGCTGACCAGGAATTCGTCGTCGCGCGGGTCCGCCGGCCACTCGAAGGGCAGCGCGATCTGGCTCATCCGCCCGCCGGCTCCTGGCTCGCCGGCGCCGCCGACGGCCGCTGGATACGCAGCGTCGAGCCGCCGACGGCAACCTGCCATCCGCGAGCCTCCAGCGCGGCGCGCAGCGCATTGATATCACCTGTATAGACAACCCGCATCACCGAGACACCGCCGAGCGCGAGGCTGGTGGTGAGCGCCGAATTGACCCCCGGCACGCTGCGCAGCGCCGCTTCGGTCGCCGTCACCGAGGCCGCGGTCGGCGTGTCGAACTGGACGCTGAACTGCGTGCCCGCGGCAGGCAGTGCGCTGAGGTCGACGATGGTGTCGAGCCCCTCGTCCTCGGGCTTTTGCTCCTCGGGCGGCGGGATATAGGCGAGGCTCGGATCGACGCGGAGAATGCCGCCACGCAGCGCACGCTGATAGGCTTCATCGATCCGCTTGACCCCCGCATCCATCAGCGCGGGCACGCCGTCGGCGCTCTCGACGCGCAGCGTGAAGCGGGCAATCCTGCGGTTGTCCGGCCCGAATCGCGCCTCGAACACGCCGATCACCGGGCCGCCCGGATATTGGCGATAGAGCCGTGCGACCGGGATCAGCACGTCGGACGCGCCGAACTGATCGAGCACCATCCGCCACCAGCCGCGATCACGCCGCCCCGCCTGGCCGACATTGAGCAGCAGCGGGTCCGATCCGGTGCCGGTCGGGCGGACGTAATCGATGCTGCTGCTGCCGGTGCGGAAGCGCGCCCACGCTTCCTGCCATTGCGTGCGCTGTTCCAGGCTGATGCCGGTGCCGCCGCTCCACAAAATGGGCAACACCAGCATCGGCGGCGAACGGAGCACCTGCCCGCCGACCCCGAGCAAAGACCCCGCGCGCCCGCGATCAAAGAGCACGCCGAGCGTGGCGACATAGCGATTCGGCCCGATCTGCTCGTTTTCGACAATGATGCCTGAGACGAGCCCGTTGAGCGTCGAATCGGACAGCGTGCTCGCATGGCCCGTCATGCGGCGCGAGAGCATCTGCCACGCCTTGCGCTGCGCGAGGCGCCAGCCGCCGTGGCGCGCGTCCTCCGCGGTTTTGGCGCTGACGTCCACATGGACGTCGGAGACCTCGAAATTGCCCGAGCTGTCGATCGGCGCGACACCGCGATCGCCCGCGATCTGCGCGGTGACGACACCCGCCATGCCGAGCGCGGCGACTGCGGGCACCAGGAAAAGCGGGCGGGAAAAGCGGAACCGACGCATGATGCGCGTCCTTTTGGCGAAGCAGGCGTGGAAATCCAAGCGCGTTATAGCTAGGCGCTGCCATATGAGCGAACCGTCCGAGGGCCAGGGCCCCTATAGCTACGCCGATGCCGGCGTCTCGATCGCCGCCGGAAACGCGCTGGTGAAGGCGATCGCGCCGCTCGCCAGGGCGACTCGCCGGCCCGGCGCCGACGCCGATCTCGGCGGGTTCGGCGGCTTCTTCGACCTGAAGGCGGCCGGGTTCGCCGATCCGCTGCTCGTCGCGGCGAATGACGGGGTGGGCACCAAGCTCAAACTCGCGATCGAGCATGACCGGCACGAGGGCGTCGGGATCGATCTTGTCGCGATGTGCGCCAACGACCTCATCGTGCAGGGCGCCGAGCCGCTGTTCTTCCTCGATTATTATGCGAGCGGGGCGCTCGACGCGGGCGTCGCCGAGCGCGTCGTCGCCTCGATCGCGGACGGATGCCGCCAGGCCGGCTGCGCGCTGATCGGGGGCGAGACCGCGGAGATGCCCGGCATGTATGCGGCGGGCGATTACGACCTTGCCGGCTTTTGCGTCGGCGCCGTCGAGCGTGACCGGGTGCTGACCGGGGAGCATATCGCACCCGGCGACGTGATTCTCGGCCTCGCCTCGTCGGGGGTGCATTCGAACGGGTTCTCGCTGGTGCGCAAGCTCGCCGCCGACAAAGGCTGGGCGATGAATGCTTCTGCGCCGTTCGACGCGGATATCAGCCTGATCGAAGCGCTGATGGCGCCGACGCGGATTTACGTGAAGGCGTTGCTCCCGCTGCTCGCCGAGGGCCGCATCAAGGGGCTCGCGCACATTACCGGCGGCGGGCTGCTCGAGAACATCCCGCGCGTGCTGCCCGACGGCGCCCATGCGCGACTCGACGCCGATGCGTGGCCGCAGCCGCCGTTGATGGCGTTCCTCCAACGCGAGGGCCGGATCGCGCCCGAGGAAATGGCGCGGACGTTCAATTGCGGGATCGGCATGGCGGCGGTCGTCGCCGAGGACGAGGCGGCGACGGTGCGCGGCACGCTCGAAAAAGCGGGCGAGACGGTCTGCCGGATCGGCGCGATCGAAAAGGGCAAGCGCGGCTGCACCGTCGAGGGATCGGCGGGATGCTGGGGCGCGGATGAAGATTGGTCGGCGACACATGATGCGTGACCTCACGGCTTCCATCGCCGGAGAAGGCACCCATGGATAAAGCTCGAGTCGCCATCCTCCTCTCCGGCCGGGGCTCGAACATGATGGCGCTGGTCGAGGCGGCCGAGGCAGCCGATTGCCCTTACGAGGTCGCGCTGGTGGCGAGCGACAAGCCCGAGGCGGCGGGGATCGCCTGGGCGCGGGAGCGCGGGCTGCCGGTGTTCGCGCTGTCGCCCCGCGGGATCGGCAAGGCGGCATATGAAGCCGATCTCGACGCGGCGCTTCGGGGAGTCGAGGTCGAGGCGATCGCGCTGGCGGGGTATATGCGGCTGCTCTCGGATGATTTCGTCGCGCGCTGGCGGGGGCGGATCGTCAATATCCATCCCTCGCTGCTGCCCAAATACAAGGGACTCGATACGCACGCTCGCGCGATCCATGCGGGCGATCCGACCGCGGGATGCTCGGTCCACGTCGTCACCGAGGAGCTCGATGCGGGCGAAGTGCTCGGCCAGGCCGAGGTGCCTGTCTTCCCCGGCGACACCGCGGAAACGCTCGCCGAACGCGTGCTCGCCGAGGAGCATCGCCTTTACCCGCGCGTTCTGGCAGAATTCGTGACGCGATGACCGACGATTCCCCCCTTTCCCGCGTTCGCGCCGCCTGCCTCGCGCTTCCCGATACGAGCGAGCGCGCCTCGCACGGTCAGCCGACCTTCTTCGTCGCAGGCAAGCAGTTCGCGCAGTTCCGCGACAACCATCACGGCGACGGCCGCACCGTCGTCTGCGTGCGGATCGCCAGCACCGACGAGCAGGCGATGCTGCTGGAGGTCGCGCCCGAGACCTACAGCAAGCCCGCTTATCTGCCGAGCTGGCTCGCGATCAACCTCGTCCATCCGGACACCGACTGGAGCCATGTCGAGGACCGGCTCGCACGGAGCTGGGAACTGGCGGCCCCCGCGCGATTGCTCGAGGCGGGCGGCCGATGAGCGACGTGCCGCCGCCGCAGCCGACCAAAATGGACGCCGCGGCCGAGCGCGCGGTCGCCAAGGCGGAGGCCGCCGCGACGCGCCGCCGCTGGGTCACGTTGGCGGAGGTGATCGCGGTCGCCGGCGTCGTGATCGCGGCGCTGACCTTATGGAACAACTGGTCAGAGCGCCGCGACGAGGAAGCGGCGCGCAAGGCCGAGCAGGCGCAGCAGGCCCACGCCGCGGCGATCGTCTCGCTGGTGGCGACGCCGGTTGACGGCGGCGCGGCGCTGGAGCTCAAGGACCCGGCGCACCGCATCCAGAGCATGGACTTCACCTTCCCGGCCGAACTCGACATTCCAGTCCACAACACGGTGGTCGAGACACGGATCGAGGCGAACTGGTTCGCCGACAAGCTGCTCGATCTCACCGACGGCGGGCCGGACGAGATCGAGGGGCGGCTCCCGATTCTCATCACCAGCGAATATTGGGAGGGCGACGAACATCGCACCGATGCGGCGATCTACGACATCGTGTGGCAGACCGAAGGCCGCCTGCTGCGCGGCCGCACGCTGCGGCTCAAGGGCCTGGTGCTGCGGGCGCGGACGAATTCGCCCGCGCGGCTCAACGCGCTATGGGGGCAGGAGAAGCCGAGCGGCGGCTGAAAAGCGGTCCGGCACCGGCCGGAAAAATTGACCAACTTGACCGTCCGGCAGGGGTAATGGAACGCAAAAGTGCGGCCGGCGCGGCCCGCGTGCGCGCCGCGAGTCAACTTTGCGGCACCGTCACATCGATCATGTCAAAGAACGATGTGCACGATGGCACGAGCACGGGGGTGTAGGACAGGCAAAAGAACAGAGAGGCACCATCGTGCGCGTTGGCGCGCGCGGACCACGCCGCCGCTCACCGAGCTGTGGGTGCGGGATAAACCGGCGACTTGATCTCGTGCCCCTGCGAAGCTGGGGACCAGGATTGCCGGGCGCTCCAACACCTCTGGGCTACACGTCTCGGGCGTAGATGACGTCGTCGTGCCAGGTGTTCCCGACGAGAAACCGCCGCTCGCCCGCAAGCGTGAAGCCGTGGCGTTCGTAGAAGGCGCGGGCGCGAGCGTTCTCGCCATAGACGCCGAGAAGGATGCGGCGCTTGCCCATGGCGGCGGCATCGTCGAGCGCCTGGTTCATCAGCGCGGCGCCCATGCCCGCCCCGTGCCAGCGAGAGAGCGTATAAATGCGCTTTAGCTCGATATCGGCCGGCCCGGTCTCGATCGGCAGATCGGGCGCGGTCAACAGCATGTAGCCGAGCGGCGCGTTGCCGGGCACCGCCTCGACGATCGCGACAGCGCTTTCGGAATCGTCGATCCAGGCCGCGAACGCCTCGAGGCTGTTGTACGCGCGGCAATGCGCGACGATGTCGTCGCCGTCGAGAATGCCCGCAAAGGCATCGAGGAAGGTCGCCGAGGCGACGAGCGCGAGCGCCGCGGCATCACGAGCCTCGGCGCGTCGCACCCGCCAAGCCATGTCAGCCGACGATCTCGTCGGGGCTGAAGAAAAAGGCGATCTCGGTCGCCGCATTCTCGTCCGAATCGGAGCCGTGGACCGAATTGGCCTCGATCGATTCGGCGAAGTCCTTGCGGATCGTGCCGGGCGCGGCATCGGCGGGGTTGGTCGCGCCCATCACCTCGCGGTTGCGGCGGACGGCATCCTCGCCTTCGAGCACCTGCACCACGACCGGGCCGGAAATCATGAACGTGACCAGATCGTTGAAGAAGGGGCGTTCCTTGTGAACGGCGTAGAAGCCCTCGGCCTGCTCGCGCGTCATGCGGATGCGCTTCGAGGCGACGACACGCAGGCCGGCATCTTCGAGCGCCTTGGTGACGGCGCCCGTCAGGTTGCGCCGCGTGGCATCGGGTTTGATGATCGAAAAGGTACGGTTGGCGGCCATGGCGGTCGCGTGCTCCTGCTCGTTGTTCGAAAAGTGGCCGCCGCCCTAGTCGCGGCGCGGCCGCGATGCAAGCCGCGTCAGGCCGCCCGTTCCCAGCGGCCGTCCTCCTGTTTCCAATAGCGCCGCTCGACGCCGTCGCGTGTCGCGAGCGCCTTCCAGGCGAGCCGCGCCTCGCGGATGCGCTCCTCGTCGAAGAAATGGAAGGCGCGGTCGAACGCCAGTGCTTCGTCGCGCCAGACGCCGTCGACAAGCGCGACGTTGCGCGCACTATTGGTTGGCTCGGGTGTGGCGGTCAGGAGGATCGGTTGCACGGTGTCTGTTTCACCGTTCGCGCAGGCGTGGGGCAGGAAGCTCCCGGGCTTGTAGGCCCAGAGCAGGCGGTCGAGCGCGTCGAGACGCGATTCGTCGGCGACGATCAGCAGGCGGTTGCCGCCTGCCAGCACGCGTTCGGCGATTACCGGGAGGACGCGCTCCAATGGCGACGTCGTCAGATGGTAGAAATCGACCTGCATATCGCCCTCCCCGACCCGACCGTCACCCCAGCGAAAGCTGGGGTCTCGCGGTTACAGAGAGATACCAGCTTTCGCTGGCATGACGGTTATGGATCACGTGAACGCTATTTCTCGAAATTGTCCGCCACGAAGCGGTCGAGCACGCGGACGCCGAAGCCGGTGGCGCCCTTGTCGTAGGTGGCGCCCGCTTTGTCGGCCCAGACCATCCCGGCGATATCGAGATGCGCCCAGCGCACGCCGTTCTCGATGAAGCGCTTGAGGAACTGCGCCGCGGTGATCGATCCCGCGCCGCGCGGGCCGACATTCTTCATGTCGGCGATCTGGCTGTCGAGCAGTTTGTCGTAGGCGTCGGCGAGCGGGAAGCGCCACAATTTGTCGCCCGAGGCGAGGCCGGCGGCGAGAAGCTGGTCGGCGAGCCGGTCATCGTTCGAGAACAGTCCGCCATGCTCGTTGCCCAGCGCGACGATCATCGCGCCGGTGAGCGTCGCGAGATCGACGATCGTCTTGGGATGATGCGTGCGCTGCACCCAGCACAGGCAGTCGCTCAGCACCAGCCGCCCTTCAGCGTCGGTGTTGATGACCTCGATCGTCTGGCCCGACATCGAAGTCACGACGTCGCCGGGGCGCTGGGCATTGCCGTCGGGCATATTCTCGACCAGCCCGCACACGCCGATGACGTTCGCCTTCGCCTTCCTGAGCGCGAGCGCCTTCATCGCGCCGACGACGGCACCGGCGCCGCCCATGTCCCACTTCATGTCCTCCATGCCGCCGGCGGGCTTGATCGAGATGCCGCCGGTGTCGAAGGTGACGCCCTTGCCGACGAAGGCGAGATCGGGATCGCCCTCACCCGCGCCGTTCCACCTTAGCGCGAGCAGCCGCGGTGCGCGGCGCGAGCCCTGATTGACGCCGAGCAGCGCCCCCATTCCCAGCTCGCGCATCTCGTCCTCTCCGAGCACGGTGATCGCGAGGCCAAGTCCCTCGACCGAATGGCGCACGCGCTCGACGAAGCTTTCGGGATAGATGATGTTGGCCGGCTCGGTGACGAGTTCGCGGGTGAGCGCGAGGCCCTGGGTCAGCGCGTCGCGCCGCGTCCATTCGGCATCGGTGCCCGCGGGCGCGCCCGCGATCGTCATGCTCTTGAGCGTCGGCTTCGATTTTTCCGGCAGCCTGGTGCGATAGACATCGTAGCGCCAGCTCCGCTGCGCCGCCCCGGCTGCGAAGCGGGCCACGGCGCGCGGCGTCGGCGCGCCGGGGAGCGCCGAGAAATCGACCGCGACCGATGTGGCGCCCGACGCGAGATAGCGCGCCGTCAGCGCGCCGCCCGCACGTTCGTAATCGGGTTCGCTGCCGCCGATGCCGACGAGCGCGATCCGGCGCACGGCGCCGTCCGTGGCCACGAATGCCTCGGCGATGGCGCCCGCCTCACCCTCGAAGCGGGCCCCCTTGGCCGCGCCCAGCAAAATTCGCTGCGCCTCCTCGTCGAGATTGCCGAACGCGACGCGTGACAGCCCATCCTTCTCGACCGGGAGAGCAAGGATGTCGGCATCGACGCGGTCGGCGGAAAAGTGAATCTGCATAGGTCCCCGAAATCTTCTGGAAGCGAGTCGTTCCTTCGCCCTAATCGAACCACCCCGCCCTTGGCAAAGCGCCGCCCCCGATTGCGATGCGCGCGCGACGGTGCAATAGGCGAACGCCTCGCGCACGTATTTGGCCCGTTTGGGGAAGAGTTATCGTGACCCGGCATGCCCTGTTGGCCACCTGCGCATTGGGCGCGGCGTCGCTGATGAGCGCGGCGGCATGGGCGCAGGATTTGCAGCCGCGCGGCACTCCGCCGCCCCCGCCCGCCGAAACCCCGCCGCCGCAGGACCCGAACCAGATCCAGTTCAGCGCCGGCTTGCTCGAATACGATATCGACGAGAATATCGTCACCGCGAGCGGCGACGTGCGGATGGTCCGCCGCGGCGATCGGCTGCGCGCCGACAAGGTGGTGTGGAACCGCGAGACGGGCGAGGTCGTCGCGACGGGCAACATCGCCGTCACCAACCCTCAGGGCGACGTCGCCTATGGCGACCGCATCGTGCTCACCGATTCGCTGCGCGACGGCGTGGTCGAAAACATGCTGATCGTGCTGGAGGAAGGCGGCCGCCTCGCCGCCAAACGCGGCTCGCGCGATACGAGCGGCGTCGTCTCGCTCGATCACGCCGCCTATACGCCGTGCGCGGTGACGACCTCGGCCGGCTGCCCCAAGGAGCCGAGCTGGAAGATCACCGCCGTGCGCGTCACCTATCGGCCCGATCGCCACCGCGTCTATTACAAGGGCGCGCGGCTCGACCTGTTCGGGATCGGCATCCCCCTCCCCTCCTTCTCGCATCCGATCGGCGAGGAGGCGGACAGCGGTTTCCTGTCGCCCGACATCCGGCTCGACAAGGTGAACGGCGTCGAGATCGCGCTGCCGTACAATTTCCAGCTTTCGCCGAATCGCGCGGTGACGGTCACGCCGCACGTCTTCACCGACGCGCTGCCGATGATCGAGGCCGAATATCGCGAACTCAACGCGCTCGGCGCGTTCCGCGTCACCGGTTACGGCACCGTCAGCCGGCGCAGCGACGATTTCGTGGGCACCGCAGCCGTTCCCGACAGCGAGCAGGATTTCCGCGGCTATCTGGATGCGACCGGGCGCTACCAGCTCGATCCGAACTGGAGCGTCAGCGGCTCGATCCGGCTGACCACCGACGACACCTTCCTGCGCCGCTACGACATTTCGCGCGACGATCGGCTGCGCAACACGATCCGCCTCGAACGGATCGACCGCGACAGCTATTTTTCGATCGCCGGCTGGGCGGTGCAGACGCTGCGGATCGACGACGAGCAGGGCTTGCAGCCGATCGCGCTGCCCGAGATCGACTATCGCTACCGTATGGAAGATGCGCCGCTCGGCGGCACGCTGCGGCTCCAGGCGAACAGCCTCGCGCTCACGCGCACCGAGGGGCAGGACACGCAGCGCGCCTTCGCGAGCGCGCGGTGGGATCTGCGCAAGCTGACGCGCTGGGGGCAGGAGGTGACCTTCACCGCCTATGCGCGCGGCGACCTCTACAACACGCATGACGTGCTCGAAACGGCGGTGGCGAGCTATCGCGGCGATCCGGGCTTCAACACGCGCGCGATCGGCGCGCTCGCGATCGACGTCAAATGGCCGTTGATCGGGAACGCGTTCGGCGGAACGCAGCGGTTGACCCCGCGCGTACAGGTGGTCGCCTCCCCGCACATCGCCAATCTCGACATCCCCAACGAGGATGCGCGCGCGGTGGACCTCGAGGATTCGAACCTGTTCGCGCTCAACCGCTTCCCCGGTTACGACCGGTTCGAGGATTCGACGCGCTTCACCTATGGGTTCGATTACGCGCTCGACCTGCCCGGCTTCTCGATCGATACGACGGTCGGCCAGAGTTATCGCCTCTCCTCGCGCCCGAGCCTGTTTCCCGACGGGACCGGTCTTACCGACCGATTCTCCGATTTCGTGGGGCGCACCGAGGTCCGCTATCGCGATTTCGTGTCGCTGGTGCATCGGTTCCGGCTCGACAAGGACAATTTCGCCGTGCGCCGCAACGAGATCGACGCGACGATCGGATCGCGCCGCACCTATGCGCTGCTCGGCTATTTGCGGCTCAACCGCAACATCACCGAGGAACTGGAGGATCTGCGCGACCGCGAGGAGGTCCGCGTCGGCGCGCGTGTGCAGGTGGCGCAATTCTGGTCGGTGTTCGGCTCGGCGATCGTCGATCTCACCGATCGCAAGGAAGATCCGTTGTCGGTCGCCGACGGCTTCGATCCGGTGCGCCATCGCCTCGGCGTCGCCTATGAGGACGATTGCCTGAAGCTTGGCGTGACCTGGAAGCGCGATTATGAGGACACCGGCGATGCCCGGCGCGGCAACACCTACCTGCTGACGCTGGCGTTCAAGAATTTGGGCCGCTAAGCGTGGGTTCAGCAAGGTTTGGCTACGGCGCCCGAAAGGTGCGCCTGCCACGAGATGGGGTTTTGAGCAGAGTGATCACATCGTTGACGAAAGCGGCGAGGGCCGGCCGCTGGGCGGGGTTCGTCGCCGGCATTGCAATGGCGAGCGCCCTCGTGGCGCAAACGGCCGGCGATCAGCCGCAGGTTCCGAACTCGGCCGCCAATCTCGGCATTCCGCCCGACGCGCAGATCCTCGGCAATGCCGATCCCAACGTGCGCAAGCCGACCGCGATCGTGAACGATTCGGTGATCACCGGCACCGATGTCGATCAGCGGGTGGCGCTGATCGTCGCGGCGAACGACATGCAGTCGCTGCCGCCCCAGGAAATGGAGCGGCTGCGGTTGCAGGTGCTGCGCCAGCTCATCGACGAGACGCTGGAGATCCAGGCTGCCAAGACGAACGAGATCACCGTCACCGCGGCCGAACTCGATCAGGGGTTCGCGAGGGTTTCCCGCAATTTCAAGAAGACGCCGGACGAGATGCGCGCCTATCTGCGCTCGATCGGCTCGTCGGAGCGCTCGCTCAAGCTCCAGATCGAGGCCGAGCTCGCGTGGCAGCGCTATCTGGGCCAGCAGGTCGAACCGTTCGTCAATGTCGGCGAGGAAGAGGTGCAGGCGATCCTCGATCGGCTGAAGGCGCAGCAGGGCAATACCGAATATCACCTCAAGGAAATCTATCTCTCGGCAACCCCCGATCGGATGGACCAGGTCGCGGCGAACGCGCAGGGCCTGATGGATCAGATCAAGAAGGGCGAGCAGCCGTTCGAATATTTCACGCAATTCTCCGAAGCCTCGACCCGAGCGGTCGGCGGCGACCTCGGCTGGGTGCAGACGAGCGCGCTGCCCGCCTCGCTGGCCGAGGCCGCACAGCAGATGCAGATCGGCCAGGTCGCCGGGCCGATCCAGGTGCCGGGCGGCTTTTCGATCCTGTATCTGGTCGATGAACGCAAGGTGCTGACCGCCGATCCGCGCGATGCGCGGCTGAGCCTGCGTCAGCTCACGATCACCTTCCCGCCCGGCACGACGCAGGAGCAGGCGACCGCGCGCGCCTCGCAATTCGCGCAGGCGACGCAGGCGATCAAGGGCTGCGGCGATGCCGAGAATGTCGCCGATCAGATCGGCGCCGAGATGGTCGACAACGATCAGGTGCGGGTCCGCGATCTGCCGCCGCAACTCCAGAAGATCATCCTGAACATGAGCATCGGCGAAGCGACGCCGCCGTTCGGTTCGCCGAGCGAGGGCGTGCGCACGCTGGTGCTGTGCGGCCGCGACGACCCGCAGACCGGGCAGCTCCCCGATCCGGACATGGTTCAGGGCCAGCTCGAGCAGCAGCGCGTCAACCTGCGCGCGCAGCAGATGCTGCGCGACCTGCGGCGCGACGCGATCGTCGAATACCGATGATGCGCGCCGCCCCGCAGCGCCGGAGACCATGAAGCCGCTTGCCGTCGCCCTGGGCGATCCTGCCGGGATCGGCCCCGAAGTCGTTGCCAAAGCCTGGGCCCAGCGCAAGCGGCAAAGGCTTGCCCCATTCTTCGCGGTGGGCAATCCGCAATCGGTCGCCGCCGTCTGGGACGGGCCGATCGCGCCGATCGTCGAACCGGGACAGGCGGCCGATGCCTTTGCGCGCGGGCTGCCGGTGCTGCCGGTGGAACAGCCGGCCGGTGTCGCGCCCGGCAACCCCGACCGCAACGGTGCGCAGACCGCCTTGCGCTCGCTGGAGCTTGCCGCGGGGCTGGCGCAGACCGGCGCCGCGGGCGGGCTCGTCACCGGCCCCGTGTCGAAGGCGCAGCTTTACGGAATCGGTTTCACGCATCCGGGCCAGACCGAGTTCGTCGCCGAGCGGTTCGGGATCGCGGGCGAGAATGCGGTGATGATGCTCGCCGGTCCCTCGCTGCGGGTGGTGCCGATGACGACGCATATGCCGCTCGATACGGTGTCGGACTCGCTGTCGATCGATCTCATCGTCGCCAAGGGGCGTGCGACGGCGCGCGGGCTGTGCCGCAATTTCGGGATCGAGGCGCCGCGGCTGGCCTTTGCCGGGTTCAACCCCCATGCCGGCGAACAGGGCGCGCTGGGCCGCGAAGAAATCGAGATCATCGCCCCGGCAATCGAGATCCTGCGCGGCGAAGGCATCGACGCGACCGGGCCGTTCGCCGCGGACACGATGTTCCATCCGCGCGCGCGGGCGACCTACGACGTCGCGATGTGCTGCTATCACGATCAGGCGCTGGTGCCGCTGAAGACGCTCCATTTCGACGAGGGCGTCAACATCACGCTGGGGCTGCCGATCGTGCGCACTTCGCCCGATCACGGCACCGCCTTCGCCATCGCCGGGCAGGACCGTGCCGAGCCGGGGGCGATGATCGCCGCGATCCAGCTCGCCGCGAGCGCGGCGGCGCACCGGCGGCACGCGCTCGCCTGCCCCGGCGCGTGAGCGATCTGCCACCGCTGCGCGAGATCATTGCGCGGCACGGGCTGAGCGCGAGCAAGGCGCTCGGCCAGAATTTCCTGTTCGATTCGCAGCTTCTCGCGCGGATCGCCGCGATTCCCGGCGATCTCGACGGCGCCGAGGTGTTCGAAATCGGCCCCGGCCCCGGCGGGCTGACGCGGGCGCTGCTCGCCGCCGGCGCGCGCGTGACCGCGATCGAACGCGACCGGCGCTGCATCCCCGCGCTCGACGAACTCGGCGCGCATTATCCCGATCGGCTGCGGGTGATCGAAGGCGATGCGCTCGACCTCGATGCCGCGACGTTGTTCGAAACGCGCCCGCATATCGTCGCCAATCTGCCCTACAATGTCGGCACGGCGCTGCTCGTGCGCTGGCTCTCGACCGATTGGCCGCCCTGGTGGCGCAGCCTGACGCTGATGTTCCAGCGCGAGGTGGCCGAGCGGATCGTCGCGGCGCCTGGAAACGGCGCTTACGGCCGCCTCGCGGTGCTCGCGCAATGGCGCACGCACGCGCGGATCGCGATGAATGTCCACCGCTCCGCCTTCACGCCGCCGCCCAGGGTGATGTCGGCGGTGGTCCACATCACGCCTGCCGATCCGCCCGCGGGCGTGCGGTTCGGGGTGCTCGAACGCCTCACCGCCGCGGCGTTCGGGCAGCGGCGCAAGATGCTGCGGCAGAGCCTCAAGGGCGTGCCGGGCGCTCTGGACGCGCTGGAGGCGCTCGGCATCGATCCGGCGCGGCGTGCCGAGACGGTGAACGTCGCCGAATTCGTCGCCGTGGCGCGGATGCTTTCCTGAATCTATTCCGCGGCGGCGGCGGCTTCGGCTTCGTTCTCGGCCTTCGATGCGAGCGCGGTCGCGGGCGGGCCCTTGGCGATCACGGCTTCGAGCGCCGCCGCCTCCGGGCATGCCTTGGCGCAGATGCGCTTGATCTTGGCGAGGTCGTTCTTCGCCTGCGCCACCGCGCCGCGCGCCACCAGCGCCTCGCCTTCGCCGCGAAGCGCCCTGACGTCGTTGGGATCGAGATTGAGCGCCTCGCGATAGAGGCGGATCGCCTTGCCGGGCATGCCGCGCTCGCGCGTCACCTCGGCGAGCGCGACATAGGCGCCGCGATTGCGCGGATCGACCGCGAGCGCCGTTTCGAGCGTGTCGGCCGCAGCGTCGAGATTGCCTGCCTTGGCCGCTGCTTCGCCCTTGGAAAGCAGTGTCATCGATTGTGGGTTGATCTGGTCGTCGGGCCGCTGCTCGCCGCGGAGCGCGGTCGAAACCGTAACCAGGGTCAGCGCAGCGGCGACGGCGACGGAGGTGAAACGCATGACATTCTCCAGCACGGGCTTGGGTTTCAGAGCTAGCATGGGCGCACCAGCCTTGCGACAAAAAAGCCGTCGGTCCCGTCGCGCGCGGGGGTGAGGCGCATGCCGGCGCCGTGCGGCGTTCCGGCAGGCAGTGCGATGGGTTCGGCCGACCAGCCGCGGCGGCTTTCCAGAAAGCGCGCCACCTGCCCCGCCCCCTCCTCGTCGAGCAACGAGCAGACGACATATACCAGTGCTCCGCCCGGCCTGACCAGCGTGGCGGCGACATCGAGCAGGCGTTGTTGAAGCGCGGTCAGGCGGTCGAGCCGCTCGGGCGTGAGGCGCCAGCGCGCCTCGGGATTGCGGCGCCAGGTGCCCGTGCCGGAGCAGGGCGCGTCGACGAACGCGATATCGGCCGCCGCCTCCCGATCTGCCAGCGCCTCCGCCTCGCGACCGGGATCGAGGAGCCGCGTCTCGACGATGCCGACGCGCGCCCGTTCGGCGCGGGGCGCAAGCCGTGACAGCCGCGCGCGATCGGTGTCGCAGGCGAGGATCGCCCCGCGATTCTCCATGGCCGCGGCGAGCGCGAGCGCCTTGCCGCCCGCGCCGGCGCACAGATCGACGACGCGCATCCCGGGCAATGCCCTCGCGGCGGCCGAGACGAGTTGGCTCCCTTCGTCCTGCACCTCGATAGCGCCGCGGCGCCAAGCGTCGAGCCGTTCGACCGCGGTTCCGGCGGGCAGGCGCAAGCCGTCGGGGGCATGGGGCAACGGTTCCGCGCCGTCGATCTCGGCGGCCGCTATCTCAGGATCGGCAGCCAGCCGATTGACGCGGATGTCGAGCGGTGCACGGTCGAGCAGCGCGGGCAAGGCCTCCGCCGCGAGGCCCGAGCGCAGCAACCGCTCGACGAGCCAGTCCGGGGCTATGCCCTCGGTGGCGACGGGCTCGCCGGCGGCGATCGGCGGCGGCGCATGCGGCGATGCGTCGAACATGGCGGCAACCGCGGGATCGTGCCGGGCGAGCGCCACCAGCGCGGCACGCCCGCTTTCGGGCCGCTCGCCGAGCAGCCGGATCGCCGCATAGACCAGCTCCCGCACCGCGCGGCGGTCCTTGCTTCCGGCATAGCGGCGCTCGGCGAAATAGCGTGCGATGATCGCGTCGGCCGCCGCGCCCTGATCGCGCGCGGCGGCGATGATGCGGTCGAGCAAATCGATCGCGGCCTGAGCGCGTCCCCCGGGCGTCATCGCGTCGGGTAGTTGGGGGCCTCGCGCGTGATCGTCACGTCATGGACGTGGCTTTCCTTCAGCCCCGCGCCGGTGATGCGGACGAAGCGCGCCTTTGCCCGAAGCTCGTCGAGGCTGCGCGCGCCGGTATAGCCCATCGCCGCCTTCACGCCGCCGACGAGCTGGTGGATCACGTCGCGCGCCGACCCCTTGAAGGGCACCTGCCCCTCGATCCCCTCGGGCACCAGCTTGAGCTGGTCCTTAATGTCCTGCTGGAAATAGCGGTCGGCCGAGCCGCGCGCCATCGCGCCGACCGAGCCCATGCCGCGATACGATTTGTAGGCGCGGCCCTGATAGAGGAAGGTTTCGCCCGGCGCTTCCTCGGTGCCCGCGAGCAGCGAGCCGACCATGCAGGTCGAGGCACCCGCGGCGAGCGCCTTGGCGATATCCCCCGACGTGCGAATGCCGCCGTCGGCGATCACAGGCACGCCGCTGCCGCGCGCGGCCTCTGCGCATTCCATGACGGCGGTGAGCTGTGGCACGCCGACGCCTGCGACGACGCGCGTGGTGCAGATCGAGCCGGGGCCGATGCCGACCTTGATGCCGTCGGCGCCCGCGTCGATCAGCGCACGTGTCGCTTCCGCGGTGGCGACGTTGCCCGCGACCACCTGGACCGAATTGGAGAGCTTCTTCACACGCTCCACCGCGCGGCTGACCTCGCGGTTGTGGCCATGCGCGGTGTCGATGACGAGAAGATCGAGCTCGGCATCGACCAGCGCCTCGGTGCGCTCATAGCCCTTGTCGCCGACCGTGCTCGCCGCCGCCACGCGCAGGCGGCCCGCTTCGTCCTTGGTCGCGTCCGGATAGGTGACGGCCTTCTCGATATCCTTGACGGTGATGAGGCCGACGCAGCGATAATCGTCATCGACGACGAGCAACTTCTCGATTCGGCGCTGGTGGAGCAGGCGGCGCGCCTCCTCCTGCCGCACGCCCGCGCGGACGGTCGCGAGATTTTCGTGCGTCATCAGCTCGGAGACGGGCTGGCGCGGATTTTCGGCGAAGCGAACGTCGCGATGGGTGAGAATGCCGACGAGGCGGCCGTCCTTCTCGGTGACGGGAATGCCGCTGATCCGGTGGCGCTCCATCAGCGCCTGCGCCTCGGCGAGCGGCGCTTGCGGAGCGATCGTGATCGGGTTGACGACCATCCCGCTTTCGAAGCGCTTGACCTGGCGGATCGCGTCGCATTGCTCCTCGACGCTCATGTTGCGGTGGAGCACGCCGATTCCGCCGAGCTGCGCCATCGCGATTGCCATGTCCGCCTCGGTGACGGTGTCCATCGCCGAGGAGAGGATCGGGATGTTTAGGGTGATATCGCGCGAAATGCGGGTGCGGGTATCGGCCTGGCTCGGCAGCACATCGGATTCCGCGGGGATGAGCAGAACGTCGTCGAAGGTGAGGCCGAGGGTGATGTCCATGCGCGTGCCAAGTCTCGTGAGTCAGGAGGTTGGCGGCCCATGTAACCGCGGCTTGGCGGATGCGCTAGGGGGCCGACGTCTTGTGACGCTGGAGCAGCGGGTAGAGCACGCGTTTCTCGGTAGCGATCCGCTCGCGCATGCGCGCTCGCATCTCTTCGGAGGCGGCGCGGTAGCCAGCCCAGTCCTCGACCACACGGGCGAGCGTCCAGGTGCCGACATGGCGGGACGAGGCGGATTGCAGCGCGCCGATGCCCTGTTTGAGCGTGCGGACGCCCTCGGCCTCGACCGGCGATGCACGATCGAGCAGGTCGGCGCATGCCTGTTCCACCAGGCGCCGCCGCTGACTGCTCGCGCGGCTCAGTTTCCATCGCACGCCGGCAAGCGCGGCGCTGTCCGGCTCCGGGGCGGCGGTGAGCGTTTCGAGATCGGCGAGCGCCGCGAGCACGTGTTCGTGAGCCTGATGGAGTTCGGTCAGCATGGGCGCCATGTTGCCAATTCGCGATGCCCGATCAATCCTTGATGAGTCCGCTCGTTCGCTGTGCTAGCATGGCGGCAGGCTATTGATGGGGGTTGCGATGATCGGCTTGCTCGCGATTTTGCTGATCCTGGTGCTGGTGCTGCTCTACCTCGTGTCGAGCGTGAAGATCGTGCGCCAAGGCTATCAATATACGATCGAACATTTCGGCCGCTTCACCAAGGTCGCGCAGCCGGGATTCAACTTCTACCCCGCCTTCTTCTATCGCGTCGGCCGCAAGGTGAACATGATGGAGCAGGTGCTCGATATTCCGGGGCAGGAGATCATCACCAAGGACAATGCGATGGTCGCGGTCGACGCGGTGGTGTTCTTCCAGGTGCTCGATGCGGCGAAGGCGGCGTATGAAGTGTCGGACCTGTTCGTCGGCATCATGCAGCTCTCGACGACCAATCTGCGCACGGTGATGGGCTCGATGGACCTCGACGAGACCCTTTCCAAGCGCGACGAGATCAACGTGCGGCTTTTGAACGTCGTCGATCACGCAACCAATCCATGGGGCGTCAAGATCACGCGCGTCGAGATCAAGGACATCCGCCCGCCGGTCGATATCGTCAACGCGATGGCGCGCCAGATGAAGGCCGAGCGTGAGAAACGCGCCAATATCCTCGATGCCGAGGGCGAGCGCGCCAGCGCCATCCTGCGGGCCGAGGGCGAGAAGCAGTCCAAGATCCTTGAAGCCGAAGGCCGCCGCGAGGCCGCCTTCCGCGATGCCGAGGCGCGTGAGCGTGCCGCTGAGGCCGAAGCCAAGGCGACGCAATCCGTCTCGGAGGCGATCCAGGGCGGCGGCACACAGGCGATCAACTATTTCGTCGCGCAGAAATATGTCGAGGCGGTGGGCAAGTTCGCGACGTCGCCCAACGCCAAGACCATCCTGTTTCCGGTCGAGGCGACGCAACTCATCGGCTCGCTCGGCGGAATCGGCGAGCTGGCGCGCGAGGCGCTGGGCGACCGGCCGCCAGCGACGCCCCCTGCCCCGCCCGCGCCGCGCAAGCGCGGGCCGTTCGATCAGGGAGCGCAATGAGCCTCGACGATCTTGCCGGCCAGGCCGGCTGGCTATGGCTGATCCTCGCGGGGCTGCTCGCGATCGCCGAATTGCTGTTGCCGGGCGTGTTCCTGATCTTCCTCGCCATCGCGGCGGCGATCACGGGAGTGGCGACGTTGGTGCTGACCGACCTGTCGCTCGCGGGGCAGCTCGTCTCGTTCGGAGTGTGGACCGCGGCGGCGGTATTGATCGGCAAGCGCTGGTATCGCGACTATCCGGTCGAATCGGCCGATCCGCTGCTCAACGACCGCGCCGCGCGGCTGATCGGCGAGGTCGTCGAGGTGACGGAGGCGATTCACGACGGCCACGGCCGCGTGCGCGTCGCCGACGGGGTGTGGCCGGCGCTCGGCCCCGAGGCGCCGATCGGCGCGCACGTGCGGATCACGGGGGTGGAGGACGGCGCGCTCGTCACCAGACCGGTCGAGGCGCCGCCCGCCGATTTCAACTCTTGAACAGGCCCGAGGCGAGGCCGCCCAGCGCGCCGCCGACCCCGCCGCCCTGCTGGCCGAGCAGGCTCGCGAACTGCCCGAGCGATCCTTCGCCGCCGATATGGCCGACGATCTGCTGGAGCTTCTCGGTAGGCAACCCCGTTTCCTGCGCGGCCTGGCTGGCGGTATCACCCGGCTCGGGATGTGCCTTGGCGAGTGCGGCGACGGCCTGCTCGACCTGCGCCGGATCGAGCCCCACCTTCTCGGCGAGGTTGGCGATATCGACATTCTCGGCCACCTGACCGAGCAACCCGTCCAGCATTCCCATGGCGTTTCTCCTGCTAGTTGCCGACAGGACTTAACACAGATCAGCAATGCCGCGACGTCGGGCGCGACAAAGCGGTGCCGCACGGCGATGGACGTCGTGCCCGCCTCGATGAGCGAGCATCTCGCTTCTTCCGTCATGCCGACCTTGTTTCGGCATCCAGCGCGACGCCGGGTCGCAAACGTGGATTTGGTGAAGGAAGACAGGGCTTGCGGCGATCAGGCGGCCTGGGCGCTGGGAGCGGCCTGGCGGACGCCTTCGTCGACATGCTCGGCGAATTGGGCGAAATTTTCGACGAAAAGATCCACCAGCTTCGACGCCGCGGCGTCATAGGCGGCCTTGTCCGCCCAGGTCCGCCGCGGATCGAGGATCGTCGGATCGACGCCGGGCACCGAAACCGGCACCTTGAAGCCGAAATTGGGATCGGTGCGGAACTCGGCGGCGTTGAGGCTGCCGTCGAGCGCGGCGTTGAGCAGCGCGCGCGTCACCTTGATCGGCATGCGCGAGCCGACGCCGTAGCTGCCGCCCGTCCAGCCGGTATTGACCAGCCAGCAATCGACATTGCCGCGCGCGATCCGCTCCTTGAGCAGATTGCCGTAGATCGAGGGATGGCGCGGCATGAAGGGCGCGCCGAAGCAGGTCGAGAAGGTCGCCTGCGGCTCGGTGACGCCGATCTCGGTGCCCGCCACCTTGGCGGTATAGCCCGACAGGAAATGATACATCGCCTGATCGGGGGTCAGCTTCGCGATCGGCGGCAGCACGCCGAACGCGTCGGCGGTCAGCATGATGATGTTGCGCGGCACCGGGCCCATATTGTCGATGCTGGCATTGGGAATGAAGTCGATCGGATAGGCGCCGCGCGAATTCTCCGCGAGGGTCGCGTCGTCAAGATCGAGCGCGCGTGTGGCCGGATCCATCACGACGTTTTCCAGCACGGTGCCGAAGCGTTTGGTGGTGGCGTAGATTTCGGGCTCGGCCTCTTCGGAGAGGCGGATCATCTTGGCGTAGCAGCCGCCCTCGAAATTGAAGACCGCGGTGTCCGACCAGCCATGCTCGTCGTCGCCGATCAGCGTGCGGCTGGCATCGGCCGACAGCGTCGTCTTGCCCGTGCCCGAAAGGCCGAAGAACACCGCCGTGTCGCCCTTCGAGCCGATATTGGCCGAGCAGTGCATCGGCATGATGCCCTTGGGCGGCAGGATGTAATTGAGCAGCCCGAACACCGATTTCTTCATCTCGCCGGCATATTCGGTGCCGCCGATCAGGATCAGCTTGTCGGTGAGGCTGACGGCGACCACCGTTTCGCACCGGCAGCCGTGGCGATCGGGGCTCGCGCGGAAGCTCGGCAGGTCGATCAGTGTAAAATCGGGTGCGAAGCCCTTGAGCTCATCCGCGGCGGGGCGGACGAGCATCGTGCGGGCGAAGAGGTTGTGCCACGCAAGCTCGTTGACGACGCGCACCTTGACGCGATGCTCGGGCTGCGAGCCGCCGTAGAGATCCTGGACGAACAGCGTATCCTTTTCCGCGAGCGCGGCGAGGAAATCGGCCTTGAGCGCGGCGAAATGCTCGGGCGCCATCGGCTTGTTGCCGTCGTTCCACCAGATCGTGTCCGCCGTTTCGGCATCGCGGGCGGTATATTTGTCCTTCGCCGACCGGCCCGTGTGCCTGCCGGTCGCCACTACCAGCGGCCCGTCAGCGGCGAGCTGCCCTTCCCCGCGCGCTATCGCCGCCTCGACCAGCGGCGCGGTGACCAGATTCCAGTGAATGGCTGCATTCGTGCGGATATCCTGGGCGTCAAGGCCCATCAGCGGCGTGCGCTTCAACTTCCCTCTCCCACATCATCGGTGCGATCTTTCGTCGCATCCGATACCAAACCTGTCCGAGCGCATATCGCTCGCCCACAGGCTCGTCAAACGCGCGAGTTGAGCGAAGGGCCCGATTGCACTAGGCCGTTCTTCCACAGCGATGGAGACGCCCCGCGCCATGTCGGCCACGATCGCGCTCGTCGATGACGACCGCAACATCCTGACCTCGGTCTCGATCGCGCTCCAGGCGGAGGGCTTCCTGACGCGCGTCTATTCGGACGGCGAGGCGGCACTGAAGGCGCTGACCGAGAACCCGCCCGACCTCGCCGTGCTCGACATCAAGATGCCGAAGATGGACGGGCTCGAACTGCTCCGCCGCCTGCGTGAGAAGCTGACCACGCCCGTCATCTTTCTCACGTCCAAGGATGACGAGCTGGACGAGGCGTTGGGGCTCGCAATGGGGGCGGACGATTATATCGCCAAGCCCTTCTCGCAACGGCTGCTGATCGCGCGCATCCGGGCGATCCTGCGCCGCACCGAGCTTGCGCAGGGCATTGCCGAGGGCGAGGAGGAGACGCCCGACGCGATCGTGCGCGGGCGGCTGACGATGGACCCGGCGCGGCATCGCGTGACGTGGAACGGCGCCAACGTGACGCTGACCGTCACCGAATTCCTGATCCTGGAGACGCTGGCGCAGCGGCCGGGAATCGTGAAGACACGCAACCAGCTCATGGATGCCGCCTATCAGGACGACATTTACGTCGACGACCGCACCATCGACAGCCACATCAAGCGGATCCGGCGCAAGTTCCGCCAGGTCGATGCCGAGTTCGACGCGATCGAGACGCTCTATGGCGCCGGCTACCGATTTTCCGAGGAGTGACGACCGCGACCTTGCGCTGCGCTGGTCGGGCCGGGTCTCGCTCACGCCGCGCATCCTGGCGGTCAACATCTTCGCGCTGGCGCTGCTGGCGGGCGGGTTCTTCTACCTCGATTCGTATCGCAGCCGGATCGAGGACAACCGCGTCGCGCAGGCCGCGCGCGAGGTGCGGCTGGTCGCGGAGGCGCTGGCGGGCGCCGCGCCGACCTTGCGCGACCGGCTGCTGCTGCGGCTGGCGCGCGATACCGGCTCGCGCATCCGGCTCTACGACGACGCGGGCGAGGAGATCGCGGACAGCCGCGAACTGGGCCTCAAGAACTTCCGCCTGATCGATCCCGACAAGGAGCCGTGGCAGCAGAGCGCCGCGCGCTTCCTGGATGCGGTGATCGACACCGTGGTCGGCGCCGCGCGCGCGCCGCTCTATCGCGAGCATGATTTCGGCTATGACTGGCCCGACGTGCGCACCGCGCATGCGACGCGCACCACGCCCACCACCGTCTGGCGCGCGCCCGATCGCACGCCCGTCATCACCGCCGCCGCCGCGCTGCCCAATGGCGGCACGGTGATGACCACCGTCAACGCCCGCGACATTACCCAGACGGTGCGGGTCGAGCGCTATCGGCTGAGCGTGGTGCTGGGGATCGTGTCGCTCGTCTCGATCCTGTTGTCGCTGTTCCTCGCGCGGACGATCGTGCGGCCGCTCAGGCGGCTGGCGCGGGCGGCGGTGCGGGTGCGGCTGGGGCGCGCGCGCGAGGTGGTGGTGCCGCGCCTCCCCTCGCGCCGCGACGAGATCGGGATGCTGGCGCGCGCGCTCTCCGACATGAGCCAGGCATTGCGTGCGCGGATCGACGCGACCGAGGCGTTCGCCGCCGACGTGACGCACGAGATGAAGAACCCCCTCGCCTCGTTGCGGTCGGCCGCCGAGGGGCTTTCGACCGTGGACGATCCGAACCTGCGCGCGCGGCTGCTCGCCATCGTGCGCGACGACATCCACCGGCTCGACCGGCTGATCACCGATATTTCGGATGCCTCGCGGCTCGACGCGCAATTGAGCCGCGCCAAATTCGATCCGATCGACATCGGCGCGCTGATCGGCGCGCTGCTCGATGCGCGGGCGGCGCGGGGAATCGAGCGGGGAATCCGCATCGCCTATGATACGCCCTCGGCCGGGCCGCTGGTGACGATGGGCGACGGCGCACGGCTGGAGCGGGTGTTCGAGAATCTGGTCGACAACGCGATCTCCTTTTCGCCAGACGAAGGGCTGATCGCGATCTCCGCGGTGCGCGAGAACAACGACCTCGTCGTGCGGGTGGAGGACGAGGGACCGGGTGTGCCTGAAAAGACGCGCAACGCGATCTTCCGCCGTTTTCAGTCGATCCGGCCCGAGGGCGAGGCGTTCGGCAAGCATTCGGGGCTGGGGCTCGCCATTGCGCGGACGATCGTGGAGGGGCATCAGGGCAACATCGCGGTCGAATCGCGCGAGGATCGGCTGAGCGGCGCGCGCTTCGTGGTGCGGCTGCCGCTCGCGGACGCTCGGTAGGGGGGCAGGCTAATGGCGACCGTCTCGTCGGAAACGCTGCATGCGTCGTGCGTCGCGATCGGTGGGCGCGCGGTGCTGATCGAAGGGCCGTCGGGGAGCGGCAAATCGGACCTCGCGTTGCGGCTGATCGACCGCGGCGCGCGGCTGGTGAGCGACGATTACACGATCCTGGTGCGCGACGGCGGCGCGCTCAAGGCCTCGGCGCCGGCGAACATCGCGGGGCAGATCGAGGTGCGCGCGATCGGGATCGTCGAGATGGAGGCGGTCGATGCGGCGCCCGTCGCCTTGCTCGTGCGGCTGGTCGAGCATCCCGAGCGACTGCCGCTCGATCCCGGCGAGCGGCGAATCGCGGGCGTGACGGTGCCCGAGATCGCGCTCAACGCGCATGAAGGCTCCGCGCCGATCAAGGTCGAGCTGGCACTCGAGCGGGTCGACGCCGAACCATGAGCCGCGCGCCCAAGGAGATTCTGCTGGTCACCGGCATGTCGGGCGCGGGCAAATCGACCGTGCTCAAGACGCTGGAGGATCTGGGCTGGGAAGTGGTGGACAACCTGCCACTGGTGCTGCTCGATCGCCTGCTGTCGGCGCCCCCTGCCAAGGATGCGCCCGGCGATTCGCGGCCGCTCGCGCTCGGCATCGGGGCGCGCACCCGCGACTTCGATCCGCAGCGGATCGTCGAGCGGATCAAGGCGCTGCGCGAACGGCACGGCTATGACATCGGCACGCTGTTCCTCGATTGCTCGGGGCAGGAGCTAGAACGCCGCTATTCCGAGACGCGGCGGCGCCACCCGCTCGCGCTCGACCGGCCGGCGAACGACGGCATCTGGCGCGAGCGCGAGCTGATGGCGCCGCTGCGCCGCTGGGCGAACCGGCTGATCGACACGACCGACCTCGCGCCCAACCAGCTCCAGCAGCAGGTGCGCACCACGTTCGCGCGCGACGGGCTCGACGCGCCGACGCTGTCGATCATGTCGTTCGGCTATGCCCGCGGGCTGCCGCGCAACGCCGATCTGGTGTTCGACATGCGGTTCCTGCGCAACCCGCATTGGGTGGACGAGCTGCGGCCGGGAACGGGGCTGGACGCGGACGTGAGCGCTTATGTCGAAGGCGATCCCGCTTATGATGACGCCATGGCGCGGATCGAGTCGCTGCTGACGCTGCTGCTTCCGCGCTATCGCGCCGAGGGCAAGGCCTATGTCACCGTCGCCTTCGGGTGTACCGGGGGGAGACACCGGTCGGTCCACGTTGCCGAACGGGTCGCCGCACGGTTGCGTCACGAGGGATTTTCGCCCACGGTCTCCCATCGCGATCTGGGGGCAGCGCCGCAGGATTCGCTGGAGGACGCCGCGACCGGCGCATGAGATAGTTCAGGAAGTATCACCATCATGATTGGCCTCGTCATCGTCACGCATGGGCGGCTCGCGGAGGAGTTCGTCACCGCGATGGAGCATGTGGTCGGCAAGCAGGATCGGATCGGAACGATCTGCATCGGCCCCGACGACGACATGGAAGCGCGCCGAGCGGACATCGCCAAGGCGATCGCCGAGGTGGACACGGGCAAGGGCGTCATCGTGCTGACCGACCTGTTCGGCGGCACGCCCTCGAACCTCGCCATCTCGCTGATGGAGGCGGGGCGCGTCGAGGTGATTGCGGGGGTCAATCTGCCGATGCTGATCCGATTGGAAGGCGCACGCAAGGCGATGAAGGTGGTCGATGCCGTCGCCGCCGCGCGTGAGGCGGGGCGCAAATACATCTCGGTCGCCTCTGAAGTGCTGGGGGAGACGATCGCCTGATGAAGGCCGAACGCGCGGTGCAGGTCACCAACAAACGCGGGCTCCATGCCCGGGCGAGCGCCAAGTTCGTTACGATGGCCGCCTCGCTGCCGTGCGAGGTCTCGGTCGCCAAGGACGGGACGGCCGTCACCGGCACCTCGATCATGGGACTGATGATGCTGGGCGCGGCGATGGGCGACACGATCACGATCAGCGCCGAAGGCGCCGGCGCCGATGAAACCGTTACCGCTCTGGCCACGCTGGTGGAGGACAAGTTCGGGGAGGAATAGCTCCCTTTCCGCCATGCCAGCGCCTTACGCCGTCATGCCAGCGAAAGCTGGTATCTCTTGGGTAAGAGCCCATTCCATAAAGACCCCAGCTTTCGCTGGGGTGACGAGCGGGTTCGCTGGCGACGGAGGGTTTCGTCGGTGACGGGCGGCTTCCGCTGAGTTGACGGTTTGGGTAGAGCCGCCCCATGCCTCGCGAGATCACCGCCTTTTCCAATCCGCTGATCAAGCGCGTGCGCGCGCTTCGCGACAAGAAGCATCGGCGCGAGGAAGGGCGCTTCCTCGCCGAAGGGCTGCGCATCCTGACGGAAGCGCGCGAGACGGGGCGCGTGCCCGAAACGCTGTTCTTCGCGCGGGCGAGCGCGGGGCATGAGCTGGTGCGGGCGCTGGTCGAGGCGGTCGAGGCGGCGGGCGGCGAGGCGATCGAGACGACGCCGGACATCCTTTCCAAGCTGTCGGGCAAGGACAATCCGCAGGCGGTGGTGGGTGTTTTCGCGGAGTTCGCGCTGGAATTGAGCGCGCTCGATCGTAGCCGGGCGGGTATCTGGCTGGTTGCCGAGAAGCTGCGCGATCCGGGCAATCTGGGGACGATCCTGCGCACCGGCGATGCCGTGGGCGCGGGCGGGCTGATCCTGATCGACGAGTGCGTCGATCCCTTCTCGGTCGAGGCGGTGCGGGCGAGCATGGGCGCGCTGTTCACGATGCCGGTGGCCAAGGCGCGGTGGGAGGAGTTCGTGCCGTGGTTGCGTTCCGGGCCGGGGCAGCTTGTCGGGCTGAGCCTCGATACCGAGCGCGATTATCGCTCGGCCGAGTATGAGGCGCCGTGCTTTCTGCTGACGGGGAACGAGGCGCAAGGGTTGCCGGCGGCATACGAGGCCGAATGCGACCTGCTGGTCAAGCTGCCGATGCTCGGGAAGGCAGACAGCCTCAATGCGGCGGTCGCGACGGCGGTGATGGCGTATGAGGCGCTCGCCCGGCAGCACGGAAGTTGACGAAGGTTGCGCGGAAACGGCATTGCAGCTTTCACATATCTTATGTAATATCAGATAGTTATGAAGCGTTCAACATAACACTTATGAAAGAATGGCGAATTTGGGTGCCTCTCCCTGCCAGGCAACCCTCGTTCGGATCGGACGTTTCACGCCGGTAACGAGGGAGAAGGACCATGCGCCGATCGATCCTGCTGCTTGCCGCCGCCGGGCTTGCCGGGTGCGCGATGAACGACGCGCCGCCGCCCGACGACGGTACGGCGCCGCCCGCGGACGAGCCCTATCGCGCGATCGGCACCGAGCCCGGCTGGGCGCTGACGATCGGCGGCGGAGAAATGGCGTATGAGGGCGATTACGGCGAGACGCACATCACCGTGCCGACACCCGACCCGCGCACGACCTTCAACGGCCACCGCTACGAGACGGCCCGGCTGACGGTGGATGTCACCCATGCGGCGTGCAGCGACGGGATGAGCGACCGGCGTTATCCCGACACGGTGACGGTGACCGCCGATGGCAAGACGGTGAAGGGTTGCGGCGGCCTGGCGCCAGCGGGGGAGACGGGCGCGATGCTCGAAGATACGCATTGGACGATCGAGGCGATCGACGGGGAGCCGGTGACGCTCGATCGACCCACCGATATCGAGTTCACGGCCGACCGCGTCCAGGGGCGCGCGGGGTGCAACAGCTTCGGCGGGCAATACCGGATCGCGGACGGGGTGCTGACCACCGACCGGGTGATCTCCACCAAGATGGCGTGCATGGGCGGCGGCATGGAGGTGGAGAACGCCTTCTTCGCGATCATCGCGGGGCCGGCGACCGTGCAGAAGCAGGGCGACCGGCTGATGATCAGCAGCGATGCGGGAACGGTGAAGTTGCGGAAGGCGGCGCAGCCCTAGCGATAGCTGCATCAAGTCTGGCGCAATATGTTCTCCGGCGGAAGCCGGAGTCCGAAGTTAACAGCGTCGTGCTAATCCTCGACTCATATTCGATCAACTTTGGCCGCCTCTCCTGCGGATCTTCTTTCTTGCCCGGATTTCAAGAAAGCGGGGCCCCGGATCAAGTCCGGGGTGACCAAGGGCACCGTTATTCCGCCGCTTCAGCCTCCCCTTCCCCCTCGACGACCACCGACAGCTTGGTCAGCGGGCGGGGGGATTGTTCGACCACCGGCAGCGCGTCGATCGCCTTGCCGGCGGTGTCGATGTTGAGCGATTCGAAGCGCCTGGCACTTGTCATGACCTGCGATTCGAGGCTGCCGACGAAGGCGTTGTAGGCGCCCATCGCGGTTTCGAGATTCTTGCCGAGCTTGGTCACATGATCGCCGAGTTTGGCGATGCGTCCGTGGAGTTCCTTGCCGAGCGCGGCGATCTGGCGCGCTTCGCCGGCGAGCTTTTCCTGGCGCCAGACCGCCGCCACCGTGCGTGCGATCGCGATCAGATTGGTGGGCGTGGCGATCAGGACGCGGCGATCGAAGGCATGATCCCACAGATCGGGCGCGTGTTCGAGCGCGGCGGAGAGGAAATGCTCGCCGGGGACGAACATGATGACGTAATCGGGCGTGTCCTCGAATTGCGTCTGATACGCCTTGGCGCCGAGCGCGGCGATGTGCGTCTTCATCGAGGCGACGTGCGCGGCCATGTGCCCTGCCCGCTCGGCCTCGTCGACCGCGCCGTGCGCATCCTGATAGGCGTTCAGGGACACCTTGGCGTCGATGACGAGGCTCTTGCCGCCGGGAATGCGGACGATCGCGTCGGGGCGTAGGCGGCCGCCCTCGCTTTCGACGCTCACCTCCATCTCGAAATCGGTATGCTCGGCAAGGCCGCAGGTTTCGAGCACGTTGCGGAGCTGCTGCTCGCCCCAGCGGCCGCGCGCCTTGGGGGCCGAGCGCAGCGCGTTGACCAGCTTCGCCGCCTCGCCGCGCACCGATTCCTGGCCGATCCGCATCGCGTCGATCAGGCCCGTGAGGTTGCCGTATGCTTCCTTGCGCTCGTTCTCGACCTTGGCGACATTCTCCTCATACCGCTTGAGCGTGTGCTCGACGGGCTGGAGCAGCGCCTTCAATTTCGCCTCGTTCGATTCGCCCGCCTGGTTGAACCGCTCGTGCGCGCGTTCGAGGAAACTCTTTTGCGCCTCGCCGAGCAGCTTGTTGGCGACCTCGGCGAATTGTGACGCCATCGCGTCCTTCGCTTCCTTGAACTCGGTAAGCCGCGCCTCGAACGCGCGCGCATCGGCCTTTAGCGTCGCCAGCTCGGTGCGCGCGCCGTCGCGCTCGTCGCGGATCGCGGCCAGCTCGGCGCGCGCTTCGTCGGCGGCCTTCGCCCGTTCCTCGGCGGCGGCGAGATCGGTGATCGCCTTGCGGAAATCCTCCGCGCGCGCATCGCGCTCGGCGCGGGCGGCAGCGACGCCGCGACTGCCCAGGAACCAGCCGAGCGCGAGGCCCGCCAGCACGGCGATGACAGGCAGGATCACGAGCGGCTCCATCCGGCTTTCCCCGACTTGTGGAACGAAGCGCGAACCTAGCGTCCGCGGCGCCTCCGCTCAAGCGGAACCTCTCGGCGTCGATGCCCGTTGGGCGCGAACGTCAACAGGAGAGCCCTATGTCGATCGCCAGGATGATCGCCGCGCACCCGGATGTCGCCGGCAACCTCAACGAACCGCTGGCGCAGGCGGTGCGGCACGCGATGTTCTGTTCGGCGATCTGCACGAGTTGCGCGGATGCGTGCAGCGCCGAGGAGATGGACATGCGCCGGTGCATCCGGCTGTGCATGGACTGCGCCGATATCTGTACCGCGACGTTCAAGGTCGCGGCACGGCGCACCGCCAGCGACGAGCGGCTGATCGAACAGACGTTGCGGCTGTGTATCGATGCGTGCGAGCGCTGCGCCGCCGAATGCGCGCGGCATGACCTGGATCATTGCCGGCTGTGCGCCGAGATGTGCCGCGAATGCGCACGCGACTGCCAGGCGGCTTTGGAGACGTTCTGATGCGGATTACGGGAATCGTGCTGGTGATGCTGGCGGCGGGTTGCTCGGGCGCGCCCGGGAACGACATGGCGGCCGACGAGGTGAACATGGCCGCGGTGCCGACCAACATCATCGAGGTGCCGCCTTCGGAAACGGCGCCGCCGCCGCTCGACACCGCGATCGGAAACGTCACGTCGCCCGATGGCGAGAGCGCAGCCGTCGTGCCCGGCATCCTGCCGCCGGCCGACGCCGAATATCGCTATGCGGGGCGCTGGGCAGCGACGCAGCAGCTTTGCGATACCGGCGCGTGGCGGTTCCAGCCGAAGCGGCTCGATACGGCGGGCGAGGTATCGTGCACCTTCGATACTGTGACGAAGGTGCCGGGCGGATACGACATCGCCGCCTCGTGCCTGGCGGAAGGCAATCGCAGCAAGGACACGATCGAGTTGCGCTTCGCCGAATCGGCGCAGGCGATGCTGGTGCAATCCAGGATGTGGGACGGCGTCGGGCTGACCTATTGCGGGGCGGAGTAGCGATTTTCCGGCCGTTATGCCGGACTTGTTTCAAGGTTCATCGAAGGCCAAGCGGTGCCGCTTCGCTTTTGAGCGTATCGCGTACACGACCTTGGATGCTGAAACGAGTTCAGCATGACGGTAACGGGGCTTACGCCGCTTTCTTGCGGAGCTTTGCGAGCTTCTTGACGACCATGTCGCGCTTGAGGCGCGAGAGGTGATCGATGAAAAGAATGCCGTTCAGATGGTCGATCTCGTGCTGCATGCACGTCGCCATCAGGCCGTCATACTCCTGCTCATGGGTTTTGCCCTCGCGGTCAAGCCATTTGACGCGGCAGCGCGCTGGGCGTTCGACCTCGGCATATTGCTCGGGGATCGAGAGGCAGCCTTCGTTGTAGATCGAGGTCTCGTCGCTCACCCACAGCAGTTCGGGGTTCACGAAGGCGTGCGGCGCGCGGATCGGCTTGCCTTCCTCGTCTTCCTCCTCCTGAAGATCGATGACGAGCACGCGCTGCTCGATGCCGAGTTGGGTGGCGGCGAGGCCGATGCCGCGGGCGGCGTACATCGTCTCCGTCATGTCGTCGATCAGCGTGCGGACGGTATCGTCCACCTGCGCGACGGGCTTGGCCACGGCGCGCAGCCGCGGATCGGGGATTTCGAGGATTTCGAGGACGGCCATGATGGGTGTCAGCTAGGTCTCGCGACCGTTCCCGTCAAGCGACGGGGCGGCGCGCGCGGAGCGCCTGGGCGAGCGTGCCCTCGTCGAGATAGTCGAGTTCGCCGCCGACGGGCAGGCCGTGGGCGAGCTGCGTGACGCGCACCGGGAAGCGCTCGATCCGTTCGGCGATGTAATGGGCGGTGGTCTGGCCCTCGAGCGTGGCGTTCATCGCGAGCACGACCTCGTCGATCCCCCCTGCTTCGATCCGGCGCAACAGCGACTCGATACCGAGATCCTCGGGCCGCACGCCTTCGAGCGCCGAGAGGCGGCCACCGAGGACGTGGAATTTTCCCGGAAAGAGGCGCGAGCGATCGAGCGCCCAGAGATCGGCCACCTCCTCGACGACGCACAGGCTCCGCGAATCGCGGCGCGGATCGGCGCAGATGCCGCACGGATCGGTGGTATCGACATTGCCGCAGATCGAGCAGGTGGCGAGGCGTTCGTCCACCGCTTCCAATGCGGCACGCAAGGGCTGAAGCGCCGCCGCGCGCTTCTTGAGGAGGTGGAGCACCGCGCGGCGCGCCGATCGCGGGCCGAGGCCGGGGAGCCGCGCCAGCGCCTGCGTCAGCGCCTCGATTTCGGGGGATGCCATGCGGGCTAGATAAGGGGTTGCGCCCTGCCCTGCCAAGCGGCGAGAGGGATGCCATGCGGATCGTCTTCATGGGAACGCCCGGCTTCGCGGTGCCGACGCTGGATGCGCTCGTCGCGGCGGGGCATGACGTCGCGGCGGCCTATACCCAGCCGCCGCGGCGCGCGGGGCGCGGGAAGAAGCTCGTGCCCTCGCCGGTGGCGGCGCGGGCGGAGGCGCTGGGAATCGCAGTGCGATCGCCGGTGTCGCTCAAGAGCGCGGACGAGCAGGCGGCATTCGCCGCGCTGCGAGCGGAGGTGGCGGTGGTCGCGGCCTACGGGCTGATCCTGCCGCAAGCGGTGCTCGATGCGCCGACGCATGGGTGTCTCAACGTCCATGCCTCGCTGCTGCCGCGCTGGCGGGGGGCGGCGCCGATCCAGCGTGCGATCCTCGCCGGTGACGAGGAGACGGGCGTGTGCATCATGCAGATGGAGGCAGGGCTCGATACCGGGCCGGTGCGGCTCGAAGGACGGACGCCGATCGACGGGAAGACGACGGGGGTGTTGACCGATGAGCTCGCGACAATGGGCGCGCGCCTGATGGTGAAGGTGCTCGGCGACCTCGATGGGCATCCGCCGGTGGCGCAGGTGGAGGACGGCGTCACCTATGCGCCCAAGATCGACAAGGCCGAGACGCGGCTCGATTTCGCGCAGGATGCGGCGACGGTGGAGCGGCAAGTGCGCGCGTTCAACCCGCCGGGCGCGTGGTTCGAGCATGCCGGCGAGCGGGTGCGTGTGCTGTCGGCCAAGGTGACGGACGGCAGCGGGGCACCCGGCAAGGTGCTCGACGATCGGCTGACGATCGCCTGCGGCCCGCGCGCGATCCGGCCGGTGCTGGTGCAGCGCGCGGGGCGTGGCGTCATGGCGGCCGAGGAGCTGCTGCGCGGCTTTCCCGTGTCGGAGGGGACCCGGTTGTGACGCGCTTTGCGCTCACGATCGAATATGACGGCGGGCCGTTCATGGGCTGGCAGCGGCAGGCGCATGGGCCGAGCGTGCAGCAGACGATCGAAGAGGCCGCGCACCAGATCACAGGCGAGGACGTGGTCGTGCACGCGGCGGGGCGGACCGATGCGGGGGTGCACGCACTGGGGATGCGCGCGCATCTCGATGTGACGCGCGAGATCACGTCGTTCCGCTTGATGGAGGCATTGAACGCGGTGATGCGGCCGGCACCGGTCGCGATTCTCGGCTGCGTGATGGTGCCCGACGACTGGCATGCGCGCTTTTCGTGCATCGCGCGACATTACGAATATCGGATCGCGATCCGGCGTGCGCCGCTGACGTTCGAACGTGGGCTGGCATGGCGCATTCCCGTCCCGCTCGATTGCAGCGCAATGCAAGAAGGCGCGTCCAAGCTGTTGGGAAGGCATGATTTTACGACGTTCCGGTCGGCGCATTGCCAAGCCGACAATCCGGTGCGGACACTCGACCGGCTCGATGTTCGCCGCGCGGGCGATGCGATCCTGATCCGCGCGTCGGCACGCTCGTTCCTGCACCATCAGGTGCGCTCGATGGTGGGATGCCTCGCCTTGGTCGGCCAGGGCAAGTGGACGCCGGATGACATCGCCGCCGCGCTCGCCGCGCGCGATCGCAGCCGGCTTGGCCTCAATGCGCCGGCCGAGGGGCTTTATTTCGTGGCTGCGGATTATCCCTGACGGCTGAACCGCGCGGCCAGTTCGACATGGGTCGACCAGCGAAACTGGCCGACGGGCTGGACCCAATCGAGCGTGTAGCCACCCTCGACCAATGTCCTCGCATCGCGGGCAAAGGTGCTGGGATTGCACGAGACATAAGCAATAACGGGGACGGTGGACGTGGCGAGTGCGGCGGCCTGATCGCGGGCGCCGGCGCGAGGCGGATCGAGGACGACAGCGTCGAACTTGTCGAGCTCTTCCGGCGTGAGCGGGCGACGATAGAGATCGCGGTGATCGGCGAAGACGGGGCGCTGCGCGCGGGCGGCGGCGGATTTGAGGGCGAGGATCGCGTCGCGCGCGGCCTCGGCGGCGTAGACCTTGCCGGGGAGCGACAGCGCGAAGGTGCCCAAGCCCGCGAAGAGGTCCGCAGTGGCGGCGGGGGTGCCGAGCGCCTCCCGGACCGCGCCGACCAGCGCGGTTTCGCCTTCGGGCGTTGCCTGGAGGAAGGCGGCGGGCGGAAACGGCACGGGAACGCCGCCGAGCGTGATCGTCACGGGCTCGGGCTCCCAGCGGGTTTCGGGCCCGTAGCCCGAATCGATCGAGAGGCGCGCAAGGGCATGGCGCTGGGCGAAGGCGGTAAGGCCCTCGGCGGCGGAGAGGCCTTCCGCCTCGATGCCCGCGATCAGGACGTCGAGGCCCTGGTCGGTGCGGGTGAGGGTCAGATCGACGCGGCGCGAGGGCGGGAGGATCGCGGCGAGGAGGCCGCGCAGGGGTTGGATCAGATCGAACAGATCGGGGGCGAGGATCCAGCATTCCTCCATATCGACGAGCGCGTGGCTGCGCGACTCGGTGAAACCGATCCAGACTTGGCGACCGCGGCGCTCGGCGTGGAGCGCGGTGCGGCGGCGGCTGCGATCGGGAGAGAGGAGCGGCGGGCGGATATCGGTTTCAAGGCCCTGCGCGGCGAGCGCGCCCTCGATCCGCTCGACGAGGTAGCGGGCGTAGGCATCGTCGTCGAGGTGCTGGAGCTGGCAGCCGCCGCAGCGGGGATAGTGGCGGCATGGCGGCGACAGGTGGTGCGGGCCGGGGACGATCTCGCCCGTGGGAGTGAGCACGTCGCCGGGCGCGGCGAGCGGGGCGGCGCGGCCGTTTTCGGTCATTCCCTCGCCGCGGGCGGCGACGCGGACGATGGTGTCGCCGGTCACAGCGCGGCTCTCGATTCGGTCAGCATGGCCGCGAGATCGTCGGCAATGAAGGCAGCACCAAGGCGGCGCGCCGCATCGACATGGAGCCAGACGCCGGCGGCGGCGGCCTCGAGCGGAGGCTGGCCGCCCGCGAGGACGGCCGCGATCGCGCCGGCGAGAACGTCGCCCGTGCCCGCGGTCGAGAGCCAGTCATTGGCGTCGGGCGTGAGGATCGCGCGGCCGTCGGGAGCGGCGATGACGGTGTCCGGGCCTTTGAAGGCGACCACGGCGTTCGCGTCGCGCGCGGCGGCGCGGGCGCGGTCGAGCTTGCTCCCTTCCCCTTTGCCGAAGAGTGTGGCGAACTCGCCCGCGTGCGGGGTGAGGATGGCGGGTGCTTGCCGGGTGCGGAGCGTGTCCATGTGCTTCTTGAGCAGGTGGAGCGCGTCGCCGTCGATCACGAGAGGGTGCGGCGTGGCGAGCGCGCGATCGAGGCGATGCGCGGCCTCGTCGTCGCGGCCGAGGCCGGGACCGATCAGAAGCGCGCCGATGCGGTCGTCCGCGAGCGCGGTGTCTTCGAACGCCTTGTGGACGAGCGCGTGCGGGCCGCCGCCGGTGCCGCCGAGCAACTCGACATAGCCCGCGCCCGCGCGCATTGCGGCTTCGGCCGACAGGAGTGAAGCGCCTGCCATCGCGCCCCCGACGATCGCGACCATGCCGCGATTGTATTTGTGCGAGTCGGGTCCTGGTGACGGTAGTTCTGGTCTTTCAAGCACATGCGCATTGCTGTTCGCATCAATTCCGATGTCGAGCACGCGCGCGGTGCCGCAATGGCGGGCGGCGGGTTGGAGGAGGTGCGCGGGCTTGGCCGCGGCGAGCGCGAGGGTGATGTCGAAGACCGGCAAGGGGTTGAGAACGCGGGCGTCGTCGGTGGTGACGCCGCTGGGCAGATCGACGGCGACGGCGAGCTTCGCCCCGCTCGCCAGCGCGCAGAGGCGGGCGGCGAGCGCGTCATCGAGCGGGCGCTTGAGGCCGGTGCCGAACAGCGCGTCGACGAGGACCGGCGCGGGGACGGCCTCGGCGATCGGCGCGACCGGGCCGGGCCACGCCGCCCTCGCGTTCTTCGCGGCGTCGGTGACGGGATCGGCGCTCGCGGAGACGCGGACGTCGAGGCCCATCTCGACGAGATAGCGGGCGGCAACATAGCCGTCTCCGCCGTTGTTGCCGGGGCCGCACAGGATCAGCACGGGCGCGGCGGAGCCGAGCCGGGCGACCGCGTTCGCCACCTCGCGCCCGGCGCGTTCCATCAGCGCCTCGACCGAACTGCCGGCGTCGATCGCGCGCTGCTCGGCCGCGCGGGTTTCGGCGGCGGTGAGCACGGGATGGCCGGCGAGTGGCGTCATGATGCGTCCGGGAGCCGGCCTTCGATCCGCCCCGACAATTGATACCGGTCGCCGCCTATCGAGACTTCGAAAGTGGTTTTGCCTTGTTTTTCCAAGGCGTGAACCTTTGCCGGCTCGGCACCGTCTGCGGCGAGAACGCCGTAATCATCGGCCGAGATCACCAGGCGGTGGAAGCCGCCGTCGGGATTGCGGACGGTGAAGGTGTCGCCGGTGCGTTCGATCGTGCAGGTAGCGGTGAAATCTGCGGTGCCTTCGGGGGCACAGGGGATGCGGTTTTCCGGCGTCGCTGCTGCCTGACTGGATTCGGCGGTGGGCGCCTGCTGGTTGCCCTGCGGCTGACCGCAGGCCGCGAGCAAGAACAGCGGGAACAACCAAATCCCGTTCGGCCTGAGCCTGTCGAAGGCCGTCTTCTGCGGCTTTCGCCCTTCGACAGGCTCAGGGCGAACGGAAGAGAATGGCGCGAGCGCGCTAGATATCCGCGTAGACATGGCGTTCGGCTCGGGCTCCCGGATGGGTGACCGCGCCTTTATAGGCCGGGCCGACATTCTGCGCATAGCGCCACAAGGCGCCCGCGGCGTAATCGTTGGTGCGCGGCTGCCAGCGCGCCCGTCGCTCGGCGAGCACCGCGTCGGGCACGTCGAGGTCGATCGTGCCCGCTTCCGCGTCGATGCGGATGGTGTCGCCATCCTCGATCAGCGCGATCGGGCCGCCTTCGGCCGCCTCGGGGCCGACATGGCCGATGCAGAAGCCGCGCGTGCCGCCCGAGAAGCGGCCGTCGGTGATGAGTGCGACCTTCTCTCCCATTCCCTGGCCGTAGAGCGCCGCGGTGGTGGCGAGCATCTCGCGCATGCCGGGGCCGCCCTTGGGGCCTTCGTAGCGGATGACGATCACCGAGCCTTCCGCGATTTCGCGGGCCTCGACGGCGGCAAAGGCCTCTTCCTCGCAATCGAAGACGCGCGCAAGCCCTTCGAACTTCAGCCGCTTCATGCCGGCGACCTTCACGATCGCGCCCTCCGGAGCAAGGCTGCCCTTGAGGCCGACGACGCCGCCCGTCGGGGTGATCGGGGCCTTGATGTCGTGGATCACCTTCTGGTCGGGGTTCCACGTCACCTGATCGATATTCTCGGCCAGCGTCTTGCCGGTAACGGTGATGCAGTCGCCGTCAAGGAACCCACCGTCGAGCATCGTCTTCATCAGCATGTAGACGCCGCCCGCCTCGTACATATCCTTGGCGACATACCTGCCACCAGGCTTGAGGTCAGCGATGTAAGGTGTTGATTTAAAAATATCCGCCACGTCGAACAGGTCGAAGTCGATCCCCGCCTCGCTGGCCATTGCGGGCAAGTGCAGCGCGGCGTTGGTCGAGCCGCCGGTCGCGGCGACGACGCGCGCGGCATTTTCGAACGCGGCGCGGGTGCAGATATCGCGCGGGCGCAGATTGCGCTCGACCAGCGCCATCACCTGCTCGCCCGCCGCGACGGCATGGGCGGCGCGATCGGGATAGGGGGCGGGCATCATGTTGGAGTTCGGCAGGCTGAGGCCGATCGCCTCGCCGACGCAGGCCATGGTGTTGGCGGTGAACTGACCCCCGCATGCCCCCGCGCCGGGGCACGCGACTTTCTCAAGCGCGATCAGCTCGTGCAACGGACAGCCGCCCGCCGCATGCTGCCCGACGGCTTCGAACACGTCGACGACAGTGACGTCCTCGCCCTTGAAATGTCCGGGCAGGATCGAGCCGCCATAGACGAAGATCGAGGGCACGTTGAGGCGGAGCATCGCCATCATCATGCCAGGGAGCGACTTGTCGCAGCCGGCGAAGGTGACGAGTGCGTCGTAGCAATGGCCGCGCACCGACAGCTCGACCGAATCGGCGATCACCTCGCGGCTGACCAGCGAGGACTTCATCCCCTGATGGCCCATCGCGATGCCGTCGGTGACGGTGATCGTGTTGAACCGGCGCGGCAGGCCGCCGCCCGCGATCACGCCCGCGCGCGCGGCGTCTGCCTGCGCGTCGAGCGTGATGTTGCACGGCGCGCTGTCGTTCCCCGCGCTGGCGAGCCCGACGAAGGGCTTGGCGATATCCTCCTCGGGAATGCCCATCGCGTAATAATAGCTGCGCTGCGGCGCGCGCTCGGGGCCGACCGACACGTAGCGGCTCGGCAGGCGGGATTTGTCGAAAGTCCGGGTCATGGCGACAGCCTATTTCCCGAATGACGGCTTCTACGCAACCCTGTTGCGCGTTTCGGCGATGATTTCGGTCAGCGTATCTGTCCAACGTGCAATGCCCGCGGCGTCGCGGATGAGATCGTTGCGCACCTCGATCGTGAGATAGGGCAGCCCCCTCTCCTCACCGTGGCGGTTGAGCGTCGCGTTGAGGAGGCGCCCCGAATAGGGTTCGTTGTCGCCCGTTGCGACGCCGCGCGCGCGCAGCAGGTCGATGGCGATGCGGGCGGCACGGTCGTCCCGGTTGTAGAGGAGGCCGACCTCCCACGGGCGGGCGTCGCCGCCGCTCTGGAGCCGGGGCGTGAAGCTGTGGATCGAGGCGAGCAGGCGCGGCTTCTTCGTCTCGATCAAACGGGCGAGCGCCTCGTGATAGGGGCGGTGGAAGCGGCTGAGGCGCTCCTCGCGGTCGGGGAGCGCGTTGCCGGGGATGACGTGGCCGTCGCTGGTGGTGGGGATGAGATCCGGGTGCTCGGGCTCGCGGTGAAGGTCGATCACGAGCCGCGAAACGGTGGCGAGGATCGCGGGTGCGTCGAGCCGTTCGGCGAGCGCGCGGGTGAGCGGCTCGGCACCGATATCGACGGCGATGTGGAGATCGAGCAGCTCGGGCGCGATGCCGAGCGTGATCCCTTCGGGCACCACGTTCGAGGCATGATCGCACAGGAGCAGGATGTCGGCGGCGCCATCGATGATCGTGGGCTGATTCATGTGCGTTCTCGCTGGGTCATTTCCGTTCGCCCTGAGCTTGGCGAAGGGCCGCTCTTCCCTGGACCGCGAGCAAGGGCGGTGCTTCGACAAGCTGAGCACGGGCGGTTTTTGGGGCGTTTCGGCTCATGCGGTCCTCCCCCGGCCGGTGAAGGCGGCATAAGCGCGCGCGAAATCGGGGCTGCCGAATGCGGCGTCGAAGGTGGCGGCGTGGCTCGGATCCGCGAGGTCGGCGAGGACGCGCTTGAGCCCGGCGACGGCGGCGGGCGGGTGACGCGCGATGCTCTCGGCAAGGACACGGGCGGCGGGTGCGGCGCTGGCCGCGCGGAGTTCGGCGAGGCCGATCGCGTGAGCTTCAGCGGCATCGATCGGCTCGGCGGAGAAAAGCATGCGACTCGCCTGCCCTCTCCCCACCTGCGCGACGAGGCGGGCGACATCCTCGGCCGGGTAGCCGATACCCAACTTCGCGGGGGTGACGGCGAAGCGCGCGGCAGCGCCCGCGACGCGAATGTCGCAGGCGAGCGCGAGCGCGACCGCGGCGCCAAAGCAGCCGCCGTCGATCGCGGCGATCGTCGGGATGGGCGCGGCCGCGAGAGCGTCGATGCCGGCCCGCATCGTCTCGCGGAAGGTGGCGCGGGCTTGCGGATCTTCGCGGAGCGGGCCGAATTCGGTGATGTCGGCGCCCGCCGAGAAGATGGCGTCGTGCTCCGACATAAGCAGGAGGACGCGCGCGTCGGCGGGGTGCGACGTCACAGCGTCGGCGAGTTGCGTCCAGCCGGCAAGCGGGATGGCGTTGCGGGCGGCAGGGCGGTCCAGGGCAATCGTGTAGAGCGGGCCGTCGAGGCGGGTTCGGATCATGCGAGCGCTGTGCCGGATGCGCGGGTGGTTGTCACGAGCTGCGGCCTTTCCCCGTCATGCCGGACTCGTTCCGGCATCCACCGTGGCGCACACGAATTGACCGGTTTGCTTGGGCAGCGGTGGACCCCGGAACCCTCGCTTTCGCGAGGGCAGGCAAGTCCGGGGTGACGGAGGGTGTTACGCAAGCGCGGACTCCAGCGTCCACCAATCGGGGTGTTCGCGTTGGATCGTCATGGCGGCGCGGGTTCGATCGGCCTCGCTTCGGTAGAGGCCGAAGCAGGTCGCGCCCGAGCCCGACATGCGCACGAGCAACGGGTCGCCGGTGCGGGTGAGCGCTGCGAGCACGCCGCCGACCACCGGAGCGATCGTGCGCGCCGGGGCTTCGAGATCGTTGCGGCCGGCGCGGGCACGATCGAGGAGCGGGCCTTCGCCGATCGGTCCGCGGTCGATACCGTCCCAGGCGGCGAAGACCTCGGCTGTCGAGACGGCGATCCGCGGGTTGACGAGGAGGACGGGGGTGCCGGTGAGGCCGTCGATCGGCGTCAGCGCCTCTCCCCTGCCCTTGCCGAGCGCCGAGCGGCCGAAGAGGCAGGCGGGAACGTCCGAGCCGAGCGCCCCGGCGCAGGCGACGAGGCGGGAGTCGTCGGTGGCGAAGTCGTTCAGACGGGCGAGCGCGCGCAGGATCGCCGCCGCATCGGCCGAGCCGCCGCCGATACCCGAAGCCACCGGCAGGTGCTTGTCGAGCCTCATCGCATAAGTGCCGGGGTCGCCGAATGCCTCTGCAAATGCTTCGGCGGCGCGGAGGACGAGGTTATCCTCGGTCGAAAGCCCGGCGGCGAACGGGCCGGTGATGGTGAAGCTCGGCGTCTCCGCCCGCTTCACCCGCACGTCATCCCCGTTGGTGAGGAAGGCGAACAGCGTCTCGATCGCATGGTAACCGTCCGGCCGCCGGTGGCGGACGTGGAGCGCGAGGTTGACCTTGGCGGGCGCCTTCTCGACGATCACCGCGCCGCGCGCCGCTCCGCGCCCAGGCCGAAGTCGATCTTGTCGGCGAGACGGGTCGCGTCCTCACCCTCGGCATAGACGGCGGCGGCGCGCCAGGCGTAGCGCGCCTCATATTCGCGGCCGGCCTTCCAATAGGCGTCGCCGAGATGTTCGTTGATCTCGACATCGGCGGGCGAGTCCTTCGCCGCCTGCTGGAGCAAAGGCAGCGCCTTTTCGATGTTGCCGAGCCTGAACCAGGCCCAGCCGAGCGAATCGGTGATCGCCGCATCATCGGGCGCGAGCGCGCTCGCGCGTTCGAGGAGGGTGAGTGCCCGCTTGGCGTCGCCGCCATGTTCGAGCGACGAATAGCCGAGATAGTTGAGCACGATCGGCTCGCTCGGCGCCATCGCGAGCGCCTTTTCGAGAACGGGCCTGGCGGCGGCCCAATCGCCCGCTTGCTCGAGCGCGCCGCCTTTCTGGAGATAGAGCAGCCAGGTGGCGCGGCCGCCGGCGCGGGCGATCGCGGCGTCATAGGCCCTGGCGGCCTCGGCGTAGCGTTCGGCGGTGACGAGCTGGTCGCCGTAGCGCTGCATCGCCGCGGCGTCGGCATCGGGCGTCTCGGCGAGCGCGGCGGCGGCGGCGAGCGCACGCGCGTCCTCGCCTGCCTGCGCGAGCACCGTCACGCGCGCATCGGCGGCGGCGGGGCCGAATGGGCCGTCGGCACGGACGGCCTCGAGCGTTTCGAGCGCGAGCGTGGTCTCGTCGAGGTCGCTCAGCGATTCGGCGAGGAGCAGGCGGGCGCGGTCGTTGGCCGGGTCGGCGCGCAAGGCGGCGCGGACGAGGACGAGCGACAGCGGGCTCGGATCGCCGACCGCGAGATCGCCCGCAAGACGCGTGAGAAGCTGCGATACGCCGAAGGCGAAGGAGGGCTTGGCGCCCTTCCCCAGCCCCGCCGCGACCTCGGCGATTTCGGGATCGGGGCTCGACAGGAGCGCCAGCGCCTCGTCGCGATGGCCGGTGCCCGCGAGCAGGCGGGCGGCGTTGATCTCGGCATCGAGACTGCCCTGATCGGGGCCGGACATCGCGCGGATGGTAGCGAGGCCGTCGGCGACGTTGCCGCGTGCGATTTCGAGCAGCGCGCGGTTCTCGGTGCCGTAGCGCTTGAAGAGCGCGTTCCGGGTGCCCGCGTCGAGCGCGGCGAAGGGATCGTCGCCCTCGTCGAAGGCTCGCCAGCCCTCGAGGATCGGTATGGTGAAGGCGAGCGGGCCGCTTTTCAGTGCCTCGATCGCGGCCGTCGCGGCGGCTTCGTCGTCGTCCGCAGCCGCGGCCGCGAGGCGCCAGAGCGCGCCGTCATAGGGGGCGACGCCGGAGGCTTCGAGCACGGCGAGCGCGCGATCGGCAAGCGCGGTGTCGCCTGCCTCCATCGCGGCGCGATAGGCGCGGATCGCGACCAGCTCGTTGCCGGGCGTCGCGTCGAGGGCGGCGGCATAGCCGGTGGCAGCGCGGCGGGCATTGCCGTCGGCATCGGCGGCGCGCGCCTTCATATAGTCGACCAGGTCCGCGGGGCGCGTGCTCGCGGCCGCCGGCAGCGGAATCGTGCCGGCGAGCAGGCCCGCGATCAGGAAATGCTTACATGTTGGGATAATTGGGTCCTCCACCACCTTCGGGCACCACCCAGTTGATGTTCTGCGTGGGGTCCTTGATGTCGCACGTCTTGCAATGGACGCAGTTCTGGGCGTTGATCACGAATCTGGGGTTGCCCTCTTCCTCGCCCACGATCTCGTAAACGCCCGCGGGGCAATAACGCTGCGCGGGCTCGTCGTACATCGGCAGATCGTAATCGACGGGGATGTTCGGATCGCGCAGCGTGAGGTGGACGGGCTGGTCCTCCTCATGGTTGGTGTTCGACAGGAACACCGAGGAGAGCCGGTCGAAGGTGAGCACGCCGTCGGGCTTGGGATAGGCAATCGGCTTCACCAGGTCCTTGCGCCACAGGCTCTCGTGATCGGGGTGATGGCCCATGGTGAAGGGCATTGGGATGCCGAGCTGCTCCAGCCACATCGTTACGCCCGCGAGGCCGGAGCCTAGAAAATCGCCGAATTTCTTGACGAGCGGGACGACGTTGCGGACCTTCTTGAGTTCCTTGTAGACCCAGCTCTTCTCATAGGCTTGCGGGTAGGCGGTGAGCTCGTCGTGCGCGCGGCCCCCGGCGATCGCTTCGAAGGCGGCTTCGGCGGCCATCATCGCGCTCTTCATCGCGGTGTGCGTGCCCTTGATCCGCGGCACGTTGAGGAAACCCGCCGAGCAGCCGATCAGCGCGCCGCCGGGGAAGACGAGCCTGGGCACCGACTGCCAGCCGCCGTCGTTGATCGCGCGCGCGCCGTAGGAGACGCGCTTGCCCCCTTCGAGCACCTCGCGGATCGCGGGGTGCGTCTTCCAGCGCTGCATCTCCTGAAAGGGCGAGAGATAGGGGTTGTGATAGTTGAGCCACGTGACAAAGCCGAGCGCGACCTGCCCATCCGCCTGGTGATAGAGGAAGCCGCCGCCGTTCGCCTCTTCGTTCAGCGGCCAGCCCTGCGTATGGATGACGCGGCCGGGGACATGCTTTTCGGCCGGAATGTCCCACAATTCCTTGACGCCGAGGCCATAGACCTGCGGCTGGCTGTCCTTCGCCAGATCGAACTGGCGGATCAGCTCCTTTGAAAGGTGCCCGCGCACGCCCTCGGCGAGGAACGTATATTTGGCGTGCAGCTCCAGCCCCGGCTGATAATCGGGCTTGTGCGTGCCGTCGCGCGCGACGCCCATGTCGCCGGTGGCGACGCCCTTCACCGAGCCATCGTCGTTGAACAATATTTCGGCCGCCGCGAAGCCGGGGAAAATCTCGACACCCAGCCCCTCGGCCTGCTCGGCGAGCCAGCGGCAGAGATTGCCGAGGCTGCCGGTATAGGTGCCCTTGTTGCCCATCAGCGGCGGCATCAGGACATGCGGCAATTCACGCTTGCCGCGTTCGGTGAGGACCCAATGGTGGTTTTCGATAACGGGCGTCCGGGCGAGCGGGCAGGTCTCGCGCCAGTCGGGGAGCAACTCGTCGAGCGCGCGGGGATCGACCACCGCGCCCGACAGGATGTGCGCGCCGACCTCCGAGCCCTTTTCGAGGATGCAGACCGACAGTTCCCGGTCCGCCTCGTTCGCGAGCTGCTTCAACCGGATCGCCGCCGCCAGCCCCGCCGGGCCGGCACCGACGATCACCACGTCATAAGGCATTGATTCGCGTTCGCTCATCTTTCTCTCCAGTGCGCGCCGCCTTGTCGCGCAACGGCAACGTCTCGTCGGAGCGTGAGTGCCCGCCGATTGACCGCTTCGTCAACCGATGACTCTATGGGCGCCGATGGGGGCGGATCAGCATATCGATTGGAACGCAGCCGCGGCGAGCACGCTCGACTGGTGGGCCGAGGCCGGCGTCGACGCGCTGGTGGAGGATATTCCGCGGGCGTGGTTGACCGAGACGCGCGCCGCGGCGGCGACGAGCGCGGCGGTTGCCGAGGCGGCACCGGCGGCGGCGCTGCCCGACACGCTCGACGCGTTCGAGGCGTGGCGCATCGGCCCCGAAGCCCCCGAGGCGGCATGGCCCGGCCGACCGATCGCGGCGAGCGGCGATCCGGCGGCCGACCTCGCGATCCTCATCGACATGCCCGAACGCGAGGACGGCGAGACGCTGCTGTCCGGCCCGGCCGGCGCGCTGTTCGACCGCATGCTCGCCGCGATCGGGCGTGACCGGTCGTCGATCTATCTCGCGTCGCTGTGCGCGATGCGGCCGATGTCCCGGCACGCGGCGACGGACATAGAGGCGCGGCTCTCGGATATCGCGCGCCACCGGCTGGCGCTCACCCGCCCCAAAAGACTGCTGCTGATGGGCAATGCGGCAAGCCGTGCGCTGCTCGGGATGGACGTTCCTGCGGCGCGCGGACATTTGCATCTGCTTAACCATCCTGGCGGACAAACGGAGACGGTTGCCACCTTCCCCCCGCGCTTCCTGCTCGACCAGTTGCGGCGCAAGGCGGACGCGTGGAAAGATCTGCAATTGGTGATCGGGGGATTATCGTGATGCGGGGCGTGTTGTTGGGTCTGGCGCTGGTCGCGCTTCCCGTTTCCGCATTCGCCGCCCCGGGCGAGTCCGCCACCGATACGCATATTCCGCGTGCCGACGCCCACCGCAACGATGCGATCCCCCCGCAGCTCGATGCGGCACAGCGTGCGGGCTATCGCGCGGTCTTCGCCGCGATCCGCGACCGGCGCTGGAACGATGCCGAACTCCAACTCGATGCGATGAAGCCGGGTGTGCTCCATCCGACCGCACGCGCCGAACTCTATCTGGCGGCGGGCAGCCCCAAGGTGCCGCTCCAGCCGCTGCTCGACCTGCTCCGCAAGGCGCCCGAACTGCCGCAGGCGGCGCAGCTCGCCCGGCTTGCGCGGGTTCGCGGCGCGACCGATGCCGAGTTGCCGCCGCTGCCGCAGGAGCACGACCTGCGCTGGATCGCAGGCGCGCCCAATCGGCAGCGCACCAAGGGCTTCGACGGCGCGGTGGCGGATGCGCTCTCGGAAGCGATGCGGCCGTTCATCAAGGCCGACGACGGCGCGGGCGCCGAGGCGCTGCTCGGCCGCACCGAAGGTCTGTCGCCCGAGGCGCTGACCGAGTGGCAACAGCGCGTCGCGTGGATCTATTATCTCGAAGGCCGGGACGCCGATGCGCGCCGGATGGCGGCGTTGGCCGCGGGCGATCCGGGCGACTGGGGCGTGCAGGCCAACTGGGTCGCCGGGCTCGCGGCATGGCGGCAGCGCGATTGCGCCGCGGCGGGTGCCTCGTTCCAGGCGGTGGCGAGCCGATCGAGCGATTCGGAGCTGCGCGCGGCGGGGCTCTATTGGGCCTCGCGCGCCGACATGGCCTGCGGGCGGCCCGACAAGGTCGAGGGGCACCTTCAAAGCGCCGCGCAATATGACGAGACCTTCTACGGCCAGCTCGCGCGGCAGGCGCTGGGGGTAAAGACGCCGATCTTCCGATCGGTGAATGCCTCGGACGATTGGAAGCGGCTGGAGCATCGGCCCAACGTCCAGGTCGCCGCCGCGCTGGTCGAGATCGGCGAAAATCAGCTCGCCGACGATGTGATCCGGCACCAGGCCGAAATCGGGTCGCCGGGCGATTACGCCGCCCTTGTCCATCTCGCGGGCGCGATGAACCTGCCGAGCACGCAGCTATGGCTCGCGCACAATGCGCCCGAGGGGGCGAGCGCGGTCGCCTCCGCGCGCTTCCCGACGCCCGATTGGGTGCCCGACGGCGGCTGGCGCGTCGACAAGGCGCTTGTCTATGCGCACACGCTCCAGGAATCGCGCTTCCGCACCGATGTGGTGAGTCCGGCGGGCGCCTACGGGCTGATGCAGATCATGCCCGCCGCCGCGATCGACATAGGCCGCGCGCACGGCCGCGTGATCGACCGCGCGGACCTGACGCGGCCCTCGACCAATATCGAGGTCGGCCAATCCTATCTGGAGCAGCTCCGCGACCAGCCATGCACGGGCGGGCTGCTGCCCAAGGTGATCGCGGCCTATAATGCCGGGCCGGTGCCGGTTGCCGAGTGGAATACCAACCGCAGCAACGGCGATCCCCTGCTCTACATCGAATCGATCCCCTATTGGGAAACGCGCGGCTATGTGATGACGGTGCTGCGCAATTACTGGATCTACGAGGGCGAGACGGGGAAGAAGGGCTCGCCGAGCCGCGCCGCGCTGGCACAGGGCATGTGGCCGCGCTTTCCCGGCCTGCCCGGCGCCGTGGCGATCCGCATGGGCGACACCCCCGATCCGACGATGACCGCCAGTGCCGATTGACGAAAGTGCGGCGTTCCTGCCCGTCAGGATCGCGGTTCTCACCGTTTCCGATACGCGCGGGCCGGAGGATGACCGGTCGGGCGACACGCTGGTCGCGCGGCTGACCGAGGCGGGGCACGTGCTCGCCGATCGCGCACTGCTGCCCGACGATGTCGAGCGGATCGTTGCCCAATTCCACGCATGGATCGACGATCCGGCGGTCGATTGCATCCTCTCCACCGGCGGCACCGGCGTGACGGGGCGCGACGTGACGCCCGAAGCGGTCGAGCGCGTGGCGGACAAGATCATCCCCGGCTTCGGCGAGCTGTTCCGCTGGTTAAGCTACAAGACGATCGGCACCTCGACCATCCAGTCGCGCGCCTGCGCGTGCGTGGCGCGCGGCACCTACATCTTCGCCCTTCCCGGCTCGACGGGTGCGGTGAAGGACGCGTGGGACGGCATTCTCGAGAGCCAGCTCGACAGCCGCCACAAACCCTGCAACTTCGTCGAGCTGATGCCGCGGCTCAAGGAGCGGTAGGCAGAGATTTGCATGCGGAGACGGGAGACGCGGAGAAATCGTCACCCCAGCGAAAGCTGGGGTCTTTCAATGAGGAGCGGTGCCCTACAAATAGGAGACCCCAGCTTTCGCTGGGGTGACGGGCCGAGTTGGATGCGCTTCTCCGCGTCCTCCCCGCCTCCGCGTGAACCCAAAAAACCGACTTACGAATGCGCCGTTTGCGCCACCGCGAGCTCGTGGCCGTCGGGATCGCGGAAGTGGAAGCGGCGACCGCCGGGAAAGGAGAAGATCGGCGCGGTGATCGTGCCGCCCGCGTCCCATACCGAGCGCTCGGCGGCCTCGATGTCATCGACCTCGATCACCGGCAGCGCGGCGGCGGTCTTGGCCTCCGCATCGGCCTGAAAGCCGATGTCGGTGTCGCCGCTCGTGGTCGCGGCGTAGGTCGGGCCGAAATCGGTGAAGGTCCAGCCGAAGGCGGCACCGTAAAAGGCCTTGGCGGCGCCCGTATCGGCGATGGGAAGCTCGAGATAGTTGAGCCGCGCGGTCATTGCTTGTCTCCACGAATGTTCTTGTTTCGTTCTGACAGGCGCGCTATGCCGTGTCAATGGCGATCAAACAGCGCGCCGTGCGCGGCGCCACCCTCAATCGCGAGAGCACGCGCTTCAATCTGCCGCAGAGCGAGGCCGACGGCGACTGGCTCGACGCGCGCGAGGCGCTCGATGGCGCACCGCCCCCGCTGCGCACGACAGTAACGGTCGAGAAACCGAAGACGATCCTCAGCTTCAACGGCTCGCCCGATATCGGATTCGACCGTTCGGTGAATCCGTATCGCGGGTGCGAGCATGGCTGCATCTATTGCTTCGCGCGGCCGACGCATGCGTATCACGACCTGTCGCCGGGGCTCGATTTCGAGAGCCGGCTGTTCGCCAAGCCCGACGCCCCTGCCCTGCTCCGCGAGGCGCTGGCGAAGCGCGATTATGCGGTGCGGCCGATCGCGTTCGGCACCAACACCGATCCCTATCAGCCGATCGAGGGCCATTGGAAGATCACGCGCGGGTGCATCGAACTGCTCAGCCAGACCGATCATCCGCTGACGATCACGACCAAATCGGATCGCGTGGTGCGCGATCTCGACCTGCTCGCGCCGATGGCGAGGAAGCGGCTGGCGGCGGTGGCCATGTCGGTGACGTCGCTCGACCCGAAAATCGCGATGACGCTCGAGCCGCGGGCGCCGGCGCCCGAACGGCGGCTGACGGCGGTGCGGCGGCTCGCCGATGCGGGGGTGCCCGCTTATGTCTCGATCGCGCCCATCGTGCCGGCGATCACCGACCACGAGATCGAGCATATCATCGAGCGCGCGGTCGAATCGGGCGCGCGCGGCGCCTTCTTCCTGCCGGTGCGGCTGCCGCACGAGGTCGCGCCCTTGTTCCGCGCGTGGCTGGAGACGCACTTTCCCGAGCGCGCGGGCAAGGTGATGGCGATCATCCGCTCGATCCGCGGCGGGCGCGATAACGATCCCGATTTCCATACGCGGATGCGCGGGCAAGGGCCGTGGGCCGAGTTGATCCGAACGCGCTTCGCGGTGGCGTGCAGGCGCTACGGCCTCGCCAACGAGCGGATCAGGCTGCGAACGGACCTGTTCCATCCGCCGGCGGGGGCGCAGGGGGAATTGTTCTGACGGTCAGACGAGTCCCGCGCCGTCGATCCTGATCACAGGCACGAACGCCCCCTGTTCCGGCGGAGGGAGCACGATGCGGAGCCCCTGTTCGCTGCGCTCGACTTCCACCGCGCCGCCGCCGACGAGGCGCACCCGCTCGATCCGGGCGCCGGGCAGCGCGCGGGTGCCGAGCGCGGCGATCGTCACCGGCTCGGCAGGCCAGGCGAGCATGATCGCGTAGAGCGCGCCGTTTTTCGTCGTGAACCGCACGTCCTGCGCCTTGAACGCCTTGGCTTCGCCCTCGTTCATCGCGCCGGTCGGCACCGCTGTCGGCCCCTCGCCGAAGATACGCCACGGGCGCGAACCGTAGATCGCCGCCTGGGCATTCCGCGCCATCCAGCGGGTAATGTCGGCGACGATTCGTTCTTCCTCGCTGTCGATCGTGCCGTCGCCGCGCACGGGGATCGAGAGCAGCAGGTTGCCGTTCTTCGATACGATGTCGCACAGGCGCTGGATCACCTGCTCGGCGGGGACGTAGCTCTTCTGCTCGAAGCGCGCGCGGTTATAGTGCCAGTCGCCGATGCAGGTGCAGGTCTGCCACGGCTCGGTCCGAAGACGATCCGAAAAGCCGCGCTCGACATCCTCGACCATCGCGCCGCGCTGGTAATCGGTGAGCTTCTTGGCGGTGAGCACCACGTCGAGCGCGCCGCCCGCCCCACGCCCTTGCGCGTAATAATGGGCGAGCGCCTCGATGCCGTAGCTGCCGAAGGGCAAGCCGGTATCGTCCAGATACACCATGTCGGGCCGGTATTTCTCGACCATGTCCTTCTGCCGGGCGAGCCAGTTGGCGGCGAAGGCGGGGTTCTGCGGCGGCACGAACTCCATCCAGCGGCCGTCATGAACATCGTGCCACGCATTCATTGCCGCGATCGACGCGATGCCGTCAGGCGGCGCGAAGCTGGGGCCGCAATAGAGCTTCTGCGGGTCGAGCCCGTCCCACCATGTCCCCTTGCCGTCGGCCTTGGTCAGCTCGAACGCATCGTAGCGCGCGCCCGCGCGCGGGCCTTCGGCGTCATAGCCGTATGCGGTCTGCCACCAATGCCAGGCGTGCGAGCTGTGGTTGCTGATCCCGAAGCGCAGCCCCGCGCGCCGTGCCGCCTTCTCCCACGCGCCGACGATGTCGCGCTTCGGCCCGACGCGGGTTGCGTTCCATTCGTGGTGCGCGCTGTCGAACGTGTCGAGATTGTCGTGGTGGCAGCCGAGCGCCATGAAATATTTCGCGCCCGCCCGCTTGTAGAGATCGATCAGCGCCTCGGGCTGCCAATGCTCGGCTTTCCACCTGTTCTCGATCTCGATGAAGCCGGTGTCCGCCGGATGCCCGTAATGCGCGAGGTGGTGGGCGTATATCGGGTGGCCCTGGACGTACATCAGGCGGCCGTACCAATCGCCCGCCTCAGGCACGCATTGCGCGCTCCAATGCGCCCAGATGCCGAACTTGGCGTCGCGGAACCAGTCGGGGACCGAGAAGGCCGCGTGCAAGGCGGACCAGTTGGGCGAAACGGGCGCCGCGGTGGCCGCGACGCCCGATGCCGCCGCGCCCGCGAGCACGGCCCTTCTCGTTAGCGATACCATGCCGCATCCGATCATGCGGCACGGCCGATGTCAACGCGCGGGGGACGAGCGCTATTGCGCCGCGAACACCCCGCAGGCAATCCGCCCGCCGGCATTACCCGACGGATCGCTCTTCAGATCGTCGGGATCGGCATGCACCACCAAGGCGGCGCCGTCCGCATCGAGCAGCCCCGCCATGGTTCCGCCCACGACGTCGAAATCGAGCGAGCCGGTGCCGTCCGCCGCGACATCCATATTGGGCAGGTCGCCGAGGTGCGGCTTGGGCGATTCGGGGTTGTTGATCCCGTGATGGGCGTCGGTGGGGTTCCAATGGCCGCCCGCGCTCGCAAAGTCGGGTGCGGCACACGCGCCGGTCGTGTGGATATGGACCGCGTGCGTGCCTTCGGGCAGGCCGGTCGCCGCGAAGGTGACGTGGAGCGCGCCGTCGGCCTCGGTGACGGTCGCCTGGCCGGCATCCTTGCCGTCGGCGGTCTTGAGCATCGCGACGGCGGTGGTGCCCGCAGCCATCATGTTGCCCGGCGCCATCGCGTTCATGCCCATGTCGTTGGCCATGATGTCGGTATCCGCCACGTTCGTCATCGTGTCGGTTCCGCCCGAACACGCCGCGAGCGACAGAGCGAGCGCCGCCGCGCCGGTGGTCGCCAAGATCCGCATGCTTTCTCTCCCGTTGCTTGCCTGCGATTTCCGTTCTGAACCCGTCACAAGTGCAACAGGTTCCGTCAACCCTCGTCTCCCATTTTCAGCGCAGCGATGAAGGCTTCCTGCGGAATCGACACCGATCCGTATTCGCGCATCCGTTTCTTGCCCTCTTTCTGCTTCTCCAGCAGCTTGCGCTTGCGCGTGATGTCGCCGCCATAGCATTTCGCGGTCACGTCCTTGCGCAGCGCCGCGATCGTCTCGCGCGCGATCACCTTGCCGCCGATCGCGGCCTGGATCGGAATCTTGAACAAATGCCGCGGGATCAGATCCTTGAGGCGCTCGCACATCCCCCTGCCCCGGCTCTCCGCCGAGCCGCGATGGACGATCATACTGAGTGCGTCGACCGGCTCGCCGTTGACGAGGATGCTCATCTTGACGAGATCGCCCTCGCGATAGCCGATCTGGTGATAATCGAAGCTGGCATAGCCGCGGCTGATCGACTTCAACCGATCGTAGAAATCGAACACCACTTCGTTGAGCGGCAATTCATACGTCACCTGCGCGCGCCCGCCGACATAGGTGAGGTTCTTCTGGATGCCGCGCCGATCCTGGCAGAGCTTGAGGATCGCGCCGAGATAGTCGTCGGGCACGTAGATCACTGCCTCGATCCACGGCTCGGCGATCGTCTCGATTCTGTTCGGCTCGGGCATGTCGGCGGGGTTGTGAAGCTCGATATGCCCGCCGCCATGCGTCAGCTCGATCTGATAGACCACGGACGGCGCGGTGGTGATGAGATCGAGATCGTATTCGCGCGTCAGCCGCTCCTGGATGATCTCCAGATGGAGCAGCCCCAGGAAGCCGCAGCGGAACCCGAAGCCGAGCGCCGCCGAGGTCTCCATCTCGAAGCTGAAGCTCGCATCGTTGAGGCGGAGCTTGGCCAGTGCTTCGCGAAAAGCTTCGTAGTCGCCG
>CAZXFY010000025.1:0-54348 GCA_964639855.1 uncultured Stakelama sp. | reverse complement strand
AGAACTTGTAGCCGCGCCGGTACTCGAACTTGTCCACCGCCTTCATCAGGCCGATATTGCCCTCCTGGATGAGGTCCAGGAACTGCAGGCCGCGGTTGGTGTATTTCTTGGCGATCGAGATGACGAGACGCAGGTTCGCCTCGACCATTTCCTTCTTCGCGATCCGCGCCTCGCGCTCGCCCTTCTGGACCATGTTGACGATGCGGCGGAATTCGGGGAGCGCCATGCCGGTCTGCTGCGCGATCTCCGCGACCTCGGTGCGGATGCGATCGACCGCGTCGGCCTCGTTCTCGGCGAAGGCCTTCCACTTCTTGTCGATGCCGCCCACCGAAGCGAGCCAGTTCTCGTCGAGCTCGTTGCCGATATAGCGATCGAGGAAGTCCTTGCGGGGAACCTTGTGGCGCTCTGCCAGACGCAGCATCTGGCCGCCCAGAGCGGTGAGGCGCCGGTTGTACGAATAGAGCTGATCGACAAGATATTCGATCTTGGCGTTGTGGAACTGGACGCTTTCGACCTCGGCGGTCAGCTCTTCGCGCAGCTTCTGATACTTGCGCTCCTCGGCGGACGACAGTTCGCTGCCCGCGGCCATCGCGTCGAGACGGGCGGACTCCATCTTCGAGAATTTCTTGTAGATCGCGGTGATGTTGGCGAACTTCTCGAGCGCCTGCGGCTTGAGCTGCTCCTCCATCTGCGCGAGGCTGAGCGTGTTGTCCTCGTCATCGTCGTCCGCAGGGCGCTTGACGCGCCGCTCGGTCATCGATTCCTCGTCGTCGTCCGAGGATTCCTCCTCCTCGACGTCTTCCTCTTCCTTGTAGGAGGGGCCGGCGGTCTTTTCGGAAATCTCGCCATTGTCGTCCTCATCCTCGTCGGAGAGGCTTTCGGGCGCGGGATCCTTGGAGAGCATCGCGTCGAGATCGAGGATCTCGCGAAGCTGCATCGCGCCCTCGTTGAGCGCGTTCGACCAGTCGATGATCGCGGTGAAGGTGATCGGGCTTTCGCAAAGCCCGAAGATCATCGTGTCGCGGCCCGCCTCGATGCGCTTGGCGATCGCGATCTCGCCCTCGCGGCTGAGCAGTTCGACCGCGCCCATCTCGCGCAGATACATGCGCACCGGATCGTCGGTGCGATCGACGGTTTCCTTCTTCTTGGGCGTTTCGGGAGGCGCGGGCGTGCCGTCACCGGCATCGACCGCCTCGACCTCTTCCTCGGCCTTGTCCGATTCGCCGTCCTCGCCGGCTTCCTCGTTCTCGACGATGTTGATGCCCATCTCGTTGATCGTCGCCATGACGTCTTCGAGCTGGTCCGAGGACATCTGGTCCTGCGGCAGCGCCTCGTTGAGTTCGTCGTACGTCAGATAGCCGCGCTTCTTCGCCCGCGCGAAGAGCTTCTTGATCGACGCATCGTTGAGATCGATCAGCGGCGCGTCGCTCTGTTCGTTCGTCTCGGCCGCGTCCGCCGTGTTCGCCTTCGCCATCAATTGCCCTCAAGCATCAAAAAGTTCGTCGTCTTCGTCCGCCAGCACCAGATTTGCAAGCCGCGCGCGCAGCGCCGCCTGCTCGTGCACCAACGCATTCTGGCGCGCAAAGGCTTCGTCGCTCGGCGCCGCCTTCAACGCGGCCGTCGCATCGGCCAGTGCCTGGTCCACCTCCGGGCCTGCCACCAATACCGCGATCGCCTCGTTCAGGTCTGACGAGGCGCGCGTCGCGTCGCCTGTCTTCTGAGTGAACGAGAAGGGCAGGGTGTCGGCCCTCAGCAAATCGCCAGCCACTGAGTCAAATCCGGACCTTGCCAATATGGTGAGCAGGTTCGCGCTATCAAGCGCCTGATCCTCGAGCGCCAGATCGACGACGGCCTCGAACAACCGCCCGAGCGCGCCGCCCGCGAGCCGGAGCGACCCCAGCACCTCGACATGACGGGCGATTTCGGCCGGGTGGCGGATCAGCCCGACGAGCACCGCGCGGGCGAGGATCGGATCGATGCCCTGCGCGCGGACGGCCTTGGCCTGCGCGGTGACGGGTGCGGGCGGGGGCGCCCAGCGGCCGCTCTTGCCGCGCTGCCCGTTGGGGACGAAGGGGCGCCGCCGGGGCGCGAACTGCTCGTCGAAGCGGCGGCGAAATTCGGAGAGATACTCGGCGCGGACGTTGCGGTCTGCGACGGTCTCGGCGCGATCGGTGAGGCGCTGGCGAAGGCCGGCGCGCTGCTCGGGGGTGTCGAGCGGTTCGGCGGAAAGCTCGTGCGCCCAGAGGCGGTTCGCCAGCGGCTCGGGCTCGGCGAGCAGCGCCTCGAAGGCGGCGGCGCCGCGCTGGCGGACGAGATCGTCGGGGTCGAGGCCCTGCGGGAGTGTGACGAAGGCCAGGCTGCGGCCGGGGGTGAGCATCGGCAGCGCACGGGTGGCGGCGCGGATGGCGGCTTTCTGGCCCGCCGCGTCGCCATCGAAGCAGAGGATCGGCACGTCGACGAGGCGCCACAGGCGTTCGAGCTGGCCCTCGGTGAGCGCGGTGCCGAGCGGGGCGACGGCTTCCTCGATCCCCGCCTGGGCGAGCGCGATCACGTCCATATAGCCTTCGACCACGAGCACGCGGCCGGTCTTGCGGCTGGCGGGCGCGGCGCGATCGAGGTTGTAGAGCGTGCGGCCCTTGTCGAAGAGCGGGGTTTCGGGGGAGTTGAGGTACTTCGGTTCACCGTCGCCGATGATGCGGCCGCCGAACGCGATCACGCGGCCGCGCGGGTCGCGGATCGGGATCATCAGGCGGCCGCGGAACCGGTCGTACGGTTCCTTGCCCTCGACCTCGATCAGCAGGCCCGCTTCGACGAGGAGCTTGTCGCCGTATTCCTTGAGCGCGGTCTTGAGGCGTCCGCGCGAATCGGGGGCGTAGCCGAGGGCGAACGCCTTCGCTGTCGCGGCCGTGATGCCGCGGCGTTCGAGGACGGCGCGCGCCTCGGCGCCGGCGATGCCGTTCAATTGCTGGACGAACCAGTCGGCGGCGTCGGCGCTCGCTTCGTGCAGCCCCTTGGCGCGTTCGGCCTTTTGGGCGGCGCGTGGATCGGGGGCGGGCATCTCCATGCCGGCGGCGGCGGCAAGCTCCTTCACCGCATCGATGAAGGGCAGGCCGCGCTGATCCGTCATCCAGCGGATCGCGTCGCCATGCGCGCCGCAGCCGAAGCAGTGATAAAACGCCTTGTCGTCGTTGATGTAGAAGCTGGGCGTCTTCTCGTTGTGGAAGGGGCAGCAGCCCTTGAACTCGCGGCCCGCCTTCTGGAGTTTGGTGGTCTTGCCGACCAGCGCCGACAGCAACGTGCGAGCGCGCAGTTCGTCGAGGAATTGGGGGGAGAGACTCACTTGCTCCCCCTCCCGCTCGCGGGAGGGGGGTGGGGGGTGGGCGCCCGCTCACCGCCGGTCGCCGCGTTCAGAATGGTTTCCAGCACGCCATCCATGTTCGTCAGCACATCGCTGTTCCAGAAGCGAATCACGCGATAGCCTTGCGCCTCGATCGCTTGCGTGCGCTCGGCATCATAGGTTTCCGTATCCGCATGCTGGCTGCCATCGAGCTCGATGGCAAGCCGCGCGCTGCGGCAGACGAAATCGGGGACAAAACCGGCAATCGGCATCTGGCGGCTGAACTTCAGGCCGTCGAGCTGGCGGCGACGGAGCCGCGCCCAAAGCAAGTCCTCGATTTCGTTGGTGTTATTTCTGAGCTTGCGCGCCAATGCAGTCGGCCGACCCAGCTTGAACCGGGAGCCCACCCCTCGGTCCCCTCCCGCTTGCGGGAGGGGAAGATCGGGGCGGTTCTCGCCCATCTTACGCCAGCGCCGCCTTCACCAGTGCGCTGGCTTTGGACATGTCGAGTTGTGTGCCGTGGCGGGCCTTCAGCTCGGCCATGACCTTGCCCATGTCCTTCATGCCCGTGGCGCCGGTTTCGGCCTTGATCGCCTCGATCGCGGCGCGGGTTTCGTCCTCGCTCATCCGGGCCGGAAGGAAGCGTTCGATCACCGCGACTTCGCCCGCCTCGGCGTCGGCGAGTTCCTGGCGGCCGCCCTTTTCGTACATCTCGATCGATTCGCGGCGCTGCTTGACCATTTTCTGAAGAACTTCGGTGACGAGCGCATCGTCGTCCGCGGGGGCCTTGCCGGTGCGCGCTTCGATATCGCGGTTCTTGATCGCCGACTGGACGAGGCGGAGCGTCGCGGTGGTCGCCTTGTCGCCGCTCTTCATCGCGGTCACCAGCGCAGCCTTGATATCGTCGCGAATCATGTCCCGGTCCTTCGAGGAAAACGCGTCCGATAGCCCGATCGGGGATGTTTTAACAGGATTGACGCGGGCGGCGCACGCGCCTAGCCGCTGAGTCTTAGCGACATCGCCAGACCTCGTAATCGGAGTGCCCGCCACATGGCCGACGCCAAACCTACGCCCACGCCTGTCGTCGGTGGTTCGGATCGGACCGTCTGATGGCGTCCGCGACACCATCAGCCTACGATCCGAAGGGAGCCACGGGGGTATTGGTGCTGGCCGACGGCACCGTGATCTGGGGGCGCGGCTTCGGGGCCGAGGGGCAAGCGGTGGGCGAGGTCTGCTTCAACACCGCGATGACCGGCTATCAGGAGGTGATGACCGATCCTTCCTATGCCGGGCAGATCATCACCTTCACTTTCCCGCATATCGGCAATGTCGGCACCAATGCCGAGGATGTGGAGGCGGACGATCCGCATGCGCTGGGCATCATCGTGCGCGAGGACGTGACCGCGCCGAGCAACTTCCGCAGCCTCGAGCGGCTCGATGCGTGGATGAAGGAGCACGAGCGGATCGGGCTGGCGGGGGTCGATACGCGGGCGTTGACGCGGCGCATCCGGCTGGCGGGCGCGCCCAATGGGGTGATCGCGCATTCGGCCGATGGGGAGTTCGATCTCGATCTGCTGCTCCAGATGGCGCGCGAATGGCCGGGGCTGGAGGGGATGGACCTCGCGAAGGTCGTCTCGACCGAGATGGATTACGGCTGGGAGGGCGGCGTCTGGCGGCTGGGCTTCGGGTATGAAGGCGACCCTTCTCCCCTCCCTTCCAGGGAGAGGCCGGGGGCGGCTCCTGCCGCTGCCGCCGAGCGCGACCCTGCGGGCCGCGCACCCACCCCCAGCCCCTCCCTCAAGAGGGAGGGGAGCAAGCGCCCCCATGTCGTCGCGGTCGATTACGGCAGCAAGCGCAACATCTTCCGCAATCTCGTGAAGGCCGGGGCCAAGGTTTCGGTCGTTCCGGCGACCGCGACCTTCGAGCAGATCATGGCACTGGAGCCGGACGGCTTCTTCCTGTCGAACGGCCCCGGCGATCCGGCCGCGACCGCCGAATATGCGGTGCCGGTGATCCAGAAGATGCTGGAGACGGGCAAGCCGCTGTTCGGCATTTGCCTCGGCCACCAGTTGCTCGGCCTCGCGGTGGGGGCGCGGACGACCAAGATGTTCCAGGGGCATCGCGGCGCCAACCATCCGGTCAAGCGCCTATCGGACGGCGCGGTCGAGATCACCAGCATGAACCACGGCTTCGCGGTCGAGCGCGACAGCCTGCCCGAAGGCGTGCGCGAGACGCACGTGTCGCTGTTCGACGGCTCGAACGCCGGCCTCGAACTTACCGATGCCCCCGCGTTCAGCGTCCAATACCACCCCGAGGCCAGCCCCGGGCCGCAGGACAGCTTCTACCTGTTCGAGCGGTTCGTGGGGATGTTGGGATGAAAGAACAATATATCGCCCATGTATTAGAGGAATATATTTCCGATAATAATTTTGACGCGGTGTTTGGGGACGGTTGGATCGACGAAAATGATCTATCAAAACTTTCATATACAGTAAGCGATTACGCATTTGCTGATTACGGCATCAATGCTGATGGAAAATATTCGAACCAAGCTGCTATCCTACTCGATAAGATGATAGAAAATAAGGCTATTAACAGGCAAGGTGATGAGTACGCGGGATTTTGGTTTAAATTGCGCCAAGCTAACAAGCAAAAATATTTAGAAACATTGAGATCTGCCAATCCTGTCACCCAACTAATGGGGGTTTTGGGAGAGGAGGCGCTTCGTCGGGCATTGTTAAAAATTGCCGGCGAAGATGGATTGCAAGCGATTGAAGAAAAGTCTTCGGAGCTTCAGGAAGCGATCAGCGTAGGCGATAGTGCTGATGCCTTGGTCGTTCCCGCCTCAGATCGCAAAGTGCAAATAGATCATAACCAATCCGCTTATGGTGAAATTGCTGAGGGGCTTGATGAAGCGATAAGGTTAGCCGGCGATACCCGGCCTAACCAAGTGAGTGGCGACCAACATGCGTCAATCCTCGCTAGCCTGAAAGCGGCTCGGTCTCTCTGGGAGAGCTTTGAACTCAGCCGCATTCAAGTCGAGGTTGGTATAATTATGGCGATCGAGCAGGCTTCTGAACAGCTCGCTGTCGCATTCAAAATGGCGCGTGGAACTCTACTCGTGGAGGCAATCAAGGCTTTCCTTCGCATCACGCATAACGCGGATATTCACTAATGCCCAAACGCACCGACATTTCCTCCATTCTCGTCATTGGCGCGGGGCCGATCATTATCGGGCAGGCGTGCGAGTTCGATTATTCGGGGACGCAGGCCATTAAGGCCCTCAAGGAAGAGGGCTATCGGATCGTGCTGGTCAATTCGAACCCGGCGACGATCATGACCGATCCCGAGCTGGCCGACGCGACCTATGTCGAGCCGATCACGCCCGAGATCGTCGCCAAGATCATCGCGAAGGAGCGGCCGGACGCCGTCCTCCCCACGATGGGCGGGCAGACGGCGCTCAATACCGCGCTGGCGCTGTTCCGCGACGGCACGCTGGAGAAATTCGGCGTGCAGATGATCGGCGCCGATGCCGAGGCGATCGACAAGGCCGAGGACCGGCTCAAGTTTCGCGAGGCGATGAGCAAGATCGGGCTCGAAAGCGCGCGCTCGGCGATCGCGCATAGTGTCGAGGAGGCGCTGGCGGCGCTCGATCACACCGGGCTGCCGGCGATCATCCGGCCGTCATTCACGCTGGGCGGCACCGGCGGGGGCGTCGCCTATAACCGCGCCGAGTTCGAGGAGATCGTCAGGAACGGCCTCGATGCCTCGCCGACGACCGAGGTGCTGATCGAGGAATCGCTGCTCGGCTGGAAGGAGTATGAGATGGAGGTGGTCCGCGACCGCGCGGACAATTGCATCATCATCTGCTCGATCGAAAATGTGGACCCGATGGGGGTGCACACCGGCGATTCGATCACGGTCGCCCCGGCGCTGACGCTGACCGACAAGGAATATCAGGTCATGCGTAACGCCTCGATCGCGTGCCTGCGCGAGATCGGCGTCGAAACAGGCGGTTCCAACGTGCAGTTCGCGGTCAACCCGAAGGACGGACGGCTCGTCGTGATCGAGATGAACCCGCGCGTCAGCCGGTCGTCGGCGCTGGCGTCCAAGGCCACGGGGTTTCCGATCGCCAAGGTCGCGGCGAAGCTGGCGGTGGGCTATACGCTCGACGAGATCGAGAACGACATTACCGGCGTCACCCCGGCCTCGTTCGAGCCGACGATCGATTACGTCGTCACCAAGATTCCGCGCTTCGCTTTCGAGAAGTTCAAGGGCGCCGAGGCGTTGCTCTCGACCGCGATGAAATCGGTCGGTGAGGTGATGGCGATCGGACGGAATATCCACGAGAGCCTGCAAAAGGCGCTGCGCGGGCTGGAGACGGGGCTGTCGGGCTTCAATCAGGTCGATGCGCTTGCGGGCGCGCCGCGCGAGGAGATCGAGGCGGCATTGGGGCGGCCGACGCCCAACCGGTTGCTGGTGGCGGCGCAGGCGCTGCGCGAGGGGTTCACCGTCGCCGAGGTCCACGCGATCGCCAAATACGATCCGTGGTTCCTGGAGCGGATCGCCGAGATCGTCGCGGCCGAGGACGAGGTGTGCCGCAATGGCCTGCCGCAGGACGCCGCCGGGATGCGGCGGCTGAAGGCGATGGGGTTCAGCGACAAGAGGCTGGCGTATCTTGCGCTGAAATCGGCGAATCTCGCGGGCAACGAGCGCGGGATCGCACGCGGATCGGGGCTGATCCACGAGGCGGTCAAGGCGATGACCGGGGGCGTCACCGAGGCCGAGGTGCGGACGCTGCGGCACAAGCTGGGCGTGCGGCCGGTGTTCAAGCGCATCGACACCTGCGCGGCGGAGTTCGAGGCGAAGACGCCCTACATGTATTCGACCTATGAGGCGCCGAGCTTCGGGGAACCGGAGTGCGAGGCGGCGCCTTCGGACCGGCGCAAGATCGTCATTCTCGGCGGCGGGCCGAACCGGATCGGGCAGGGGATCGAGTTCGACTATTGCTGCTGCCACGCCTGCTTTGCATTGGAGGATGCGGGCTTCGAGACGATCATGGTCAATTGCAACCCGGAGACGGTGAGCACCGACTATGACACCTCCGACCGGCTCTATTTCGAGCCGCTGACGGCCGAGGACGTGCTGGAGATCCTGCATGTCGAGCAGTCGAAGGGCACGCTGGTCGGCGTGATCGTGCAATTCGGCGGGCAGACGCCGCTCAACCTCGCGCGTGCGCTGGAGGCGGAAGGGATTCCGATCCTGGGCACGTCGCCCGATGCGATCGATCTTGCCGAGGATCGCGAGCGGTTCGCGGCGCTGGTCAACAAGCTGGACCTCAAGCAGCCGGCCAACGGCATCGCGCGCAGCCGCGACGAGGCGATCGCGGTCGCCGAGCGGATCGGCTATCCGGTGCTGATGCGGCCGAGCTACGTGCTCGGCGGGCGGGCGATGGAGATCGTCGACGGGCGCGCGCAGCTTGAGGAATATATCCAGACAGCGGTGCAGGTATCGGGCGACGCGCCGGTGCTGATCGACCAATATCTGCGCGATGCGATCGAAGTCGATGTCGATGCGATCGCAGACGGGACGGACGTGGTGGTCGCCGGCGTGCTCCAGCATATCGAGGAAGCCGGCGTGCATTCGGGCGACAGCGCCTGCTCGATTCCGCCCTATAGCCTGTCGGCCGGGATCATCGCCGAGATCGAGCGGCAGGCCGATGCGTTGGCGCGCGCGCTCAAGGTCAAAGGGCTGATGAACATCCAGTTCGCGGTCAAGGCCCCCGGCTCGGAGGCCGGGGCAGGCGCCGAGGTGTACCTGATCGAGGTGAACCCGCGCGCTTCGCGGACGGTGCCGTTCGTCGCCAAGGCGATCGGCGCGCCCATCGCCAAGATCGCCGCGCGCGTGATGGCGGGCGAAAAGCTCGCGGACCTGCCGCCCATCGACCGGCGGATCGATCATGTCGCGGTGAAGGAGGCGGTGTTCCCCTGGGCGCGTTTCGCGGGCGTCGATCCTGTGCTCTCGCCCGAGATGAAGTCGACCGGCGAAGTGATGGGGATCGATACCGATTTCACCGCCGCGTTCGGCAAGTCGCAACTCGGCAGCGGCGTCGTGTTGCCCGAGAAGGGCACGCTGTTCGTCAGCGTCAAGGACAGCGACAAGCCGCATGTCGTGGCGGCCGTCCGCATGCTCGCCGAGCATGGCTTCACGATCGTCGCGACCGGCGGAACGGCGACGTATCTCGCCGATCAGGGCATCGTGGTCGAGCGGATCAACAAGGTGGCGCAGGGACGGCCGCACATCGTCGATCGCATCAAGGACGGCGGGATCGATCTGGTGTTCAACACCACTGAGGGCTGGCAGAGCCTGAAGGATTCGCAGCCGATCCGCGCGTGCGCGGTGGGGCAGAAGATTCCCTATTTCACCACCGCCTCGGGAAGCCTGGAGGCGGCGCGCGCGATCGTGTCGCTCGCGACGCGAAGCCTTGAAGTGCGCCCGCTGCAATCCTATTATTCGCAGTCGCACAACTGATCCCCCTTACCAGTGACAAAGACGTGCGGGCGGCCCGAGGGGTCGCTTGGATCAGGGATGTTTGGACGAGGGACGAATTATGGCCACGGTCGAAAAGATGCCGATGCTCGCGGAAGGTCATGCGAAGCTGACCGCCGACCTGAAACGCCTCAAGGAAGAGCGCCCGCAGATCGTCGAGGCGATCGAGGAGGCGCGCGCGCACGGCGATCTTTCGGAAAATGCCGAATATCATGCCGCCAAGGAGCGTCAGGGCCAGATCGAGGCGGCGATCGCCGATATCGAGGACAAGCTGGCGCGCGCGCAGGTGATCGATCCGCGTGATCTTTCCGGCGACAAGATCGTGTTCGGCGCGACCGTGACCTTGCTCGACGAGGACGACAAGCCGGTCAAATACCAGATCGTCGGCCAGACAGAGGCGGACGCCAAGACGGGGCGGATCAGCTATAATTCGCCGCTGGGCCGCGCGCTGATCGGCCGGCAGGTCGATGACGAGGTCGAGGTGACGGTGCCGTCGGGGGACAAATATTACCTCGTCTCCAAGGTCGAGTTCATCTGAGGCGCTGAGACGGGCGTGAGCCTCGGCCGGTTCTCGGAGACGCCCGCGACGCTCGCCATCGCGGGCGTGACGATCCTCGTTTCGCTGCTGATCAGCTTCGCGCAGGCCGAAGGCTGGGCGGCGGTGACGGGCGGGTTCATCCCGCTGATCGCCTCGGGCGCGCAGGTGCCGCCCGATGCCGGCATCGCGCCGTTCCCTGCGTGGATCACGCCGCTTACCGCGACATTGATCCACGGCGGCTATGCGCACCTGCTGCTCAACATGGTGATGTTCGTTTATTGCGGGCAGATGGTCGAGCGCGGGCTGGGGACCAGGGGGCTGATCGTGCTCTACGTGGTCGGCGCCTATGTGTCGGCGGGCGGACAATGGATGCAGGCGCCGCACTCGCCGGTGCCGATGGTGGGCGCGAGCGGGGCGATCTCCGCGGTGATCGCGACCTATGCGCTGCTGTTCAGCGAGCAGAAGGTGCCCGATCTGGGGCCGATTCCGGGGGGCATCGTGCGCGTGGCGTGGCTCGCCGCGGCGTGGATCGGGGTGCAGTTGCTGATCGGGCTCGCGGGGCTGGGCGGCGGCATGCCGCAGATCGCGATCGCGGCGCATATCGGCGGGTTCCTCGCCGGTCTGGCGCTGACGCGGCCGCTGCTGCTGTGGCGGTATCGCGGGGCGTGATCCCCCGTGCATCGGGAGAGGGGCCTTCCACGCAAGCGGGGACGGTTGAGGAGCTTTCCGAACCGGGCGATTCGCTTGTGGCTGGCGCCCCTCCACCGAGCCGCTTCGCGCCTTGGTCCCCCTCCCCTGCGGGGGAGGATCAGCCTGCCTTCGGCAATTCAGGCTCGAGCAGGCGGTGGAGGTGGACCACCACGAACTTCATCTCGGCATCGTCCACCGTGCGCTGCGCGGCGGCGCGCCAGGCTTTTTCGGCGGTGGCGTAATCGGGGAAGATGCCGACGACCTCGATCGTCGAAATGTCGAAGTCGAGCGTCTGCGGATCCGTGACGCGGCCGCCGAAGACGAGGTGGAGCTTGCTCATTGATGGTTCCTGATTGCCGGGCACAATGCTCGGTTCGTGCTGAGCTTGTCGAAGCACCGTTCTTCCTCTCTCGTTGTAAGAAGAACGGCCCTTCGACAAGCTCAGGGCGAACGGCGACAGATGGCGCGCCTCTAGCGAGGTCTGTCGGCAATTTGAAGGCCCATCAGCGCGCGCTGACCTTGTCCTTCGCGGCCTTCGCGGCGGCCGAGCCGGCGGTGCCGGCGGCCTTGACCACGCCATCGAGCAGGCGGTTGGCCTCGCGGCCGGCGGCATCCTTGTTGAGACCGAGCGAATCGAGTTCGTCCTTGCCCGCATCACGCGCGGCCCTGGCGGCGGCGGCCGCCGCCGCGTTGAGGCGCTTGCCGGTGCTGCCGAGCAGCTCGCGTTCACGCATGCTCGCGGGGATGACCGCGCCGAGGATCGCGCCCAGCGCGACGCCGCCCGCGAGCATCGCGATCGGATAATCCTCGATCTCGTCGCTCGCGCGCGCGGCGGCACGGCGCGTGGTTTCGCGCGCAGTGTCCAGCACGTCGTTTGCGGCGTTGCGGGCCTGGTCGCGCTTGCGAGGGCGGGGGGGCTGCTGGTCGGGGCGGTCGGTCATGATCGAATCCTCGAAGGCTGGTCGGAATGAAAACTCGGATGGCGTCATCTTGTTGCCTCGCGCCGGCGCTTGCGCTTCCGCAGCCATCGTCCTGCCACGAGCGCGGCGATGAGCGTGGCGGCGCCGATCACCTTGACGCGATGGCGGCGCGCGATCTCGGCGCCCTTGCGCGCAGCTGCTTCGGCGGCGTCGGCGATCTCCTCCTGCGCCGTCTCGGCGAGCGCGGCGGGGGTGAGCCGGGCCTTGAGCTCGCCCAGCGTGTGGCGGAAACGGCTGCGTGCCCGATCGGCCCGAGCCTCGGCGCGCATCAGCTTGGAGCGGGTAACGCCGGGCATCAGTCGTCGTCCTTTCCGATCGCGCGGCGCAGCAGCTCCAGCGCGATGCGTGCCATGATGCCCGCCGTGACGAGTGCGCCGATCGTCACGATCACCGTCGCCCAGACGGGGCCGAGCGCGCGCGTCAGGATGATGAGGATGCCGTTGAGCATCACGATCACCGCGGCCTGCGCGAGCAACAGGCTGCTCGCCGCGATGATAACGGCGTAGCGCGATTCGACCGCGCGGCGCAGCACCGTCGCGCGTAGCCGCGCCACCTCCGCCTCGCCCAGTTCCCGCGCGTCGGCGACGAGCCGGCGGAACAGACCGCGCAGGCTCTCCTCGCCGGACGGCGGCTCGGTCACGGTCTCGTCGATCGGCTCACCCCCGTCCGCCATCGTTCACCCGCGATCGGAATCGGCGGCGTCGAGGCCCGACTTGACGAGGCGCGCGAGGACGAAGCCGATCGCGGCGGCGGTGCCGATCGCGACCGCGGGGCTCTTGCGCACGAAATCGCGCGCATTGTCGAGCAGCTCATCGACATCCTTCGCGTCGAGCGACTGCGAGAAGCCCGCCAGCGAGCGCGCCGCCGAGCGGGCATAATCGCCATATTGCGCACCCAGCTTGTCATCGACCGAGCCGGCGGACTCGTTCATCAACCTCGAGAATTCCTCCAGCGCACCCGCGGCCTTCGCCTTGCCCTGCGTCGCATAATCGCGCGCCTTGCCGGTCGCCTGATCGGTGAGCTTGTTCGCGCTCTCCCTGAGCGTTTCGGCGGCGCCCTTTGTCCTGGCGGCGGCGGTATCGGCGGTCGTCTTGCCCGTATCGCTCGGCGGCATTGTGTCGTTCTCGGCCATGGTCGATAAGCCCTTTCCCGTTTCATCACGACAACAATCCGGCGGCCCGGTGCGTTCCATCGCCAACCGAATTGCCGTCTGCGGCACGAGCCGCTAGAGCGCCGCCGCCGCCGACATTTTCGACCCCGATCTAGGAGGATCATTTCGTGACCGCAATCATCGACATCCATGCCCGCCGGATCCTCGACAGCCGTGGCAATCCGACCGTCGAGGTCGATATGCTGCTCGAGGACGGCAGCTTCGGCCGCGCGGCGGTGCCCTCGGGCGCCTCGACCGGCGCGCACGAGGCGGTCGAGAAGCGCGACGGCGACAAGAGCCGCTGGGGCGGCAAGGGCGTCGACGCCGCGATCGAGGCGGTCAATGCCGAGATCACCGAAACGCTGATCGGGATGGACGCGGAGGATCAGGCCGATCTCGACGCGGCGATGATCGAACTGGACGGCACCGGGAACAAGGGGAGGCTGGGCGCCAATGCGATCCTCGGTGTCAGCCTCGCCGCGGCGAAGGCGGCGGCCGATGCGCGCGGGCTGCCGCTCTATCGCTATGTCGGCGGGGTTTCGGCGCATCTGCTGCCGGTGCCGATGATGAACATCATCAACGGCGGCGAGCATGCCGACAACCCGATCGACTTCCAGGAATTCATGATCGTACCCGTGGGTGCGGACTCGATCGCCGAGGCGGTGCGCTGCGGATCGGAGATTTTCCATACGCTGAAGAAGGGCCTGGCCGAGAAGGGGCTGGCGACCGCGGTGGGCGACGAGGGCGGGTTCGCGCCCAACCTCGCGAGCACCACCGACGCGCTCGATTTCATCATGGGATCGATCGAGAAGGCCGGATACAAAGCGGGCGACGAGGTGATGCTGGCGCTCGATTGCGCGGCGACCGAGTTCTTCAAGGACGGGAAATACGTGATCGCGGGCGAGGGCAAGACGCTCTCCTCGGGCGAGATGGCGGGCTATCTCGCCGACCTGGTCGATCGCTATCCGATCTTCTCGATCGAGGACGGCATGGCCGAGGACGATTGGGACGGGTGGAAGGCGCTGACCGACCGGATCGGCGGCCGATGCCAGCTCGTCGGCGACGATCTGTTCGTGACCAACCCCGAGCGGCTCGGCCGCGGGATCGCGGAGGGGATCGCCAATTCGCTGCTGGTGAAGGTCAACCAGATCGGCACGCTCACCGAGACGCTGGAGGCCGTCTCGATGGCGCAGCGCGCGGGCTATACCGCGGTGATGTCGCATCGCTCGGGCGAGACCGAGGATGCGACGATCGCCGATCTCGCGGTCGCCACCAATTGCGGGCAGATCAAGACGGGCAGCCTCGCGCGGTCGGACCGGCTCGCCAAATACAACCAGCTCATCCGTATCGAGGAGCAGCTCGGCGACGCAGCGCGCTATGCCGGGCGCGCGGTGCTTCGTCGGGTTTAGGTCGATTCAGCGCCGCTGAATCGGTTGCGGCATCGGCCCGCTCCCCCTTCCCCACCACCCAAGACATTATGTTGAAATGGGTGGTGGGGTGGGGAGAGGGCCGGTGCCGCGACAAATCAGACGAATCGCGCGAAAAGCAGCTTGATCCGCGAGTCGCGATGGTTAAGATTCGCGGCATGAAGAAGCGATCGACCTTCGCGACGCTGTTGCGCCGGACCTGGGTTCCGGCGCTGGGGCTGGTCGTGATGGCCTTTTTCGGCGGCTATGCGGTGCTCGGGCCGAACGGCGTGCTCGCTTATGGCGAATACAAGCGGCAGCTCGCGATCAAGGGCGAGGAATACAAGAAGCTCGCCGAGCAGCGGGCGGAGATCAAGAACCGCGTCAAACTGCTCGACCCGCGCCACGCCAACCCTGACCTTGTCGACGAGTTGACGCGCGAAAAGCTCAACGTCGTACACCCGGACGAGATCATTATTCCGCTGAATTAGGTCGGCGTTCGCCGCCTCGCCTCCGCCACGCTTCACGGAGAGAGGAAGAGTGGATCGATGTCCGACTCGTCGCGTTTTTCGAAGACATCCGCCGAGCGGCCGGCGGGTCGCGCGGGGTGATTGCACCGGGCGGCGAAACCGGCCTATAGGCTCGCCCATTCTCCCCTACGGAAACGAGGTTGTTCCCCCGTGGCCAAAGCACCCGCGCGCCAACGCAAAGCCGAACCCCCGAAACCCAATCGTGAGCGGCCCGACGAGCCCAAGCGCTATGATGCGTCGAAGGACGAGCTGCTCGATTTCTACAAGAAGATGCTGCTCATCCGCCGCTTCGAGGAGAAGGCGGGGCAGCTTTACGGGCTCGGGCTGATCGGCGGATTCTGCCACCTCTATATCGGCCAGGAAGCGGTCGCGGTGGGCCTTCAGACCGCGCTCAGCGACAAGGATTCGGTGATCACCGGCTATCGCGACCACGGCCACATGCTGCTGTGCGGCATCCCGGCCAAGGATGTGATGGCCGAACTGACCGGGCGCGCCGCGGGCATTTCGAAGGGCAAGGGCGGCTCGATGCACATGTTCAGCGTCGAGCATAAATTCTACGGCGGACACGGCATCGTCGGCGCGCAGGTGCCGCTCGGCACCGGTCTCGCCTTCAGCCACAAATACAATGACGACGGCGGCGTGACGCTCGCTTATTTCGGCGACGGCGCGGCGAACCAGGGCCAGGTCTACGAATCGTTCAACATGGCCGAATTGTGGAAGCTGCCGATCGTCTACGTGATCGAGAACAACCAATATGCGATGGGCACCTCGGTCAATCGCTCGAGCGCCGAGGACCAGCTTTACCGCCGTGGCGAATCGTTCCGTATTCCCGGCATCCAGATCGACGGGATGGACGTGCTCGCGGCGCGCGGGGCGGCCGAGGAGGCGCTCGCCTGGGTGCGTAGCGGAAAGGGGCCGATCATCCTCGAGATGAAGACCTATCGCTATCGCGGTCATTCAATGTCCGACCCGGCCAAATATCGCAGCCGCGAGGAGGTCCAGTCGGTGCGCGACAAGTCCGATCCCATCGAGCAGGCCAAGCGCGAGCTCGAGAAGATGGGCGTCAAGGAAGACGAGATCAAAAAGATCGAGCAGGAGATCAGGAAGGAAGTGAACGAGGCCGCCGACTTCGCAGAGCAGACGCCGGAGCCCGATCCGAGCGAGCTTTATACCGACGTGCTGGTGGGGACCTACTGAGATGGCGATCGAGATCAAGATGCCGGCGCTCTCGCCGACCATGGAGGAAGGCACGCTCGCCAAGTGGCTGGTGAAGGAGGGCGACACCGTCTCCGCCGGCGACATCATGGCCGAGATCGAGACCGACAAGGCGACGATGGAGTTCGAGGCCGTCGACGAAGGCACGATCGCGAAGATCCTGGTGCCCGAGGGCAGCGAGGGCGTGGCCGTCGGTGCGGTGATCGCGATGCTCGCCGAGGAAGGCGAGGATGCGTCGTCGGTCGAGGCGCCCGGGAGCGGCGACAAGGAGATTGCGGGCGAGGGCGCCAATGCGCAGCCGAAGGAAGCGCAGCCCGCCGACAAGGGGCCGAACGCGCCGGAAAGCCCGACGCCGCACCTCGTCGAGACCGGCGCGCGCAAGATGTACGAGGCCGCGAGCCACGACGCCGAAGCGCCGGAGCCCGAAATCCCCGAGGGCACCGAGATGGTCAAGATGACCGTCCGCGAGGCGCTGCGCGACGCGATGGCCGAGGAAATGCGCGCCGATAGCCGCGTGTTCGTGATGGGCGAGGAGGTCGCCGAATATCAGGGCGCGTACAAGGTGACGCAGGGCCTGCTCGACGAGTTCGGCGCGAAGCGCGTGGTCGATACGCCGATCACCGAATACGGCTTTGCCGGGCTCGGCACGGGCGCGGCGATGGGCGGGCTGAAGCCGATCGTCGAGTTCATGACGTTCAACTTCGCGATGCAGGCGATCGACCATATCGTCAATTCGGCGGCCAAGACCAACTATATGTCCGGCGGCCAGATGCGCTGCCCGATGGTGTTCCGCGGGCCCAACGGCGCCGCAAGCCGCGTCGCCGCGCAGCATTCGCAGAATTACGGGCCCTGGTATGCGAGCGTGCCCGGCCTTGTGGTGATTGCGCCCTATGATGCAGCCGACGGGAAGGGGCTGCTGAAGGCCGCGATCCGCAGCGAGGACCCGGTCGTCTTCCTGGAGAACGAGCTGCTCTACGGCCGCAGCTTCGAGGTGCCCAAGCTGGACGATTTCGTGCTGCCGATCGGCAAGGCGCGGGTGATGAAGACGGGCAAGGACGTGACGATCGTCTCCTATTCGATCGGCGTCGGTGTCGCGCTCGAAGCCGCCGAGACGCTGGCGGGCGAGGGGATCGATGCCGAGGTGATCGATCTGCGCACGCTGCGCCCGCTCGACAAGGAAGCGGTGCTTCGCTCGCTCGCCAAGACCAACCGGATGGTGGTGGTCGAGGAAGGCTGGTCGGTCTGCTCGATCGCGTCCGAGATTTCGGCGATCTGCATGGAAGAGGGCTTCGACGACCTCGACGCGCCGGTGCTGCGCGTCACCAACGAGGACGTGCCGATGCCCTATGCGGCGAACCTCGAAAAGATGATGCTGATCGACGCCGACAAGGTGGTGAAGGCGGCGAAGAAGGTCTGCTACAAGGAGTAGCGACTATCGCGTCATGCCCCGCGGGAGCCGGCATCTCTTCGTCTCCGAGAGACCTCAGCTTTCGCTGGGGTGACGGACATATCGTCATGCCAGCGAAAGCTGGCATCTCGTTGTTCCGGGAGACCCCAGCTTTCGCTGGGGTGACGAATACAATGTCATGCCAGCGCAAGCTGGCATCTCGTTGTTCCGGGAGACCCCGGCTTTCGCTGGGGTGACGGCGATTTCTGCGTTACCTTCCTCGCATGGCGCGAGGCGGCTGGACATATATCATGACCAATAAGCCGCGCGGCGTGCTCTATATCGGCGTCACCGCGCACCTTGCCGCCCGCGTTCAGCAACATCGTGACGACAAAGGCTCATCTTTCTGCCGCCGTTACGGTCTCAAAACGCTGGTCCTCGCCGAGCCACATGACAGCATCGACGATGCCATCGCACGGGAAAAAGCGCTCAAGGCGTGGAAGCGCGCATGGAAGATCGAGTTGATCGAGGCGGCCAATCCCGAATGGCGGGATCTGTTCAACCAGATCGCGTAGCTCCGTCATGCCAGCGAAAGCTGGCATCTCCCAATTCCAAAAGACCCCAGCTTGCGCTGGGGTGACGAACGCAACGTCATGCCAGCGCAAGCCGGCATCTCGCAATTCCAAGAGACCCCAGCTTTCGCTGGGGTGACGAGCGTAACGTCATGCCAGCGAAAGCTGGCATCTCTTCGTTACGATGAGACCCCAGCGTTCGCTGGGGTGACGGCTGTTTCACGCCTCGTGCTTGTCGCAGGTCGCGCGTTCGGCGGCGGGTTCGGGATTGTAGAGCTGGGTGAAGTCGCGGTCGTCGCGGACGACGAACGAGGCGACGTAGTGGATGCGCGGGGTCCCGACGAGCCAGCGCGCCATCACCGGCTGATATTCGTAGTTGATCTCGACGAACATCACGCCCGAATCGAGGGGTGCGTTCACCTTGGCGCCGTCCTTCCCCATGCCGTCGGGGGCGGGCGTGCCCGCGGTTGCGGACGTGTCGTCGGTGCCGTCGTCGGGATCGGTGGTGCCGTAGCTCGAATCCCAGCCTTCGCCGGCCTTCTTGCCGATGCAGCGCTGCCAGTGGATGGCCTGCGTGCCGCCCTGGTTTTCCAGGCTGGAAAGCGTGACGCGGCCGTGTTCGAGCAGATCGAGGCTCTCGCCCTGGAGCCGGACGGCCTGGAGGACATCGTTGATGTCCACTTCGCGAAGCTGCTGGAGCGAATCCTCGCCGCCGATGATGCCGACGCGCGAGGCGTTGTCCGCCAGCGCCATCGCGATCTGGCTGATCTTCAGATTGGCAAGCGCGAGGTGGGAAACTTCGACGCCATAGGCGCCGACGCCCAGCACGAGCGGCAGGCCGTAGGCGAACTCGATCAGCGCGACGCCGCTGCGGCAGCCGCGAAGCCGGCGCGCGAGGCGGGGAAGGGGGGCCGCGATCATATGCAGATCCGTTCCTTCTCATAGGTGGTCTGCTGCTGATAAGGCTGGTTCTTGAGCAGCGTATCGGCCGTCAACGTCACGTTTTTCGGCCGGCCGAGCAGCGTCATCACCGGGAACACGCGGGCATAGGTGACCGAGAAGGTGTAGAGCGTCACGTCATCGGCGCCGCCCTGACCCGTCGCGCCCGGATCCTGATCCCAAGTGCCGTTGGCGTTGATGTCGTCGAAGCAATCGCCCTCGTCGAACGTGTTGTTGCCGTTATTGTCGTAGAAGACTTCGGGCTTGATCGACGAAAAGGTCTTGTAGCTGCGGCGGCGGGACGTGTGGTCGACGATGTTGACGAGCGTATCGATCTGACCGAGCACCGCCGCGTCGATCGCACCGGTATTGTCGGCGCCGCCCTCGATCGCCGAATCACGGCCCGCCTTCTGCACCGCGCCGGTGAGGATCGACTGTGCGTAGATCTGATACATGAGGTCGAACAGCCCCATCAGCAGCATCAGCAGCACGGGCAGGATGATCGCGAACTCGATGATCGTCGCGCCGCGGCGATCGTCGCGAAGGGACGGCCGCCGGGTCATTCGGAAATCCTGAGCATCGCGATGCGCTCAGCGATCTTCTTGAAGGCGTCGGAAAGCTCGGCCTTGCTCGATGCCTTGAACGAATAGTTGCCGGGCGAGGCGCATTTCTTGAGATTGTCGGTCAGATCGGTGCCCAGCGCGACGACGTAGATCTCGATGCCGAGCTTGTTCTTGGCGACCGAGCATTCGGTGAGGAAGCGCGTCGTGTGGTTGTCGTAATCGGAATCGCCCGACGCGGTGACGCGATGGTCGAGCGATTCGATGCCGTAGAGGCCGTAAATGCTGGAATTCGGTGCCATCGTGCCGTCGGTCATGAACACGATCACCTGATGCGGCAGCTTGCGGCCCGGCGGCGCGGCATTGTTCGCGGCGAAGATGCCCTTGCGCGAGAGCATCCGCACGCCCCAGATCATGCCGACATCGTGATACGTGCCGCCCAGCGCGCGGAAATCGTTGTGGTGAACGTAGTCGTAGACCTCCTGCGCGGTCATCTCCGCGGGCAGCCTGGCGGGCATGCCGCACGGCGAATAGCCGCGAAGCTGGAGATAGCTGTCCCCGTAGCTGCGCTTCTGGCTCTTGGAGAAGGCGATATCCTGTTGGTCCCAACTGCGTTGCCATGTGACGTCGGGCCACATCGGCTTCCAGCGCTCGTCGTCATTGCTCGGGATCAGATCGGGATCGAGATCGGCGGGCAGGTCGTCGATGTCGAATTCCTCGTCGGGCTCGGTCTTCGCTTCCTCGATACAGCCGCGCCATCTGGAGGTGCTGCCGTCGGTTCGCGTCGGATCGGTTACCGTCTGGCCAGCAACATAGCCGCTGATATCCTGCGGCCAGGCCTCGTAGCGCCAATAGGGCGACGTCGTCGTGACGACGTCGGCTTCGCAATAATCGCTTCGATATTCGCGGTCGTGCCAGCTCGTATTGCCGACATCGCTATAGCCGCCGTCCCAATTGTCGACGCGGGTGTTGGCGATCGCCGTGCACTCGCTTTCGTCGTCGGCCGATACCCACGCGTTGTATCGAGTCTCGGCGAGCATCACCTTGTGGCGGCTCTGATAGGTGTAATTGCCTGAGATCATGTATTCGCTCGGGATGAGGTGGCCGACGTTCACCGTCGAGGAATAGGTGACGAAGCCGTATCGGAAGCGCGTATTGGCATCGATGTTCGACCGGATCGTCGCGTCGAAATCGACCACCGCATCGCGCAGCGCCGAAAGTTTCGAGCCCGATTTCTCGATATCGTAATAGCCCGTCGTGCCGTCGCTGCGCGTGTAGGTGGCGGGATCGCCGCCGCAGCTCGTCGAGTCGCTCGGCAGGCACGCCATGGAGCCCGTCGTGTCGAGCACGAAGACGATGTCGGTGTCGGCAAGGTCGTAGCGGGCCTGGCAGGTGACGGTGAGCACCTTGGGGCCAGCCTTGAACATCCTCATGATCGTCATCGGCACCGTTGCCGTGGCGGTGCCGGCGACCTGGCCGTCGTCGGTGCGCACCGGCGTGAAATCGACCGCAGTGGTCCCCATCCAGCCTTTGGCGAAATTGTTGGCGAAGAATGCCTCGGCCTGCGCGGCCGCGTTGGCGTCGAGCGCCGTCGCGCTCTCGTCTGGCTCCATGAACTTGCGCCCCGCGAGCACGCCCGCATCGCATGCCTGCTGGAGCCGCACCTTGACGACGTAGAGCCGCGCCATGTCGATCGCCGAGCCCGCCAGCGCGGACAATGGAATGAGCGCGATCGCCATCATCGCGAGCGTGTTCGCGCGCATGTCGCGGCGCAGAAGGCGCAGCACGCCTCCGAGCCCGCGATCCTTCGCGCCTGCCTTGTTCCTTGCCACGCCGAGCCATCCCCCCGCCGCGCGGCGCGCATGGCGCCGCACTCCGCCCATGCGGGGCAATCGTGCAAAGGCGCGTAAAGAGCGTTGGTTAACGGCGGACTGACGATGAGCGCCCGACCGGCGCGGGCGTCACCGCGTCAGCCGCGCCGTCGCCACCGCGTTGCGGAAGAGCGCCTGGAGCGCCTCGGAGATGCTCTCGTCGGTCTTCACCGTATACATCAGGTCGGGCGAGGCGCATTTTGTGAGCTGCGGCGCGATGTTGGGAATCGCGGCTTCGGCGAGGCCGCGCTGATAGGGCTCGTCGTCCTTGACCGATTCGAACGTATATTCGGTGTAGAGAATCGCGATCTTGATGCCGCGATCCTTGATCGCGTTGCACTGGGCGACCTGCGCGTCCTGCATCGCGGTGCGGGTGCGGCCCCAGCCGATATTCTCGTCGCTCATGCCGTCCGTTACCAGGAACAGGAACGCCTGGGGCGTATCGCCGGGGGCATCGGTGCCCTGGCCCGATTCGGCCGGCAGCGCGCTCGACATCTTGCTGAGGATGCTCTTGAAGCTGGTGAACAGGTACCGGTTGCCGCCGGTGCAGCCGGTGGGCGGGCAGCCATTGCCCTGACGATCGTTCACCATCGCCGGCGCGATATGGGTGACGGCGGCGCTGACCTTCGACAGATCGGAGGGGCTGTCCACGATCGTCTTGAGGCTGTTCGCATGATCGAACGTGTAGAGCGCGGCGCGATAGGTCCGTTCGGTGCTGTCGGCATAGGATTGCGCGAGCGTCATCAGATCCGTGATCGCGTCGCGTTCGTCGGTCACGCGCAGGCGGACGCCCTGGTTGAGCGCATACCAATAGCTGTCCACATAGCTGCCGTCGGCATTGTAAACGCAGATATCCCTGCCATTCCCCGCGCGACATTTCCAATCGACCGCGGGGCGGTTGACATAGATGTAGCTGCCATTTTCGTCGATTTGCAGGGTCTCGTCGATGCCGCTGCCGCGTGACGAATAGCTTCCCTTGATGATCGCGAACTTCGCATTGTCGAGGATCAGGCTGGGAATCGCGCTCCCCACGTAATTCTCGATCTTGTTCGAATGGCAGGCGAACGAGCATTGCACCGCATCGTCCATCGTCTCGATCCCGGCGCTCGTCGTCGGCAGCGCCATCGACGGCGAGGTGTCGAGCGCGAGGTAGAAATCGATGTCCGGCGCGACGATCGCATTGGCGGTCGCGGTCCCGCCGATGGTGATCGTCTTCATGTCCAATATGCCGCCGAACGAGTTGATCGACTTGGCGGTGTAGCTGACCGTCGCGGTGCGCGAGGTCGGCCCGTCGGGATGCGTGATCTCGATGTCGTCCTGACCCAGAGGATCGATGATCAGGCTCGACAATCCTTCCGCCTGGGCGTTGAACATGTTGAGCGCGATCGTCTTGGCCTGCGCGTCGGTCTTCTGCATCGCCGTCTGGGTGACGGCCGCCAGCGCCGCGGCGTCGGCGATGGCGTTGAGCTTGGTGCGCAGGCGCGCGGCGCGCGAATAATCGATGCCCATGCCGGTGGCGAACACCATCGGGATCATCGCGAAGGCGACGATGATGAAGACATTGCCGCGACGCTCGCGAACCAGCCTTGCCAGAGTCTCGCGCACGGCAACGGCGATCGCGGCGGCAATCGCGCGCGCCGGCGACACCCTGTTCGCGGGGCTCAGCATCCGTCGCTGCCTTCGTCTTCGTTGCCGTCGCCCTCTCGGATGCACTGGACCTCGTTCGAGCGGCGTGGGTTCATGAAGAGCCGGTCGCCGAAGGTGATCGGCCCGACGAGCCCGTCTCCCACGACCGGCTCATAGGGATAGGTGATCTCGCTGAAGATGACGTAGGTGTTCGGAATCGCGATTTCGGGGGGAATCTCGATCTTGTTATCGTCGCCGTTGGCCAGATCACCGTTCTTCAACTCGTCCCCGTTGATCGCGATGCTCCAGTCGACTTCGGGCTTGCCGTTGTTCTTGAACTTGATCTGGGTGATGCGGAGCGTCGCGTCCGCGGTCTTATAGGGCGCCATGATCTGCCGCGAGGCGCCCATGATCGCTTCGACCTGATCCTGGGTGACCTTCATCTGGCGCGTCGTCAGATCGGCCATCGTGCGGGTCGCGGTGGTGACCTTGCGATAGGCCGAGATCGCATCCATCAGCTGATAGCCGCCGATATAGAGCAGGATCAGGAACGGCGCGGCGACGGCGAACTCGACCGCGCCCACGCCGCGCCGCTCGCGTGCGAGGCGAAGGAGGCGCCGGATCATGCCGTCGGCTCCGGCTGGAACACCGCGGTCGCGACGAGCAGACGGCGCCCGCCCTGCATGTTCGCCATGTCGAACCCGAGCGGCGCGGAGACGACCGGGAGCTGATACATCAACCGCATCACGACCACCTGGTCGGTGCCGCCCAGTTCGTACCGCCAGGAGTTGGTGACGTTGCCGTCCTCGTCATAGGTCAGGTCGGGCATCGTCGTGTCGGCGTCGGCGAAGTCGTCGGCGGTGCGCACGTCGACCATCAGGTCGTCGCAGCTCATGAAGCCGGGGAGCGCGCTGCATGCGGCCTGCTTGAACGCGCTTTGGGACATGCCGGCCTGCTGCGCCTGGTTGGTGACGATGAGGCGCGCGGTATCCTCCGCGGCGGTCTCCAACGCCTGCTGCGAGAAGAAGACGAGGCTCGTCTGGATCACCGCGACGATGAGCGCGATCAGCGGCGCGGCGACGAGTGCGAATTCGATGATCGCGGCCCCGCGGCGGTCGGCGGCGAGCGCGCGCGGGCAAGCAGCGCCCATCCGCCGGTCGCGCCGTGCGTCAGCCCTGTGTCCGTGCGTCCCCATCAGATGCACCGCTCCATCCGGGGGCGACGTTTGCCCGAGCATGATTAAGATTCGGTTCAGCGGTATCCGCCGTTGCGCGCCGCCGGCCAGCGCGGCAAAGGCGGGCGCGATGCCGATCGACGATCCCGAAATCACGCTGGCGATCTCCTATGCGCCGGCGCGCGCACGTGCCGCGATGGACGCGCTGTTCGCGCTCGATGCGACGCTGGCGCAGGTGCTGCGCACGACGACCGAGCCGATGCTCGGCCAGATGCGGTTGACCTGGTGGCACGATGCGCTCGAACGGCTTGATGCCGCGCCGCCGCCCGCCGAGCCGGTGCTGGAGGCGCTCGCCGGAGCGGCGCTGCCGGCGGGGATATCGGGCACGGACCTTGCCGCGATGACGGGCGGCTGGGAGGAATTGCTCGAGCCCGAAATGGATGAGGCGGGGCTGCTGCGCTACGCGCGCGAGCGGGGCGGGCGGCTGTTCGCGCTGGCCGGGCGGCTGGTCGCGGTCGACCGGCCGGTGCTGGCGCCCGCGGGCGAGGGCTGGGCGCTCGCCGATCTCGCGCTCCATACGGCAGACGAAGCTCTGGCCGGCCGGGCGCGAGCGCTTGCGCGGGTTCGGCTGGACGGTGCCGTCGAGGCGGACTGGCCGGCCGCCGCTCGAGCGCCGGGGGCGCTCGCCCATCTTGCCCGGCGCGACCTTGCGCTGCCCCCGGGGGCGCGCCCCGCCAAGGGCGCGCCGCGGCGGGTCGGGCGGATGCTGTGGCATCGCCTCACCGGGCGCTGATTTGACCTGACGCGCCAACACGATAGCCTGCAATCGCAGGGGGAGATCGGCGATGTGGCGCATTCTTGCTGGCGGAGCGGCGGTGTTGCTGCTGATGGCGGCGGCGATGGTCGTCTTCGACGGCCGCGCGACATCCGGTGCGCTGCCGCCCCCGCCGCCACCCAAGCCGCTCGCAGCCCGCGCGCCACTCCCCGCCCAGGCGCCCGAAGCGACCGAGAAGACGCGCGAGGAGAAACGGTTCGACCGCTATGACGACGATCACGACGATATCATCACCCGCGACGAACTGCTCGCGCCGCGGCGCAAGACCTATGCGAAGCTCGACAAGGATGGCGACGGACGGCTCGATTTCGAGGAATGGGCACACACCACGACCGAGAAGTTCGCGAAGGCCGACGCCGATTCATCGGGTGAGCTGACGCGCGCCGAATTCGCGACGACGCGGCGGAAGAGGAAACCGAAACCCAAGCCGACATGCTCATGTTCGGGGGACGAGGAATAGGCGCACGCGAAGGCGCGGAGAAATAAGCGTCACCCCAGCGAAAGCCGGGCTCTCCATATGCGGAGCGCTACGTTAAAAGACCCCGGCTTTCGCTGGGGTGACGAACCGATTGCACGCGGCCCTCCGCGCCATCGCATGAGAAGGTTCAGCCCGCCATCCATCCGGCCAGCGCCTCGCGCGCGCGGGTGGTGTAGAGGCGCTTTCGGTCGGCCTTTTTGGCGCGGCCCTCGATCGGCGGGAAGAGGCCGAAATTGACGTTCATCGGCTGATACGTCTCCGCCTCCGCCGCCCCCGTGATGTGCGCAAGCAGCGCGCCGAGCGCCGTTTCGGGCGGCGGAGGCGCAAGCGTGCGGCCCGCCAGCTCGGCGGCGGCGAAACGGCCCGCGAGGAGGCCGATCGCGGCGCTTTCCACATAGCCTTCGCAGCCCGTGATCTGCCCGGCGAAGCGGATGTTGGGACGTGCCTTCAGCCGCAGCGTCGCGTCGAGCAATTCGGGCGAGCGGATGAAGGTGTTGCGATGCAGCCCGCCCAGCCGCGCGAACTCGGCCTTTTCCAGCCCTGGAATCGTGCGGAACAGGCGGATCTGTTCGGCATATTTGAGCTTGGTCTGGAAGCCGACGATGTTCCAGAGCGTGCCGCTCGCATTGTCCTGACGGAGCTGGACGACGGCATGGGGCCAGCGCCCGGTGCGCGGGTCGTCCAGCCCGACCGGCTTCATCGGGCCGTAGCGCAGCGTATCCACTCCGCGCGCCGCCATCACCTCGATCGGCATGCAGCCCTCGAAATAGGGCGTGTCCTTCTCCCACGCGCGGAATTCGGTCTTCTCGCCGTCGAGCAGGCCCTGATGGAAGGCGAGATACTGGTCCTTGTCGAGCGGGCAGTTGATGTAGTCCTTGCCGTCACCCTTGTTCCATCGCGACTGGAACCAGGCGATATCGAAATCCACGCTGTCGCGGTGGACGATCGGCGCGATCGCGTCGAAAAAGGCGAGCGCTTCCGCGCCCGTCACCGCGCCGATGCTCTCGGCGAGGGCGGCGGCGGTGAGCGGGCCGGTGGCGACGATCGTGAGGCCCTCGGCCGGGAGCGTCTCCACCTTTTCGCGCACGATCGTGACGTTGGGATGCGCCTCGAGCGCCGCCGTCACCCCTGCCGAAAAACCGTCGCGATCGACCGCGAGCGCGGAGCCGGCGGGCACTTTGTGCGCATCGCCCTCGCGCAGGATGAGCGAGCCGAGGCTGCGCATCTCCGCATGGAGCAGCCCGACCGCGTTGCTTTCCGCATCGTCCGATCGGAAGCTGTTCGAGCAGACCAGTTCGGCCAGCCCGTCGGTCTGGTGCGCGGGCGTGGTCTCGCCAGAGCCGCGCATCTCGGAGAGACGCACCTTCCAGCCCGCTTCGGCGAGCTGCCATGCGGCCTCGGAACCGGCGAGCCCGCCGCCGATGATATGGATGTCGTGCTGCGTCATGGGCCTTCGGGATAATGGAGCAAGCGGCGCGCTTGGCATGTGCCGGCGCTTCGGACAAGGATAGGGATCGGCAGCGGGGGAGAACAGGGGTGCGCGGATTATGGTGGGCGGCGCTGATCGCGGGCGGCTCCTGGTGCCTCGCGGCGTGGCTCGGATGGAGCGGCCCGGCGGTGATCGCATGGAAGGGCGCGGGCGTCGCCTTGCTCGCGGCCTGGGCGGCGAGCCGGGCGCGAGGCCTCGACGGGTGGCTGATCGCGGCGGTGCTGGCGCTTGGGGCGGCGGGCGATGTGTTGCTCGATGCGGTCGGGATGATCGCGGGCGCGGCATTCTTCCTTGCGGGGCACATCGTCGCGATCGCGCTTTATCTGCGCAATCGCCGGCCTGCGCCGAGCCCCAGCCAGCGCGCTCTCGGCTGGATCGTGGCGCCCGCGACAATGCTGATCGCGGTCGCCTTTGCGTGGCGCAGCGGCGAGGCGGCGACGGTCGGCCTCTACGCCGCCGCGCTCGGCATCATGGCCGCGACCGCCTGGACCAGCCGCTTCCCGCGCTACCGCACCGGCCTGGGTGCGATGCTGTTCGTGGCGTCGGACCTGCTCATCTTCTCCCGCGCGGGGCCGCTTGCCGGCTCGTTCGTGCCGACGCTGCTGGTATGGCCGCTCTATTTCGCGGGCCAGGCGCTGATCGCGAGCGGCGTGGTGCAGACGCTGGGCGCTGCGGCCAATAGGCCCACGCCCGGCAGATCAGTGCGCATGCAGCACCCGTAGCCGCGAAGGCGAACGTCATCAGCGGCGCCGTGCCAGCCCACGAACAGGTCGCGCCTCCGCCGAGCGCCGCGCCGGCGAGCGCCCATATCGCCGGCATTTGCCCTGCCTCATGGCGGTGCCCGAAGGCAAGCATGGCCGCCGTGCCCGCCAGATTGGGGAGAAAGGCGACGATCGTTCCGAATGCGGTCGCTGGAAGTGCCAGAGCGATCGCACCGACAATGTCGCTCGGCCGAATGACGATCGCTTCGGTGGCGGAGCCGAGCGCCGCCAGCCCCAGCGCGGCGAGGAGGATGGGGCCGGCGGCGATCGAAGCGATGCCGATCCCGGCATAAGGTGAGTGATGGGTCCGCATCGCTGTCGCTCCCTTTCGCGTTCGGCTCACATTGCCACGGCAGGTTTCCTCTGCTCGTTGAGCCAGTCGTTCACCTTGCGGCCGAAGCGGGCGATCGCACCCATGTTGAAGAAGTGCATCGCGCCGAGGACGAGCACGGCAAGCCCCACCTTGGCGCTGAGGAAGCGCATCGCCTCGGCGAGCGTGTGCGGCTCGCTGCCGAGGCTCAGCGTCAGCGTGATGAAGCCGATGTTCACGAGATAGAAGCCGACCACGAGCAGATGATTGGTCGAGCGCGCGAGCGTCGCGTTCTGGCCGAAACATTGTTCGAGGAAGACGATGCCGTTCTTCGACAGCGTGCGCGCGACCCAGATGGTGATCGCCAGCGTAATCGCGAGATAGAGCAGATAGACCGTTTCAACCATGATGCTTCTCCTTTGTTATCCGTTTTTTCTGTAAGAACAGAAATTTATGGATGCGGATGCGCGGGGACGGGTGGGGCGAGTAGTTCAGTCCTTTTTGGAAGCGCCGGGAAGGAAGCGCGCGACCTTGCTGCCGAGCTTCATCAGCGCGACAAGCGTGGGCTTGGGGAGCACCTTGACCTGTTCGTACCAGGAACCGAGCGTGCTCAGGAATTCGTGCATCCGGGTGATTCGCTCACGCAGATGCCTGGGTGCGGTGTCGTCGTCGCGCAACCGGCTGGCGAGTTCGTCGAGCATCGCGATCGTCGGATCGATCTCGCGGCGCTTGCGCTCGGCGACGATGCGCATGAGCATGTCCCAAAGGTCGGCCTCGGCGACGAAATGGTCGCGCCGGTCGCCCTCGACATGGACGCGGCGAACGATCGCGTAGGATTGCAGTTCCTTGAGCGCGGTCGAGACGTTCGAACGCGCAAGACCCAGCGTGTCGGTGATCTCGTCGGCGGGCAAGGGCCTGTCCGAGAGATAGAGCAACGCATGAATTTGGCTCACCGAGCGGTTGACGCCCCAATGTGTGCCCATCTCCCCCCAATGGAGAATGAACGCCTTGGCATCGGGATGGTCGGTGATCGGCATGGCGTGCTCACAATTTCTGTATAGACAGAAATAACAGATGAACCTGTAGAGTCAAGTTGGCCGTCGGCCTACAAGGAAAGGGGGTTGTTGGTCCGGTTCAGCCCGTCACCGGTAGGCGGATCGTTCCGTCGGGCTCGTATTCCAGCGGGCTGTAGGCAACGACCGTTTCGAGCAGCAAGGTGCCGTAGAGGTGCGGGAAGAGGGCGCCGCCGCGGGAGGGTTCCCACTTTGCGCGGTCGCCCTCGGCCTCGACATCGACGGCGACGAGCCAAAGGTCGCTCTGCCCGGCGAAATGCCTTTCGATCGTGCCGGCGAGCTGGTCGGCGGTCGAGAGGTGGATATAGCCGTCCGCCATGTCCGCCGGAGAGCCGCTGAAGGCGCCGCCTTCCAGCTCCTTCATCTGCTCGGCGGTCAGGACCTTGTAGGCGATTTTGGGCGTCATTCCTCGTCGTCCGGATTCTCGTCGACCCGTTCGTCCATCGTCTCGGGGCCGGTGCCGTCGTCGAGCTGGATCGGATCCTTCGGCGCGGTCGGCGGATGCTCGGCGCGGTCCCTGGCGATCAACTCCTCGGCCTCGTTCTCGGGCTCTTCCTCTTCGTCGAGCCGGGCGGCGGAGACGACATTCTCATCCTCGGCGACGTCGAACAGGCGCACGCCCGCCGAGCCGCGGCCGATCACGCGCAAGCTGTCCAGCGGCATCCGGATCAGCTTGGCCTGATTGGTGACGAGCATCAGCTGATCGGCCTGCGTCGCGGGGAAGCTCGCAACGACGGGCCCGTTGCGGCGGATATTGTCGATGTTCGTGATGCCCTGGCCGCCGCGACCGGTGCGGCGATATTCGTAGGCGGAGGAAAGCTTGCCGTAGCCGTTGGCGCAGATGGTGAGGATGAACTGCTCCCGGCCCGCCAGCTCCGCGAAGCGATCGGCGGTCATGATGGGCGCGCCGTCCCGCTCGGCCTTCCACGGCGCGAAGCGGAGATAATCCTCGCGCTCCTCCTGGTCGCGCATCCCGCCGCGGTGGAGGATCGAGAGCGAGATCACCTCGTCGCCTTCATTGGCGAGGCGGATGCCGCGCACACCGGTCGAGTTGCGGCTCTGGAAGGCGCGCACGTCGTCGCCGCGGAAGCGGATCGCCTTGCCCAGCCGCGTGGCGAGCAGCACGTCGTCGTTATCGCCCAGCAGGGCGACGCCGATCAGCCGGTCGTCCGCATCCTCGCCTTCGAACTTCATCGCGATCTTGCCGTTCGAGGGGACGTTGGTGAACGCATCCATCGAATTGCGCCGCACCGAGCCCTTGGCCGTAGCGAACATGACGTGGAGCGCGCCCCATTCGGCCTCGTCCTCGGGTAGCGGCAGGACGGTCGAGATCGTCTCGCCTTCGGCGAGCGGGAGCAGGTTGACCAGCGGCCGCCCGCGCGTCTGCGGGCCGCCTTCGGGCAGACGCCACACCTTGAGGCGATAGACGCGGCCCAAGGTGGAGAAGAACAGGACCGGCGTGTGCGTCGAGGTGACGAACAATTCGGTGACGACGTCCTCTTCCTTGGTCGCCATTCCGGCGCGGCCCTTGCCGCCGCGGCGCTGGGCGCGGAAGGTGTCGAGCGGGGTGCGCTTGATGTATCCCTGCATCGTCACGGTGACGACCATGTCCTCGCGCTCGATCAGGTCCTCGTCCTCGATCCCGTCGGCGGCGGCGGCGATCTCTGTCTTGCGCGGCGTGGCGAATTCGTCGCGGATCGCCGTCAGCTCGCCGCGCATCACCTCGTAGAGCTTCACGCGGTTGGAGAGGATGTCGAGCAATTCGGTGATCGATTCGGCGAGGCCTTTCAGCTCCTCGCCGATCTCGTCGCGGCCGAGCGCGGTGAGGCGGTGGAGGCGCAGATCGAGGATCGCGCGGACCTGAATGTCGCTTAGGCGATAGGTGTCGCCCGTCACCTCGGCCTCGACGGCTTCGACGAGGCGGATATAGGGCGCGATCTCGGCGATCGGCCAGTCGCGCGCGGAAAGGGCCGCGCGTGCTTCGGCGGGGCTCGCGGAGCCGCGGATGATCCGCACCACCTCGTCGAGGTTGGTGACCGCGATGACGAGGCCGAGCAGGATATGCGCGCGGTCCCGCGCCTTGGTCAGCTCATATTTCGAACGTCGCGTGATGACCTGTTCGCGGAACTGGACGAAGGCCTGGATGATGGCGCGCAGGTTGAGCGTCTCGGGCCGGCCGCCGCGGATGGCGAGCATGTTGGCCGGGAAGCTGCCTTGCGCTGGCGTGTGGCGCCAGAGCTGGTTGAGCACGACCTCGGGGGTCGCGTCGCGGCGCAGGTCCATGACGATGCGCACGCCCTCGCGGTTCGATTCGTCGCGGATCTCGCCGACGCCCTCGATCCTTTTGTCCTTGACCGCCTCGGCGATCTTCTCGACCAGCGCGTTCTTGCCCTGCTGGAAGGGGATTTCGGTGAGCACGATCGAGCGCCGGTCGCCGCGGCCTTCCTCGATCACATGGCGCGAGCGCACGATGATCGAGCCGCGCCCCGTCTCGTATGCCGATCGCGCGCCCGAGCGGCCGAGGATCAGCGCGCCGGTGGGGAAATCCGGGCCGGGGACGATCTCCATCAGCTCTTCGGTGGTGATCGCGCCATTGTCGATATAGGCGAGGCACGCGTCGATCACCTCGCCCAGATTGTGCGGCGGGATGTTGGTCGCCATGCCGACCGCGATGCCGCCCGCGCCGTTGACGAGCAGGTTGGGGAAGGCCGCGGGGAGCACCTGCGGCTCGGTCTCGCTCGCGTCGTAATTGGGCTGGAAATCGACCGTGTCCTTGTCGAGGTCGGTCAAGAGCGCGCCCGCCACCTTGGCGAGCCGCGCCTCGGTGTAGCGCATCGCCGCGGGCGGATCGGGGTCCATCGATCCGAAATTGCCCTGGCCGTCGATCAGCGGCACGCGCATCGACCAATCCTGCGTCATGCGCGCAAGGGCGTCGTATATCGCGGTGTCGCCGTGGGGGTGGTATTTACCGATGACGTCGCCGACGATGCGGGCGGACTTGCGATAGGGGCGGTTGTGATAGAAGCCGCTCTCCGCCGCCGAATAGAGGATGCGGCGGTGGACGGGCTTCAGGCCGTCGCGCACGTCGGGCAGGGCACGCGCCACGATCACGCTCATCGCGTAATCGAGATAGCTGGTCTTCATCTCCTCGACGATGGAGATCGGGGTAATGTCCGAGGGGTCGGCGAGGACGGTCTCGTCGGTCAACGTTTCACGCTTTCGGGTATGTGTTTCGGTTGGGGAGGGGTCTAGCGGCTCGCGCCCCGAATGTCACGCGCGCGCCTACGCGCGTGCGCGCGCGAGGCCCTGTTCGTCACCCCAGCGCAAGCTGGGGTCTCTTGGGATTGGGAGATACCAGCTTTCGCTGGCATGACGGCGTGTTCGTCACTCCGGCGAAAGCCGGAGTCTCTCGGAACAAAGAGATGCCGGCTTTCGCTGCATGACGGTTAGAGGGCGTTCGCTGCGCTCAGCACTGCGCGGACGGAGGCGGTGGCGATGTCGGTGTCGCGGCCGACGCCGAATATCGTCCGACCGTCGGGCGTGCGGCATTCGAGATAGGCCGCCGCCGCCACCTCCGAGCCGTGGCCGATCGCGTGCTCGTTGTAATCGACCACGTCGAGCTCCACCCCGCACGCGTCGCGCAAACCCGCGATCACGCCCGAGATGAGGCCGTTGCCGCGGCCGCTCACCGAGCGTTCCTCGCCGTCGATCGCGATGCGGCCGACGAAGGTGCGCGCGCCGGTCGGGCCGCTTTCCTCGTAATCGACGAGCACGAAGCGGTCGCCGTCGCCCGGCAGATAGGTGCGCTTGAAAAGCTGCCAGATGTCGTCCGCGTTCAGCTCCCGGCTGGTTTCGTCGGCGAGGCGCTGGACATGCCCGCTGAACGCCGCTTGCAGCCGCTTGGGCAGCTTCAGTCCCTTGTCCTGCTCGATCACCCAGGCGACGCCACCCTTGCCAGACTGCGAGTTGACGCGGATCACCGCCTCGTAGCTGCGCCCGAGATCGGCGGGGTCGATCGGGAGATACGGCACTTCCCAGAGCTGATCGTTGCGCGCTTCCTGCGCCGCGAAGCCCTTCTTGATCGCGTCCTGGTGGCTGCCGGAAAAGGCGGTGAACACCAGATCGCCCGCATAGGGCGTGCGCGGGTGGACGGGGAGGTTGGTGCAATAGGTGACGGTGTTCACCACCTCGTCGATATCCGACAGGTCGAGCCCCGGATGCACCCCCTGCGTGTAGAGGTTGAGCGCGACCGTCACGAGATCGCAATTGCCCGTCCGCTCGCCGTTGCCGAGCAGGCAGCCCTCGACGCGATCGGCGCCCGCCATCAGCCCCAACTCGGCCGCCGCGACGCCGGTGCCGCGATCATTGTGCGGGTGGAGCGAGATGACGACGCTCTCCCGGTTCGGCACGTTGCGGCAGAACCATTCGATCTGGTCGGCATAGATGTTGGGCGTCGCCGCCTCGACCGTTGCAGGCAGATTGAGGATCAGCGGACGCTCGGGCGTCGGCCGGAGCACGTCCATCACCGCCGCGCAGACCTCGACCGAGAAATCCAGCTCCGCGGTCGAGAAGGTCTCGGGGCTGTATTCGAACAGCCAGTCGGTATCGGGCTGCTTCGCCGCCTCGTCGCGCAGCACCCTGGCGCCCTCGACCGCGATTCCCTTCACCTCGTCGCGATCCATCCCGAACACGATCTTGCGCCAGGCAGGGCTTACCGCGTTGTAGAGGTGGACGATCGCGCGCTTCGCGCCGACGAGGCTCTGGAAGGTCGTCTCGATCAGGTCGCGCCGTGATTGCGTCAGCACCTGCACCGTCACATCCTCGGGAACGCGGCCCGAGCGGACGAGGCCGGAGATGAAGTCGAACTCGGTCGCCCCCGCGCTCGGGAAGCCGACCTCGATCTCCTTGAGGCCCACCTTGACCAGCAGGTCGAAGAAGCGCTGCTTCTTCTCGGCGTCCATCGGGTCGATCAGCGCCTGGTTGCCGTCGCGCATGTCGGTGGAAAGCCAGCGCGGCGGCTTCGTGATCGTGCGGCCCGGCCATTGCCGGTCGGGCAGGTCGATTTGCGGAAAGGGTCGGTATTTGACGCTCGGGTCGCTCAGCATGGGATGTCCTGTGCCATAAGCGTGCGGCCGCGAAGCCGCATCGCGGGTCGATAGAGGCAGGCCCTTAGGCGGGAGCGCGCACGCGCCGGTGATCCGCCTAAGGGCGGATAAGTCGCAGCGGAAGAAGAAGCGCGCGGTGCGTCATATTGTCGGACCAATGGCGCAGGCCGCGCCGCTTGTCCAGCCTTTCAATTGCGCCCGAACAACCGATCGATCGGGCTGAACGGCAGGAACCAGAACACCGCCACCACCGCCGCCGCAACGACGCCGAGCCACGGCGACACGAACGTTCCCGCCGCGCCGAGCAAATAGAGCAGCACCGCGAACGCGCCCTTGCGCGTCATCTGCCGGTGATAGGTGCGCGCCGCATCGTCCTGCCGCCCCGTCCGCCGGATCGTCGATTGCAGCCAGACATAGGCGAAGGCGGGCAGCAGCATCGTGACGAGATAGAGCCACACTGCCTCGCGCGTGAATTCGTGCTCGCCGAGATAGGAGGTCGAGAACGGGACCAGCGAGAGCGTGAAGAGCAGCGCCATGTTCGACCAGACGAGCGCATTGGTCACGCAGGTCGCATGGCCGAACAGCCGGTGGTGGTTGACCCAGTAGATCGCGACATAGGCGTAGCTCAGCACATAAGCGAGGAAGACCGGCCATAGCGACCACAGCCGCCCGAATTCCTCGGAAACGGGCGGATGCAGCTCGAGCACCATGATCGTGATGATGATCGCGACCACGCCATCCGAAAAGGCCTCGACCCGGCCGACACCGGGCCGGCCTTCGCCTTCCTCGCTCATTGCTGGATGAAGGCGGCGTTGATCGTCAGCAGCACTTCGTCGGAGACGAGCGGGATGCCGTAATCGATCCCGAAATCGCTGCGCTTGACGGTCGTGGTCGCCGCGAAGCCGATATTGGTCTTGGGTGGCCCCATCGGGCTTGTCCCCGCGCCGACGAACTGCGCGTCGAGCGTGACGGGTCTGGTGACCCCCTTGAGCGTCAGATTGCCCTCGATCTGCGCGCTCTGGTTGGCGACCGTCACTTTCGTGGAGACGAAATGGCCGGTGGGGAACTTCGCGGCGTCGAAGAATTCGGGCGCCTGGAGGTGTTTGTCGAGCCCCGCGACGGTGGTGCGCACCTTGGCGATCGGGAAGGTGATGTCGACCGTCGCGGCGGATGGGTTTGCCGGGTCGAGCGTCAGCGTGCCGGTCGGCTCCACGAACATGCCGGTGTAATTGCTGAAGCCGAGGTGGTTGACGGTGAACAGCACCTGTGTGTGGCCGGGATCGACATCGTAGGTGCCCGCCACCACGCGCGACGGATCGGGCGCGCCGGGGGCTTCGGCAGGAAGCTGTTGCTGCGCGAGGACGGGGACGGCGGCGATGGCGAGGAGGCTGGCAAGGACGAGGCGCATGAGCGGGACTCCCGTTGTGGCGCACCCGTCATAGCCCACCTCGTCATGCCAGCGGAAGCTGGCATCTCTCCGCACGGAGAGACCCCAGCTTTCGCTGGGGTGACGGCTAGATTCGGATTCGATCGGCTTTGCCAGTCCTCCTGCTCGTCATGCCGGACTTGATCCGGCATCCCGCTTCCTTCCCCTTCGGGCTGCAGGGAAAGCGGGGTGACGATCCTGACTGGTCGAATGCGAGTTCAATTCTTCTCCTTATCGACCAGCTTGTTGGCGCCGATCCAGGGCATCATCGCGCGCAACTCGGCGCCGATCTTCTCGATGTCGTGCGCCGCGGCGGCCTTGCGGCTGGCCTTCAATTCGGGCTGGCCGGCGCGGTTGTCGAGAACGAAGTTCTTGACGAACCGGCCCGCCTGGATGTCGGCGAGCACGCGCTTCATCTCGGCCTTGGTCTCGTCGGTGATGATCCGCGGGCCGGTGGTGATATCGCCATATTCGGCGGTGTTCGAGATCGAATAGCGCATGTTGGCGATGCCGCCCTCATACATCAGGTCGACGATCAGCTTCACTTCGTGCAGACACTCGAAATAGGCCATTTCGGGCGCGTATCCGGCCTCGACCAGCGTCTCGAAACCGGCGGTGATGAGGTGCGTCAGCCCGCCGCACAGCACCGCCTGCTCGCCGAACAGGTCGGTCTCGCATTCCTCGCGGAAGTTGGTCTCGATGATTCCCGAGCGGCCGCCGCCGACGCCGCTCGCATAAGCGAGCGCGATGTCGTGCGCATTGCCGCTCGCATCCTGCTGGACGGCGATCAGGCACGGCACGCCGCCGCCGCGCAGATATTCGCTGCGCACCGTATGGCCCGGCCCCTTGGGTGCGATCATGATGACGTCGATGTCGGCGGGCGGCTCGATCAGCCCGAAATGGACGTTGAGGCCGTGCGCGAAGGCGATCGCGGCGCCGGGGCGGATGTTGCCCTTGAGGTCCGCGTCCCAGATCGCCGCCTGATGCTCGTCGGGGGCGAGGATCATGACGATATCCGCCCATTTGGCGGCCTCGGCATTGGTCAGCACCTTGAACCCGGCATCCTCGGCCTTCTTTCGCGTCGGCGAGCCCTCGCGCAGCGCGACCGCGACCTCCTTCACCCCCGAATCGCGCAAATTCTGCGCATGGGCGTGGCCCTGGCTGCCATAGCCGACGATCGCGATTTTCTTGTCCGTGATGAGGTTCAGATCGGCATCGCGATCGTAATAGACACGCATGTGTTGCTCCTTGGATATCAGCGTCATGCCAGCGGAAGCTGGCATCTTCTGGAACCACGAGACCCCAGCATCCGCTGGGGTGACGATTGGTGAATGATATTACGCCCCCTTCGGCCCGCGCGCGATGGCGACGATGCCGGTGCGCGCGACCTCGACCAGCCCGACCTCGCGCATCAGGTTGACGAAGGTATCGATCTTGTCGCTGCCGCCGGTCACTTCGAAGACGAAGCTCTCGATCGTCGCGTCGATCACGCGCGCGCGATAGACGTCGGCGAGCCGCAGCGCCTCGATCCGATGATCGCCCGTGCCCGCGACCTTCACCAGCGCCAGCTCGCGCTCGACATGCGGGCCGAGCACGGTGAGGTCCGACACCTTGTGCACCGGCACCAGCCGCTCGAGCTGCGCGATGATCTGCTCCATCACATGCGTCGAGGCCGAGGTGACGATCGTGATCCGGCTGACGAGATCGTCCTCCGAGATATCGGTGACGGTCAGGCTCTCGATATTGTAGCCGCGCGCCGTGAACAGCCCCGCGATCCGCGCGAGGATGCCCGGCTCGTTATCGACGATGACAGCGAGCGTGTGCCGTTCGATGGTTTCTTCCCGGATGTGCATGGCTAATTCCCTCCTCCCCCTTGACGGGGGAGGATACGGAGACTTGCCGGCTCGCCGGCTAGTCGAAGTTGGTGAGGGTGGGCGCGGCTGTGCCGCGCGCGGAGCTGCGCTCCGCCCCCCTCTCTAAGCTTTGCTAGGCAGGCGAGCTGCCAAGCAAAGCTATTCTCCCCCGCGAGGGGGGAGAAGATTGCGTGCTGCTGCATCACACCAGCGCCTTCGCTTCGTCGTCCATCGTGCCCGACACCTCGTTGGCCTGGAGGATCATGTCGGTATGCGCCGCCCCCGACGGGATCATCGGGAAGCAGTTGGCGAGCTGGGACACCGCGCAATCGACCAGCACCGGTCCGTCATGTGCCAACATCGACGCGATGCCGTCGTCCAACTCGTCGCGGCTTTCGATCCGCAGCCCCTTCCAGCCATAGGCTTCGGCGAGCTTCACGAAATCCGGCAAGGATTCGCTGTAACTCTGTGAATAGCGGCTGGAATAGGTCAGCTCCTGCCACTGGCGGACCATCCCCATATACTGGTTGTTGAGGATGAAGACCTTGACCGGCAGCCGATATTGCGCCGCGGTCGCCAGCTCCTGGATGTTCATCTGGATCGAGGCTTCGCCGGCGATATCGATCACCAGCGAATCCGGATTACCGAGCTGTGCCCCGATCGCTGCGGGCAGGCCATAGCCCATCGTGCCGAGCCCGCCGGAGGTCAGCCATTTGTTGGGCGCCTCGAAGCCGAAATGCTGCGCCGCCCACATCTGATGCTGGCCGACCTCGGTGGTGATGATCGGCGCGCGGCCCTTCGTCGCCTCGTAGAGCGCGCGGATCGCCCGCTGCGGCATGATCGCCTTGTCGTCTTCGGAGAAATCGAGGCAGCGCGTCGCGCGCCAGCCCTCGATCCGCCGCCACCATTCGCCCAGGTTCGGCGTCTCGTGCCCGCGCGCCTTCCACACGCGCACCATCTCGGCGAGCGCGGCGCCGACATCGGCGATGACGGGCAGATCGACGCGCACGTTCTTGTTGACGCTCGAGCGGTCGATATCGACGTGGATCTTCTTCGAATGCGGCGCGAAGGCGTCGAGCCGCCCGGTCACGCGGTCGTCGAACCGGGCGCCGAGCGCGATGATCAGATCGGCCTTGTTCATCGCCATGTTCGATTCGAACGTGCCGTGCATCCCCAGCATGCCGAGCCATTGCGGCGACGAGGCGGGCAGCGCGCCCAGGCCCATCAGCGTCGAGGTGACGGGCGCGCCGGTGAGCGCGGCAAGCTCGCGCAGCAGGGCGCTCGCCTCCGGCCCCGAATTGACGATGCCGCCGCCGGTATAGAAGATCGGCCGCTCCGCCGCCGCGAGCATCTCGACCGCGGCCTCGATCGGCGCCGGATCGGGTAGGTGCGCAGGGCGGTAGGTCTTGTGGGCGATGGGGCCGGGCGCCTCGTAGCGCGCGGTCGCGACCTGCACGTCCTTGGGGATGTCGATCACCACCGGGCCGGGGCGGCCCGAGGTCGCGATGTGGAACGCCTCGTGCACCACCGCGCCGAGCCGCGCCGGGTCCTTCACCAGATAATTGTGCTTGGTGCAGTGCCGCGTGAGGCCCACCGTGTCCGCCTCCTGGAAAGCGTCGGTGCCGATCAGGTGCGTCGCGACCTGGCCCGAGATCACCACCATCGGGATCGAATCCATCAGCGCGTCGGTGATGCCTGTGATCGCGTTGGTCGCGCCGGGGCCGGAGGTGACGAGCACGACGCCGGGCTTGCCGGTGGCGCGCGCATAGCCCTCGGCCGCGTGCGTCGCCGCCTGCTCGTGCCGCACGAGGATGTGGCGGATGCGGTCCTGCTGGAACAGCGCGTCATAGATCGGGAGCACCGCGCCGCCCGGATAGCCGAAAATCACCTCGACCCCGAGATCGCACAGCGCTTCGATCAGGATGTCGGCTCCGCTCTTCTCGGTCATGGCACGCGTCCTCGTGTTTTGCCGCACTGCAATAACATGCGATGGGCCGGGCTGCTAACCGTTATAAAAATTTCGGTCAACCCCTCAGTCATGTTATTTTATGTCGATCTGATTAAGAAGAGTGTTTGTTTCTGTCTCAGCGGAGCGCGGCCAGTCGGCGGGGGGCTGGTTGCGGAACCACGTATATTGGCGCTTGGCGTAGCGCCGGGTCGCCATGGTCGCTTTCGCGACACTTTCGCCAACATCCATTTCCCCGGCCAGCATCGCCGCGATTTCCGGCACCCCGATCGCCCGGCGGATCGGCGCCGCCGCCGGAATGTCGGTCCGCGCCATCAGCCGCTTCACCTCCTCGACCGCGCCCTCGCGCATCATCGTCTCGAACCGCGCATCGCACCGCGCGAACAGCCAGTCGCGGGCGGGCAGCAGGATCAGCGGCATCAGCCGCATGCTCTTGCCGATCCCGCCGTGTCGCTCGGCCTGCCACGCCGTCAGCGGCCGCCCCGTCGAGCGCACCACCTCGAGCGCCCGCGCAACCCGCGTCGTATCCGCCGGTGCCAGCCGCCCCGCCGCATCCGGATCGACCTCGGCAAGCGCCAGATGCGCCTCGCTGACGGGCATCGCCCGCACCTCGGCCCGAACCGCCGGATCGATCTCCGGAACCGGCGCGATCCCGTCGATCAGCGTGCGCAGATAGAGCCCCGTGCCGCCCACGAGGATCGGCAGCCGGCCCTCGGCATGCGCCTCCGCGATCGCCCCCTTCGCCTCCTCCGCCCAGCGCGCCGCCGAGCAGATATCGGCGCCGTCGATCGTGCCGAACAGCCGATGGGGCACCCGTGCCTCCTCTTCGGGAGACGGGCGCGCGGAAAGAATACGCAGATCGGCATAGACCTGCGCCGAATCGGCGTTGATCACCGTGCCGCGGCGGCGCTCCGCAAGCGCGAGCGCCAATGCCGACTTGCCGCTCGCCGTCGGTCCTGCGATGAGCGCCACGCGAGGGAACGCGGTTGCCACGGTCTAAACCCGTTCGTGCTGAGCTTGTCGAAGCACGGTCCGGCGACCCCGCCCTTCGACAAGCTCAGGGCGAACGGCGATGGAGCCGTCGCGCTTCGACAAGGAAGGTGCAATGTTCATTGCGACGCTGATAGCAGCCGACACGCTCGACCGCGAAACGGTTGTCACGGCGCACGCGCGGTTGAGCGATTGCGGCCCCGGGGATGTCGCGTGGATCGACGAGGGCAAGGCGGCGGACATTCCCTTCCTTCACGCGCCGGAGACGGCACGGGCCGCGCTCGAAGGGACATTCGCCGGGATCGACGTTATCGTTCAGCCGGCCGCGCATCGCGTGAAGAAGCTGCTCGTCGCGGACATGGATTCGACGATGATCACCGTCGAATGCCTCGACGAGCTGGCCGATTATGCCGGGATCAAGGCCGAGATCGCCGCCGTCACCGAGCGCGCGATGCGCGGCGAGCTGGATTTTGCGCAGGCGCTCGATGAACGGGTCGCGCGACTCGAGGGGCTCGCGGCCGCCACGATCGACCAATGCTATGCCGAGCGCGTGACGCTCTCGCCAGGCGCGGAAACGCTGGTGCGCACGATGAAGGGAAGGGGCGCAACGACGATCCTCGTGTCGGGCGGCTTCACCCATTTCGCCGATCGGGTGGGCGCGGCGATCGGGTTCGACCGCGTGCTCTCGAACGTGCTCGATATCGATGGCGAGACGCTGACGGGCACCGTCGCCAGGCCGATCGTCGATGCCGCCACCAAGGAGCGCACGCTCGTCGAGACCGCCGCCGCGCTCGGCATGTCGCTGGCCGAAACGATGGCCGTGGGCGATGGCGCCAACGACCTGCCGATGATCCGCAAGGCGGGGCTCGGCGTCGCCTATCGCGCCAAGCCCGCGGTCGCGGCCGAGGCGGCGGCGCGGATCGAGCATGGCGATCTCACCGCCTTGCTCTACGCGCAGGGAATTCCCAAGCGCGATTGGACGTTGGGCTGAGCAAACCCGCTTCCCGTTCGCCCTGAGCTTGAACGGAAATAGAGGAAAGTGCGCAGCTTCTACGGCGCCACCGGCAGGCAGTCGTTGCCCTTGGCCTTGACGGCGCTGCAGGCGCTCGCGGCGGCGCTCGACGAGGCGAAGGGGCCTGCCTGGAGCCGAACGATCGAGCCCGCATGGACGAGATACGATTGGCGATTGCCCAGCAGACCGACCTTCGGACGCAGGCTGCTCCACAGGCGGCGCGCGTTACCCTCGTTGCTGAACGCGCCGAGCTGGATGCGCCATTTGCCTTCCGGCTTGGGAAGCGGCTGGACCGCCGGCTTCGGCGCGGGCGTCGGCGTCGGCTTGGGGGTCGCCACCGGCACGGAGGGGGGCGACGGCTTGGCGGCGGGCGTGCTGCCGGGGACCGGATAGGAGGCGCCCGGCGCCTCGTCCGCAGCCGCCTTCACCGGTGCGGACGGCGGCACGGGCACGGTGCGGATCGGTTGCCTGGTCGTCTCGGCCGAGGCAAGCACTTCCGGCGGAAGCTGCGGCCGCTGCGCCTGCGCCTGATATTGGCGCGCAAGCTCCAGCCCCTTTCGGCGCTGGTCCTCGGGAATATATTTGTCCATCTCGGCGAGCGTCGCGCCCGCCTGGGGCAGCCCGGAGCCGGAGGCGCGGGTGAGCAGCGCATAGGCCCGCACCCAATCCTTGGCCAGCCCGCCATCGCCGTTGAACAGCATCGTCCCGTAAACGAGCTGCGCGCGCGGCGCCCCGCGCATCGCCGCCTTTTCGAGCCACGGCGCCGCCTCTGCGCGCTTGCCGTTCTGGAACAGCGTGAGGCCGTAATTCTCCTCGGCCTGATAATGGCCCTGCGCGGCCGCCTTGCCGTACCATTGCTCGGCCTGCGTCGGATCGGCGGGCACGCCGCGACCGAGCTTGTAGGCCTGGCCGAGGTTGAACTGCGCGTCGGCATCGCCCGCCTCGGCGGGGCCGCGCCACGCCTTCACGGCCGCGTCATAATCGCCACGGCTCCACGCATCGACGCCCGTCTTCACCTCAGCAGATTGCGCGGGCGAGGCTTGCGGCGCGGCGGCGGCGAGCAGGGCGCCGGCGAGCGCCAGCAGGCTGGGGGCGAGAAAGCGGGTCATTCGGTCGGCTCCTGTAACGGACGCGCGAGGGCTTAGCCGATAATGCCTTGAAATTGTGTGCACGCAACGAATTCCTCGTACGGGCCGCGCCGGCCGCTCCCCCCGCATTAACCAGTTCTTATCGTTCCGCATGGCATTCGCGGAGGCTGGAACAGCAGGATTTCAGGGGACGCGAATGCGGGTTCTCGCGATGGCATCGCAGAAAGGCGGGTCCGGAAAGACCACGCTTTCGGGGCATCTGGCGGTCCAGGCGCAACTAGCGGGCGCCGGGCCGGTGGTGCTGATCGATATCGATCCGCAGGGCTCGCTCTCGGATTGGTGGAACGAACGCGACACCGATTATCCGGCCTTCGCGCAAACCACGGTCGCGCGGCTCGCCGCTGATCTGGAGGTGCTGCGCCAGCAGGGCTTCAAGCTGGCGATGATCGATACGCCGCCGGCGATCACCATGGCGATCCAGAGCGTGATCGCGGTCGCCGAGCTGATCGTGATCCCGACGCGCCCCAGCCCGCACGACCTGCGCGCCGTCGGCGCCACGGTCGATCTGTGCGAGCGCGCGGGCAAGCCGCTGATCTTCGTCGTCAACGCGGCGACGCCCAAGGCGCGGATCACCTCCGAGGCCGCAGTCGCGCTGTCGCAGCACGGCACGGTGGCGCCGATCACGGTGCATCACCGCACCGATTTCGCCGCCTCGATGATCGACGGCCGCACGGTGATGGAGGTCGACGAGCGCTGCCGATCGGCGCAGGAGATCCAGCAGCTCTGGGGTTACATCTCCGACCGGCTCGAAAAGAATTTCCGCCGCACGGTGTTCAGCGCGCCGAGCCCGAACGGCTTCGTCGCGCCGCGGCAGATGGCGAGCGGCTTCGGCCGCCGGGTGGTGAGCTGACCCATGGCGCAACTCAAGACCACCGCATCGCTCTCCTCGGGTCTGCTCGCGCGCAAGGGACAGGCGCGCCCGGCGATGCGCCCGCAGGGGCTCTCCGGCTTCGGCAGCATGAACGACCAGCTCGAGGATCTCGGCTGGAACGACATGGGCTCGGCCGACGAACAGGCCGGAAACGCCGGTCCCAAGCCCGTATTGACGCCGATGCACGGCGCCGCGCCGGTGCCGACGGTGCTCCGCCAGCGCGAGGCGCTCAAGGACGAGATCGAGGCCCCGGCCGCGCCGGAGACGGCACCCGAACCGACGCCCGTCGTCGCCGAGGCGCCCGCGCCCGCGATCACTCCGCGCAAGCAGGTGTCGGTCGCGACCGCGACGCGGATCGGTCGCGAGACATCGGGCAAGGGCAGGGGGCGCGGCAAGCGCAACGCCTCGGGCAAGGCCGCCTTCACGTTGCGGCTCGACGCCGACCGGCATTTGCGGCTGCGGCTCGCGAGCGCCTTGTGTAACCGATCGGCGCAGGTTCTCGTCACCGAGGCGCTCGACCAGTTGCTCGAATCGCTTCCGCAGGTCGACGAGCTGGTGCGCCAGCTTCCGCAGGGACGCTGAATCGAAGAGGGGGACATGTCGATGAAGACCCGGACCATGCTGATCTTCGGCGCCTCGGCGCTGCTGTTCGGCGGCACGATGGTGGGATGCGCGCACGACAGCGGGATCGCCTCCGCGAGCACGGTGAATCGGAGCGCCGCGGAACAGCAGGCCGCCAGGCTCGCGGCCAAGACGACCGACGCGCTGGCCGATCACGACGCGGACGACGCGGTCGACTATGCCGAAGGCGCGGTGCGGCTCATGCCGCGCGATGCGTCGTATCGGGCATTGCTGGGGCAGGCTTATCTCGAGGCGGGGCGCTTCACCTCGGCGCGCCAGGCGTTCACCGATGCGCTGACGCTCGATTCGAACGACGGCGGCGTGGCGCTGCGCCTCGCGCTCGCGCAGACCGCCGAGGGCGACTGGGCGGGCGCGCGCCGGACGCTCGACGATCATGCCGGGGTGATTCCCGCGGCCGATCGCGGGCTCGCGCTCGCGCTCGCGGGCGATCCCAAGGCAGCGATCGAGGTGCTCGTGCCGGCGGCGCGTCAGCGCAACGCGACGCCCAAGACGCGGCAGAATCTCGCGCTCGCATTCGCGCTCGCCGGCAATTGGCGCGCGGCGCGCGCGATCGCGATGGTCGATCTGTCGCCCGCCGATGTCGACAAACGGATGGAGCAATGGGCGGCTTTTGCGACGCCGCGCGCGGCATCGGATCAGGTCGCGGCCCTGCTCGGCGTCACGGCCGAGGAGGATCAGGGGCAGCCCGTCGCGCTCGCGCTCGCCACCACCACGCCGGTGGCGCTTGCCGCCGCCGATGTCGAGCCGGTCGCCGCCGTAGCGGCTCCGCTTGCCGAGCCACAGCCCAGCATGGCAGCGGCCGCGACCGTCCCGGTCGCCACGTCTTCGCCGTCGGTGCTGACGCGCGTCGCCAAGGTGGTGTTCGGGCCGCGCAAGGAAGTCGTCCAGCCGTTGCCGGTGCGGGCGACGCCCAAGGCTCCGATCGTCGAATATGCGAGCGGCAAGGCCAGGCCCGCCGCCGCGCCGCGCGCGCGGACGCCCGGCAGTTGGTTCGTGCAGCTCGGCGCCTATGAGAATGCCGCCGTCGCGCATGACGGCTGGAAGCGGGCAAGGCGCGTACTGCCGGTTTTCAAGGATCAGACACCGCACGGCATGCACTATGCGGGCAATGGCGGCGAGTTCTATCGCCTGTCGGTCGGCGGTTTCGCGCGCAACGATGCGGTGCAGCTCTGTCGGCGATACAAGGCCAAGGGCGGCCACTGCTTCGTGCGGCAGGATGCCGGCGATCAGCTTGCCAAGTGGATGCGCAAGGATACGCAGCTCGCATCGCGATAAAGGCGGACGTTAACTAAGTCAGCGCCACGTCCCCTGACATGTACCGCCGAGCGCGTGTCGTTACGGGCACGATCGCCCGGTCGGCGAAAGCCTCGACGTGCGTGATCGACCGAATCAGAGCAGCGTGCAGCATGGCTCGATTGCGGGGCTGTAGGAAAGTGAAAAGAGCAAACAGGGAAGGTCGTCACCCCAGCGAACGCTGGGGTCTCTCAATGGCGGGCATTATGCCTGGGGTGATGGAAGGGCGCTTCGCGTCTCAGCCCGCAAAGACTTCCGTGCCGCCCTTGAACAGGCGGCGGACCCTGCCCTGGACCGGCAGCCCGTCGAACGGCGTGTTGCCGGTCTTCGCGTGCATGGCCTCGGCGGTGATCTGCCACGGCGCGTCGGGATCGAGCAGGACGAGATCGGCGGGGGCGCCTTCGGTGAGAGTGCCGGCATCGAGGCCCAGCACGCGGGCGGGATTCGACGCCAGCAGCGCGAACAGGCGCTCGATCGGGATCAGCCCGTCGCGCACCAGCCCGAGCGACAGCGCGAGCAGATGCTCGGCATCGGCGGCGCCGGGGGCGGCGTCGGCGAAGGGGAGGCGCTTTTCCTCCGGTCCGCGCGGATCGTGGGCGGAGGCGAGGACGTCGATCGTGCCGTCGGCGATCGCGGCGAGCGCGGCCTTGCGGTCGTCCTCGCTGCGTAAGGGCGGCGAGAGGCGCGCGAAGCTGCGGAAATCGGTCATCGCGATGTCCGACAGCAGGAAATGCGCGGGGGTGATCCCGCACGTCACCGCGATGCCGCGGCGCTTGGCGGCGCGGACCAGCTCGAAGCCCGCAGCGGTCGTCACCTGACGGATGTGGAGACGGGCGCCAGTTTCCTCGGCCAGCATCAGGTCGCGGGCGATCGCGAGCGGCTCGGCGAGCGACGGGGCGGCGGGGAGGCCGAGCCGGGTCGCGGTCTCGCCTGCGGTTGCGACGGCGTTCGCGGCGAGCCCCGCATCCTCGGCATGGGCGACGACGGCGAGGCCGAGGTCTCGCGCATAGCCGAGCACCTTGCGCATCACGCCGGAGTCGCCGATCCAGCGGCGCCCGGTCGCGACCGCCCTTGCGCCCGCACCTTTGTTGATCGCCATTTCGGCGAGATCCTTGCCTTCCAACCCCCTGGTCGCGGCGGCGAGCGGGTGGATCCAGAGCGTCGGCTTGCCGATCAGCGCGGCGCGCTGGACGATGCCCGGGTCGTCGAGCACCGGCGACGTATCGGGCATCAGCCCGACACGGACGATGCCGCCGGCATGGAAGGCGGGAAGGTCGATCGCGAACACGCCCAGATCGACAATGGCGGGGGCGAGCGTCAGCCCGGCGCAGTCGACAACTTCGACATTGCTGGGAAGGCCGGTCTGGCCGACCGCGACGATGCGGTCGCCCTCGGTGACGAGCGTGCCGGTCGTAACGCCGCCTTGCGGGCAGACGAGCCGGGCGTTGGTGAAGGCGCGCTTCATGCCCAGCCCTCCACGCCGCGCGCGCGGCGCGTCAGCACGTCGAGGCACGCCATCCGCACCGCGACGCCCATCTCGACCTGCTCGGTGACGGCGGAGCGCTCGGGGTGATCGGCGACGTTCGAGGCGATCTCGACTCCGCGGTTCATCGGGCCGGGGTGCATCACCAGCGCGTCGGGCTTCGCGCGGGCGAGGCGATCGAGCGTGAGGCCGTAGCGCAGATGATATTCGCGCGTGGAGGGGATGTAGGCGCCCGACATGCGCTCGTTCTGGAGGCGGAGCATCATCACCACGTCGCACCCGTCGAGCGCGGCGTTGAAATCGGTGAAGGCGGTGACGCCCATCGCCTCGACATGAGGGGGCATCAGCGTGGAGGGCGCGCAGACGCGGACCTCGGCGGCGAGCGCGGTGAGCGCCAGAATATTCGAGCGCGCGACGCGGCTGTGGAGCAAATCGCCGCAGATCACCACGCGCTGGCCGGCGATGCCGCCGCGGCGGCGGCGGATGGTGAGCGCGTCGAGCAGCGCCTGTGTGGGGTGCTCGTGCGCGCCGTCGCCCGCGTTGAGCACCGGGCAGGCGACCTTGTCCGCGATGAGCTGCACCGCGCCGGAGCTGGCGTGACGGATGACGATCACATCGGCGCGCATCGCGTTCAATGTCATCGCGGTGTCGATCAGCGTCTCGCCCTTCTTCACCGAGCTTTGCGCGGCGTGCATGTTGACGACATCGGCGCCGAGGCGCTTGCCCGCGATCTCGAACGAGAGGAGCGTTCGCGTCGAGTTCTCGAAGAAAGCGTTGATCTGCGTGAGCCCGTCGAGCGGATGCGCGCTCTTGGCGTGGCGGCGGTTCCAATCGACCCACTGCTCGGCTTCGTCGAGGAGGAAGGTGATCTCGTGCGGTTGAAGGCCCGAAATGCCCGTCAGGTTCGCGTGCGGGAAGACGGCACCGCCCCGAATCTGGGCGGCCGGCGAGTGATCGGACGGCGGCATCAAAGCGATCGCGTAGCGCGCGGCGGGCGCGGGTGCAAGGCACGTGAGCGCGCCGCGACGGTTCCGGCGAAGTTGACCAACTTGACTGTCCTTCGGGTCACCGGGCGGGGCACAATCGCGGTATTCCGCCGATTTCGGCAATCGGCCGACGGAGCGGAGTCAACTTTGCCCGCGCGCCGATATTCTTGCGGGCGCGACGAATATCCTTCCGGACGCAAGACGGTGAGGGGGCCATGGGGTCGCACCTTATCGCGGAACGGCCGTGTAGGACATATGCGGATGCCCCGGCGCAGGGGAAAGGCGCCGGGGAGGCCGTCGGCTCAGTAGCTCGCGTACACCGCCGCTTCGTCCGCCGCCGTGTCCAGCGGGAAGGAATAATCGAGCAGCGGCGTGGGCTGCGGGGTCGGCTCGGCGGCCTCGGCCAGCCGAATCGCGTCGTCGTTGCCGGTCCAGTGGTTGGTGACGAGCACCTTGTCGCCCAGCCCCGCATTGTCGAACAGGACCTTGGCGAAGCCGTGGGGCAGGCCGATGCAGCCATGGGTGGCGATGTCGTCCGAAATCTCCGCGCTGCCGTGGATCGAGATGCCCGTCCAGGTCAGCCGCAGCATCCACGGCATCGGCGCACCCTTGTAGATGTTCGAGACGTGATCGATGTCCTTTTGCAGGATCGGGTAAACACCCGTCGGCGTCGGCTTGTTGCCGTAGCCGTAGATGATCGACGAGCGGCCGATCTCGTTGCCCGCGCGATACACATGGATCAGCGCCGAATCGAGCTCGACGACGATGGTGAGCTTGCCCGGGCCGACGCCCTCGTCGTCCCACACATAATCGCCGGGCTGGAGCGGAGCATCGAGACCGAGCACGCTGCGCACCGGGAATTTCGCGGTCGCGCCCTTCGCGCTCGCGGGCGAGGCGAGCAGCGGCAAGGCGACGAGCGCGGCGATGTAGAAAGCGGCCCTGATCCAGGACCGGGCGCGGGCGGCGGTGCGCATGGACATGGAGTCGTTCCCCTGAAGCCGATTGTTAGGGGAATAGTAAGCTTACCCGCAGGTTACCGCCAGAGCCGGATTCGGCGCGTTCCATCGTGGGACGGGGCGGAGAGGCGTTAGGGATTCCTGGGATGATCCGCTGAAATCCGTCGTTCGCCTTGAGCTTGTCGAAAGGCCGCCCTTCTTCCGAAACGAGCAGGACGGTGCTTCGACAGGCTCAGCACGAACGGTTTCGGCTAGACATCGACCCTCATCAACGCATCGATGGCGCCCTGGAGGATATAGGCGGCGGCCATCTTGTCGACGAGCGTGGCGCGGCGGGCGCGGCTGGCGTCCTGTTCGATCAGCGTGCGGGTGACGGCCTGGGTGGACCAGCGCTCGTCCCACAGGAGAATGGGCAGCGCCAAATCCTCGATATTGCGAGCGAAGGCGCGGGTGGATTGGCTGCGCGGGCTCTCGCTGCCGTCGAGGTTGAGCGGCAAACCGATGACGAGCCCGCGGACGTGCTGCGCGGCGGCGAGCGCGGCGAGCGCGGCCTTGTCCTTCTGGAACTTGGTGCGGCGGATGAGCTCGGCGGGGCTGGCGAAGCTCCAGCCGGCGTCGCACAACGCCATGCCGATTGTTCTGGTGCCGACATCGAGGCCGAGCAGACGGCCGCCGTCGGGCAGCGCGGCGCGATAGACGGCGCGATCGGTGGTGATCATCGGGGGGCTATAGCGCGATCCGGCGCGGAGTGACGAGTGCTCCCGCCTGCGCAGGAGCACGGCGCCCTATTTTCCGCCCGTCTTCTCGGCTGCCGCCTGCTGGATGCGGGCCTGAAGGGCGGGGTCGCCCTGCTGGGCCTTGGCGATCTCGTTGAAGCGTTCGGGGGTGAGGCCGCTGCGCTCGACCGCGGCGGCCATGCGTTCGGGCTTGTTCTCGTCCTCGGGCGCGGCCTCGCGCTCGATCCGCTGCACCGCCAGTGCCGCCGCCGCATAATGATCGACCTCCGCGTCGGTGACGCCGCTTTGCGGTGCCGTGACGGGCGGCATGATCGCCGTGTCGGCGGGGTCAGGCGCGGGCGTGGTCTGGAGCGCGGCGGCGAGACAGGCGACGGCTGCTGCGGCGATCTGCATTGCTTCCCCTAAAGCTGGTGCGAGTCGCGTATAGCAGAGATCGGGTGAACCTTGGATGAGCGCGGCTCATCGCGCCTCGAACGCGGCGAGCCTGCGCTCCGCATCGGCGCGGATATTGGCCCAGAAGAGCGAATAATCGAAGACGTGGTAGTTGTTGCCCGGCAGCACGTAATTGCCGACGAGATCGGGCGGCGCGCCGATCGACAGGATGCCGCGGCCCTCGCATGTCGCGGGGATCGTGCCGGGCACGATTTGCGCCGTCATGAGGTCCGCGGAGGGATAGAGCGCGCCGAGATTGGCGGTCGCGGGCGCGGCGGCATCGGGCGTGCCGGTGAGCGGGTTGGTGCACACGACCGGCGTGTCCTTGCGCGGGGCGCCGGTGAAACCGGCCGTCTGGTCGAACGTGTCGAAGATCAGCGACGGATCGGCGGGTTCGGCGAAGCTCTGCCATGAGAGGATGCAGCCGGTCTGGTCGGCGGCGATGCATTGGGGGAGGCCGAGCGCGGGGAGATCGGCGGTTTCGGAGACGGGCCAGCCGACGATATAGGCCGCGACGATCCGGCTCGCGAGCGGCGTGCCCGCGACGCGATCGTGGAGCAGGCGGGTGAGATGGAGCGCGCCCTGGCTGTGGCCCGCGAGGATGATGGGCCGGCCGGCGGGAACTTCCTTCAGGAACTGGTCGAACGCGGTGAGCACGTCGCGATAGGCGAGATCGAGCGCCTGCCCTGCGGCCTCCTCGCTCGTCAGGAACGCGCCGAACGTGGCCTGGCGATAGCGCGGCGCCCAGATCGCGGCGATGCCGTTGAACGCGCTCGCCTGGCCGCGCAGGAAGAGCCTGGCGCGCTCGTTCGCCTCAACATTGTCGAGCGGGGCATTCCAGTGCGCGCGGTCGAGATACGAGGTCGGGTGGATGTAGAAGACCGCCGCTTCGGGCGCGCTCGTGGCGGTATAGCCGGCGGGCGCCCAGCGCGACGGATCGTTCGGCTTGCCGGGGCGTGAGAACCACATCGCCGGATCGGCATAGGCCGAGGGTTTCGGCGCGGGCTGCGCGACGAACTTGGTCGTCGGCACCATCGCCGTGCGCAGAATCTGCACGCCAAAAAGACGGTAAGCGAATGCGGCAGCGATGGCGAGCATGATAAGGATCGCAATCAGATAGAGGAATTTGCGGGCCAAGGTGGGCTCCGTTGCTGCGGTGCAACATAGTGACGGCGGGGGCGCGGCGAAACCCCTGCACGATGGCGCCGCCGCTTGCAATCGCGCGGGCGGCGTGCGGAAATGCGACGAGGGAGGCGAGCGTGACGACGGACGGGCGTGTTGAAGAGGACGGCTGGCGTTTGCGGCCGGTGCTGCTCGGGATCGTGGGGGCGCTGGCGTGCCTCGCGATCGAGCGGCTGATCGATGTATCGGGCGTTGTTCCGCCCGCGCAACTCGCGCTGGCGACCGGAATTGCGGCGGGCGCGGCGGCGTTCGGCTTTACCGCGGAGCGCGTGCGGCTGGGCTGGTCGGTGGCGTTCGGGATCGGCGTGGCGATCGTGGCGGGGCTGGTGTCGTGGTGGAACGGCGCGCCCGATAACGGGATGCTCGGCGACTGGAGCGATGTGAGCCTCATCCTCGCAATCGCGATCGCGGCGCCGCTATTCCAGACGGCGCGCGACGAGGGGCGGGCGCATTTCCCCTATCCCCAGGTCCATGCGCATGTGTGGACCAATATCGTGCTGTGGTGCGCCTCCTGGGCGTTCGTCGGCGTGGTGTTCGCGCTGGCGTGGCTGTTGTCGGCGCTGTTCGAGCTGATCGGGATCGACCTGATCGAGCGCTTGTTGCTCAAGGGCTGGGTCGACGCGCTGCTGATCGGCGGGGCGTTCGGCGCGGCGCTGGGATTGTTCCGCGAACGCGAGGGCGTGGTGCGTACGCTGCGCCGGGTGGTGACGGCGGTGCTGGCGGTGCTGGCGCCGGTGCTGGGCGCGGGGCTGGCGCTGTTCCTGCTGGCGCTGCCCTTCACCGGGCTCGATGCCTTGTGGGAGGCGACCAAGGCCACGACGCCGATCCTGCTCGTCTGCGCGCTGGGCGCCTGGGTGCTCGCCAATACGGTGATCGGCGACGGGGCGGAGGATGAACTGGGCAATCCGGCGCTACGATGGGGCGCGACCGCGCTGGCGGTGGTGATCCTGCCGCTCTCCGTCATCGCGGCGATCGCGACGGGGCTCAGGATAGACCAATACGGCTTCACCCCCGACCGGCTGTGGGCGCTGACCTTCGTTATTATCGCCTGTGCGATGGGAATCGCCTGGTGGGTTGCGCTCGCGCGGCGGCGGATGGGCTGGGCGGGGGAGGCGCGGAGCTTCAACCTGCGGCTCGCCTTTGCGGTGATGGCGGCGGCGCTGTTCCTCGCAACGCCGATCCTCAGCTTCAACGCGATCTCAACGCACGATCAGGTGGCGCGGCTCGAAGCCGGTAAGGTAGCGCCTGAGAAATTCGACTGGGCGGCGCTGGCGTTCGACTTCGGGGAGCCGGGCAAGCGGGCGGCACGGCACCTGACGCAATCGGGCAATGCCGGGATCGCCCGATTGGCGAAGAAAGCCGTTGCCGCGAAGGATCGGTGGACGCTTCTTGATCGCCAGAATGCCGTCGAGCGCGCGAGCACGCTCGACAAGCGGCTGCGTATCCTGCCTCGCCCGGCGCCGCTGCCGAAAGGGTTGCGGGAGACGCTCGCCGACTGGAACGCCTGTGGCGGTGGCACGCGCCCCTGCACCGTCCTGTGGCAGCCGGGCGGCACGGAAGCGACATCGATTTCCGGCGATTGCGCCCCCGATCGCGCGCCGCAGCAGAAGGGAGCGATCGATGTTCCGGAGGATTGCACGGTCGCGCATATCGTGGCGAAGAGGGGCGAATGGACGATCGATTCGCCCAATCGTGCGCCGCCGATCTCCGGGGCCGATCGGCGGGCCGTTGCAGCCGCACTCGCCCGCGGCGACGTAGAAATCCGTCCCGTCGAGCGTCGCCAGGTGTTCATCGGCGGCGTCCCGGTGGGGCGGCCGTTCGAATAGCGTTGCGCAGGCGCGGGCGGCTCTGCTAGCCGCTCGGCCATGTCCGTAGACACTGCAACCGTGAAGCGGATCGCGAGCCTCGCGCGGATCGCGATCACCGACGAAGAGGCCGATCGGCTCGCGCCCGAGCTGGGGAATATCCTCGGCTGGATCGAGCAACTGGGCGAGGTCGATACCTCGGCCGTCGCGCCAATGACCGCCGTGATCCCCAACGCGCTGCGGCTGCGCGACGATGTCGTCACCGACGGCGGCGTGCGTGATGCGGTGCTCGCAAATGCGCCGCAAGCGGAGCATGGGTTCTTTGCGGTGCCGAAGGTGATCGAATGATGACGGGACGGCATCATTCGATCATCCCCGCGAAGGCGGGGATCCAGAGTCGCAAGTGCTGCGCCCGGTTCCCCGGTGCTCCCGCCTTCGCGGGAGCACATGCTCTGCATGAGGTGCGCGCATGACCGACCTCACCGATCTGGGCGTCGCGGCGATCCGTGACGGGGTGCGCGGCGGTGCCTTCTCGGCGCGCGAGGTGGCGGAGGCGTTCGTCGCCAAGGTCGCCGGGGCGAAGCAGCTCAACGCCTTTCTGGTCGAGACGCCCGATCATGCGCTCGCCGCCGCCGATGCCGCCGACAAGGCGCGGGCGGCAGGCGAGGAGATGAAACCGCTCGCGGGCGTGCCGATCGGGATGAAGGACCTGTTCTGCACCAAGGGGGTGGCCTCGACGGCTGCGAGCCACATCCTCGAAGGCTTCACGCCGCCCTACGAATCGACCGTCTCGCAGAATCTGTGGGATGCGGGCGCGGGGATGCTGGGCAAGCTCAACATGGACCAGTTCGCGATGGGCTCGTCCAACGAGACGAGCGCGTTCGGGAACGTCGTCTCGCCGTGGCGGCGCAAGGACGGCGGCAACGCGCCGCTGGCGCCGGGGGGATCGTCGGGCGGCTCATCCGCCGCGGTTTCCGCGCGGCTGTGCCCC
>CAZXFY010000024.1:0-54583 GCA_964639855.1 uncultured Stakelama sp. | reverse complement strand
ACCAGTTGCCGAACCCGCCCATCATCGCCGGCATCACCATGAAGAAGATCATGATCAGGCCGTGCGCGGTGATCAGCACGTTCCACAGGTGCAGCGCCTGATCGCTCGCGACCGCGCCGCCGTGCATCATCGCGGCCCAGGCGGGCAGATACTGAATGCCCGGCTCGGCCAACTCGATACGCATCAGGCCGGAGATGGTGCCGCCGACGATCCCCGCGACGATCGCGAAGATCAGATAGAGGGTGCCGATATCCTTGTGGTTGGTCGACATGAACCAACGCTGGAAGAAGCCCGGTTTGTGATCGGCGTCGTGAGCGTGCTCGTGCGTGTCGTGCGCCTGGAACGCGGACGGCTGAAGTGCGGTGTCGGTCATGGCTTTACAGGTCCGAAGTGCTGGAGCCGGGCGCGGTGGACGTCGCGGGCTGGGTCGTGTTGGCGGGGGCGGCGGTCGCGTCCACCGTCGGGACGTCGGCCGCGGCCGGCGTCGAGGTTTCGTCGACCGTGTCGGCGCCGGGCTGCGCCGGCGGCTCAGTGGAGGGAGCGCTCGCGTCGCCCGGCATCGTGCCGCCCTTGGCGCGTACCCAGGCGGCGAAGACATCGGGCGGCACCGCCTCGATCGCGATCGGCATGAAAGCATGCCGCGCGCCGCACAGCTCCGAGCACTGGCCGAAATAGACGCCAGGCTTCTCGATCGTGAACTGGGTCTCGTTGAGGCGGCCGGGCACCGCATCGAGCTTGATCCAGAAGGCGGGCACCGCCCAGCTATGGATCACGTCGTTGGCGGTGGTGATCAGCCGGATCGGCACGCCCACGGGCAGCACGACGCGGTTGTCGGCGGCGAGCAGGCGCGGTCCGTCCGCATCGGTGCGCCAGCGGTCGCCGGGCTGGAGGCTGGGATCGCCCTTTTCCTTGAGCATGTTGGCGGTGATCTGGATATCGCCGTTGTCGGGATATTCGTACGACCAGAACCACTGGTTGCCGATCGCCTTCAGCGTTACGGCGTTGTCCGGCGCGGGCTTGTATTGCGCCTGGAGCAGCCCGATCGAGGGAATCGCGATCAGCACCAGGATGAGCACGGGAACGAGCGTCCAGATGATCTCGATCACCGTATTGTGCGAGGTGCGCGAGGGTGTCGGGTTCGCCGCGCGGCGATAGCGCACGATCACCCAGCCGAGCAGGATGAGCACGAGCACCGAAATGCCGACCACGGCGGGCATCAGGATGTAATTGTGCATCCAGTGCGCGCGCTGGCCGGTCGGCGTCACCTGCGGCTGGAGGCCGAAATAGCCGTCGCTGGGCTGGCCGATATGCTGGGTCGGGTCCATCGCCGGCGCGCCGTCCTCGGCGAGCAGCGGGCTCGTCGGCGCCGCCGTCTGGGGCGCGGCCTCGGCCGCCGGCGCTGCCGTCGTGGCAGGCGGCGGTGCGGCGGCGGGCTGCTGCGCGGCGGCGGTCCCCACGCCGGCCAGCGCCAGGCCCGCGGCCAGGACGATCGTTTTCAACCCAGTCATGCGCATCGTCGTTCTTCACCCTTTTTGTGGAGCGCCCTGCCCCGGGCGCAAGGGCGGGGATACGCCCTTTTGTGAGGGCCTATACGCGCGCCTGCCGGGTGTCTCAAGCACATGCGCGCGATTTTTGGCACATGCGTTGCGTGGCCGCGCGCGCGACCCTATCAAACGCGCGCCCGCCATCGCATAAGGAACGCGCATGACCCAGGACGACGTGCTCGACGAATTCCGCGCGGCGGACGCGCTGCTCGAAGGGCATTTCATCCTCTCTTCCGGCCTGCACTCGCCGGTCTTCCTCCAGAAGATGCGCGTGTTTCAGGACCCGGTGCGCACCGAGCGGTTGTGCCGCGCGCTCGCCGCCGCGATTCGCGAGGCGTTCGGCGCGGTCGATCTGGTCGTCTCGCCCGCCGTCGGGGGGATCATCCCCGGCTACGAGACGGCGCGCGCGCTCGGCTGCATGGCGGTGTTCGTCGAGCGCGAGGAGGGCGCGTTCCGCCTTCGCCGCGGGTTTGAAATACCGGAAGGCGCGCGTGTGGTGATGGTGGAGGACATCGTCACGACGGGGTTGTCGTCGCGCGAATGCCTCGATGCGATCCGCGCGCATCCGGGCGAGCTGCTGGGCGCCGCCTGCCTGATCGACCGCTCGAACGGCCGCGCCGATGTCGGCGCACCGCTCGTCTCGCTCTGCCGACTCGACGTGCCGGCCTATCCCGCCGACGCGCTTCCGCCCGCGCTGGCGGCGCTCCCCGCGACCAAGCCGGGGAGCCGGGGGCTCGCGAAATGAGCGCGCCCTTGCGCCTCGGCGTCAATATCGATCACGTCGCCACCGTGCGCAATGCGCGCGGGGCGGGCTATCCCGATCCGGTACGCGCGGCGCTGCTCGCGGCCGAGGCGGGGGCGGACGGCATCACCGCGCATTTGCGCGAGGATCGACGGCACATCACCGACGGCGACATCGCGCGGCTTTCGGCCGAATTGTCGATCCCGCTCAACCTGGAGATGGCCGCGACCGACGAGATGCTCGCCATCGCGCTGCGCCACCGCCCACACGCCGCGTGCATCGTCCCCGAAAAGCGCGAGGAGCTGACCACCGAGGGCGGGCTCGATGCCGCCGGGCAGCATAACCGGCTCGCGCCGCTCGTGGCGGAACTGGCGGGGGCGAGGGTGCGCGTGTCGCTGTTCATCGAGCCGGATCCGAATCAGATCGAGGCGGCGATTCGGCTCGGCGCGCCCGTGGTCGAGCTTCATACCGGCCGCTATGCCGAGCTCGATGGCGCCGGGCGGGCCGAGGAATTGCGGCGCCTGTCCGATGCGGCGGCGCTGGCGGCGAAGAACGGGATCGAGGTCCATGCCGGGCACGGCCTCACCTATGACAATGTCGCCCCCATCGCCGCGATCCCGCAGGTGCGCGAGCTCAATATCGGGCATTTCCTGGTAGGCGAGGCGATTTTCACGGGGTTGGCGGAATCGGTGCGCCGCATGCGTGCGGCAATGGACGAGGCACGGTGAGTGGTCCCCTTCAGATCCTCCCCGGAACAGGGAGGGGGATCAAGACGCGCAACGGCTTGGTGGAGGGGCGCCCGCCTCTAATGAATCGAGGGTGGCAGAAGCCCCTCCACCACGCCCTGCGGGCGCGGTCCCCCTCCCCCTGCGGGGGAGGAACATGATCCTCGGCCTCGGATCGGACCTGTGCAGCATCGCGCGCATTCAGGCATCGCTCGACCGGTTCGGCGAGCGCTTCGAGCGGCGGTGCTTCACCGAGGTCGAGCGCGCCAAGGCGACGCGGCGGCCGTTTACCAGGGCCGCGACGCTCGCCAAGCGCTTCGCCGCGAAGGAGGCGTTTTCGAAGGCGGTTGGCACGGGGTTCAGGCAGGGCGTGTTCCTGAAGGACATCGGCGTGGTCAACGCGCCCTCGGGTGCGCCGACGCTCGCGCTCACCGGTGGGGCGAAAGCGAGGCTTGACGCCATGATCCCCGAAGGCCACGTCGCGCGCATCCATGTGACGCTCACCGACGATCACCCCTGGGCGCAGGCCTTCGTGATCATCGAGGCGGTCGCGCGCGAGGACGAAGCATGAGTGAGGAGTTGGCGTTGGAGAGCGACGAAGCGCAGGAGGTGGCCGCGGAGGAAACCGCCGTCGAGCGCAGCGCGCGCCGCCGCGCCGAATGGTGGGCCGAGATCAAGGGCATCTTCTGGCTGATCGTGGCGGTGCTCGCCTTCCACAGCTTCGTCGCCAAGCCCTTCTACATCCCCTCCGAATCGATGCTGCCCGACCTGCTCGTCGGCGACCGGCTGGTGGTGAGCAAATACCCTTACGGCTATTCGTTCGTCTCGCCGACCTTTCACCTGCTGCCCTTCATCGACGGGCGCCTGTTCGGCAGCTTGCCCGAGCGGGGCGACATCGTGATCGTCACGCCGCCGGGCACGCGCACCGATTACATCAAGCGCGTGATCGGGCTTCCCGGCGACCGGCTGGAAGTGCGCGGCGGACAGGTGATCCTGAACGGCGTGCCGGTGAAGCGCGGGCCGCTCCATTATGTCGATCTGCCGGTGGACGAGAATTCGACGTGCAGTTCGATCGAATATCCCGGCGCGCGGCAACCGGGGCCGGACGGAAAGCTCGTCTGCCACCTGCCGGTCGTCACCGAGACCTTGCCCAACGGCCGCCGCTACGACACGATCGATCTGGAGCGCGGCTATAGCGAGGGCGATAATTATGGCCCGATCACGATTCCCGAAGGCGACGTCTTCGTGATGGGTGACAATCGCGACCGCAGCGCGGACAGCCGCTTCAGCCGGGCCGAGCTGGGCCTGGGCGGCCCGGTGCCGTGGGAATATATCGGCGGCCGTGCGGAGTTCATCACCTTCTCATTGGACGGCAGCGCGAACTGGAACCCGCTGACCTGGTTCGGCGCCTTCCGCGGCGGCCGGGCGGGCACCTCGCTCCATCCGGTCGATACCACGCCGTGATCGACTCGCCCGAAACGGTCGTCCGCGATCCCAGCCCCAACGAGCTGCGCGATCCCGAGACGCGCCGCGAGCTGAAGCGCGCGAGCATCTGGCTCGGCCTCGTCTGCGCGATCGCACTGGTCGTGCTGCTCATCCAGCCGTTGCTCATCATCTTCGGCGGGCTCGTCTTCGCCTCGATGCTCGACGGCGGGGTGCGGCTGCTCGGCAAGGTGCTGCCGATTCCGCGCGGCTGGCGGCTGCTGATCGTGGTGCTGGGCGTGCTCGCCTTCATCCTCGGCGTCTTCTACATGACGGGCGTGCAGATCGCCGCGCAGGTCGAGCAGCTCCGCGCGACGCTGGAGGTGCAGACCACGCGCGTCACCGCCTGGGCGAGCGATCTCGGCATCATGCCCGGCCCGTCCGATTTCCAGGGGCTGCTCCAGCAGGCGGCGGGCACGGTCGGGCGGCTGACCTCGTGGGTCGGCACCGCGCTCGGCGCCGTCACCAGCCTGTTCATGATCCTCGTCATCGGGCTGTTCGTCGCGATGGAGCCCAAACTCTACGACCGCGGGCTGCAATGGCTGATCCCCAGCGACAAGCGCGCCGAATTCGCGATCACGATCGACGAAATGGCGTGGACGATGCGCCGCCTGCTCGCAGGAAGGCTCGCAGGGATGGCGTTCGAGGGCGTGCTCACCTGGCTGCTGCTCGCGCTCGTCGGGGTGCCGATGGCGCTGCTGCTCGGCATCATCACCGGCATTCTCGCCTTCATCCCCAATATCGGCGCGTTCATCAGCGGCGTGCTGATGGTCGCGGTGGGGTTCAGCGCGGGCGTGGATTCGGGGCTGGCGGCGATCCTCGTCTATTTCGGCGTGCAGACGTTCGACGGTTATGTCGTCATCCCGACGGTCGCGCGGCGCACGGTCGATCTGCCGCCCGCGCTCACGCTCTCGGCGCAGATCCTCGCGAGCACCCTGTTCGGCGTGCTCGGCCTCGCGCTCGCCGATCCGATGACCGCGATGATCAAGGTCGCGCTCGAGCGCAGCTCGGAGCGCGAGGCGCAAGAGGAGGCTGAGTCATGAAGCTCGTTCTGCACGATTACTGGCGGTCGTCGGCGAGCTATCGCGTGCGGATCGCGCTCGCGCTCAAGGGCGTGGCATACAAATCGCGGCCGGTGAATTTGCGCGACGGCAGCCAGCGCGCGCCGGACAATCTCGCGCGCAATCCGCAGGGCTTCGTGCCGACATTGGTGGTCGACGAGACGCCGCTGACGCAGAGCCTCGCCATCATCGACTGGCTCGATGCCGCTTTCCCCAACCCGCCGTTCGTGCCGCGCGATCCGCTGAAGCGCGCACACACGCTGGCGCAGGCGCTTGTGATCGCGTGCGACATCCACCCGCTCGACAATCTGCGCGTGCTGAAACGCCTCGAATCGCAGTTCGACGCGGGACAGGAGGCGCGCGATGACTGGTATCGCCACTGGATCGCCGAAGGCTTCGCCGCGCTGGAGGCGATGGCGGGCGAGGGGCCGTTCCTCGGCGGGGAGGAACCCGATCTCGCCGACATCTGCCTCGTCCCGCAGATGTACAATGCGCGGCGGCTGGACGTCACGCTCGATGCATATCCGAAACTCGTCCGCGCCGATGCGGCGGCGACGGCGCTTCCCGCGGTTGCGGCGGCACATCCGGATCGGGCGAAGCCGGACTGAGGCGCGGCGCCATATGGCGTAAATCCCCACCGGGCTTGCGCAGGCCCGAACCAGCGCCCACGTCCGCCGCCATGACAGCCCGGATTGCCGAAGCCTCCGTCGCGGCGCGCGGCGATGTGGCCGGGCCGGAGCGCGCCGCGCTTCCGAGCCGCTGGGCGGCAATCGCGGCCGGGCTGCTCATGGTCGCGATGGTGGCGGGGCTGGCGCGGGAGCTGTTCTCGTCCGGGCTTGCGGGGCTGGGGGCGCTCGTTCCAGAAAGCGCGGTCTTTTACGTCGCGCTGGCGCTTTTCTATCTCGTGGCTCCGGCCTGCGACTATCTCATCTATCGCCGGCTCTGGCGCCTGCCGCGTGTCGGCTTCGGCGCGCTCGTCAGGAAGCGGATCGCGAACGACGTGCTGTTCGGCTATTCGGGTGACGCCTATTTCTATGCCTGGGCACGCGCGAATGCGGCCGCCGAGGCGCCGTTCGGGGCGGTCAAGGACGTCGCGATCCTCTCCGCGATCGCGGGCAATGCGGTGACGCTCGCGGGGCTCGCGCTCGCGCTGCCGGTGGCGGCGCATCTGCTCGATGCGGGCGAGATGAAGGTGCTGCTCGGCTCGATCGCGGTGATCTTCGCGATGTCGGCGCCTTTTCTGATCTTCTCGAAACGTGTCTTCACGCTGCCGAAGAAGCGCTTGTGGTGGATTTTCGGCGTCCACTGCCTGCGCCTCGTCGCGACCTCCGTGTTGCTCGCGTTCGCCTGGCATGTCGCGCTGCCTCAGGTGTCGCTCGGACTGTGGCTGTTGCTCGTGGCGGGGCGGCTGCTCGTCTCGCGCCTCCCGCTCGTGCCGAACAAAGACCTTGTTTTCGCCAATTTCGCCATCATTCTTATGGGCGACAACGGGGCCGTCACGGGTCTCGTCGCGCTGACCGCTGCGCTGACCCTCATTGCGCATGGCGCGCTGATCGCCGCCTTCGGGGCGCACGCACTAACGAGGAAATGGACATGAACCGCACGATTCCGCTGGCGCTCGCCGCTGCTCTCGCGCTTCCGGCCGCCGCACAGGCCGCGACACCGGTGGGGAGCGATGCCGCCGCCTGCATTTCGGGCAAGGGGCCGGCGATCCTGGTCAACATCTCCGGCCTCAAGGACCGCAGCGGCCGGATGAAGCTGGAGCTTTATCCCGCGACCGAGGAGGACTGGCTCGAGCATCGCAAGACGCTCCAGGCCGAGGGCAAGACCTTCCGCCGCGTCTGGGCCGACATGCCCGCGAGCGGGCCGGTCTCGATGTGCATCAAGGTGCCCGCGCCCGGCCGCTACGGCCTGTTCTTCACCCACGACCGCGACGGCAAGAACAAGTTCAGCGTGTGGAAGGACGGCGCCGGCGTGCCGAGCAACGAGAAGCTTGGCCGGTCCAAGCCCGACCTTGTCGACGGCATCGTCGATGTGGGGCCGGGCGTGAAGACGATTGACATCACGGTGCAGTATCTGCAGGGCATCTTCAGCGGGTTCGGGCCGGAATAGTCTTCTTCGCCATTACGCTCCGGTCGCCCTCACCCTTCCCACGCGGCGACGCCGAGCGGGCCCCTTCCCTCTCCCGCCGGGGGAGGGCGGGAGCCCCCCCGCGAAGGCGGGGGGGCGGAAGGGTGAGGGCGACCGACGCGGTAAAATGGTACATAAGGCCCGACCTCACACCCGATCGGGATAGATCGGCTGGATATCGACCGGAATGTCCTTCATCGAGGCCACGACGCCCTCGGCCGCCTCGTCGAGCACGGCATATTTGGCCATGAACGCCTTTACGCCCTCGTAATCGCCATTGCCCTGGAGCAGCACGATGTCGTGGACGAGATCGCGGATTCCCGCTTCCATCTTCGCGGGGTCGATGCGGTAGCGCTTGGCCGAGGGATCCCACGCGAACGCGCCCTTCGCTTTCAGATACCCATATTGCATCGCCGCGCCCTTGCCGTGCGCCTCGGCCGCGCCGAAGCGGACGGCGCGGAAGATGCCAGCGAGATAGGTGGCGAGAAGCTGCGGCTTCTCGGCGGCGGGCAGCTCGCCCTTCTCCATCATGAAGAGAATGTTGTAAGCGCCCATCACATCGGCCTTGCCCTCTTCGATCGCCGACGCCTGCTCCTTCAATTCGTCGTTGACGGTGGTTTCCCGCCCGTCGACCGTGATCGTGCCCGGCCCAAGGCTGTGCGACAGCTCGTGGAAGAGCGTTTCGAGCTGCATGTATTTCTTCGCGACGAGCGAGGCCTGATCGGGCACCAGCACCAAGGGCGCCATCGGCTCCAGGATGCGGTCGTATTTGGCGCCGAGCACGTTGGCGAGGATCACTTTCTTGGCGCCCTTCGCCTCGCGCACGCGCTCGTCGTTCGGCAGGTTGAAGGCGATCGTCTGACTGCCGGGTACGTTGTCACCGCCGCCATGGACCTGGTTCGCCACCGCGATCGGCGATTCGAAGCCGCGCTTGAAGTTCTTGTAGCTGTCCGGAACGGGGAGGTTCGCCTCCATGTCCCTGAGATACGCCTTGTATTTGGCGAGCGCGGCCGATTCGTCGGGGTCCTTGAGCGTCACGAAACTCTCGAACGCCGCCTTCTGGCCGAACAGGCGGTCGGTATAGACTTCGTAGGGGCCGATCGCGATCTCGATCGGGGTGTTCTTCAAATCCATCCAGGCGAGTTCGCTCTGGAAATAATCGTCGGTGCGGAACGCCTGCGCGCGCAGGGTGAGGAACTTCCTGAGGCTGGGATTGCCCGTGATCGCGGCCGCCTGCTCCAGCAGCTTCGCCGCGGGCTCGAGCCATTGTTTGTATTCGACCGAATAGGGCACGGCCTTGAGCCCGCCGTCGGGCGTGCGGCGGATGACGGTGTAGAGGCTGGAGAAGGCTTCCTTGTCCTCGGGGTGCGCGGCGAGCCATTTGTTGTATTCGTCGCGCGTCATATCGACCGGGTAGAAGCCCGCGCCCTCGGGCCAGGGCTGGTTGCCCCAGAAGGGCTTGTTCTCGTCGAAGCGGTTCCAGGGGGCGAAGTTGAGGTCGAACAGATCAATGAGGAGATCGTGGTCGGCGCCCGCCTTGGCGTCGATCGCGGCGCGCGTCTCCGGATTGTCGACCGCGACCTGGCGCAGATAGATCCGGCTCATCAGGTCGGATGCCTCGATGAGCAGGTTGACGACCTTGCGCTCCTCGTCGGTGAGGAAGGCGGTGTTCGGGGCCATGTCGATCCGCGCGACCCTGGCGCGCTGCGCGACCAGATAATCGTGCGGAGCGGCCATGGCGGCGGAGGCTTGGGTGGCGGTGTCGTTGGCGGGCGACGACGGCGAACAGGCGGCGGTCGCGAGCAGGGCGATGACAAGAGCGCGGCGCATGGGTGCTCCTCATGGATGTCGATATGGCGCGGGTCTATCGCGCTCCCGCATCGCTGTCACGAACGCGCCCCATTCGGGTGTCAGGAGAGCGGGTGTAACCGTTTACGGGGGAGCCTGCATGTTCATCGATCGCCGCGCGCTTCTCGTCACCGGCACGCTCGGGCTGGGTGCCTTCGCGCTGCCGGGCTTCGCGCGCAGCCCGAACGTCACGCAGGCGACGGGCTTCACCCATTCGGTTGCGAGCGGCGAGCCGGGCGCCGACACGATGCTGCTCTGGACGCGCTACGTGCCCACGGACGGCGGCGCGGCGCGGGTGCGGGTCGAAGTGTCCGAAACGGCCGATTTCGCGCGCATCGCGGCGGGCGGCGAGACGGTGACGGGGCCGTGGCGCGACCACACCGCGAAGATCACCGTCGGCGGCCTCAAGCCCGCGACGCGCTATTTCTACCGCTTCGTCGCGCCGGACGGCAGCTTCTCGCCGGTCGGCCGCACGCGCACCTTCCCCGACGAGGCAAGGCGCTTCACGATGGCGGTGTTCAGTTGCTCGAACATCGGCTTCGGCTTCTTCAACGCCTATGCCCATGCCGCGGCGCGCGACGAGATCGACCTCGCGGTGCATCTCGGCGATTATTTCTACGAGCACGCGCCCAACGTCTATCCGGTCAAGGCCGAGGTGGTGGCGGGGCGCCTGCCCGCGCCCGATCACGAGATCGTCGCGCTCGCCGATTATCGCCTCCGCTATGCGAGCTATCGCCGCGATCCCGCGCTCGCCGCGCTCCATGCGGCCAAGCCGATGGTCGCCCAGTGGGACGATCACGAATTCTGCAACGATCCCTGGGCGGGCGGCGCGCAGGCGCACCAGGCGGACGAAGGCCCGTGGAGCACGCGCAAGGCGGCGGCGATGCAGGCCTGGTACGAATGGATGCCCGTCGCCGACCGGCCGTGGAGCGCCTATGATCTGGGCGGGCTCGCCAGCCTGTTCCGCACCGAGACGCGCGTGCTCGCGCGGAGCAAGCAGCTTACCGACCATCAGTTGCTCACCGCGGCCGATCCGATGGCGCTGCTCCACGATCCGGCGCGCAGCATGATGGGGAGCGCGCAGGAATCGTGGCTCGCCCATGCGCTCGCGGCCTCGGTGAGAAGCGGGCGGCGATGGCAGATCGTCGGATCGGGCACGCTCGTCGGCAGGCTCGCGCTGCCGCTCGACGCGGGCGGCTGGATCGGCCCGGAGGCGCCCGGCTGGGCGCGCAGCGGCATGGAATCGCGGCTGAAGGCGGCGCGGGCGGGGCTGCCGCTCTATCTCGACACCTGGAGCGGCTATCCCGCCGCCCGCGCGCGGCTGCTCGCGAGCGCTCAGGAGGCCGACGCCGATCTGATCGTGCTCTCGGGCGACAGCCACAATGCCTGGGCCTTCAACCTCGCGCATGACGGCCGCGCGGCGGGCGTCGAGTTCGGCGGCACCAGCGTCACCTCGCACGGCCTCGAAAGCTCGACCTCCGCCGATCCACAGCGGATCGCGCGCGATCTCGTCGCCGCCAATGCCGAGCTCGCCTGGTGCGACACCAGCCGCCGGGGCTATATGGCCGTCACGCTCACGCCCGAGGCCACGACCAGCGACTGGGTGATGGTCGACACGATTCTGCGCCCCTCGACCGCCGCCGCGATCGCGCATCGCGCGACCGTCCGGCATGGGCGGCGGGCGATCGCCTAGACTCTGTCTCAGCAAAGCTGAAACGGTTGCGGCACCGCCCTCCAGCGCCATTCCAACGATGCTGCGCATCGCCGGAACCTTGGGCGCTTCCGCCCACTCCCCCACCCGACCACCCACAAGATACTGCCGCTGGGTGGCCGGGTGGGGGAGTGGGCCGGTGCCGGTTCAGCTTAGCTGAAAACGACTCTAGCCCGCGGCCTTGCGCGCCTGCCTGAACCGGTGGAGCAGCGGCTCGGTATAGCCGTTGGGCTGCTCCAGCCCTTCGAACACGAGCGCCCGGGCCGCCTGGAAGGCGAGGCTCTCCGCCTCGCGCCCCGCCATCGGCGCGTAGAGCGGATCGCCCGCATTCTGCGCATCGACCGTCGCCGCCATCCGCCGCAGCGCCGCCTCCACCTCCTCGCGCGTCGCGACGCCGTGGAGCAGCCAGTTGGCGATGTGCTGCGAGGAGATGCGCAACGTCGCGCGGTCCTCCATCAGGCCGATGTCGTGGATGTCGGGCACCTTGGAGCAGCCCACGCCCTGATCGATCCAGCGCACGACATAGCCGAGAATGCCTTGCGCATTGTTGTCGAGCTCCTCGCGCACCTCCTCCGGCGTCCAGGTGCGCCCCGCGAGCGGGATCGTGAGCAGCGCGTCGAGCGGCGCGACGGGCTCGCCCGCGCGCTCGGTCTGCCGCGCGGCGACGTCGACCGCATGATAATGCGTCGCGTGCAGCGTCGCCGCAGTGGGGGAGGGCACCCAGGCGGTGGTCGCCCCCGCACGCGGATGCGCGATCTTCTGCGCGAGCATGTCGGCCATCCGGTCGGGCGCGGCCCACATGCCCTTGCCGATCTGCGCGCGCCCCGAAAGCCCGCAGGCGAGGCCGATCTGGACGTTGCGGTCCTCATAGGCGGCGATCCACGCCGTTTCCTTCATCGCGCCCTTGCGCACCATCGGGCCGGCGCGCATCGAGGTGTGGATCTCGTCTCCCGTGCGGTCGAGAAAGCCGGTGTTGATGAAGACGATCCGGCCCTTCACCGCATGGATCACGGCGGCGAGATTGGCCGAGGTCCGCCGTTCCTCGTCCATCACGCCGATCTTGATCGTATGCCGGGCGAGCCCGAGCATGTCCTCGATCGCGTCGAACAGCCGGTCGGTGAAGGCGGCCTCCTCCGGCCCGTGCAGCTTGGGCTTGACGATGTAGATCGATCCCGCCCGGCTGTTGCGCAGGCGGCCCGCCGCACCGCGCAGGTCGTGGAGCGCGATCAGGCTGGTGACGATGCCGTCCACCATGCCCTCGGGCGCCTCGCTGCCGTCGGACAGCCGCACCGCGGGCGTCGTCATCAACAGGCCGACATTGCGCACGAACAGCAGGCTTCGGCCGGGCAGCGTGAAAGCCGTGCCGTCCGGCGCGGTGTAGCGGCGGTCCTCCGCCAGGCTGCGCGTCATCGTGCGCCCGCCTTTGTCGAAGGTCGCCTCGAGCGTCCCCTGCATCAGCCCGAGCCAGTTGGCATAGGCGGCCACCTTGTCCCCGGCATCGACGGCGGCGATCGAATCCTCGAGGTCGCAGATCGTCGTGACGGCGGATTCGAGGATCACGTCCGCGATCCCCGCACGATCGTCGCGGCCGATCCGGTGCGCGCGGTCGATCACGATCTCGATATGGAGGCCGTGATGCTTCAGCAACAGGTTGTCGCCCGCGCGGCCGACGAGTTGCGCCGGATCGGCGAGTGCGGGCGTTCCGCCGTCCCAGTCGCGCCACGACCCCGCAGCGAGCGGCGCCGCGCGGTCGAGAAAATCGCGCGCCCAGGCGATCACCCGCGCGCCGCGCGCGGGATCGTAGCCGCCGCCCGCGGGCGCATCGCCGAGCGCGTCGGTGCCGTAGAGCGCGTCGTAGAGGCTGCCCCAGCGCGCATTGGCGGCGTTGAGGAGGAAACGCGCGTTGAGGATCGGCACGACGAGCTGCGGCCCCGCGATCGCCGCCACCTCGTCATCGACTCGCCCGGGCGCGATCGTGAACGGTGCGGGGTCCTCGGCGAGATAGCCGATATCGTGCAGGAATTGGCGGTAGCTGTCCGCATCGGCCGGCGCGCCTGCCGCGTGCCGCGCGTCGATCTCGGCCTGGAGCCGGTCGCGCGTTTCGAGCAACCGCCGATTCTCGGGCGCGAAGCGGGCGAGAAGGTCCGCCATGCCGCGCCAGAAGGCATCGGTATCGACGCCGGTGCCGGGCAGCGCATGCTCCTCGATGAAGCGCACCAGTTCCGGCGCCACGCGCAAGCCCGCCCGTTGATCCGTCATGTCGTGCATGTGTCCGCCTCCTCCTGCCCGCGGCGTTAGAGTATCCGTGATGGTCAAGCGAGGGATTTGACCCAAAGGCGGTTTGCTTTGAGCAAAGCGTTTGCGGCGCCGGCCGGCACCGGGTGAACGGTGCCCCGCACCGTTCAGGTCATGCCGGGGGCATGACCGACCCGATGCTCCCCCACCCGGCCACCCATAAGATACTGCCGTGGGTGGCCGGGTGGGGGAGTGGACCGGTGCCGCTATCCTTTCAGCTCCGCTGAAACAGAGTCCAGCCGAGGCGGCGGGGGATCGATAGGCGGTCGAATCAGCGTTACGTGCGCGAACGGTTCCGGCGCGGCCGGCCGGGCGACAACGGCGCGCCGCAGCGGGGCCGATTCATGCCGCGGCGTCCGTCATCGCGGAGGGGTCAGGTCGTCGTGGTGCCCGTATCGTCGGGGGTCGTCGTGGTGCCGTCGGGGGTGGGCATCGTCATCGGCGGCATCGTCGAATCGGTATCGGGCGTGGTGACGGGCGGCACCGTGTCGGGGACGGTCGGCGGCAGCGTCGGCTCCATCTCGTCATTGTCGATCGTGTCGTTGGTCAGCACGTCGTTGCCCATCGTCTCGTCGGGCGTGGTCATGTTGTTGCCCACCTCGTTCTGCATCGTCGGCGGCGCCTCCCGGTCGGGCATCGTCACCTGGGCGATGGCGGCACCCGACAGGCCGAGCACCGCGATACTCATCATCGTTGCGATCCGCATGGTCCGATCTCCTGATTTGCGGTTGCTCCCCAAATCCTCTCGGAAATCCAACGCCTCGGCGCAGCGGCGGTCGCACGAGCCGGGTTGATTCGTCTCCCGAATCAACCGGTCAGGCGCGTTCCGCCCCGCATTGGGCACGATCGAGCAATTTCTGGTCGGCGAGCACCAGCGCCATCATCGCCTCCACCACCGGCACGCCGCGGATGCCGACGCAGGGATCGTGGCGGCCCCTGGTCGCAATTTCGGCCGCTTCTCCGTCGCGCGTCACCGTTTCCACGGGAGTGAGGATCGAGCTGGTCGGCTTGAACGCGACGCGCAGGCGGACCGGCTGACCGGTCGAAATGCCGCCCGCGATCCCGCCGGCATGGTTGGCGAGGAAGCGTGGGCCGCCGTTGCCGGGGCGCATCGCATCGGCATTCTGCTCGCCGGTCAGCGCGGCGGCCGCGAAGCCGTCGCCGATCTCGACGCCCTTCACCGCGTTGATCGACATGCACGCCAATGCGAGTTCGCTGTCGAGCTTGGCATAGATGGGCGCCCCCCAGCCGGCGGGAACGCCGGTCGCCTCGCAGGCCACCACCGCGCCGATCGACGAGCCCGCCTTGCGCGTGCGGTCGATCAGGCCTTCCCAGCGCGCCGCGGCCTGCGGATCGGGGCAGAAGAAGGGGTTGCGGTCGATCTCGTCGGCGTCGAACCGGTCGTAATCGATTGCGTCGCCGCCGACCGCCTCCACCCAGGCGCGGATCGACACCTCGGGGATAACCGTGCGTGCCACCGCGCCCGCCGCGACCCGCGCCGCCGTCTCGCGCGCCGAGGAGCGCCCGCCGCCGCGATAGTCGCGAAAGCCGTATTTGGCGTCATAGGCGTAATCGGCATGGCCGGGGCGGTACGCTTGCGCGACCTCCGAATAGTCCTTGGAGCGCTGGTCGACATTCTCGATCATCAGGCTGATCGGGGTGCCCGTCGTGCGCCCCTCGAACACGCCCGAAAGGATGCGCACCGCATCGGGCTCGCGCCGCTGCGTGGTGAACCGCGATTGTCCCGGACGCCTCTTGTCGAGCCACGGCTGGATGTCGGCCTCGCTCAGCGCCAGCCCCGGCGGGCAGCCGTCGATCACCGCGCCCAGCGCGGGGCCATGCGATTCGCCCCAGGTCGTGAACCGGAAGACGCGGCCGAAGGTGTTGAAGCTCATCCGTCATTCTCCGCCAGCGCCGCGAAGGCCGGTGCGTGATCGGCCAGCCCGCGCGGGCCGCACGGCAGGCCGCCTTGCAGTTCGAGCGCCATGAAATAGGGGCCGGCATAGGGCGAATCGAAGCCCTGCGCGCTTTCTGCCGAGAAACCGAAGCGCTGGTAATAAGCGGGCTCGCCGAGCACGAACATCAGCAGCGCGCCCGCGCGGCGCATCTCGTCGATCGCCCCCGTCACCAATGCTTCGCCGACGCCCGCGCGCCGGTGGTCGGGCATCACCGCGAGCGGCGCCAGCGCGACCGCGGGCACGCCGTCTCCCCCGATCGCGACGTGCATCCTGCTCACCGCCACCAGCCCAACCGCGCGGCGCGTCGCCTCGTCGCGCGCGACCAGCACGAGCGCCAGATCGCCGTCCATCGCGAGTTGCTTCACCAGCATCGCCTCGACCGGCTTCGGGAAGCAGGTGCGCAGGATATCGTCGATGTCATGGGCGTCACGCGGGGCGGCGCGCTCGACGACGATGCCGTCCATCTCAGGCGAGCGCGATGTCGGGCGCGTCCTCGGCCTTCATGCCGATGACGTTATAGCCGGCATCGACATGGTGGATCTCCCCCGTCACGCCGCTCGCGAGGTCGCTCAGCAGGTAGAGCCCGGCGCCGCCGACATCCTCGATCGTCACGTTGCGCTTCATCGGCGAATTGAGCTCGTTCCACTTGAGGATGTAGCGGAAATCGCCGATCCCGCTCGCCGCCAGCGTCTTGATCGGCCCCGCCGAGATCGCGTTGACGCGGATATTGTCGCGCCCCAGATCGACCGCGAGATATTGCACGGACGTATCGAGGGCGGACTTCGCCACCCCCATCACGTTGTAATGCGGCACCACCTTTTCGGAGCCGTAATAAGTGAGCGTCAGCAGGCTGCCGCCGTTCGGCATCATCTCCCGCGCGCGCTTGGCGACGGCGGTGAAGCTGAACACCGAGATGTTCATCGTCATCAGGAAATTGTCGAGGCTGGTGTCGTAATAGCGGCCGCGAAGCTGGCTCTTGTCCGAAAAGCCGATCGCGTGGACGACGAAATCGATCGTCGGCCAGTCGCGCGCCAGCTCCTCGAATGCGTGGTCGAGCTCCGCCATGTCCGAGACGTCGCATTCGATCAGCCTGGGCGTGCCGAGCTGCTCGGCGAGCGGGCGCACGCGCTTCTCCATCATCTCGCCCTGATAGCTGAAGGCAAGCTCTGCGCCGTGCTCGCTGAGCTTCTGCGCGATGCCCCAGGCGAGCGACTTGTCGTTGGCGAGCCCCATGATGAGGCCGCGTTTTCCCTGCATCAATCCGGTCACGACGATGCCACCTCCTTGTTCTCAGCCGCGCCCTCTACTCCGTCATCGGGGTCTTCCGCCAGTGCCGCGTTGAGGTGCGCGCCCATCACGAGCCCCAGCCCCACCGTGTAGAAGAAGATGAGCGCGATCATCACGCCCGCAAGGCTGCCGTACGTGAGGTCGTAGCTGCCGAGTAGCGAGAGCACCGGCGGCAGCAGCGCCGTCACCGCGAGCCACCACATGGTCGTCAGCGCGGCGCCCGGCCATTTGGGGCATCTGGAATAGCGGTATTTGCTGGGCGTGAGCGAATAGAAGAGCATGTAGAGCGCGGCGAACAGCGCGAGCGCGGGCGCGACGCGGGTGATCGAGATCATGTTCGCCGCATCGCTGGAAAGCGGCAGCACGCGTACGAGGAACTGCTCGATCCCGACGAGCACCACCTGGAAGCCGAACGCCGCGAGCGTCAGGATGACCGAGGCGATGATCAGCCCGATCGAGGTCAGGCGATATTGCCAGAACGAGCGCGTCAGCCGCACGCCATAGGCGCGGCGCAGGATGTCCCGGATCGTCTCGACGAAGCTCGCCGTCGTCCATAGCCCCACCAGGGCGCCCAGCCACAGCAATGTCCCCGAGCGGGCGGCGAGGACGTCGCCGATCGGTTTCGAGAGCACGTCGGCGACGCTCGGCGGCACGGTATGGAGGAACGCCTCGACCGTGTGCATTCCCTGTCCCGTCTGCCCGAACAGCCGCGCCACCGCGGCGGCGACGATGAAGAAGGGAAACAGCGTCAGCAGCGAGAGATAGGCGATGTTGCCCGCATGGATGAACCCGTCGGACCAGGTGCCGACGAGGACGCGCTTGATCAGCTCATAGGCCCAGCTTCCGGGGCGCACCTTGGCGAGATGCCGATCGAGCCGCACCCGCGCGCTGCCGCCGTGCTTGCGCCGCTCCTCGGGCGAGACGGGGGAGACGTCCTCCACGGCGGGCTAGACACCGAGCCGTGCGCGCGGGTTCCCCTGATCGCGGCCGGGCCAGCTCTCCACGAACTCGGCAAGCGCGGCATCGTCGGCGGGCAGCTCCACCATCAGCGTCACGAGCTGGTCGCCGCGGCCGCCGCCTTTCCTGTGGAAGCCCTTGCCCTTGAGGCGCAGCACCTTGCCCGAGCTCGATCCCCTGGCGATCGTGAGGTTCACCGCGCCGTCCACCGTCGGCGCGCGCACCTTGCCGCCGAGCACCGCCTCGGCGAGGCTCACCGGCAGATCGAGCCGCACATCGTCCCCCTCGCGCGTGAAGAAGCGGTGCGGCTGCACCTCGATCGTGACGATCGCGTCGCCGTTGCCGCCCGGCCCCGGCTGGCCCTTGCCGCCGAGCCGCATCTGCGTGCCGCTCTCGACGCCGGCGGGCAGCTTGAGGTCGATCGTCGATCCGTCGCCCAAGGTGATCCGCTGCGGCTTCAATGCCGCGGCATCGACGAACGGCACCTGGAGGCGATAGGCGATGTTGGCGCCCTTGGGCTTGGGGCCGCGGTTGAAGCCGAAGCCGCTGGCGAACCCGCCGCCGCCCTGCTGCTGGCGCTGGCCGAACAGCCCTTCGAAGATGTCGCCGATATCGCCCGCCTCGCCGCCGAAATCGAATTGCGCGCCGCCGGGGCGGAAGCCCCCCGAACGCGTGCCGCCCCCGCCGCCGCCGAAGCCGAAGGGCGCGGTGGGGTTGCCGTCGGCATCGATCTCGCCGCGATCGAAGCGCGCGCGCTTGTCCTTGTCGGTGAGCAGGTCATAGGCCTGCGTCACCTGCGAAAAGCGCTCGGCGGCCTTGGGATTGTCCTTGTTGCGATCGGGGTGCAGCTCTTTCGCGAGCTTGCGATACGCCTTCTTGATCTCGGCCTCGCTCGCCCCGCGCGACACCCCCAATGTCGAATATGGATCGGCCATCTACTCCTCGGTGCGGCTTCGTTGCGAGCGAACATCGGCGCGCGCCCGCCCGAACGCAAGGGGATCAGCCGATCGCGATCCGCCGCCCCTCGGCCGCGCTGCGCCGCGCCAGCTCGATCAGGCGGAGCCCGTCGATCGCGTCGTCGGGCGCGACGGGCGACGACGCGCCCTCGGCGATCGCCCGCGCCACGCCGGCATAGAAGGCGCGATAATCGCCGCGCTCGGTCGGCACGCGTGTCGCGGCGCCTGCCGCATCGGTGAGCGTGCCGAACAGCGCGGGCGCGTCCTCGCCAAAGCCCGGATCGGCGGGGCGGCGGCCGCCGCGCATCCAGTCCTCCTGCGGGTCGAGCCCGTATTTGACGAAGCTGCCGCCGGTGCCGTGGAGCGCGAATCGCGGGCGCGGCGCCGCCACCAGCGTCGAGGCTGAAAGGATCGCGCGCATCGGCCCGTAATCGAGCGTCAGCTCGAAATAGTCATCGACCTGCGCGTCGTCGCGCTGCGCCAGCAGGTCGGCGGTGATCGCCCGCGGGGCGCCGAACAGCGTCAGCGCCTGGTCGACCAGATGCGGCCCCAGATCGGCGAGCAGTCCGCTGCCCGGCCCCGCTTCCTCGCGCCAGCCCCGTTTGATCGCCGGCCGGAACCGATCCCATCGCGCTTCGTAAAGCCGCACCGCGCCCAGCGTCTCGCGCTCGAGCAGCGCGCGCACGGTCAGGAAATCGCCGTCCCAGCGCCGGTTGTGGAAGACGCTCAGCACGCGCCCCCGGTCGGCTGCAAGCGCGGCGATCACCGCGCCCTCGGCGGCGTCGATCGCCAGCGGCTTGTCGATCACGACATGCTTGCCCGCCGTGATCGCCGCGCAGGCGAGCGTCGCGTGCGTGGTGTTGGGGGTGGCGATCACGACGAGATCGATCGCCGGATCGGCGATGATCGCCTCGGCATCCGCCACCTGCACCGCCGGCCAGTCGCGTGCGATCTCGTCGGCGCGCGACGATCCGATCGCGCACAGCATCAACCCGTCGGCCGCATCGATCAGCGGCGCGTGGAACGCGCGCCCGGCAAGCCCGTAGCCGATCAGCCCGGTTCGGATCATCGCGGCGCTCCTTCAACGCGAAAAGGCCCGCGCACTCGTCGGTCGAGCGGCGGGCCTTTTGGGAATGGTGGGCGTGGCAAGGATTGAACTTGCGACCCCTGCGATGTCAACACAGTGCTCTACCACTGAGCTACACGCCCACAAGGACGCGCGCTGTAGCCGGGGACGCGCCGGCATGCAAGCGCTCTAATTTCCCCCCGACATCCGCTCGATCTCGAACATCCGATCGACCTCCAGCACCAGATCGCGCAGGTGAAAGGGTTTCGAGAGGACGCGTGCCTCGGGCATGGTGCGGCCCGCCTTCAGCGTCACCGCGGCGAAGCCGGTGATGAACATCACGCGCGTGTCGGGCGCCATCTCGGCGCAGCGCTGGGCAAGCTCGATCCCGTCCATCTCGGGCATCACGATGTCGGTCAGCAGCAGGTCGAAATGCTCCGATTCGAGCAGGGGGATCGCCGCCGTGCCGCGATCGACCGCGCTCACCGCATAGCCCGACCGTTCGAGCGCGCGCGTCAGATACTCGCGCATCACCTGATCGTCTTCGGCGAGCAGAATTCGGATCATCGATGGGTCCCTGGTGCAACGCCCGCGAGAGTATGCGCAAAGCGTTACCATTTTTCCAGCCCGGGAACCGTCCCGCATTGCGACGCGGGCCACAGGCGCATAGGTTGGCCGGACGATGGACGACACGCCGCCGTTCGACCGCCACGGACCGTCCGAGCCGACCAGCCCGGTGGTGCTTTCGGTGCCGCATGCCGGGCGCGACTATCCGCTGGCGCTGCGCGCGGCGCTGCGCGTGCCCGCCGGCCGGCTTGTCGCATTGGAGGATCGCCATGTCGATCGCGTCGCGCTCGCCGCGCGGATCGGCGAGACGCTCTTCGTCCAGCAGCGCGCGCGCGCCTGGATCGATCTCAACCGCGCCGAGCACGAACGCGATCCGCGCGTCGATGACGGCGCGCACCCCACCAGCGCGCCGCTCCAGTCGGCGAAGCTCAGGAGCGGGCTGGGGCTCGTGCCCCGCCGTGCCGCCCAATCGGGCGATCTGTGGCGCCGCCGCTTCGCCGCGGACGAGATCGCCGCGCGTATCCGGTGCGATCACCGGCCATATCACGCCGCGGTCGCGCAGGCGCTTGCGGCGGCCCGCGCGCGCTTCGGGATCGCGGTGCTGCTCGATCTGCATTCGATGCCGCCGCTGGGGCAGGGCGCGGACACGACCCGCCTCGTCTTCGGCGATCGGTTCGGGAAGAGCGCGGGCGCGCGCTTCGTCGCGCGGCTCGAGGGCGAGGCGGAGGCGGCGGGGCTGCGGCACGCGCTCAACAGCCCCTATTCGGGCGGGCACGTCCTCGAACGGCACGGCGCGCCCGATGCCGGCATCCATGCGGTGCAGATCGAGCTGTGCCGGTCGCTCTATCTCGACGAGGCGCTCGATCAGCCCGGGCTCGGGCTCGCGCGCACCGCGGCGTTGCTCCGCCGGATGATCGACGCGCTCGCCGACGAGGCGCTCGCGCAGCCGGGCGCGCTGGCGGCGGAATAGAGCGGATTCGTTTTGTTGAGTCCGCACCGGCCAGCATCGGGTGAACGGTGCCTTGCACCGTTCAGGTCATGCCGGGGAGCATGACCGGCCCTCTCCCCTTCCCCACCACCCAATCAGTATAATGTCTTGGGTGGTGGGGAAGGGGAGAGGGCCGGTGCCGCATCCGCAAAAGCGGATCGAAACAGCGCATAAAAAACCACCTCGTGCACGAGGCACGAGGTGGCCAAGGTTCAGGGAGGAGACACGCCCGGAGACGTGCCATACGACCCCGCGAAAGGGGGGACACGAGGCCGTACACGACGAATATAAGGCGCACGGACGAACGCTTCAAGCCCCGGCCGCGCCGTCATAAGCCGCTATTCTCGCACGCTTTGTCCGGCGATTCGAGCCGGCCCGCGGCGTCGCCTCAGGCGACCGGGTCCATCTGCGGCTGCGGCATCTTGCCGAGCTGCATCTGGCGCCCGAAAATCTCGCGCATCAGCGACAGCGAGAAGAGGTGCGCGTAGATCAGCGGCAGCATCCCGTTCTGGTTGGCCTTGCGGAGTTGGTCGCCGCGCATGTCCTGCAGCTTCTTCTCGTCGATCATCTGGAAGCCGCGATAGATGAAGGGCCGCTCGGCGCCCTCGGGCTGGATGCTGATCTCGCCGTCCATCAGGAGATCGAGCTCCTTCAGCTCCTTCATGAACGCCTGCGTGCGGGCGCCCGCCTGTTCGAACGCCTCGTTGAAGGAGAGGATGCCCTTGGTCAGCTCGCTCGGCTGGTCGCCGTCGAACAGCTTCTCGCCTTCCTCGAAATCGCCGATCGCGTCGGAGGTCGGATCGAAGCAGAGCGACAGCTCCTGCGCGTCGGGGCGCAGCCGCGCGAGCATGTAGGGATAACGGCGCACATAAGCGGGAATGTAGAGGTTCTTCTCGGTGATCGCGCCCTCGTCGTCGACGAAGACGTTGACGCCTTCGTTGAGGCCCATCAGCGCGATCGGAATCGAATCGTCGCCGATCGTGAAGACGATCGGCATGAAGCGCTGGACGAGCGGAAATTCGTCGATCGTCAGCGGCACCGCATGGTGCTTCGCGAGGAACGGCGCCTTGTCGCGGCTGCGCGCGCGGAAATTGGCGTGCGCCTGGCTCGAAAGCGGCTCGAGGGCATTGTAGAAAAGCGGAAGCTGGTTCTGCGGCGCGCTGGCCATCATGTCTCTCCGGTTGGAAGGCGCGCGGCGCGCCGTGTTCTTTGAAATCAGCGCCCGCCTCTATGGCCGCGGCGGCTCCGGCGCAAGCCTGACGAGCTTGCCCGGATTGAGCAGCCCGGCCGGATCGAATGCATGCTTGATCGCCCGCAACGCATGGAGCCGCGCGGGCGAGGCGAGCCGTTCCAGTTCGTCGATCTTCATCTGGCCGATGCCGTGCTCGGCCGAGATCGAGCCGCCCGCGGCGACCACCAGGTCGTCGACGAAGCGCGTGATCGCCGGCGCCTCCTCCGCATACCATCGCCCGGCCTCGGCGCCTGCGGGCGCGCGGACGTGGAAATGGACGTTGCCGTCGCCCAGATGCCCGAAGGCGGTGGCGTGCGTGCCGGCGAAGCGCGCCTCGGCGGCCGCGGCGGCGTCGAGCATGAAGCGCGGCATTGCGGCGACGGGCACCGAAATGTCGAACTGGAGCGCGGGGCCGCTCGCGCGCTCGGCTTCCGACAGCGAATGCCTGAGCCGCCAGAACGCCTCGGCTTGGTGCTCGCTGGCCGCGATCGCCGCGTCCGCGATCAGCCCGTCCGAAAGCGCAGCCGCGAGCAAGCGCTCGATGATCGCAGCCGGCGGCTCGGCATCGGGGTCGCTCGACACCATCTCGATCAGCACGTGCCACGGATGCGTTCCGGCGAGCGGCGCGCGCGTTTCCGGGATGTGCCGGAGCACCAGGCCGAGCGAATCGCCGGGGATGATCTCGAAACTCTCGATCGTGTCGGTCGCCGCCTGCATCCGCCGGAGCAGTGCCAGCGCCTCGACGGGGCTCGCGACGCCCGCCCAGGCCACCGAGCGCGCGGTTATCGCGGGCGCCAGCCGCAGCGCCGCCGCGGTCACCACGCCCAGCGTCCCCTCGGCGCCGATCAGCAATTGGTTGAGGTCGTAGCCGCGATTGTCTTTCTTGAGCGCGGCGAGCCCGTCATGGATCGATCCGTCGGGCAGCACCGCCTCGATTCCCGCGACCAGCCCGCGCATCGTTCCCCAGCGCAGCACCTGCGTGCCCCCCGCATTGGTCGAGACGAGCCCGCCGATCGTCGCGCTGCCCCGCGCGCCCAGCGTCAGCGGAAAGCGGCGGCCGTGCCCCGCGACCGCCTCGTGGAAGGCGTGCAGGATCACCCCGGCTTCCGCGACCGCGAGGTGCGCCGCCGCATCGATCGATCGGATGCGGTTCATTCGGCGCAGCGACAGGATCAGCGCCGATCCGTCCTCCGGCGGGGTCGCGCCGCCGACCATCGAGGTGTTGCCCCCCTGCGGCACCAGCGCCACGCCGTGCTCGCGCGCCGCCGCGACGATCAGCGCGGCCTCCCCGGTCGAGCCCGGGCTCAGCAGCGCCGGCGCGCGGCCGTGCCACCGCCCGCGCCAGTCGGTTTCCCACGCCGCGATCGCGTCGCGATCGGTGGTGATCGCCTTGGGGTCGATCCGGTCGCGGAGGCGGTCGATCAGCTTTTGCTGGGCGGGGGTCATCGCCCCCGCGCCTAGCATGGCGCGGCGCCCCCTTCCAATTCATGGACTGTTCAACGCTTTCGGCTAATAGAAGCGCCCGCATGGCCAGCCCCGTCCTTCCCGCATCGCTGATGCTGCTCCTCGCCGCGCCCGCTGCGCCGGCGGGGGCGCCCGCGATCGCCTGGGGCCAGGTGACGATCCATCAGCGCATCATCATCCGCGTGCCGCGCATGCCGCTCGCCCTCGAACGGCGCCGCTCCGCGGCCGACATCCACCCGATGCGCTGGGTCGAGAAGGACGCGCCCAAATGCGTGCCTGTCGATACGCTCGCCGCCGCGACGATCGCGGAAGAGGACAGCGTGGACCTGATCGTGCGCGGCGGCGGGCGGCTGCGCGCGAAACTCGGCGACGATTGCCCCGCGCTCGGTTTCTATTCGGGTTTTTACCTCAAGCGCACCGAAGACGGGATGCTGTGCGCCAGGCGCGATTCGATTCGCTCGCGCTCGGGCGACACATGCCCGATCGTCGCCTTCAAGCATCTGGTTCCCGCGCGCTGACACGCGGGAAACCTTGACATTTGCCGCCAAATCCGCGAGCGCGGCTGGCGCGGCCCGACCCGTCGTGTCTCGCTTCTTCCTTTTCCGGATTCCCTGAATGACCTTCGCCGATCTCGGCCTTTCGGATGAATTGCTCCGCGCCGTTGCGGAAGCCGGGTACGAAACCCCCACGCCGATCCAGGCAAGCGCGATTCCCAGCGTGCTGATGATGAAGGACATCATCGGCATCGCGCAGACGGGCACGGGCAAGACCGCCAGCTTCGTGCTGCCGATGATCGACATCCTCGCCCACGGCCGCAGCCGCGCGCGGATGCCGCGCAGCCTGATCCTCGAGCCGACGCGCGAGCTTGCCGCGCAGGTCGCCGAGAATTTCGAGAAATACGGGCGTTACCACAAGCTCTCGATGGCGCTGCTGATCGGCGGCGTTTCGATGGGCGATCAGGTGAAGGCGCTCGAAAAGGGCGTCGACGTGCTGATCGCGACGCCCGGCCGCCTGATGGACCTGTTCGGCCGCGGCAACATCCTGCTGACGGGCTGCGGCATGTTGGTGATCGACGAGGCCGATCGCATGCTCGACATGGGGTTCATCCCCGATATCGAGGAGATTTGCACCAAGCTGCCGCGCCAGCGCCAGACGTTGCTCTTCTCGGCGACGATGCCCGCGCCGATCAAGAAGCTCGCCGACAAGTTCCTCGACAGTCCCAAGACGATCGAGGTCGCCCGCCCCGCGACCACCGCGACCAACATCAAGCAATGGCTCGTGCCGGTCGCGCAGTCGGACAAGCGCGCGACGCTGCGCGACCTGCTGCGCCAGGACGAGGTGCGCACCGCGATCATTTTCTGCAACCGCAAGACCACGGTGCGCGAGCTCAACAAGAGCCTCAAGCGCTCGGGCTTCCGCACCGGCGAGATCCACGGCGACATGGAGCAGCCCCAGCGGCTCGCCGAACTCGACCTGTTCAAGACCGGCGAGATCAACATCCTCGTCGCCTCGGACGTCGCCGCGCGCGGGCTGGACATCAAGGGCGTCTCCCACGTCTTCAACTTCGACGCGCCCTGGCATCCCGACGATTACGTCCACCGCATCGGCCGCACCGGCCGCGCGGGCGCCAAGGGTGTCGCCTACACCTTCGTCACCCCCGACGATGCGGAGAATATCGAGAATATCGAGAAACTGACCGGCCAGAAGATCGCGGTGCTCGAAGAGGCGGCGGCGCCCGAAACCGTGCGCGAGACGGAGGAGGAGCGTCCCGCCCGCCGCAGCCGCGAGCGCAGGAAAGAGCGCGGGCCCGACCGCGAAAAGCCGCGCAGGCAGCGCGCGCCCGACCGCCGCCCGCCGGAGGAGGAACCCGCCGACGATGGCGGCTGGAACGGCCCCGTCCCCGATTTCCTCTCGGCGCGGATTTCCTGAAATACGGGGGAGGGTCGCTCACCTCTCTGTCCAGCGTCGTCTCCCCCGTCACCCCGGACTCGTTCCGGGGGCCACCGTGGCCAACTCGATAATCGTCGTTGTTTTGAAACAGCAGCGAATGCCGGAACGAGTCCGGCATGACGAAGGAAACAGCTCGCTTCCCCTTCAGGTCACAGATCGGGCAACACCTGATCCGCCGCACCCCAACCCTGGAGCGCGCGGCTGTTGGCGCGCTCGATCAGCGTCGCGGCGTCCTTCACCGAATACATGGCCGGCGTCTCGACATCCTTGAGCTCGGTCCAGGAGACCGGCGCGGCGACCGGCGCGCCCTCGCGCGCGCGCGCCGCATAGGGCAGGATCGCGGTCGCGCCGCGCTGGTTGCGCAGCCAGTCGAGGAAGATCTTTCCCTTGCGTTTGGCCTTGGACATGGTCGCGGTGAAACGGTCGGGCTCCGCTTCGGCGAGCGCGCGGGCGAACCGATCGGCGAAGCTCTTGACCGCGGGCCATTCGGCCCGGGGTTTCAAGGGCACGACGACATGCACCCCCTTGCCGCCGGAGAGCATCGGAAAGCTCGCAAGGCCGATATCGGCGAGGTGGCGTTTCAGATCGACCGCCGCCTTCTTCACGTCGCCGAAATCGAGGCCGATATCGGGATCGAGGTCGAACACCATCCGATCGGGCTTCTCGATATCGGGCACCGACGATCCCCAGCCGTGGAACTCGATCGTGCCCATCTGCACGCAGGCGATCAGCCCGTCGGCATCGTCGATATAGAGATATTTCTCGATATTGCCGCGCTTCTCGCGGACATCGACATGGTGGACATGCTCGCCGAAGCTGCCCGCATCGTGCTTCTGGAAGAAGCATTTCCTGGCGCGCCCCTGCGGGCAGCGGACCAGGCTCACCGGCCGGTTGGCGGCCCAGGGCAGCATGATCGCGGCGACCGCGGCGTAATAATCGGCGAGCGCGCCCTTGGTCACCTTCGCCTCGGGAAAGATCACCCGGTCGCGGCTGGAGACGTTGACATGGACCTCGGCCGGCGCCGCCTTTGACGTTTTCTCGGGCATTTCGGGCGCTACCTCCCCGGCGGGCTTGTCCTCGCGCAGCCCGATGAAGCTCGGATGCCGCAGCCGCCCGTCGGGGGTGAATTCGGTGAAGGCGATCTCGGCGACCAGCTTCGGGGTGATCCAATGTGCGCCGCGCACGTCGGCCCGCGGGGCCTCGACGGTCGGCGTCTTGCGCGAAAGCTTGTCCATCCGCTCGCGCAGGTCGTCGATCGTCTCGCGGTTGAAGCCGGTGCCGACCTTGCCCGAATAGACGAGTCGGCCATCCTTGTGCTGTCCCAGCAGCAACGCGCGGAACCCCCGTCCCCTGGCCGAGCTTTCGGTCCAGCCGACGACCACGAATTCCTGCCGGCGCGTGCACTTGATCTTGAGCCAGCTTTTGGTGCGCCTGCCCCGATAGGGCGCGTCGGCACGCTTCGAGACGATCCCTTCATAGCCTTCGCCGCACATCGCGGTGAACAGCTTCTCGCCCTCGCCGACGACATGCTCGGCGAACTGGAGCCGGGGGTCGGCGCCCGCGAGCAGCGGCCTCAGGCGTTCCTTGCGCTGGACGTTGGGCAGCTTCTTCAGGTCCTCGCCATCGAGACTGAGCAGGTCGAATGCGAAAAAGGTCATCTCGCCCCCTGCGCCGATCGCGTCCTTCAAGGTGGAGAAATCGGGCCGTCCATCCTTGAACGCGACGATCTCCCCGTCGATCAGCGCGCTCATAACGTCGAGCTGCGCCATCGCCTCGGCCACGCCCGCGAATTTGTCGGTCCAGTCGAGGCCCTTGCGCGTGAAGACCTTCGCGCTGCCCCCGCCGATCGCGATGAGCGCGCGATAGCCGTCATATTTGACCTCGTGCAGCCATCCGTTCCCGGTCGGCACCTCGTCGACCAATGTGCAGAGCTGGACATCGGTGAAGGCGGGCATCTTGCCCGCGCCCTTTTTCGTGCCCTTGCGCGCCGCCGCCCTGGACGCGCGCGCGGGAATCGTCGCCGCCTTCCTGCCCTCGGCGATCTCCTGCATCGTGCGCCCGGTCTTGACGCTCGTCAGGCATGTCTCGACCAGCGTGTCGGTGCCGCCCGCCTCCGCATCGTTGAGCTTGCGCAGCAGCCAGTTCTCGTTCTTCTCCCGCCCGCGCGGCTTCAGGCGGATCAGCAGCCAGTCGCCCTTCATCCGCTCGCCGTGCAGCGTGACATGAAGGTGCCCCTTTTCCAGCGTCTTGCGCGGGTCCTTGCCCTTGGCGGCCTCCCAGGTGCCGCGGTCCCACAGCATCACCGTGCCGCCGCCATATTCCTCCTCAGGGATCGTGCCCTCGAAGGTCGCGTAGGAAAGCGGATGGTCCTCGGTGCGCACCGCGAGGCGCTTCTGGTCGGGATCGAGGCTCGGCCCGCGCGTCACCGCCCAGCTCTTGAGCACGCCGTCCATTTCCAGCCGCAAATCCCAGTGGAGCCGCGATGCGTCGTGCTTCTGCACCATGAAGCTGTGCCCGTTTCCCGGCGCGAATACCCCCGGCGGCTCCGCGGTCTTCGAAAAATCGCGCTTGGCGTTGTATTTTGCGAGGGGATCGGATTTGGCCACAATTCGTCATGCCAGCGAACGCCGGCATCTCCCGGAAACGAAGCGACCCCAGCTTCCGCTGGGGTGACGGAACAATCGCTCAAGCACGTTTCTTCGCCTTGGCCGGCGCCTTCTTGGCGGCCGTCTTCGTTGTCGTCGTGCTGCGCTTCTTCGCCGGCTTCGCGGCCGGTTTCTCGATCGATTTCTTGAGCGCCGCCATCAGATCCACGACGTTGGAGGCGGCGCGGCCGGTTGGCGCCTCTTCCTCCTCGATCACCTTGCGGCCCTTGGCCTTGCGCTTGCGTTCGACGAGATCGCGCAGCGCATCGACATAGCGGTCGTGGAATTCCTTGGGATCGAACCTGGCCGTCTTCTTCTCGATCAGCGTCTCGGCGAGGTCGAGCAGGTCGGCGTCGGGCTTGTCGTCGGGAATGTCGCGGAAATAGCCCTGTGCGCGATTGACCTCGTCGGCATAGCGCAGCGTCTCCAGCACCATCCCGCGCCCGCACGGCTTCAGGCTCACCACATATTCACGGCCGCGCAGCGCAAGCTGCCCGAGCCCGACCTTCTTCGTCCGCCTGAGCGCCTCGCGCAGCACGATGAACGCCTCCTCGGCGAGATCGTCGGCGGGGACGACGTAATAAGGCCGCTCGAAATAGAGCACGTCGATCTCGTGTGCGTTGACGAACTGCGTCAGTTCGAGCGTCTTCTTCGATTCGAGCTTGACCGCGTCGATCTCCTCCTGGTCGAGCAGGACATATTCGCCCTTCTCGATCTCATAGCCCTTCATGATCTCGTCCGGATCGACCGGGCCGACGCCGGTGACGACCTTCTCATAGTGAATCGGCTTGCCGGTGGGCTCGTGAATCTGACGAAAGCGGATCTGCGCGCCCGATTTGGTCGCGGTGTAGATCTCGACCGGGATCGAGACGAGCGCGAGCCTGATCTGTCCCTGCCAATAGGCGCGCGCGGCCATGATCCGGTCTCCGTCGTTGCGAGACCGATTCAATCCGTGGGGCGCGGAGTCGTTCCGAAGGTCAGGAAGGTCGCTCCAACTCGTCGAGATTGCGCGCGCCGTGGATAACAGCGATCACCGTCACCCAAGCCGGCTCGACGTCGTAGACGATGAGGTAATTCCCATGGAGCCGACGCCGCGCATTCGGGCCGAATCGCGGGAATGCGGGGAAAGCGCGCGGAAAGATGCCGAGTTCTCGGCATGCGCCGCGCAGCTCCTCGACGAAGCTGCGAGCACGTTCGGGATTGTCGCGCTCGATCCAGTCGCCGATATGCTCCAGATCGGCGAGCGCGTTCGGGCTGAGGCGAACCCTCACTTGGGCGCGTAGCGTGCAGCGAGTTGATCGAACGCCTCGTCCATTTCGACCCATTCTCCGGCCGCGACCTGCCGACGGCCATCCTCGACGGCCATTTCCACCATCCGCAGCCATTCCTCGCGCTCGTGCACCAGCCGCACGCCTTCGCGCAGCACCTCGCTGCGCGAGCCGAACCGTCCCCGGCCGACGAGCGCATCGACAACGCTTTCGAGCTTCTCACCAAGATTGACGCTGCTGGGCATCATCCGTCTCCTTCATGCTCGATAATAGTTATCTCAACGTTGTTCGGCAATATCGCCTGTCCTACACGCGCCCGCCTGCGCTATGGGGACCGCATGGTCGATCCCATCGTTTCTTTCGTCGGGGCGGCGGTCCGCTCACCCGCGAGGGCGAGTCAACTTGGTCAACTTCGAGAATCCGCATGAGCGCCGACAACCCCTTGGTTCTGTTCGATTCCTGGTTCGCCGAGGCGATTGACTCCGAACCGGACGAGCCCAATGCGATGGCGGTCGCGACCGCGAACGGCGACGGCCGCCCGTCGCTCCGTATGGTGCTTCTCAAGGCGCATGACGAAAACGGCTTCGTCTTCTACACCAATCAGCAGAGTCGCAAGGGCGCCGATCTCGCCGAAAACGCGCAGGCGGCGCTCCTTTTTCACTGGAAGTCGCTGTGCCGCCAGGTGCGGATCGAAGGGCCGGTCAGCCGCGTGCGCGATGAAGAGGCGGACGCCTATTTCGCCACCCGCGCGCGCGATTCGCAGCTCGGCGCCTGGGCGTCGGATCAGTCGCGCGCCCTCGAGTCGCGCGAAACCTTCGAGGCGCGGTTCGCCGAGGTGAAGGCGCGCTACAAAGGCCGCGAGGTGCCGCGCCCCGCTTATTGGTCGGGCTATCGCGTCTTCCCTCGTCGGATCGAATTCTGGCAGGCGCGCGAGCACCGCCTCCACGAGCGCCGCCTGTTCACACGGGAAGGGGACGGCTGGAGCGAAGGATTGCTCTATCCATGACCGAGAACGAACGCCGCCGCATCCTGCCGCTCGCCGTGCGCGCCGCGCTGGCGAGCGTCGGCATGGCGTGCTTCCTGCTGCTGCTGAAAGGCTTCGCGGCATGGCACACCGGTTCGGTCGCGATGCTCGGCTCGCTCGCCGATACCGGGCTCGATCTGCTCGCGAGCATCGTCACGCTCTACGGCGTCCGCCTCGCCGCGACCCCCGCCGATCACGACCACCGTTTCGGCCACGGCAAGGCGGAGGCGCTGGCGGCGCTTTTCCAGGTCGCGCTCATCACCGCATCGGCGATCGGCATCGCCTGGCGTGCGATCGAGGCGCTGACCACGCCCGCCGAGACCTTCGACGCCGAGTTCGGCGTCGGCGTCTCGCTGATTGCCATCGCTGCCACGCTCGTCCTCCTCTGGTATCAGCGCAGCATCATCCGCCAGACCGGCTCGGTCGCGATCCTCGCGGACAACATCCATTATCAGTCCGACGTGCTGCTCAATTCGTCGGTGATCCTCGCGCTCGTCCTCGACCAGTTCTTCGACATCCCCGCCGCGGACCCGATCATCGGCATCGCGATCGCCTGCTGGCTGCTCTGGGGCGCGTTCCAGGCCTCCTCGACCGCGGTCGATCACCTGATGGACAAGGAATGGCCCGAGGAACAGCGCGCGCGCTTCATGGACGTGGCGGCACGCCAGCCGGGCTTGCTTGGCATCCACGATTTCCGTACGCGCCGCTCGGGCAGCCACGATTTCGCGCAATTCCACATGGAGGTCGCGCGCGATCTTACCGTCGCGCAGGCGCACGACATCGTCGAATCGGTCGAGAACGCGCTCAAAAAGGCCTTCCCCAAGGTGGAGGTGCTGATCCACATCGACCCCGAAGGCCATGTCGACACGCAGGACCCCCTCGCCGAGGCCGAGATGACCCCGCACTGGTTCGGAAAGCGCGTATGAGGATCCCCTTCGCCCAGATCGACGCCTTCGCGAGCGCGCCCTTCACCGGCAATCCGGCCGCGGTGATGCCGCTCGCCGCATGGCTCGACGACGACACGCTCCAGCGGATCGCCGCCGAGAACAACCTCAGCGAAACCGCTTTCCTGGTGCCCGCCGATGGCGTGGACGCCGATTTCGAGCTGCGCTGGTTCACGCCCGGCTCGGAAGTCGTCCTGTGCGGCCACGCGACGCTGGCGAGCGGCCATTTCGTGCTCTCCTCCGACCCCGACCGCGAAGACGTGCGCTTCCGCACGCGCAAGGCCGGCGGGCTGGAGGTGTCGCGTGCCGGGACCGGCTACGCGCTCGCGCTGCCCGCCTGGCCGTCCGAGCCGAAACCCCTCGACGCGATCGTCGCCGCGCTCGGCGTGCGCGCGGTCGAGACGCTGTGGCACCCGCACCGCTACGGCCTCGTCGTCCTCGAAAGCGCCGATCAGGTCCGCGCCTGCACCCCCGATTTCTGCCGCCTCGCCGCCGAGGGCGACGTGCTGACGATCATCACCGCTCCGGGGGACCCCGGCTCGGGAGCCGGGGCAGGCACGGATATCGTCAGCCGCGCCTTCGCCCCCGGCGTCGGCATCGACGAAGACCCGGTGACGGGCTCCGCCCACGCCGTCCTCGCGCCCTATTGGGCGAAGCGCCTCGGCCGCGACCGCTTCACCGCCTTCCAGGCGAGCGCCCGTGGCGGCCACCTCACCTGCCGCGCCGAGGGCGGCCGCGTCGTCCTGGGCGGCGCGTGCGTGACGGTGATCGAAGGGACGTTCCTGCTCTGAACGCCGCTACCGCCGCGCGATGTCCGGATCGAGCGCATGCTCGGTGCCGAACGCGAGTTCGAGATTGAGGCCGTTCGGGTCCTCAAGCACGATCTGCGTGAGGCCGGGCACGCGCGTCCCGCGGCGGCGATAGGCGATACCGAGCGCCGTCAGCCGCCGCTCCATCGCGTCCGCGTCGCGGCAGTCGAAGGCGACATGGTCCAACCGCCCGCTAGGTCCTTCCGGCGGCGCCGGCGCGCCCTCGGGCGGCATGTTGACATGAATGATGGCGCGGCCGTCATCGTCGTAGAGCCAGGCATTGCGGCTCTGGTCCGCCATGGTCGAGGCGCGGCCGCGGACAAGATCGAACACCGCCTCGTAGAATGCCAGCGTTTCTTCGAGGAGGGGCGTTCGGATGTTGATATGGCCGATTCGGTCGATCATTCGATTCGTGCTCCCACGACGTCGCCCAGCGCCTGCCGCACCGGATCGAGCACGTCGTCCTGCGTCTTGCCGAGGCGGACGAGCACGATGGTGTGCGCCACGTCCGGCCTTGCCGGATCGGCGCCCTCGCCCGCAATCACATATTGCCCGAGATGCCCGACCATCGAGACGACATTTTCCGGCGCGGCGCCGGGGAACAGGGTCGGCCCCTCGGGATCGAGCCCGCCCGGCCGGTTGAGCCACGTCTGCGCCCCATATTCGGGATTGGCGGGAGAGGGCGTCTTCATGAAGGCGAGCCAGCCGGGATCGACCACCTGCCGCCCGTCCGCGCCCGTGCCGTCGAGCAGCAATGTGCCCATCCGCCCCCAATCGTCGAGCGTCATGTAGATCAGCGACCCGCCGATCTGCGTCCCCGCGCCGTCGAACTCCAGGAACGCGCTCGTCACGCCCGCGGGGGTGAACAGCCGCTCGTAGGCGAAGTCGCGATACGCCCTGGCGCGCACCCGCGGATCGTGGCTGTCGGTCAGCGTCCGCGTGATGATCTCGGACAGGATGATCGTGGTGAGCGAGCTGTATTCGAACGTCGTTCCCGGCTTGTAATCGAGCGGCTTGGCGATCGCCCGCGCCGCCATGTCCTGCGTGCCGCCGACGAACAGCACCTGATTGGTGTCCGAATGCTCGATCGGATCGCCGACCTCGATATGCGCGAGGCCCGATCGCATCTGGAGCAGCATGCGCAAGGTGATCGCCGCGCGCGGATCGCCGGGCTTGTGCCATTCGGCGATCGGCGCGGGCGCATCGAGCGCCAGCCGCCCGTCGGCGACCAGCTCGCCCACGAGCATCCCGGTGATCGTCTTCGCCATCGACCAGGAGATGAGCCGGTTCGCATCCGAAAAGCCCGGCGCATAGCGCTTGGCGACAACGCGCCCGTCCTCGATCAGCAGCGCCGCGCGCGTGCCCGCATCGGCGGCGAAGAGCGATGCGAGCGCGCCCTGTTGCTGCGCAGCGCCGCTCGCCGACAAGGCGGCAAACAGGGAAAGCGCAAACAGGCTTTTGATCCGCATGAAGCGAGCCTAGTCTCGGCGGCCATGAAGACAAGGCGGATCGTCGGATGGGGCGCGCTGGCGCTGGTCGTGCTGCTGGCTGCGGGCGCCGCGCTCACCGCGCACCTGATGACGCCCAGGCTCGAACTCGGCGTCGGCTACGGCGCGCGCGTCGCCTGCGGCTGCCGCTATATCGAGGGCCGCCCGCTCGAAAGCTGCTATAAGGATTTCGAGCCCGGCATGGAGGTGATCCGCCTCGCCGACGATCCGAAAACCAGGACGGTCACCGCGTCGGTGCCGCTGATCGCCAGCCGCAAGGTGACGTTCGATCCGCTGCTGGGCTGCCAGCCGGCGCCGTACAAATAGCCCCATCTCTCGTCACCCGGGGGTCTCTTGCCACGGCGAGATGCCAGCGTTCGCTGGCATGACGGAGATTCCCTTCCCGTTGACTCGCGCCTGCCTCCAGCCGCATAATGGAACAAATAGCGAACAATGGCGTCGAGTCGTGCGTGTCTTATTCCATGTCCCTGTCTGCGCTGCGGCGCAGGATCGCCGCGATCGAGCGGCGGCCGCCGAGCGATCCGCTCGCCCGCGTCCCGCTGGGGATCGAGCCGGTCGATGCGGCGCTGGGCGGCGGCCTCGCGCGGGCGCGGCTGCACGAAATGTTCGCGGCCGAGCCGGCGGATGCGGGCGCGGCGTCGGGCTTCGCGACGATGCTCGCCGGCCGGCTGTGCGGCGACGGCCCGATCGTCTGGCTGCGCGAGGAAGCGGCGCAGCGCACGGCACGGCTCCACGCGCCGGGGCTGATGGAACTGGGCCTCGATCCGGGCCGCATGCTGCTGGGGATCGCCGCCGATCCGCTGATGCTGCTGCGCGCCGCGGCGGAGATCGTGCGCTGTGCCGAGGTGGCGGTCGCGGTGATCGAATTGTGGCGCCAGCCGCGCCCGCTCGATCTGACCGCGAGCCGCCGGCTGGCCGTCGCGGCCGAAGGCTCCGGCGTCACCCCGCTGATACTGCGGATCGCCGCCGCGCCCGCGCCCAGCGCCGCGCATACGCGCTGGCGCGTGGCGGCCGCCCCCTCGCGCCCGCTCGAGGCAAATGCGCCGGGCATTCCCGCCGTCGATGTCGAGCTGATCCGCCAGCGCGGCGGGTCGGAGGGCCTGCATTGGCGCGTGGAGTGGGATCGTGACGCGCGCCTCTTCCGCGAATCGCCGCTTCCTGGCGCTGTGGTTCCCATGGCTGGGCACCGATCGGCTGCGGCTTGAGGAGCAACACAAGGATGCGCCTCTCGCGCTCATCGAGAAGCAGCGCGGCGCGATGCGGCTTGCCGCGTGCAACGCCGCCGCGCAGGCGCTCGGCCTTTCGCCGGGTCTCGCGCTTGCCGATGCGCGCGTGCGCGTGCCCGATCTGCGGGTGGCGGACGCCGATCCCGCGGCCGATGCGCGCCTGCTCGCGGCGCTGGCCGATGCGTGCGATCGCTACACGCCGATGGTCGCGCTTGATCCGCCCGACGGGCTGACGCTGGACGTGACCGGCGGCACCCATGTCTTCGGCGGCGAGGCCGGATTGCGTGCCGATCTCGATGCGCGATCGCCGCGCTGGGGCGCGTCGGTGCGCGTCGCCTTCGCCGCCACGCCCGAGGCCGCGCAGGCGCTCGCCCGTCATGCGTCCTTGCCGGTCGCGAACGAGGCCGAGGCGATCCGTGCGCTGCCGATCGCCGGCCTGCGGCTCGACGGCGACACCGTGCTCGCGCTCCGCCGCGCCGGGCTGCGCACCATCGGCGATCTCGCCGACCGCCCCACCGCACCGCTTTCCGCCCGCTTCGGCGCCGCCACCACCGACGCGCTCGCGCGCCTGCTCGGCCGCGCCGACAGCCGCATAACGCCGCGGCGCGCGCCGCCCGCGCTGCGTTTCGACCGCCGCTTCGCCGAGCCGATCGCGCGCACCGAGGATGCGCTTGCCGCGATCGGCGATCTCGCCCGCGCGGCGGCGGTCGCGATGGACGAGCGGGGGCAGGGCGGCCGCCGCTTCGCCGCGCGGCTCTTTCGCAGCGACGGGAAGGCGCGCGATCTCGCGGTCGAGACCAGCCGCCCGACGCGCGACCCCGCGCTCGTGCTGCGCCTTTTGCGCGAGCGGATCGACGGCCTTGCCGACCCGATCGACCCCGGCTTCGGCTTCGACCTCATCCGCCTCGCGGTGCCGGTGCTCGAGCCGCTCGCCCCCGTCCAGCTCGCGCTCGACGGCGGCGAGACGCGCGAGCGCGAGCTGCTCGCGCTGATCGACCGCCTCGGCACCCGCATGGGCCGCGACCGCTTCCGCCGTTTCGCGCCCGTCGACACGCACATTCCCGAGCAGGCGGCGCTCGCGCTCCCCGCGATCGAGACGCCCGCGCCGATCGCATGGCCCATGCCCGCGCCCGGCGAGCCGCCGCTTCGCCCGCTCCACCTTTTCGATCCGCCCCAGCCGATCGAGGTGACGGCCGAGGTGCCCGACGGCCCCCCGCGCCATTTCCGCTGGCGCCGCGTGAACCACCACGTCACCCGCTACGAAGGCCCCGAGCGGATCGCCGCCAAATGGTGGCGGCGCGACGACAATGCCGGCCTCACCCGCGATTATTACCGCATCGAGGACGCCCGCGGCCGCCGTTTCTGGGTCTTCCGCCACGGTCTTTACCGCGAGAGGGATGACCCGCCTTGGTATCTCCACGGCCTGTTCGCATGAGCTATGCCGAACTCGTCGCCGCGACCAACTTCTCCTTCCTGCGCGGCGCGTCGCACCCGTCGGACATGGTCGCCGAGGCGATGGCACTTAAATACACCGCGATCGGGATTGCAGATCGCAACAGCGTCGCGGGCGTGGTGCGCGCCTATAAGGCGCTGCGCGATGCGCCTGAAAAGGCGCGGATCAAGCTGCTCGAAGAGAAACGCGGCAAAGGCAAACCGCTCGTGCTCACCGAGGACGAGGAGGCCGGGTGCCATACCGACCTGCGTCTGCTGGTCGGCGCGCGGCTGGTCTTCACCGACGGCACACCCGATATCGTCGCCTATCCGGCGACCCGCCACGGTTGGGGCCGGCTTACTCGGTTGCTCACCGCGGGCAATCTTAAGGCGGTGAAGGGTGATTGTATCCTCACGCTCGACGATCTTCTCGCGCACCTCGACGATCTGCTGTTGATCGTTCTTCCGCAGTCCACCGCGACCGATCAGACGCCGCATCGAAACCCGGTTCCCTACGATTCCGCTGCGCCCGCCGCTGAAACCGCCCGTCTTCGCCTCGTCGAAGCGCCGCCGCATGATCTTTCCGAGTTGCTGGCCAGGCTTTCGGTCAAGGCGCCCAACCGGGTGTGGCTCGGCGCGGCGATGCACCATCGCGGGGACGATCAGCGCCGTTTGACGCGGTTGGCGGACATTGCGCAGCGCGCCCGCGTGCCGCTGATAGCAATCGGCGACGCGCTCTATGCGACGTCCGAGCAGCGACCGCTCCACGACGTCCTCACCTGCATTCGCGAAGGCACGACCATAACCGAGGCAGGCCGACGGCTCGAAACCAATGCCGAGCGGCACCTCAAGCATCCGGATGAAATGGCGCGGCTGTTCCGGCGCTTTCCCGAAGCGATCGAGGAGACGATCCGCTTCGCCTCGCGCATCGGCTTCACGCTCGATCAACTCGCCTACGAATATCCGCACGAACCGGTGCCCGAGGGTTGGGAGCCGCAGGATTGGCTTGAACACCTCGTCACCGAAGCCGCGCATGCCCGTTACGGCGATGATCTGCCCGAAAGGATCTGCCGATCCCTCGCCGAAGAGTTCACCCTTATCCGCGATCGAGGCTATGCCTATTATTTCCTCACCGTCCACGATCTCGTGAAGTTCGCGCGCGCGCAGAAGCCGCCGATCCTGTGCCAGGGGCGCGGCTCGGCGGCGAACTCGATCGTCTGTTTCCTGCTCGGCGTCACCTCGATCGACCCGATGCAGCACGATCTGCTCTTCTCGCGCTTCATTTCGAGCGACCGCAACGAGCCGCCGGACATCGACGTCGATTTCGAACACGAGCGGCGCGAGGAGGTGATGCAGCATGTCTACGAGCGATACGGTCGCCATCGCGCCGGCATCGCCGCGACCGTCATCCATTATCGCCCCAAGAGCGCGGTGCGCGAGGCAGGCAAGGCGCTGGGCCTCTCGGAGGACGTAACCGCGCAGCTCGCCAGCACCGCCTGGGGCAGCTACGAACACGAAGTCGAGGAACGCCGCTTCGCCGAAAACGGCCTTGATCTCGCCGATCCGATGATCGCACGGCTCAAATGGCTGGTCGGCGAGCTGCTGCAATTCCCCCGCCATCTTTCGCAGCATGTCGGCGGCTTCGTGCTGACGCAGGACCGGCTCGACGAGACGGTGCCGATCCACCACGCCGCGATGGACGACCGCAGCTTCATCGAATGGGACAAGGACGATATCGACACGCTCGGGCTGATGAAGGTCGACGTGCTCGCGCTCGGCATGTTGACGTGCATCCGCAAGAGCTTCGATCTGATGCGCACGCACGGGCTCGGCGAGCACGATCTGGAGGTCGATCTCAAGGCCAGGGATCGGGCCGTCTACGACATGCTGTGCAAGGGCGACAGCATCGGCGTGTTTCAGGTCGAAAGCCGCGCGCAGATCAACATGCTCCCGCGGCTCAAGCCTCGGACGCTCTACGATCTCACGATCCAGGTTGCGATCGTGCGCCCGGGGCCGATCGAAGGCGACATGGTGCACCCCTATCTCAGACGGCGGAGCGGGGTCGAGAACGTCGATTATCCCAGCCCCGCGCCGCCGCACGATCCGAACGAACTTCGCACCTTGCTCGGCGAAACCTATGGCGTGCCGCTGTTCCAGGAGCAGGCGATGAAGCTCGCGATCGTCGCGGCCGGTTTTACGCCCTCCGAGGCCAATCAGCTCCGCCGCGCGATGGCGACGTTCCGCAATGTCGGCACGATCCATGAACTTCGCGAGAAGATGGTCGGCGGCATGGTGCGGCGCGGCTACGAACGCGATTTCGCCGAGCGCTGCTTCAAGCAGATCGAGGGTTTCGGCAGTTACGGCTTTCCTGAAAGCCACGCGCTGTCCTTCGCGCGGTTGGTCTATGTCTCGGCGTGGATCAAGCGCCATCATCCGGCGGTGTTCGCCGCCGCGTTGCTCAATTCGCAGCCGATGGGCTTCTACGCCCCCGCCCAGATCGTCCGCGACGCGCGCGAGCATGGCGTCGAGGTGCGTGAGATCGACGTGAATGCGAGCGGCTGGGATAACGGGTTGGAAAGCCCTAACACCTTACGTCTCGGTTTCCGGCAGATCGACGGCTTCCGAAAGGAATGGGCCGAGGCGATTGCGGCCGCATACCCCTTCGACAGCATCGAAGACCTCGCCCGACGCGCCGCGCTCCCCCAGCGCGCGCTGCGCCTCCTCGCCGATGCCGATGCGTTCCGTTCCCTGGGGCTCGATCGCCGCGCCGCCTTGTGGGAGGTGCGCCGCACACCCCAGACGGAGCTGCCGCTCTTCGCCGCCGCCCGCGCCCGCGAGCTGGGCGAGGAATCTGACATCGCGCTCCCCGCCATGTCGGCGGCGGAGCATGTCGTCACCGATTACCAGACGACGCGGCTGTCGCTGAAGGATCACCCGATGGCGTTCCTGCGCGACACGCTCGCCGCCGAGGGCGTGCTGAGCTGCGCCGAAACCGACCAGGCCGAAAACGACGCCTTCGTCCGCACTGCCGGCATCGTCCTCATCCGCCAGCGGCCGGGCAAGGGCAAGGCGGTGTTCATCACGATCGAGGATGAGACCGGGATCACCAACATCCTTCTCTGGGCGCGCCAGTTCGAGATGTGGCGCCGCGCGGTGATGGCCTCGCGGCTGATGCTGGTGGAGGGCCGCATCCAGAAGAGCCGTGAGGGCGTCGTCCACCTGATGGCGAGCCGGATCATCGACCGCACCGACCTGCTCGACTGCCTCTCCGAACACGGCCGTCCGCCGACCCCGCTCTCGCGCGCGGACGCATTCCTCCATCCTCAGCACCCGCGCCACCGCCATCCGCGCGACGTGCGGATCGTGCCCAAGTCGCGGGACTTTCATTAACCGGCCGTCACCCCAGCGAAGGCTGGGGTCTCTTCGTCACAGAGAGATGCCAGCGTTCGCTGGCATGACAAGTTCAGCCCGCCAGCACGTTGTTGCTGCGATCCTTGTCGGGCAGCTTGTGATCGGGATCGAGCGTTGCCGATACCACCTTGGACGTGCCACCCACCGGCACCGCCGTCGCCGCCTGCCGTATCCACGTCTCGGCGGGCAGCCGGATGTCCTTGCTCGTGCCGTCCGCGAAGGCGACGCGCAGCGTCACCGGCATCACCAGCTTGTCGCGCGCCTCGACCGTCACCAGCGCGCCGTGCTTCGGATCGTCATCGACATAGGCGATCTTCGAGACGGCAAGGTCCATCTGCCAGTTCTCGACATACCAGCCGCGCCACCACCAGCTCAGATCCTCGCCCGCATCGCTTTCCATCGCGCGGAAGAAATCGGCGGGCTGCGGGTGCTTGAACGCCCACGCATCGATGAAGCGGCGAAAGGCATGGTCGAACCGCTCCGGCCCCAAAATCTGCTCGCGCAGCAGGATCAGCCCCAGCGCCGACTTGAAATAGGTCACTGGATGGCGCCACTTCTCGACGATCGTGTCGCTCCGGCTCAGGATCGGCGGTGCGTCCTTGTCGGCGAGGATCGGCAGGATCTCGTCGACCGGATTGCCGCCGCCCGGCGCATATTCTCCGTCGCGCTTGGGGGCGTATTCGCCGTTGTTGAACTCGTCCGATTCGTAGACATCGATGAAGGTGTTGAAGCCTTCGTCCATCCACGCGTGGCGGCGTTCGTCGAAGCCGACGATCATCGGGAACCACGAATGCCCGATCTCGTGCGCGCTGATCCAGAACAGGGTCTTGCCGGCGTCGTCGATGCCGTCGAACACGATGCCTGGATATTCCATGCCGGTCGCCGGCCCCGCGATGTTGATCGCGGCAGGCCACGGATAGGGGTAATATTTGGCCGAGAAGCGCTCGACCGCGTCCTTCATATATTCGGTCGAGCGGCCCCAGCGATCCGCACCCTGGCTCTCCGCCGGATAGAGTGACATGGCGAGCGCGGTCTTGCCCTCGGGCAGGTTGATCCGCGCCGCATCCCAGGCGAACGCGCTCGACGCGCTCCATGCCACGTCGCGGGTGTTCTCCATCCGGAAATGCCAGGTCAGCGTGCCGCCCTGCCTGGGCCGCGAGGCCGGATCGCCGATCTCGTCGGGGGTGCGGATCATCACCGTCTCGTCGCTGTGCCGCGCCTTCTCCAGCCGCGCGATCTGCGTATCGGTCAGCACCTCTTGCGGGTTCATCAGCTTGCCCGATCCGGCGACGATCATGTCGCTGGGCACCGTCAGCCAGTAATCGAACGTCCCGTATTCGAGATAGAATTCCTGCGCGAGATAGGGGAGCGGGTCCCAGCCGCGGATATCGTCATAGACGGCCATGCGCGGATACCATTGCGCAAGGTCGTAGATCTCGCCGTCGCGCGATCGGCCCCAGGCCATCCGCCCGCCATATTCGCCCGGAATCGTGAAATGATAGCCGATCGTCACCACCGCGGTCTCGCCCGGCCCGAGCGGTGCCGGCAGCCGAAGCTGCGCGCGGGTGTCGCTGATCAGCGGCGTGACGGCGGCCGCCTCACCGCCCGCCACCGCCACCTCGGCGGAATCGAGCGTCATCCCGCCGCTCACCCCGCGCACCGGGCCGCCGGCCGCAAGATAGCCGCGCGATTCGGGCTTGTAGAGGTTCTGCTCCAGGTGCAGCCACAGCACCCGAAGCGTGTCGGGGCTGTTGTTGGTGTAGGTGATCCGCACCGTCCCGGTAAGCGCCTTGTTGGCCGTGTCGAGCGTCGCGCGGATCGCGTAATCGGCGCGGTTCTGCCAGTAATCGGGGCCGGGCATCCCGTTGGACGAGCGATAGCGGTTGACCGGCTGCCCGAAATCGAGCGGTGCGAAGGTTTCGCGCGGATTATAATCCTGCGCCATCAGCGGCGCTCCCATCACGAACAGCGCGAACGCCGCCAACAGCCTGGCCATCTTTATCTCCCGCGAACCCGATGGCGCAACGGATTAGGGTTGCCGCCGCCGGGCGACAACCCCGTGGCCGGTCAATGCGGGCTGACGAACTCGTTCTCCTCGTCGGGCATGTGCGTCAGCCGGGCGCCGAGCGCGCGGAAGGCGAAGAAGGCGATCACGACATAGGCGACCAGCGGCACCACGAACGCCGCCATCAGCGATCCGGCATCGGCGATCGCGCCGGTAAGCAGCGGCAGGAACGCGCCGCCGACGATGGCGAGGCAGAGCAGCCCCGAGGTGGAGGCTTCCGACACGCCCGAGCGCTCCAGCGTCAGCGTGAAGATCGTCGGGAACATGATCGAGTTGAAGAAGCCGACCGCGAGCGCGGCATAGGCCGCCGTCGGCCCGTCGGTGAGCGCGACGGTGAGGCAGAGCAAGGCGGCGATCGTCGCGGCGCCGGTCAGCAGCCGCGCGGCGGGCACGCGCGTCAGCAACGCGCTGCCGACGAAGCGGCCGACCAGCGCGCCGCCCCAATAATAATTGGCGAGCATCACGCCCGCCGCCTCCAGTGACACGTTCAGGATGTTGGGCCGGTTGAGGAAATTGATCATGATCGAGCCGATCGACACCTCTGCACCGACATAAAGGAAGATCGCGACCGCGCCGAACAATGCCCAGGGCGCGCGCAGCGCCTCCATTACGCCGCCCGACGTCACCGGCGCCAGATGCACCGTCGCGCGCTCGATCCGCCCGCGCTGCACCCAGATGAACAGCGCGAGGAGCACGAGGAAGATCGCGATCAGCACGAACGCATGCTCGACCGCGCCGAGCGCCGCGGCCCGGCTCGCCGCATCGGTGAACTCGCCCGCGCCGAGCACGCTCTTGTCGAGCATGATCTGCGAGCCGAAATGGACGCCCAGCACGACGCCGAGCGAATTGAACGCCTGCGCGAAGGTGAGGCGGAAATGGCTCCGCTCGGGCGCGCCGAGCGCCGCGGCGAGCGGGTTGGCCGCGACCTGGAGCGCGGTGATGCCCACGGCGAGGATGAATAAGGCGACCAGCACCACGGCATAACTGTCGAGCACGCCGGTAAGCTGGATGACGAGGCACGCGAACGCCATCGTGCCGAGCGCGGCGAGGATGGTCCGCACCGATCCCAGCTTGTTGAGCAGCGCCGCCGCCGGGATCGAGGCGATGCCGTAGGCGAGGAAGAACGCGAATTGCGTGACCAGCGCCTCGGCGTAGGAGAGCCGGAACACCGCGCGCAGTGCCGCGATCAGCGGATCGTTGTTCGAGGTGATGAACCCCCAGGCGAAAAAGAGGGTCGTCACCGACGCGAAGGCCGCGAGAACGCCGCTGGACTGTCGTTGCATGATTGGTCTCTCCTGACGGATCGTTAGGCCGGCTGGGCGGCCCGGCCGCCGGTTTCGGCCGGCGCCTTCCACAGCGCGCCGGGCTTGGGCAGCAGGAAATGGCTGAAGGGCAGGATCGCCGCGCCCACCGCGGGCGCGTCCTCCGACAAGGCGGCGCGCGCGACCGGCGCGATCACAGGCACGTTGTCGCCGCGCTCTTCCAGCCTGTCATGCGCGGCGGCGGCGAGCCGCTCGACGAGATCGCTCGGCAACCGGCCGCCGATCAGCACCATCCCCGGGTTGATCAGGCAGTTGATCGCCTCCAGCGGCACGAACAGCCGCTCGGCGGCCTGCGTAATCCACGCATCGACGCTCGCCTTGGCCTTTGCCGACCGATCGGCCGCAAGCGCGTCGGCAAGGGTGAGCCCGTCGGCGGACACATGCTTTGCGAGGCCCGACAGCGAGACGAGCTTCTGCACCTGCTGCACCCCGCCCTGGCCGGTAGGCGCGCGCAGGAAGCCGAGTTCGCCGGATCGGCCGTCGGCGCCGCGGACATAGGTGCCGTCGGCGACGATGCCGCCGCCGAGCCCCGAAGAAATGAGCACGTAGAAGAAATTCGGCACCTTCTGGCCGAGCCCCAATTGCATCTCGCCCATCGCGGCGGCCGCGGCATCGTTCTCGACGAAGACGGGAAGGCCGAACGGCTCCTCGAACAGGTCGGTCATGTCGATCCCGTCCCATTCGGCATAAGCGGGCGGGCGGCCGGGAAGATCGACCAGCCCGAGATCATCGGGCACCGCGACGCCGAGGCCGACCAGGCTCGCGCGGGCGATGCCCGCTTCCTCCAGCATGCTCCGAACCGAGCCCTGGTAAAGGGAGCGCACCTGCCCCGGCAGCGCGAAATCGACCTCTTGCGACACGCGCGCGCGCGTTTGCCCGGCGAAGTCGACGAGCACCATCGTGATGTGATCGCGGTCGATGTTGACGCCGATCGCGTGACAGGCATCGCGCTTGATGACCAGTTTGGTCGGCGGCTGCCCGCGCCCGCCGCGGCGCTGGCCGGCCTCCTCGATCAGCCCGTCCGCGAGCAGCCGCTTGGTGATGTTCGCGATCGCGGGCGGGGTGAGGCCGGTGATCGCGGCGAGCTCGACGCGGGTGAGCGAGCCGTTGACGCGGATCGCATGGAGGGTGACGCGTTGATTGTGGTCGGCCGCGCGGGCGAGATTGGTCCCTGACAGGCGCAGGCGACCGCGTGAGAGCGGCGCGGTCATCGGCGCGGATTCCCTGCACTGCGAGGCCGATCGCGATGATTCGTGCGCGATGCTCTCATTGCTCTCCCTTCAAGCTGTCTGTGAACGTTCTCATTGCCTAAGCCCCGCAGCGGTGCCAAAATAGCGCCCCAGGCAACAATGCCAATTGATTTCCAAAATCAATTTAATAATAACTTTCGAGGCGAGAGGGATGGTCATGCGGGCAATATCGCGGAGGCACAAGCGCCTCCTTATGTTAGCGTCAACAATTGCGGCGATCGGAGTGGCGGCGGCGCTGCCGGCACAGCAGGCGCCCGCGCCTTCCGCATCGGCGGTCGCGCACCCCGGCATCTGGCCGACGGCGCACTGGCCCTACACCCTCGATCCCGCGATGGAACAGCGCATCGCCGATCTCGTCGCGCGGATGACGATCGAGGAGAAAGTCGGTCAGGTGATCCAGGCCGACATCGCCAGCGTCACCCCCGAAGAGGTGAAGCAATATCATCTCGGCTCGGTCCTCAACGGCGGCAGCTCGGGCCCTTATGGCGACGATCTGGCGCCGCCGCAGAAATGGCTCCAGCTCGCCGACGAATTCTACGAAGCCTCGACGGATACGTCGGACGGCGGCGTCGGCATCCCGGTGATCTGGGGCACGGACGCGGTGCACGGGGCTTCGAACATCGTCGGCGCGACGCTCTTCCCGCACAATGTCGGCTTGGGCGCGATGCACGATCCCGCGCTGATGCGGAAGATCGCCGAGGCGACCGCGGTGGAGATCCGCACCACCGGGCAGGAATGGACCTTCGCGCCCACCATCACGGTCCCGCAGGATCTGCGCTGGGGCCGTGCCTATGAAGGCTATTCGAGCGATCCGAAGCTCGTCTCCGCCTATGTGGGGCAGTTCATCCGCGGCCTTCAGGGCGAGCCGAACACCGGCCCGATCCTCGCCGGCCCGCACGTCATCGCCTCGACCAAGCATTTCCTTGCCGACGGCGGCACCTTCGAGGGGCACGATCAGGGCGACGCGCGGATCAGCGAGGCCGAGCTGCGCGATGTCCACGGCATGCCCTATGTCGCCGCGATCGACGCCGGCGTGCAGACGGTGATGGTCAGTTTCTCGAGCTGGAACGGCGTCAAGATGACGGGCAACAAGAGCCTGCTCACCGGCGTGCTCAAGCAGCATATGGGCTTCGGCGGTTTCCTGGTGAGCGACTGGAACGCGCACGGCCAGGTCGAAGGCTGCACCAACCAGAGCTGCCCCAAGGCGATCAATGCCGGGCTCGACATGTATATGGCGCCCGACAGCTGGAAGCCGCTCTGGCACAGCCTGCTCGCGCAGGTGAAGGACGGCATTGTGCCGATGAAGCGGCTCGACGATGCCGTCTCGCGCATCCTGCGCGTCAAGATGCGGCTCGGCGTGTTCGAGGCGGGCAAGCCCTCCTCGCGGCTGCTTTCGGGCGAATTCGACAAGCTCGGCAGCCCGGAACATCGCGCGATCGCCCGCCAGGCGGTGCGCGAATCGCTGGTGCTGCTCAAGAACAATGGCCACGTCCTCCCGCTCGATCCGGGCGCCAACATCCTCGTCGCGGGCGACGGCGCGAACGATGTCGCGCGCCAGTCGGGCGGCTGGACGCTGTCGTGGCAGGGCACCGGGCTCGACCCGCAGGACTTCCCCGGTGCGACGACGCTCTGGGAGGGGCTTGATGCCGCGATCAAGGACGCCGGCGGCACCGCGACGCTCTCGCCCGACGGCAGCTTCACCGGCGCCAAGCCCGACGCGGCGATCGTCGTGTTCGGCGAGAAACCCTATGCCGAGTTCCAGGGAGACCTCAAGACGCTCCAGCTCAAACCCGAGCTGCGCGGCCCGCTCGCGACGATGAAGAAGCTGAAGGCGCAAGGCATCCCCGTGGTCGCGGTGATGCTCACCGGCCGGCCGCTGTTCGTGAACCCGGAAATCAACGCCGCCGACGCCTTCGTCGTCGCCTGGCTGCCGGGATCGGAAGGCGAGGGCGTCGCCGACATGCTGCTCGCGAACAAGGACGGCATCGTCGCGCACGAATTCCGCGGCACGCTGAGCTTCCCCTGGCCGAAAACCGCCGCCGCGCAGGGGCCGCATCTGTTCGAGCTCGGCTACGGCCTCAAGACGACGAGCGATGTCACCGTGCCCCGGCTCCCCGAAGACCCGGGCGTCGCGGAGACGGCCGGCAGCGGCACCTTCTTCGTCCATGGCGTGCCCGCGGCGAGCTGGTCGCTGATCGTCGCCGACGCCGCCGGGCAGCAGACGCGGATCACCGCGGTGCCGGCCGAGGCGGCAAACGGCCATGTCGCCGTCACCGCGACCGACCATCTCGTTCAGGAAGGTGCGCGCCGCTTCGCGTTCGACGGCAAGGCGCCCGCCACGGTGGCGCTCGCCACCCACGCGCCGATCGACGTGACCCGCGAAACCAATGGCGACGTGATGCTGGTTGCGACGATGCGCGTCGATGCCGCGCCGGCGCAGCCGCTCGCGCTCTTGGTCCGCAGCGGCGCCAGGTCGGGCAGCATCCCGCTCGCCCCGCTCGGCGATCCGGGCGCGTGGCGCACCTATGGCGTCCCGCTCAAATGCTTCGCCGGGCAGGGCGTCGATATGGCGAAGGTCGACGTTCCGTTTGCGCTCACCAGTTCGGGCAAGGCCACGATCAGCCTCGCGAAAGTGTCGCTGGGCACGGTCGCCGATCAGATTCTGGCCTGCCCCAAATGACTTGTCGTCCCGCCAAGCCTTCCCAGGGACGGTCAAGCGCCGCGCCGCACTGATGCGCGCGGCATTCTAGGGCGTGGCCCGGCACCTTCCCGCCGGGTCACGTCCGTTTTTTCCTATTCGTCGCTCCGGCCGGCGGAATCGCGATCGCACGCGTATCGCTTCTTCAGCGGGAAGGGCGGCAGCCAGGCTTCGCGGCGGACGATCCAGCTTTCATAGGTCGGCATCAATTGGTCTGGCGCATCCAGCGATCCCAGATGCACCTCGATCTCGTCCGCGCTGCGCGCGAAAACGGACGAGCCGCAGCGGGGGCAGAAAAACCGCCCCTTATACTCGCGCGTCTCGCCATCGATCGCCACGGCATCCTCTGGAAACACCGCTGCGGCATAGAACAGCGCGCCATGGTGCTTGCGGCAGTCGAGGCAATGGCAAAGCCCGACCCGGTACGGCGCGCCCGACGCTACGATCCGGACGTTTCCGCACAGGCACCCGCCGGTGAATCGATCCATTCCGCGTCTCCTCCGGTGTCGATCTAACGCACCACGCCGTCCATCTCTTCCAGCCCGACGCCGCGCGTCTCGGGAAACCAGCGCCACACGACGACGAGCTGCACCGCCATCGCGCCTGCGAAGAACCAGAAGGGCGCCGCCTGCGTCATCTTGGCCACCACGGGGAATCCGAACGCGATCAGCGCATTCATTCCCCAATGCGTTGCGCTGCCCAGCGATTGCCCGCGCGCGCGTACCGCGGTCGGGAAGATTTCGGAAAGGTAGACCCAGATCACCGCGCCCTGGCTGATCGCGAAGAACAGGATGAATCCGATCAAAGCGGGCAGCAGCAGCGCCTCGCCGCTTCCGGTCGAATAGATCGTCGCCACCCCCGCGAGCGCGAGGCCGGTTCCCGCCGCGCCGATCATCAGCAAAGGCTTGCGCCCCGCGCGGTCGATCAAGGACATGCCGATGACCGTCGCGACGAGGTTCGCGATGCCGATCGCCACCGCCTGCACATCGGCCGACACGCGGCTGAACCCCGCTGCCGCGAAGATGTCGTTCAGATAATAGAGGATCGCATTGATCCCCGAGAGCTGGTTGAACAACGCAACCAGAATGGCGAGCATGATCGGCTTGCGATGCCGCGCCCAGCGCAGCCGCCCTTCGGTCTGCTCGTCATGGACCGCGCGGAAGCTTTCGATCAGCGCCGCCGGCTCGCCCATGCCGAGTCGCGTGATCGCGCCGTGCGCGTCCTCGTGGCGTCCTTTGCCGACCAGCCAGCGCGGGCTGTGCGGAATGCGCAGCAGCATGACGAGGAACAGGGCGGCGGGCGCCGCCGCGATGCCGAGCTTCAGCCGCCAGGCGAGATCGCCTTCGGCCAGCAGCCCGATCGCGAAATTGCTGACATAGGCGACAAGGATGCCGATCACGATGTTGAGCTGGAACAGCCCGACCAGAAACCCGCGCCGCTTCGCCGGGCTCACCTCGGCGATATAGACCGGCGCCAGCACCGACGACCCGCCGATCGCGAGCCCGCCGAGGAATCGGAACGCCACGAACGATGCGAGCCCCCAACTCGCGCCCGATCCCAGCGCCGAGACGACATAAGCGAGCGCGATCCACACCAGCACCGTCCGGCTGCCGAATCGGTCCCCCGGCGCGCCCGCGCCCAGCGCCCCGATCAGCGTCCCGACGAGCGCCGCCGACACGGCCGTGCCCAGCCCGACCGCGCTCAGCGCGAACTCGCTCCGCAACGCACCGGTCACGCCGGAGATCACCGCCGTATCGAACCCGAACAGCAGCCCCGCCAGGCTCGCGGCGACCACCGCATTCCAGTTGACGCCCGCGCCGCGGTTGACGTCGATCCTCGCCTTTTCCATGCTGCCCCTCCTGATTGCGCTACCAGAACGCCGTCGATTGATAATTTAATTTTATGTATCAATCAGACGAGGGTCCGGCGCAAGCGCGCGAGAGAGACCGTCGGCACGGGCGGCTCCGTCGAGAAAGGGGAGAGGGGATGCGGGGATTCCACCTGTTACCATTGGCCGGCGCGGCCATCCGTTCGCGCTCCCCGATTGGCCCCCGCTGGACCGCATCGGACGGGCGCATCTTCCTCTTCGACGCCGCCGGCGCCGCGCCCGAGACGGCGCCTCACTCCGAAATCTGCAACCTGATGGACCGATTATGACCCAGCTTTCCCGCCGCTCGCTCCTCACCGCCGCCGCCATGCTTCCCGCGCTCGCCGCCGCGCCCGCTTTCGCGGAAACCGATCGCGAGAAGCAGATGCGCGAGGATTTCCCCTGGCTCGGCAAATATGCGGACGAGAATGCCGCGCTGATCGCCTCGGGCAAGCCGGTCGGCGTCGTCTTCATGGGCGATTCGATCACCGAGGGCTGGAAAAGCAAGCATCCCGCCTTCTTCGCCGCCACCGATCATGTCTGCCGCGGCATCAGCGGCCAGACGACCCCGCAAATGGTGCTCCGCATGATGGCCGATGTCGTGCATCTGAAACCCCGGGCGGTACACATCATGGCCGGCACCAACGACATTGCCGGCAATACCGGCCCGATGACGAAGGCGCAGACGCAGGACAACCTGCGCATGATGACGGAGGTGGCGCAGGCATCGGGAATCGACGTGCTGCTCGCCTCGATCCCGCCCGCCGCCGCCTTTCCGTGGCGTCCCGGCCTCGAAGTCACCCCTTCGATCCGCCTCCTCAACCAGTGGATCAAGGGCTATGCGGAAGGGGCGGGCGCGACCTTCGTCGATTACACCCCCGTCCTCGCCACGCCCGAGGGCGCGATGAAGCCCGGAATGGCCGATGACGGCGTTCACCCGACACCCCAGGGCTATGCGGCGATGGAGCGTGTGCTGGTGCCGATGATCGACCACTATCGCGTCGCCCCGGCGTGACCGTCGCCGCTGCCCCCGAACCCGCGCCGCTCGAAGAGCGCGGCCCGGTCGATGCCGAAACCTTCGCGCGGGAGATCGTCCCCGCCTATTGTCCCGTGGTGCTGCGCGGCCACGTGGCGGATTGGCCCGCGGTCGCGGCGGGGCGGGGCGGCACGCGCGCGATCGCCGATTATGTCGCCGCCTTCGCGAGCGACGCGCCGGCGAGCGTGATGATCGGCCCGCCCGAGATCGGCGGCCGCTTCTTCTACCGCGACGACATGGCCGGCTTCAATTTCACCCGGGACCGCGCGCCGGTCAAATTGCTCCTCGCCAAGCTGCTCGAGCTGGAAAGCGATCCGCATCCGCCCGCCGTCTATGCGGGCGCCGCCGCCACGGCCGATCACCTTCCCGGCTGGACGGACGCCAACCCGCTCGATCTTCCCGCCGCCGATGCCGTGGCGCGCGTGTGGATCGGCAACGCCACCCATGTCTCGACGCATTACGACCTCTCGGGCAATATCGCCTGCGTCGTCGCTGGCCGCCGCCGCTTCACGCTCTTTCCGCCCGATCAGATCGCCAACCTCTATGTCGGCCCGCTCGATGTGACGATGGCGGGGCAGCCCGCGAGCATGGTCGATCTCGCCGCGCCCGATCTGGCGCGTTACCCGCGCTTTGCCGAGGCGCTGGCCCATGCCCGCACCGCCGAGCTGGAGCCAGGCGACGCGATCTTCATCCCCGGCCTGTGGTGGCATGACGTGCGGGCGGCGGGGCCGCTCAACGTCCTCGTCAATTACTGGTGGGGCTATCCCGACATCTCGCCCTTCCCGGCGATGATCCACGCCCTGCTCGCGATGCGCGATCTTCCCGCGCCGGAACGCGCCGCCTGGCGCCAATGGCTCGATCACTACATCTTCGGCGAGGATGCGCCCGCCGCCGCCGACCATCTGCCCCCGCACGCGCGCACCGTGCTCGCCGCGCCCTCGCCCGGCCGCACCGAGCATCTCCGCCAGTTCCTTCTCCGCTCGCTCGGCGGGCAATAATCACCCGCCGTTCGCGCGGAACAGCTCGAGCGTGCGCTCACGCGCGAGTTCGGCCGAGGGCGCATGATAATCGCGGCGCCGGTCCGAGTTGAAGCCGTGCCCGGCATCGTAGAGGCAGATGCGCGTCATCGGCGGATCGGCATCGATCACCTTCTGCACTTCGGCCATGGGGATGCTCGCGTCGTGTCTGCCGAAATGGAGGATCACCGGCGCCCGTGGCGTCTTGTCGAGATGCCCGGGGATCAACCGCCCGTAATAGCCCGACGCCGCCGCGACGGATTCGAGCCGCGTCGCCGCGAGCCACGCGACCGACCCGCCATAGCAATAGCCGACCACGAACACCGGCCCCTTGCCCGCCAGCGCCGCGGCGCAGCTCCCGACATCGCGCACCGACCGGTCGAGCGAGTGCTTGCGCGCGAGCGCGATCGCGCGCTGCCGATCGCCGCCCTCATAGCCGCTCTCGAACCCCGGCGCCTCGCGGTCGAACAGGGCGGGGGCCAGCACCTCGTATCCGTCGCCTGCATAATCGTCGGCAACCTCGCGGATATGCTCGGTCACACCGAAAATCTCCTGCACGACGATCAGCCCGCCGCGCCGCTCGCCCTCGGGCTCGACATGATAGACCTCGATTTCCGCGCCGTCGTCCATCGTCATCCGGATCATTCGGCCGGCGGGCATGATGCGTCTCCTCGTTTCAGTGCGTCGTCCGTGTCGGCACGGTTCCCCGCAAAAAGGCTGCACGCGCGCTGCGCGCCGCCTCGCGCATACGGCTGTCGTGCGGGTCGTTGACGAGCGGCGCCAGCAATGCCGCGGCCTCGTCCTTCCGGCCGCGCATCGCCAGCGCGAACGCGGCCTCCATCCGCAGCGCGGCGCATTGCGGCAGCAGATCGAAGGCGCGCATGAGTCCGGAAAAGGCGGTGTCGTTCGGCCGCTCGCCCATCCTGAGATAGAGATGATAATTGGCGATCAGCGGCTGCGGCGCGTCGTGATCGGCGCGGTTTCCCGCGACGATGTCGTCCTTGGCGGCGCGCCACAGCGCCTCGGCCGCCTCGGGCTTCGCCTTCCCGGCCCGGTCCATCGCGATCACCGCCTTGCGCACCCAGGCGCGGATGTCGTTCGGATCGGCGGCGACCGCGGCATCGGCGGCGCGCTCGGCGGCGTCGAGGTCGCCCGCCGCATAATCCGCCTCGGCGAGCAACGAGAGCGCGAAGGCGTCGCCCGGAAAACGCGGCGCGATCCGGCGCACGTCGTCGACGAACGCCTGCTGCCGCTCGCCTTGCGGCATGGTCATCCAGCGCACCTGGTCGCGATAGAGCGCATCGAAGCTCTCGGGCATCGGCGCAATCGTCACCGGCACGCGCGCCGCCGCGATTCCCTTCACCTCGTAATAATGCAGCGCGGCGCGGCGGCTGTAGCGGCGCAGGTCCTTCTCCAGCCCGTCGATTCCGCCCGCGAACGCCGCATTCGCCGCTGCGACCGATGGCTGGCCCTTGGCCACGGCGCGCAGATAGGCGTCGAGCTCGCCTTTGCGCTCGCCGCCGATGCGCAGGTAATGGCTGAGCAGCCACGCGGTCGAATAATAGCGCGCCATGTCCGTATCGGAGAGGCCCTGCGGCGGCCCCGCCAGCAGTTTGTCGAGCGGCATCAGGCCGAGCCGCGCGATCGTTCGCAGCCGGCCGGGCAGCGGCTCGCCGATGGTGATCTTGCCGCTGCGCTCGAACTGCACCGTCGAATAGAGCTCGGCGAAGCCCTCGACGAACCAGGCGGGGTAGGCGGCCGGAAAGTTGCGCAGCATGAAATGGTGCGCGACTTCGTGGAACATCACCACGAGCGCGTGATCGGTCGTGTCGCCGAACCGCCCCCGGCGATCGCGGCTCGCGACCATCAGCGCGCCGCGCGGGGTCGCCTCGTAAAACCCTGCGATATCGGCATCCACGCCGAGCGCGTCCTGCACGTCGTCGGCGCTGTCGAACAGGAAGACGGGCAACGGCCGCACCGCCGTCTCGTCCGGCTCGGCGCCCGCGAGCAGCCGCATCAGCCAGGCGAATTGCTCGAGCCGCTCGGCGAATTCGGTGAGATCGTCTTTGCCGCCGTCGCTGTAGACGGTGAAATGCGCCGACCGCGCCGCGTGCGTCTCGGCCGCGACGGGCGGCGACGCGATCAGGGCGGCACCGGCTGCGATCCCCGCCGCGATCGGGTGAAATCTCATGGCGTTGGAACGTTATGCGCCCCACAGGCGCCGGTCAAATCGCGCGCGCGGGCGCCACGCCCCCGCGCGCTTGCATCGCGCAGCCCCCGATGCTAGCAGCCGCGCAACCCATGGCCGGGGCGCTTCGGCGCCCTGTTTTTGCATGGGGCCACTTTCAGTCTGTCCATAGAGGAACCCGCGTCCGTGGAGATGTCCGGCGGTATTCAGGCAAGCTTGGCGGGGCGGTACGCGACCGCCCTGTTCGAGCTGGCGCGCGACGCCAAAGCGATCGACACGATCGAATCGGGCCTCGCCGCCGTCTCGCAGGCGCTCGCCGAATCGGAGGATTTCAAGCGGCTGACGACGAGCCCGCTGGTCTCGCGCGCCGAGGCGGGCAAGGCCGTTGCCGCCACCGCGCAGGCGATGAAGCTCGATGCGACGACGACGAACTTCCTCGGCGTCCTCGCCGCGAATCGCCGGCTGGCGCAGCTCCCCGCGATCATCCGCGCCTTCCGCGCGCTCGCCGCGCATCATCGCGGCGAAACCACGGCGGAAGTCACCTCGGCCCACCCGCTTTCCGCCGATCAGGTCGATGCGCTCAAACAGGCGCTCCGCCAGCGGCTCGGCCGTGACGTCGCCATGGATTGCGCGGTCGACGCCTCGTTGCTCGGTGGGCTCAAGGTCCGCATCGGCAGCCAGATGATCGACAGCTCGATCCGCACCCGTCTCAATTCCCTCGCGCACGCGATGAAAGGCTAAGGCAGCACCACATGGATATCCGCGCCGCAGAAATCTCGAAGGTCATCAAGGACCAGATCGCCAGCTTCGGCACCGAGGCCCAGGTCTCCGAAACCGGCACCGTGCTCTCGGTGGGTGACGGCATCGCCCGCATCCACGGCCTCGACAACGTCCAGGCGGGCGAGATGGTCGA
>CAZXFY010000023.1:0-55827 GCA_964639855.1 uncultured Stakelama sp. | reverse complement strand
CGGGATGCCGCGGCCATTGTCGAAGACCGACACCGATCCGTCCGGGTTGAGCGTGATCTCGATCCGGTCGCAATGGCCGGCCAGCGCCTCGTCGATCGCGTTGTCGGAGACCTCGAACACCATATGGTGAAGGCCCGATCCGTCGTCGGTGTCGCCGATATACATGCCCGGCCGCTTGCGCACGGCGTCGAGGCCCTTCAGCACCTTGATCGATTCGGCGCCGTAGTCATTCTGCCTGGGAGTGTCGCTCATGACCGAGCATATAGGGATTCGCAGCTCCGAACGAAAGCGAAATGGGGCGATTCGGGGGAGGATCGAGGAGGGTTGAATGATCGCATTGCTGCTACCGCTGCTGCTCGCGACGACGCGCGCCGACATGCCGGATTATCCCGATCTGCCGCCCGATCTCGCGGCGGCGGCGCGCGCGTTCGATGCCGCGCAGGTGGAGGGTGACGGCGCCGCGCTCGACCGGCTGCTCGCCGACGATTACCTGCTCGTCAATTCGAGCGGCGAGACCGAGACCAAGGCCGATTTCATCCGCGATTATACCGCCGAAGGCTTCAGCTTCGCGCCGTTCACGATTCAGCAGTCCGTCGAGCGTGTGTGGGACAATGGCGCGGTGCTGGGCGGCGTCGTCGATGCGCGCGGCACGAGCGAGGGCAAGCCCTATAAGGTGCGGCTGCGCTTCGTCGACGTCTGGGCGAAGCGCGACGGCCGCTGGCAGGTCGTCTATACCCAGGCGCAGCACGTGCCGCCGGGAAAGTGACTCAGCCCCCCGGCTCCAGCGCGCGGGTGAGCGGACGGCGGACAGCGAGGATGACGAGCCCGCCCGCAACGCCGATCGCAGCATCGACGAGCCAGAAGGCGACCGGCCCCAGCCCCGCATAGAAGCTGCCGACCCAGCCCATCAGCACCGATCCGGCGAAGAGCGACAGGAAGGCGCCGCCCATCAGCGTCGCGTTCACCTTGGGCGGGGCGGCTTGCGAGATGAGCGCGAGCAGGGTCGGCCAGAACCACAGAAAGGCGACGCCCATGCCGGCGAAGGGCAATATGGCGAGCAAAGCGGGCACCTTGCCGGGAAGGTAGATCGCCGAGAGCGCCGCGAACAGGGCGGCCGAGGCGCCCGCGAGCGCGGCGCCGATGCCGATCTTGCCGATATCGCTCGCTTCGCTGCCGCGCCGCGCCTGCCACCGCCACAGGACGACGAGCGGAAGCGCCGCGACGATGCTGACGAAAGCGTCGATCGAGTTGAACCAGGCGGCGGGAATGTCGCCGAGCGGCGTCGCGAGCGACGCGTGCTGGTCCACCCACAGGATGCCGACATTCCAGATCATCGGATAGGCGATGTTGGGGAGAATGGTGAGCGCGATCACCACGATCAGCAGCCAGGTACGGCGCTTCTCCGCGGGCGTCATCGGCGGATGGACGATCCGCTCGGCGGGGCCGCGATCGGCGGGAAGATGGCGCACGCCCGCAAGATAGATCAGCATCGCGAGGATCATGAACGCGCCCGCGCAGCCGAAGCCGACATGCCAGCCATAGGTCGCCGCGAGCAGCCCGCATACGAGCGGCCCCGCCACCGCGCCGACGTTGATCGCGGCGGAAAAGATCGTGTAGCCCTGCATCCGCCGCGATTCCTCGGCCGCCGGGTAGAGCCGCCCGACCTGCGCCGAGATGTTGCCCTTGAGCGCACCCGAACCGAGGATGAGCAGCAGCAGCGCGATCAGGAAGCTCGCGTCGAACGCCATCGCGATATGGCCCGCGCTCATCAGGCCCGCGCCCAGGATCACCGTGTTGCGCGTGCCGAGCCAGCGGTCGGCGACGAAGCCGCCGATGATCGGGGTGAAATAGACGAGCCCCGAATACCAGCCGAAGATGAGCGAGGCGAGCGCCTGGTTGCTGCCGCCGGGCGGCACGCCGAGCAGGCCGCGCAGCCAATCGAGCCCGAGGACATGCTCGGCATGGCCGGGCAGCAGAAGCTGCTGGACCATGTAGAGCACGACGAGCGCGGTCATGCCGTAATAGGAAAAGCGCTCCCACGCCTCGGTGAAGGCGAGATAGGCGAGCCCCTTCGGGTGGCCGAAAAAGGCGCGGTCCTGCGTCGTCGCTGGAGATGCTGCGGTTGCCATGTGAGGATCCCCATCCGTTCGCCTTGGGCTTGTAGGGCCCTATCCCTGCGTAGAGAAAAGGACGGTGCTTCGACAAGCTCAGCACGAACGGGTTTCGGGTCTTGCTCAACCATCAACCGCCGTTAGGGTCTGCCCGCAAACGGACGGGGAGAGCGGGCTTGGCGATCGAGGAGATGGAAGCGCTGCCCGCGACCGAACACGGCATCCCGCCGCAGGGCACGTTCCTCGGTCATCCGGTCGGCCTCTATTATCTCGCCTTCGCCGAAGCCTGGGAGCGGTTCAGTTATTATGGGATGCAGGCGCTGCTCGTGCTCTACATGGTCAAGCAGCTTCTGCTGCCCGGCCATGTCGAGAATATCGCCGCCTTCGTGCCGTTCCGCGGCGCGCTCGAGAGCGTCTACGGGCCGCTCGATGTCCAGCCGCTCTCCTCGGCGATCTTCGGGCTCTATACCAGCCTTGTCTATCTGACGCCGATCGCGGGCGGGCTGATCGCCGATCGCCTGCTCGGCAAGACGCGCACCGTCGTCGTCGGCGCGCTGCTGATGGCGGCGGGGCATTTCCTGATGGCGTTCGACGTCTCGTTCCTGCTCGCCTTGCTGTGCCTCGTGCTCGGCGTGGGCTGCTTCAAGGGCAATCTCGCGAGCCAGGTGGGCGATCTCTATCCGCCCGCCGATCTGCGCCGCGCCGACGCGTTCCAGATCTATTACATCGCGATCAGCGTGGGCGTGATCGTCTCCCCGCTGGTATGCGGCACGCTGGGCGAGAAGGTCGGCTGGCACTGGGGCTTCGGCGCGGCGGGCGTCGGCATGCTGATCGGGCTCGGCATCTATCTTGCGGGCCGCAAATACCTGCCCTCGGGCGCGGTGCCGCCCCGAACCGGGCGCAGCGCCGCCCGCGCGCCCGCGCTGTCGGGGCGGGAGCGCTGGGCGGTCGTGCTCCTCGTGCTGCTCATCCCCGTGCTCGCGATCGGCGCGGTCGGCAACCAGGAGCTGTTCAACGCCTATCTCGTCTGGGCGGATCGCAGCTACGATCTCGTCTTCCTGGGCATCAGGCTGCCGACGACGTGGCTGCTGACGCTCGATTCGATCGTGTCGGTCGTGTTTCTCGTCGGCGCGGTCGCCTTCTGGCGCTGGTGGGCGACGCGGTGGCGCGAGCCCGACGAACTCGCCAAATGCGCGATCGGGTTCCTGATCTCGTCGAGCGCGTTCGCATTGCTCGCGATCGCCGCGGCGCATGGGCAAGCGACCGGTACCAGGGTGGGGCTCGGCATCGCGCTCGCCGTCCATGTGCTCAACGCGATCGGCTTCGCGAACGTCTTTCCCGTCAGCCTCGCGCTCTACGCGCGCGCCGCGCCGCCGCGCTTCTCGGCGACGATGATCGGCATCTATTATCTCTTCCTGTTCGGCGCGAACACGCTGGTCGGCTGGATCGGCGGCTGGCTGGAGACGATGCCGCCGCTTCATTTCTGGGGGCTGCATGCGGCGATGGTCGCGGGTGCGGGCGTGGCGTTCCTGCTCGTCAAGCTGTTCTTCGGGCGCATTCTGGTGCCCGGCAATGATGCGCCGCCGGGGATCGCGCCGGGCCGCGAGGCCGAGGGTGACGCGCGCGGTGTAAGGCGCCGGCGCGCGCGTTAGAGCAACGTGCGTTTAATCTGCCCCAACACCGTTCGCCCCCGGCCTTCGCCGGGGCAGGCTCTGAGCTTGTCGAAGGGCCGTTTTTCTTTTCCACGGCGGGAAAAGGACGGTGCTTCGACAACCCCGGATCAAGTCCGGGAACGAACGGTTCTGATTTAAGGCACGTCGCTCTATTGCGCGATTCCTCCCGCGGCGAGCACCGCCAGCGTCACCAGCTCGCTCGCGCTCGACGTCATCGGGGCGATCTGGACCGGTTTTTCCATGCCGATCAGCATCGGGCCGATCATCGAATCGCCGCCCAGCTCGCGCAGCAATTTGGCCGAGATGTTGGCCGATTGCAGCCCCGGCATGATGAGCACGTTGGCGGGGCCGGAAAGGCGCGCGAACGGGTAATTGGCGAGCTGACGCGGGTTGAGCGCGACATCGGGCGCCATCTCACCCTCGAACTCGAAGCCCACGTCGCGCTCCTCGAGCACATGCACCGCCTGACGCAGATTTTCGAGCCACCGGCCTTCCGGATTGCCGAAGGTCGAATAGCTGAGAAAGGCGACGCGCGGCTCGTGGCCCATGCGGCGCGCGACCTGCGCGGTCTGCTCGGCGATGTCGGCAAGCTCGGTCGCGCTGGGGCGTTCGTTCACCGTCGTGTCGGCGATGAAGACGGTGTGGCTCTGCCCGACCAGGATGTGGATGCCGAACGGCGTGCGGCCCGGCGCGGGATCGATCACGCGGCGCAGCTCGCGCGTCGTCTGCGCGTAGGTGCGCGTGACGCCGGTGATCATCGCATCGGCCTCGCCGAGCTGGAGCAGCAGCGCGCCGAAGATGTTGCGGTCCTGGTTGACCATCCGCTCGCAATCGCGGCGCAGATAGCCGCGGCGCTGAAGCCGCTCGTAGAGGAAATCGACCATCTTCGACACGAGCGGCGAATGGCGGCTGTTGTGCAGCTCGTAGCTTTCGGCATCGTCGACGCCGAGCGCCCTGAGCTTGTCGACCACCTCGTCGCGCCCGACCAGCACCGGCGTGCCGTAGCCGCCGTCGCGAAAGGCGATCGCGGCGCGCAGCACCACCTCTTCCTCCGCCTCGGCGAAGACGACGCGCTTGGGCTGCGCGCGCGCGCCTTCATAAGCGAGGGTGAGCACGGCGGTCGTCGGGTTGAGGCGGCCGCGCAGCGCCTGGCGATAGGCGTCCATATCCTCGATCGGCCGTGTCGCGACGCCGGATTCCATCGCCGCCCTGGCGACCGCGACGGGAATCTCCTCGATCAGCCGCGGATCGAAGGGGGCGGGGATGATGTAATCGGGGCCGAAGCTGTGCTGCGTGCCGTAGGCGGCGGCGACCTCCTCGGGCACCTGCTGGCGCGCCAGGGCGGCGAGCGCCTCGGCCGCGGCGATCTTCATCGCGTCGTTGATCGCGCTCGCGCGCACGTCGAGCGCGCCGCGGAAGATGAAGGGGAAGCCGAGCACGTTGTTGACCTGGTTCGGATAGTCCGACCGGCCGGTGGCGATGATCGCGTCGGGCCGCGCTTCCTTGGCGAGCGGCGGCGAGATTTCGGGATCGGGGTTCGCCATCGCGAAGATGATGGGGTTGGGCGCCATCGTCTTGAGCAATTCGGGCGGCAGCGAATTGGCCGAGGCGAGGCCCAGGAACACGTCGGCGCCGTCGAGCGCATCGGCGAGCGTGCGCTTGTCCGTAGCGACGGCGTGCGCGGACTTCCACTGGTTCACGTCCTCGCGGCCCTGATAGATCACGCCCTTGAGATCGAGCATCAGCAGGTTGTCGTTGGGCAGGCCCATCGCCTTGATCAGCTCCGCGCAGGCGATCGCCGCCGCGCCCGCGCCCAGCATCACGCACTTCGTCGTCTTGATGTCGCGCCCCGTCAGGTGGAGCGCGTTGATAAGGCCCGCCGCGGCGATGATCGCGGTGCCGTGCTGGTCGTCATGGAAAACCGGGATGTTCATCCGCTCGCGAAGCGTCTGCTCGATGATGAAACATTCGGGGGATTTGATGTCCTCGAGGTTGATCCCGCCGAAGCTGGGCTCGAGCAATTCGACCGCGGCGATGATCTTGTCGACGTCCTCGGTCTTCAATTCGAGGTCGATCGCATCGACATCGGCGAAGCGCTTGAAGAGGACGGCCTTGCCCTCCATCACCGGCTTGGAGGCGAGCGCGCCGAGATTGCCCATGCCGAGAATCGCGGTGCCGTTGGAGATCACCGCGACCAGATTGCCCTTGGCGGTATAATCATATGCCTTGGCCGGGTCGTCCGCGATCGCCTGCACCGGCACCGCGACGCCGGGCGAATAGGCGAGCGCCAGGTCGCGCTGGGTCGCCATCGGCTTGGAGGCGATGATCTCGATCTTGCCGGGGCGGCCGTCCGAATGGAACAGCAGCGCCTCGCGCTCCGAAAACTGGACGTTCGATTCGTCGGCCATCTACTTCCTTTCCGTGGGGCGCGCCGCCCTGGTCTTTACGCAGCCTCGTTCCCCGCGTCACCCCGCCTTTGCGCCGATCGCGCGCGCCAGGAAATCCCGATACGGGGGCGCGACGCGCGGCGCCGAGCGCGCCCGCTCGATCGCGTGGCGCAGCATCGCGCGGCGCGTATCGGCGGGCATGGCCTGCGCGGCCGGGTCCCCACGCTCGGGCATCACGCCCATGCCGAGCAGGACCGCCAGCCAGTCGTCGCGCGAAAACGGCTCCTCCTCGAAATGCGGCAGATGCCCGCGCCCGGTGAACTGGCGGAGCGTGAGCGCGAGGCTTTCGGGCGGGGCGCGGCCGTCGAGCGCCTGTTGGAGCACGCCGCCGGCGCGATAGAAAGCGGCGGTGAAATCGCGGGCGCGCGTGGTTTCGTCGGCGGTGCGGCGGTTGAACTCGGCGAGGAGCGGCGGCGGCATCGAGCGGTCGGGCAGCAGCTCGATCGCGCGCAGGATCGCGCTGTGCGCCAGCGCGAGATTGGCACCCGCGAGCGGATCGAGCGCCACCGCCGCATCGCCGATCGCGAGCACGTTGCCGATCCAGCTTCGCGGGCGCCGGCCGGGGCGGATCGCGATCGTCTCGCGCGGCATGGTGTGCGCATCGGCCCGGAGCGTGCGCGCGGCTTCGTCCTCGGTCGTCAGCGCCGAGGAAAAGGCGAACCCGATATCGGTGCGTGCGCGGCCGGGGCTGAGCCACCACCAGCCGCACGCCGCCGCGTGCCGCTCATCGACCAGCCCGAGCGCGGGCGGCTGCGGCTCGGCGAGGAGCAGCCGGTCGCACGGCAGCGCGTCGCCCCACGCCTCGAACCCGTCGTCGAGCGTCGAGAGGAGCGGCGCCGCGGGGCCGCCCGCATCGACGAACAGGTCGGCCTCGATCCGTTGCCCGTCGTCGAGCAGCAGTGCGGCCACACCCCCGTCGCGATGCGCGACGCTTCCCAGCGCGCCGGGCACGATCTCGACGCGCAGGTGCTTCGCGAGGGCGGTGAGGTGCGCCGCATAGGCGGCCGGATCGACGCGCAGCGCATAATCCACGTCGGCGAGCGGGGATGCGGGGTCGTCGCTCGGCTGCGCGAAATGGCCGGCGATCGCGAGCGCGGCGGCGGGGGCGCAAGCGTGGAAGGGCGTCTCGTCGCCCGCGCGCCGCGCGATCAGCCAATGCTGATGGAAATGCGCCTGATCGCGTGGGCCGTGCGCGCCGTGGCAATGGAGCCAGCCGGCGCCATCGGCGGACCAGCCGGTGAAGGCGGTGCCCAGCCGATGCGTCGCGCCCGCGCGCCGGAGCAGTCCAGCCTCGTCGATCCCGAGCGCGTCGTGAAAGGCGTTGGCCGAGGGCTGCATCGCCATCGCGCGCTCGGCGAGCGCCGCAGGGTCGGGCGCGGCGGCGATCAGCGTCACGCGCGTCCCCGGCAGTGCGCGGGCGAAGGCGCATGCCGCCGACAGCCCGACGATCCCGCCGCCCAGCACCGCGATGCTGCGGATCGCGCTTTCGCTCACGTCGCGATCTCCGCATGGTGCGCGGCGAGCTGGGCGCGGTGGCCGGGGGTTGCCGCCACACCCGCGCCGATCGCCGATTCGAGGCTGGCCAGCGCGCGGTCGAGCTGCGCATCGCCGGGCAGATCGGCGCGCTGGTCCCACCGTTCGGGCACAATGCCCTGCCCCAGATAGACCGCGACCCAGCTCGGCTCGAGGAACAGGCCCTTTGTATACTTGGCGACGCGGCCCGAGGCGCGGAACATCGCGATCTTCTCGTGCAGGCTGTCGGGCACGCGCATCGTGCGGACGTGATTCCAGAACTCCGAATCGTCGCGCGTCGTGGCGTGATAATGGAGGATCAGGAAGTCGCGGATGCGGTCATGCTCCAGGTCGATCGCGCGGTTGAACGCGTCGCGATCGGCATCGGTGGGGCGGCCGTGCTCGGGGAACAATTCGACCAGCCCGGTGATCGCGGCCTGCGCGAGATAGAGGCTGGTCGATTCGAGCGGTTCGAGGAACCCCGAGGCGAGGCCTATCCCCACCACATTCTTCACCCAGGTCCGTGCCCGCCGCCCGGCGCGAAAGCGCAGCACGCGCGGATCGGCGATCGGCGTGCCTTCGACCGCGCCGAGGATCGCCGCGCACGCATCGTCGTCGGAAAGATGCGCGCTCGAATAGACATAGCCGTTGCCCACCCGATGCTGGAGCGGGATGCGCCAGCGCCAGCCGTGGGGCATCGCGATCGCGCGGGTCAGCGGTTCTATATCGCCCTCCGGCGAGGTGCAGGGGAGCGCCGCGGCGCGATCGCATGGCAGCCAGTGCGACCAGTCCTCCCACGCCGCCTCCAGGGTGCCGCCGAGCAGGAGGCTGCGAAAGCCCGAGCAATCGACGAACAGGTCGCCCTCGATCCGCCCGCCCGATTCGAGGTGCAGCGCGGCGACGTCGCCGGTTTCGGGATGCTGCTCGACGCGCACCACCTTGCCCTCGGTGCGCTGCACGCCGCGCGCGGTCGCGTAATCACGCAGATAGGGCGCGAATTTGGTGGCGTCGAACTGATAGGCATAGCCGTAGGTCGAGGTCAGCGGGTCGCCGTCCGGCGTGGGCCGGGCGAAGCGCCGCGCCTCGGCCAGCGCGACGGGGAACGAATAGGCGCCGATCCGCTTCGCGCGCCCCGCCGCGTGCATCCGCCGCCAATAATGGTGAAAGCCCACGCCCGCCAACTCGCTGCCGAACGTGCCGAAGGGATGGAGATAGTAATCGCCGATTCGTCCGAAATTCTCGAACGCGATGCCGAGCTTGTAGGTGGCATGCGTGGTGCGCATGAACTCGGCTTCGTCGATACCCAGCGTCTCGACGAAGGCGCGCAGGTGCGGCAGCGTCGCCTCGCCCACGCCGACGATCCCGATCTCCGCCGATTCGATCAGCCGCACATCGACCTGCGGCAGCAGGCGCGCGAGCCCCGCCGCCGTCATCCACCCTGCCGTGCCGCCGCCCAGGATCACCACGCGGGTGCGATCGTGCATGTCTTGCCTCCCCTCCCGCCTTGTGCGTCAGGTAGCGGTAACAGCGCAAGCGGGCGCGGCCCTTGCGCAATTAAGGAAATTCGGTTTGTGTAAATGCGCGGATCGCGCGCAAGGGGGCGGGCGGCCCCGGCCGTGCCAGGAGGGGAATAGCGGAATGAGGATCACGAGCGTCGCGATGCCGCGCACGGGGGCCCGGTGAGCGCGGCGCCGCTCGCGGGCGTCGAACTCGGCGGCACCAAATGCGTGTGCGTGCTGGGGCACGGGCCCGGCGCGGTGATCGCCGAGGAGCGCGTACCGACCACCACGCCTGCCGAAACGCTCGGCGCGATCCGCGCGGTGCTCGGTCGCTGGCGGGCCGCGCACGGCTTCCGCGCGCTGGGGATAGCCAGCTTCGGCCCGGTCGATCTGCATCCCGGTTCGGCGACCTACGGCCATATCATGGTCACGCCCAAGCCGGGCTGGGCGAAGACCGACGTGGTCGGCGCGATCGACGGGGGGATCGACGTGCCGGTCGCGTTCGATACCGACGTCAATGCCGCCGCGCTCGCCGAGATCCGCTGGGGATCGGGGCAGGGGCTCGCCGATTTCGCCTATATGACGGTCGGCACCGGGATCGGCGTCGGGCTGATCGTCGCGGGCAGGCCGACGCGCGGGATCGGGCATAGCGAGCTGGGCCATGTCCGCGTGCCGCGGCGCGCCGGCGACGGCGACGGCTTCGCGAGCGTGTGCCCGTTCCATCCCGATTGCGTCGAGGGCCTCGCCTCGGGCAGCGCGGTCAAGGCGCGGATCGGCGCGCGGCACGTCTCGGCCATCGCAAGGGACGATCCTGTCTGGGAGCCGGTCGTCGATGCCATCGCCAAGCTCTGCCATGCGATCGTCTGCGGCACCGGGCCGATGCGCATCGCGATCGGCGGCGGCGTGCCGACCGGCCAGCCGCACCTCATCGCGCGGATCGAGGCCGCGCTCGTCGCGAGCCTCGCGGGCTATCTCACACTGCCCGACGGCCCCTATATCGTCGCCCCCGCGCTGGGCGGGCAGGCGGGGCCGATGGGCACGCTGGCGCTCGCGGAGACGGCTTGAGCTTCCCGTGCTCCTGCTTGCGCGGGAGCGCAATTCGGATCACCCCGCCTGCCGCAATCCCCGCGTGCCGCCGATCAGCCGCGCGAGCACGATCTCGTCGGCGCGCGAATAGCCCAACCCCATATGGTCGAGCCGCGCCGCGACCGCATCGCCGATCCCGATCGCGCCCGCGCGCAGATTGGCGCGCGCGATCCGGCCCCACAATTTCGCCGTCTCCCAGCGGATCAGCGCGAGATCATCGCCCGCGGCCCCACGGTCCGCGATGAATGCCTCCTGCGCCGCGCGGATGATGCCGCCGAGCCGCATCAGCGTGGCGCGGTCGGGCACCGGATCGCCCGCCATCACATGCCGCGCGATCAAGTCGGCGGCGGCGTCCGCCTCGTCCCCCAGCCGGTCGCGATGCGCCTCGGCGAGCACGCGCGTCGCGTTGGCGATCATCGTGTCGTGGTAACGCTGCGAGGCGCCGCCTTCATGGACGCGATAGAGGAGCAGTTCCTCATCGAGCCGCGCGATCCGGCCAAGCTTGCTCATGCGGTGATAGAGATCGAAATCCTCGGCATAGAGGATTTCGGGCCGCGTGAAGGGATCGAGCCGCCGCGCGGCGTCGGTACGCAGCATCACCGACGACCAGACGAGCGGGTTGCGGATGGCGAGCAGCCATTCGATCAGCAGCGGCGTCGTGACGGGCTCGTGGCCCGAGGGTGCCGCGACGCCGTCGCACAAGGTTCCCGCCGCCGTGCCGACGAGCACCACGTCCGGGTGCGCGTCGAGATAGGCGACCTGCCGCGCGAAGCGTTCGGGCAGGCACAGATCGTCCTGATCGAGCGCGGCGATATAGCGCCCCCGCGCGAGCGAGAAGGCGCGATTGCGGGTGCGCACCGGGCCCTGATTCTCCTCGGCCGCGATCACGCGCAAGCGGCGGTCCGGCCAGGCGCGCAGCACCTCCAGCGTATTGTCGGGCGAGCAATCGTCGACGACGATCACCTCGAAATCGCCGAAACGCTGCGCCTGCAAGCTCGCCAGCGTCTCGGGCAGCCAGGCGCTCCCCTTGTAGGCGGCCATGACGACGCTGACGGCGGGGGCGCTCATGCGACCGCGCGCGCCTGCTCGGCCAGCACCTGATCGACGATCATCAGCCCGACATCGTTTTGCCATTGCCACAGGCCGTTGGCCTGCCCGACGAAGCTCTTCTCGCCGCCCATATGCCCCCACGGCACGAACCCGGCCGCCAGCCCGATCCCGAACGCGTTCGCCACCGGCAGGCCGTCGCCGCCGACGATGCGGCAATGCCCGTCGACCATCGCCGCGTCGCCGTCCGCCGCGAGCGCGATGCGCGCGCCCGCCGCGTCCTTGAGCAGCAGCGCGCGCGGGCGATAGCCCAGGGCGGCGATCACCAGATCGGCCTCGTCGAGCGCCGCGCGCGCCTCGGCATCGTCGCCCGTGAGGTGATGGAAGCGCACGCGCGGCTCGGGCGTGCGGCCATCGACGCGCATCATCCGCAGCACCAGCTCCCGCGCTTCGAGCCGGAAACCCGCGAGCCGATAGACGAAGCCCGACACGGGGCAGATGTCGTCCGGCCCGAAATCGGTGAAGCCTTCTTCGCGCGCCGCCTCGGGCGTGGGATAGAAGGGGCGCAGCGGCCGCCGGTGGAGCAGCGTGATCGCCTGCGGCCCCCAGGGAAGCGCGGGCGTGCTCTTGAGCAGGAGGGCGATCGTCGCGATCGCGCTCGTCGAGCCGCCGATCACGACGACCTTGGGATCGCGCCTGCCGGAGAGCAGATCGGCGACGCGGGCATAGCCGCCGACGCCCAGCACCTCGTCCGACTGGATGAGCCGGTCGCCCGCCGCCCCGACGAGCGAGACGCCCGCCACCTCCTGCCGCGCGAGCCGGTCGAGCGGCTGGTGCCCGCCGGTCGCGATCACGATGTTGCGCGCGTGCTGCTCGGTCTCGGCGCCGTCCGCGATTCGCCGCAGCCGCACGCTCCAGCCGTCGCCGGTCTGCCGCGCCTCGATCGCCTCGTGCCCGGTGAGGAGCGTGCCGCCGTGCCGCTCGACGAGCCGGCCGAGCCGATCGCCCATTGCGCGGATCAGCGGCCCGGCGACCGTCAGCGGCACGCCGAGCGCGCCCGAATAGCGCGCGACCGCCTGCCCCGCCGGATGATCGACCAGCGCGGCAAGCTCGGGATGGACGTTGTCCTTGACCGCCGAGAGGAAGGTTTCCGCCGTGCTGTCCGAATTGATGCCGTAGCGCCCGAGCCGCCCGCCGCCGAGCATCGCGTCTCGCTCGACCATCACCAGCCCCGACGCGGCGAGATCGGGCAGCAGCCCGCGTTTGGTCGCCGCGTCGAGCAGGGCCGTTCCCGCCGGCCCGCCGCCGATCACCAGCATCGATGCGACCGCCGGCGCCTTCGGCCGCACGGGCACCGCCGGCGACGCGCTCTCGCAGGCCTGCGCCAGCGCCGCGGCGATCGTGCGCGCGTCGTCGGCGGTCATCGCGTCGGTGACGGGCAGCGACAGCATCCGCGCGCCGATGGCGTCGGCGACCGGCGTCGGCTCGATCAGCGCCGTGTCGCGGAACCAGGGCTGCTCGCCGAGATGCGGGCTGAAATACCGGCCGCAGCCGATTCCCTGCGTTTCCAGCGCTTCGACGATCGCGTCGCGGCGCCCGGCGAGCTTTTCGGGGAGCAACACCGGCATGAACTGGATCGCGCGCCGCCGCCCCAGCGGCTTCTGCATCATGAAGCCGGAAAGCGACTCCCGATAGGCGGCCTCCACCTCGGCGCGGCCTGCGCATACCTGCTCGATCTCGTCGAGCTTCGCGCGCGCCATCAGCCCCAGCACTTCGGGCAGCTTGGCGTTGAGGCCGGGCAGCGTCGCGCTGCGGCGCCCCTCGAACCCGAAATTGATCATCGCGCGCAATTCGTCGATCAGCCGCGCGTCGCCGCTGTGCACCAGCCCGCCCTCGGCGACCGCGAAGGTCTTGGTGGCGTGCATCGAGAAGACGGTGGCGAACGGCGCGTCGGCCGCGAAGCCGCGGCCCGCCTCGTCGATCGTGCCGAGCGAGGAAGCGGCGTCGATCACCACGCCCACCCCGAATTGGCGCTGGAGCCGGGCATAACGATCGAGGTCGATCGCATTGCCGAACGTGGCATAGGGCACCACCACCGCGATCCGGTCGCCATGCTCGCGCAGCAGGCGCTCCTCGGCCTCGGGGTCGATGCTCCACGTCTCGGGGTCGATATCGGCGACGAGCGGGGTCAGCCCCGCCCATTGCGCCGCCTGCGCCGTCGCGGCGAAGGTGAGCGCGGGCATCAGCGCGAGCGCGCCGGGCGCGAGGCGCGGCGCCGCCGCCTGCCGGATCGCGACCATCAGCCCGAGCGTCGCGTTGGCGACCGCCAGGCTCGCGCCCGTGCCGCCGAACAGCCGTGCGGTCACGTCGGCCTCGAAGCCGCGCACCTCCGGGCCGTTGTTCGAGAAGATGCCCGATTGCTCGACGCGCCGCAGCGCGTCGGTATGCTCGGAAAGCCGCGGCGGGCGCGGGGCGATCAGCGGATAGCGCGTCGTCATGCGGGCGGGTCTATTCCCGCACCGCCTAAAAAGCCGTTACGCCGCCGCGCGGTCCTGCCATTCGAGCACCCTCAGGAAATTCCGCAAACGGTTGATCTCGAGCGTCTCCAGCAGCCGGTTCTCGTGATAGGGCACGAGAAGGGTCGCGAGATCGGGGCTCCACGGCGCCTGCGCATCGAACAGCACGCCCAGCCCCAGCACCGCCGGAACGCGGGCGAAGCAATAGGTGCCTTCGGGCGCGTCGGCGACGAAATCCTCGATCGCGGTCAGAACGCCGTTACGCGGGCCGCCTTCGCTGAGCGCCCAGGCGAACTGCCCGGCCCCGCGCAGCCCGTGCCCCGGACGCAGGCCCGGATCGCCCAGCACCACGCCGCCCTCGAAGCAGAAGGGCCGGCGGAATTCGGCGGGCACGCGATCGGGCGCATAATAGAGATCGCGCCGCGCGCATGGCCAGCCGACATCATGCAGGAAGGCGAGCAGCGGCTTGCCGTCGCGCCGGCACGCCGCCTCGATCGCCTTGAGCTCGTGATGGACGGTGTACCAATTGTGGTCGCCGTCGACGATCCAGGCGTCGGCGGCCGCGATGGTCGCGAGCGCCTCCAGGCTCGGCTGCGCGACATGGGTTACTTCGGGGTGGTCGCCGAGCCATGCCTCGAAGGCGGGCTTGGGCTCGGGATCGATGCTGGTGAGGCTGCCGCCTTGCGCGCACGCGAATTCCGCGAGCCGCGCGGACATGCCGCCGAACTCGGCGCCGATCTCCACGATGTCGCGCACGCCGGCGAGGCGCAGGCCGTCGAGGATCAGATCACCGAATTCGGCCATCGAATGCAGATAGAGGTCGCTCATCACGCCGCCTCGCGCTGTTGGATAGCGGCGTTGCGCTGCACCACCGGGCGAAAGATCAGCGACAGCACGACCGGATCGTTGCCGCCGGGCGGCGGCGCCACGAGGACGCCCGTCTCGCCGCAGCGATAGAGCCCCGCGCCCTGCTCCTCCATCCCGTCGGGGATCAGCAATGCGGTTGCCCCGCGCGCGGGTCGGCGTGTGCCAAAGTCATCGAGCTTGTGCCAGGAGGCCGAATCGACTTGCGCCCATTCGCAGATCGCGCCGAGCTGGATCGCGGGCGTCCATCGTGTCTTCGATACGGGCACGTCGAGTCGGTAGAATCCGTCGGATGTCGGAAAGGCCTCGAACCGATGAACGCCGCCCTCGCTGCCGCCCATCAGGATGACGGGCAGATCGATGCCGCCGACGACGAAATCGCCGTTCCTGAGATCGAAGGCGAAGCGGCTCGACGAGAACAATGCGAGGTTGAGCGGCAGACCATGCCTGCGCAGTTCGCCGGGCACGAACATGCGGTCGGTTTCGTTGATATAGGCGAGCCCGCGGCGCCGCAGCCCGTCCGCGGCCTGCTGCGGGTCGAGCAGCCGCACGACTTCGCTGGTGCCCAGGTTGACGTCGTGGTCGAACGCTTCGAGCAGGCGCGCCTCGGCGTCGGATGGCATGAACAGCAGCCGTGCCAGCACTGCGGCGGCGGAGCGCCGGGCGGCATCGGCATCGTCGCCGGCGGATCCCCGAACCGTGTGCCGGCCCGCGCTCGCCGCGAAGGCGATACAGGCATCCTGCACCGCGTCGCGGATTGCGCTCTGACCGCCCTTGATGTCGGCCGCCTTGCGGATCGGCGTCCCGTCCTTCTCGTAATCGACCACCGAACCCTGCGCGACGGTCGAGAGCTGCTCGATCACCGCGACGCAGCCGCACAAGGCGTGCAGCATTCGCGCTTCGTAATGACGCACGTCGAGCAGGCCCTTCTTGTCGAGCCCGGTCCGCTGCTCCTCGCGCAGCAGCAGGTAGCGGCCGGCGACGGTGAGCCCCATCCGCTCGACCAGCACGGGCTCGACGAGATTCTGGACCGATCCGTTGTAACCGAGATCGATCAGCATCACCGCGTCGCCGTGCGACACGCCGGCGCGATCGAGGTGCGCGATCAGCCGGTCGGTGAACTTGCGCGAGCGTGCGATGATCGTACGCGCGATATCGGGTCGCGTTACCGCGCGGCAGAAGGCGCGCGGCGTCATTTTCGTGAGCTTCTTCGCCTCGTGCCCGAAGAGCATCAATTGGTCTGCGACGACCGCCAGCGGCGTGTGGTCGGCCCTGTCGACGACGAAACGGCGCAGCGCCTCGGTGTCCTTGAGCGATGCGCGCACCGAAACGACGCGGCTGATCTCGACCGGCGCGGCCTCCTCGTCGCCGAAGGCAGCGCGGAACGCCTGAAGCGGCAGGTGCCCGTCGCGCATCAGGAAGAGCGGGCGGACGGGCTTTCCGAGCCGCGTCGAAAGGTCGGCGATCTCATCCTTCAACCACTGCGCGAAGGCGTGCATGATCGGGCCCAGCACGTCATGCCCCAGCGCGGCGGCCGGATCGTCCGTGCGCCGCATCGCCACCTCGGCCCGGTGCAGCTGGCTGATCGGCGTCGATACCCGCGAGGTCGGTTCGATCATCGCGGCGGCGACCGATTCGAGCCGCAGGCGCTCGACGGCGCGGTCGTCGAACTGGACGAGGTGCGCGCCGTGGATGCCCAGCGCGTCGGGTGCCACCTGGTCGGCGATGCGGTTGTCGCCGCAATGGAGGATCGCCTCGGGGCGGGTGCCGAGCGCATCGAGAACGTGGCGGAACAGGCCGTCGCCCTTGCTCACGCCATGGGCCGACGAAACGAAGATACGGTCGATCAGCGCGCGGACATCGCCGCCCGCGGCGCGCGCGATCAGCGTCGAGAGCTGATCCTCGTCGAGATAAGTGTCGCTGACGATGATGACCTGAAGCCCCTTCGCCCGCGCCGCGCGCATCAGCGCGATCGTGGGCGCGAAGCCGAAACAGTGCCGCGCCTCGAGGGCGAGTTCGTGCGTGACGGCCGCCTCGATCGCCGTGCGGTCGGCACCGGGCAGGAACCGTTCGTAGATCGCGGGCAGCGCGACCTCGCCGCGATCCGTGCGGGTCTTCTCCGCGCGCCGCGCCGCCTTTTCGGCCCACATCCGCATCTCGACCGCGCCGCCGGGCGCCTCGATCTCCGCGAACACGTCGCGCGGCGCATGGACGTCGCGCCACAACAAGGTGTCGAAACAGTCGAGCGACAATGTGGTGACGCCCTCGGGCGCGCGATCGAGTAGCGTCGCGATCTCGTGCGCGCGGACGGAAATCTTCATGGCAGCCGGTCCCCTTGCGGTCAGGGGATCAGCTATCCGACGATCACGGTAACCAAAGCGTTAACCAACGGCTTGCGGGCGAAAGCTGTCCGCGCGCGCCTGCCGCCACCAGAAGGCGAGCCGCGCGTCGCGTGCGCCCGCGATCAGCTCGCCCGGCTCGACGAACGGGTAGATGTCGGTCATCGCGCGCATCTCGGCGACGTTGACGCGCTGGCGCAGGTTCGCGGGGTCGAGCTGGTCGGGGCTGTCGAGCCCCGCCGCGACGACGACCTCGTTCAGCGCGTGGATCGTCGCCCTGTGATAGCGCGCGACGCGCTCGGCCTTGTCGGGGATGACGAGCCCGCGCTGGCGCGCCGGCGATTGCGTCGCGATGCCGGTCGGGCAGGTGTCGGTATGGCAGCGCATGGATTGCACGCAGCCCAGCGCGAACATGAACGCCCGCGCCGCATTGCACCAGTCCGCGCCCAATGCCGCGTTCATCGCGACCGACGCCCCGCTCGTCACCTTGCCCGACGCCGCGAGCTTCACCTTGCCCTTCAGGTTCGCGCCCACCAGCGCGTTGCGCGCCAGGATCAGCCCTTCGCGCAGGGGCATGCCGACGCGGTTCGAAAGCTCGGTCGGCGCCGCGCCCGTGCCGCCCTCCGCGCCGTCGATCACGATGAAGTCGATGAGGATGCCGGTATCGAGCATCGCCTTCACCACCGCGAACAATTCGTGCGGATAGCCGACGCACAATTTGATCCCCACCGGCTTGCCGCCCGAAAGCGCGCGCATGTGCGCCGCGAACTCGATCAGCTCACGCGGGGTGGAAAAGGCCGAATGCGCCGCCGGCGACTGGCAATCGCGCTCCTGCGGGATGCCGCGCGTCGCCGCGATCTCGGCGGAGACCTTGGCGCCCGGCAGCAGCCCGCCATGGCCCGGCTTGGCGCCCTGGCTCAGCTTGATCTCGGTCATGCGGACCTGCTCGATCCGCGCCTTCTCGGCGAAGGCGCCCGGATCGAAGCGGCCGTCGCCCGTCCGGCACCCGAAATAGCCCGAGCCCAGCTCCCACACGAGATCGCCGCCGTGCTTGAGGTGATAGGGCGAAAGCCCGCCCTCGCCGGTATCGTGATAGAAACCGCCGATCTTCGCACCCTTGTTGAGCGCCTCGATCGCGCGCGCGCCGAGCGAGCCGAAGCTCATCGCCGAGATGTTGAGGCGCGAGGCCGAATAAGGCTGGGCGCACTGGTCGGTGCCCACCAGCACGCGGCCGCCCTCCGCCGCCTTCGCCGACGGCTGAATCGAATGGGCGAGCCATTCATATTCGCCCGAATAGACGTCCAGCTCGGTGCCGAAGGGGTGCGCGTCCTCCTGCCCCTTGGCGCGGGCATAGACGAGCGCGCGCTCGTCATGGCTGAACGGCCGTCCGTCGAGGTCGCTCTCGACGATGTACGAGCGCAGATAGGGCCGCAGCCACTCGAAGAACCAGCGGAACCGCGCCGAGCCGGGATAGGTCCGCCGCAGCGAATGGCGGTGCTGGAGGAGGTCGACCAGCGCGAGCGCGAGCACCGGCAGCGTGAGGACGAGCCCCCACAAAGCCCATCCATGCCCTGCCGCCGCGGCAAGAAGGATGACGAGGCTGAGCGCCACGGGCGCCCACAGCAGCACGTTGCGCGACGCCGCGTGGTCGGTGAACAGGCTCGCGCGGAGGGCGGTGGGGCGATCGGTCAACAACGCGCTCGGCTCAGCGCTCGACGCACATCGCGATGCCCATGCCGCCGCCGATGCAGAGCGTCGCGAGCCCCTTCTTCGCGTCGCGTTTCGCCATCTCGTAAAGCAGCGTCGTCAGCACGCGCGCGCCCGACGCGCCGATCGGGTGGCCGATCGCGATCGCGCCGCCATTGACGTTGATCTTGTCCGCGTCCCAGCCCATTTCCTTGTTGACCGACAGCGCTTGCGCCGCGAACGCCTCATTGGCCTCGATCAGATCGAGATCGGCCGCGCTCCAGCCCGCTTTCTCCAGCGCGCGGCGGCTCGCGGGCACCGGGCCGATCCCCATGATCGACGGATCGACGCCTGCCGACGCCCAGCTTCGGATCGACGCCAGAACGGCCGCGCCGCGCTTCTCCGCCTCCTCGCGGCTCGTCACCACGAGCGCGGCGGCGCCGTCGTTGAGGCCGGAGGCGTTGGCGGCGGTGACGGTGCCATCCTTCCTGAAGGCGGGCCGCACGCCCGAGACGCTGTCGATTGTCACCCCGCTGCGGATATATTCGTCGTCCTCGACGATCGTGTCGCCCTTGCGGCCCTTCACCGTCACCGGCGCGATCTCGTCCCTGAACCGCCCTTCGGCGCGCGCCTTCTCGGCCTTGTTCTGCGACGCGACCGAGAATGCGTCCTGCTCGCCGCGGGTGATCTGGTATTTCTCGGCGAGATTCTCGGCGGTGATCCCCATGTGATAACCGTTGAACACGTCGGTCAGCCCGTCCTTGATCATCGTATCGACCAGGCTGAGATCGCCCATCTTGGTGCCCCCGCGCAGGTTCTGCGCGTGCATCGAGCGCGACATCGATTCCTGCCCGCCCGCGACCACGATCCGCGCATCCCCGGTGGCGACCGCCTGTGCCGCGAGCGCCACTGCGCGCAGCCCGCTGCCGCATACCTGGTTGACGCCCCAGGCGGGGATCTCCTTCGGCACGCCCGCCGCCATCGACGCCTGCCGCGCCGGGTTCTGCCCCTGGCCCGCGGTGAGCACCTGGCCGAGAATCACCTCGGAGACCTCCTCGCCCGAAACCCCCGCCTGCGCGAGCGCCGCTTGAATCGCGATTCGCCCCAGCTCGTGCGCGGGCACGGTGGCGAAGGCGCCCAGAAAGCTGCCGACGGGCGTGCGCTTTGCGGCGGTGATGACGATGTCGCTCATGGAAAACTCCTCCGGTCGGGATGGTCGCCCTTTACGACGCACCGCAGCAAATTGGTAGCGGGGGAACGCCGATGGCCTCTCCGTGGATCAGGCGGGATAGGTGACGCGGCGCCCCTCGACATGCGCGTCCGGCGTCAGCCGCGCGGGCTCGATCCGGTCGCCGATGATGTGGCACACCGTCTCGCCGCGCGCGATCAGATGGTCGGCGACGATCCGGCGGTGGCACCGCCACCACACCGCCTCGGCGCACATCATCGCCGTCCGCCGCGCGCGCCCCAGCGCGATCAACTCGCCCAGCCCCTCCTCGAACGGCGCCGTCAGCGCATAATCGGCATAATTGTGAAAGCTCGCATTGCGCCACGCGCCGTTGGTTCCTGGCGGCACCTCCTTCGATTTGCCGCGCAGGCCGCCCAATGCGGGCAGCAGCGCATAGCCGATCTGGAACCCGGCGAGGCTGCCCGGCAGCGTATCGGCGTTGAACTGCGGGTTGGTTCGCGATCGCGGCACGGTGCGGATGTCCGCCACCAGCGACACCTCGGCGCCGCGCAGCGCCTCCACGAACGCCTCGATTCCCAGCGTCGAATGGCCGATCGTGTAGAAGGGCAGCGCCACGCGCTCAATCGATCCGCGTCAGCGCGCCGTCCTTGTGCGCGGCGATATGATCGGTCTTGTCGCTCTCGATCTCATATTGCGGATCGTCGGGCGACGCGCGGCGGCGGTGGCCCTTGTAATCGAAATCCTTCGTATGGACCTTGCGGATCGTGCCGGAGACATGCCCGGCCTCCGAATTCCAGCGCACATGATCGCCGACCTTGAAATCGTGAGCCATTTTCCGTTCCTTTCGCGGCAACGAACGGCGCCGGCTCAGCCGGGGTTCCGCAGCCATGCGTCGAGCGGTTCCCAGAGCTGCGCCCGCGCCCGCCCGCCGACGATCATCCCGACATGCCCCGCGCCCAGCTCGCGCCGGTCGGCAAGCCCGGCGGCGCTCGCCGCGGGCACGATCCGGTCGGTCAGCGAGACGAAATCGACCGCGGGGCAGGGGAGGGCGGCCGGATCGGCGATCGCCCCGGCCACGCGCCACCCGCTTTTGCCCGGCGTGTCGGCCTCGAAAAAGCCGAACAGCTCCGCCCCCGCCGCATAGGTCAGCGGTGCCCCGGCATTGGCCCAATCCTCCAGCCGCACGAAGCTGCGCGCCTCGCCGCTCGCGGGGTCGAGCCGCCCGAATCGCTCGTATTTGGCGATAGTCCGCGCGGGATCGAGCCGCCAGAACCCCGCCTGGAGCACCTCCATCGGCACCAGTCCCAAGGCGGCGCAGGCAGGCTCCGCCTCGGTCCACAACGCCGCGATCTCGCCGCGCGCGCGCTTGCCGAAACCGGAGAAGCGCCACGGCGCGGCGATCATCGCGAGCCCCTTCACCGGCCGCGCGCACGCCGCCGCCAGCGCCATCGTGCCCCCCAGGCAATAGCCTGCGAGCACCGGCGGCTCGCGGAGCATGTCGAGCAGCGGCAGCAGCAGGCGCTCGACATGCCCGGTCACGTCGAGGTCGCGCTCGCCGGGCGCGGGTGCGCCCCAGTCGAGCAGCAGCACGCGATGGCCCTGTGCCGCGAGCCAGCGCAACAGCGACCGCTCGGCGAGATCGAGCACGAAGGGCGGGTTGATGAGCGAGGGCACGACCACAACCGGCGCGCCCCGCCCGCCATAATCGCGCAGGCACGCGCGGCCTTTCCGGTGCAGCGCGGCGGGCGGTGCCCATGCCGGCTCGCGCGGTGCCTCCTGAAAGGCGCGCAGGCCCGCCAGCGCGGCTGCGCGACGCTCGGGCGATGCTGCGGTCTCGCTGCGCAGCATGTCGAGGAAAAGCGGCAGCGGGCGCGGTCCGTGTTGCGGTGCGGTATCGAAGGGTGGTAGAGCGGATCGAGTCACGCGGGGGTGCCTTCGATGAAGAAGCAGAAATCTGGCGACGACACGGTCATCATCAAGAAATACGCCAACCGGCGCCTCTACAATACCGAGACGTCATCCTACATCACGCTCGAGCATCTCGCGGCCATGACGCGCGAGGGCCGCGACTTCAAGGTCGTCGACGCCAAGACCGACGCGGACATCACGCACAGCGTTCTCACGCAGATCATCATGGAGGAGGAGGCGCGCGGCGCCTCGATGCTGCCGGTCAACTTCCTGCGCCAGCTCATCGCGATGTACGGCGATTCGATGCAGGCGATGGTGCCCGGCTATCTCGATGCGTCGATGGAAAGCTTCCGCCGCAATCAGGAGCAGTTCAAGTCGGCGGTCGAGGGCGCCTTCGCCAACTCGCCCTTCGCGGAGATCGCGAAGCGCAACATGGACATGTTCGACGCCGCGACCAAGGCTTTCAACGCCGGCAAGCCCGAAAGCGAGGGTGCGAGCAAGGACGACGAGATCGCCGCGCTCAAGGCCGAGATGGCGCGGCTTCAGGAAAAGATCGAGAAGCTCGCCAAATAGGCGCCTTTATGACGACACGGTTCTGGTGTTTCGGGGCGGCGGGTGCGCTGGTGGTGCTCGCCGTCTTCGCCGGCTTTGCCGACCGCCGCCGCGCGCGCCGCAGGAATCCCGATCGGGTCGGCATGACGAACTGGCCCACCGTCCAGGTCCTCGCCCTCATCGCCGCCGCGATTCTGGCGAGTATCGGCTTCAACCTGTAGCTGTCATGCCGGCGAAAGCCGGCATCTCGTTTTCGGGGAGACCCCAGCTTTCGCTGGGGTGACGTATTCCCTCAATAGAATCGCGCCAGCGTCAGCATCCGCGTGCCGCCGCCGCACAGGCCCAGCGCCACCGTGCGGCCCGGCGCGCCCACCGACCAGCCCGCCATCGGGCTGTGCCGGTAATCGTCGGGGATCGGCGCGCCGTCGATCGAGCAGATCGCCTCGCCGCTCCGCCACCCCTGGTCCGCCGCGGGCGAATTGCGCATCACATGGACGACGTCGAGCCGCCGCCCGTCGGGCCGCACCAGAAGGCCGCTCGTCGATCGCAGCGGCGGTGCGTCGGCGGCGGGGCCGGGCGCGAGCACCATCCGGCCCGCCTTGGGATCGAGCAGCACGCGATAGCGCTGGAGGAAGCTCATGCCGATCCGCCCCGCCGCGCCCACCTGATCGAGGAATCCGCCCGGCCGTTCGATCCGCACCTCGACCTCGTTCGCCACCAGCCGGCCGACGCCGATCTCGTGCAGCACCGCGAGATCGCTGACGACGGGCCCGCCGAGCCCGAACGCCATCGCCGTCGTCATCGGCGGCGGCGCGATGCTCGCCGCCTGCCATGCGGATGAGGAGAAGGTGATCGACGATCCGTCGCCGGTATCGACGATCATCGGCCGGATGCGGTGCCCGTTCAGCACGACCTCGCTCTGATAGACCTGCAACGCGGCCGAGATGGCGAGCGGCGCCGTCAGCCCCTTGAAGGGCAGGCGCCCCGAGGGCAGCAGCCGGAAGCGGCGCTTCTCGTAATCGACGTCGAGCGCATAGTCGCCGATCAGGTCGCGGCCGACCAGCATGTCGACCGGAGTCGATTCGCCGGTGGCGACCGCGGGCACATCGACCACCGCGATGCGCCCACCCGTGCGCGTGACGCCGCCGATGGTCAGCTTGCGCGTCGCCGCCCAGGCGAGCGGCACGCTGCCGCCGATCGCGTCGGCGGCGCCGCGCTCGATGATCCTTTCGCCGGTCGCCGTCGCATAGCGGCGCGACAGCACCGACCAGGAAACGCCGGTATCGAGCAACGCCGTCGCCGGATGCCCGTCGATCGTCATCGTGAAGCGGATCTGGTTGCCCTGCGTCAGATCGAACGGCACCCAGCGCGATTCGCTGTCGGGCGCGAGCACGCTGACCGGCGGCACCGTTTCGAGCGACGGCTGCGCGGCGCTCGCCAGCGCAAGCAGCATCAGCGGGGCGGCGAGGAGACGCATCAACCCGTCGATACTCCAGCGCGCTTCATCGTGCCAGTGATGGTCTTTTTGAAGCGGCACCGGCCCGCTCCCCCACCCGACCACCCAATGCGATTATCCTATGGGTGGTCGGGTGGGGGAGCATCGGGTCGGCCATGCCCCCGGCATGACCTGAACGGTGCGGGGCACCGTTCACCCGATGCTGGCCGGTGCCGTCGGAATGCGTCTCAGCGCCTTCGCAAATTACAACGTCGCTTCCAGATACGCCTGGTCGAACCCGAACTGGCGCGCCTTTTCGAGCGTGTAGGGCCTCAGCCCCATCGACTGGTACTCGCCCTGGATCTTCCCGTCGTTGCCCTCGTCCTGATATTCGAACTTGAACAATTCCTGGGTCACGATCACCGGGCCTTCCATGCCGATCACCTCGGTGACGTTGGTGACGCGGCGGCTGCCGTCGCGCAGGCGCTTCACCTGGACGATGAGGTCGACCGAATCGGCGATCTGGCGGCTGATCGCCTCCTTGGGGATCTTGATGTCGCTCATCATCACCATGTTCTCCATCCGCGCGAGGCATTCGCGCGGGGAGTTGGAGTGGAGCGTCGCCATCGAGCCGTCATGGCCCGTGTTCATCGCCGAGAGCAGGTCGAAACACTCGGCGCCGCGAATCTCGCCCAGGATGATGCGGTCCGGGCGCATACGCAGCGCGTTCTTGACGAGATCGCGAATGGTAATCTCGCCCTGGCCTTCGAGGTTGGCCGGCCGCGTTTCGAGTGGCAGCCAGTGCGGCTGCTGGAGCCGCAATTCGGCCGCGTCCTCGATAGTCAGCACGCGCTCGCCGGGGTCGATCATCTTCGACAGCGCGTTGAGCATCGTCGTCTTGCCCGAGCCGGTGCCGCCCGAAATGACGATGTTGAACCGGCACGCGCCCGCGATCTTGAGCGCGGTCGCCATCTTCTCGGACATCGAGCCGAACTTGGCCATCATGTCGAGCGTGATCGGCTTGGCCGAGAATTTACGGATCGAGATCGCCGTGCCGCGCAAGCTCAATGGCGGCACGATCACGTTGACGCGGCTGCCGTCCTTGAGGCGCGCGTCGGCGAGCGGCGTGGTCTGGTCGACGCGGCGGCCCACCGAGTTGCAGATGCGCTGCGCGATCTGGAACAGATGCTCCTCGTCGCGGAACTGGATCTGCGCGAGCTGGAGCTTGCCCTTCTTTTCGATGTAGGTCTGGTCCGGCCCGTTGACCATGATGTCGCTGACATCGGGGTCGGCGATCAGCTCTTCGAGCGGCCCCAGGCCGAGCAATTCGTCGACCAGCACCTTTTCGAGCGCGAACTGCTCGCGGCGGTTGAGCGTCAGCTTCAATTCGGCGAGCACCTCGCCGATGATCGGGCGGAATTCCTCGGCCAGCTCGTCTTTGCTCAGCGTCGCCGCCGCCTCGGGATCGACCCGCTCCAGCAGGCGCGGCAGCACCTGTTCCTTGATCCGGTGGACCGACGCCTCGAACCCTTCCGAGCGGCTGCTCGCCGCCTCGCCAGACGCCGCCTGGCGCTCGGCGAGGCGCGTGAGCGCATCGGGCTGGGCGGGTGCGCTCTGGCTCGACATGTCGGCGGGCGCGCTCGGTTCGGGCGGCGATTCGGGCTGGGGAAGCGGCGGGAACTGCTCGCCGCCCTTGGGCTCGGCGGATTTGGCCGCGCCGCCCCCGTGCATCGGCCGCGCCACCCCGAAGGCCGGGCGCGCGCCCGCCATTCCATTGCGTCGTCCGAAAGCGCTCATCCGTTCTACAACCCTCGCGAAACTGCTTTGCCCGCGAGGATTAGGGCCGAAGGCTTGAGAATTGACTAACCACGTCGCGCGCCCACTGGAGGCCGCGCGCGAATCCCGCTACCCACCGCCCGATGTCCGCGCCCACCCCGATGATGGCCCAGTATCTCGCCCTAAAGGCGGAGGCGGAGGATTGCCTGCTCTTCTACCGGATGGGCGATTTCTTCGAACTGTTCTTCGACGACGCCAAGGTGGCGAGCGCCTGCCTCGACATCGCGCTCACCGCGCGCGGCGCGCATGGCGGGGAGAAGGCGCCGATGTGCGGGGTGCCCGCGCATTCGGCCGAAAGCTATCTCGCGCGGCTGATCAAGGCCGGCCACCGCGTCGCCATCGCCGACCAGACCGAGACCCCCGCCGAGGCGAAGAAGCGCGGCGGCTCCAAGGCGCTGGTCGCGCGCGGCATCGTCCGCGTGGTGACGGCGGGCACGCTCACCGAAGAGGCTTTGCTCGATTCGCGCGCCGCCAATTGGTGCACCGCGATCGGGGAGGCGGCCGGCGAGGTCGCCATCGCCGCCGCCGACATCTCGACCGGCCGGTTCGAGATCGTCGAATCGTCGCCCGCAAGCCTCGCCGCCGATCTCGCCCGCTTGTCTCCGGCCGAGGTGATCGCCGCCGAGGGCACCGACGCGCCCGCCACGGTCGAGCGGCCCAAGGCCGAATTCGACAGCGCCCGCGGCGAGACGCGGCTGAAGGAGCTGTTCGGCGTCGCCACGCTCGACGGCTTCGGCCAATTCTCGCGCGCGGCGCTGGCGGCGGCGGGCGGGCTCGTCCGCTATCTCGATCATACCGCGCGCGGCTCGCTGCCCTTCCTCCGCCCGCCGCGCCTCGTCCGCACCGCCGAGACGATGGCGATCGACGCCGCGACGCGCGAAAGCCTCGAACTCACCGTCACCACGTCGGGCCAGCGCAAGGGCAGCCTGCTCGACGCCGCGGATCGCACCGTCACCGGCGCCGGCGCCCGTCTCCTCGCCGCCGATCTTTCCGCCCCGCTGATGGACCGCACCCGAATCGAGGCCCGCCTCGATCTCGTCGCGCTCTTCCACGACGACACGCCCCTGCGCGAGACGGTTCGCGCCGCCTTGCGCGCGCTCCCGGACGTCGGCCGCGCGATCGGCCGTATCGCCGCCGGCCGCGGCACCCCGCGCGATCTCGGCCAGCTCCGCGACGGCCTCGACGCTGCCTGGCGCCTCGGCGAGCGGCTCGAAAAGATCGCCCCCGCGCCCGCGCTCCTCTCCCAGCTCGCCCCGGACCTGCGCGGGCACGGCACCCTCATCGATCTCTATTCGCGCGCGCTCGTCCCATCGCCCCCGATCGACACCAGCGCGGGCGGCTACATCGCCGAGGGCTATGACGCCGCGCTCGACGATTTGCGCGCAACCGGCGCCGGCGGCCGCCGCGCCATCGCCGCGCTCGAAGCCGACTATCGCGGCAGAACGGGTATCCAGTCGCTCAAAATCCGCCACAACAACGTGCTCGGCTACCATATCGAGGTGCCGGCGAAGCACGCCGACGCGCTGATGAAGCCCGACAGCGGCTTCACCCATCGCCAGACGCTCGCGGGCGTCGTCCGCTTCAACGCGCCCGATCTCCACGATGCCGCGCTCAAGGTGACGCAGGCGGGCGCCCACGCCCTCGCCGCGGAGGCCGCGCACCTCGAAGACCTGATCGACACCGCGCTCCAGTCGCGCGAGGCGATCGCCGCCACCGCCGACGCGCTCGCCCGGCTCGACGTCGCCGCTGCGCTCGCCGAGCGCGCGGTCGAGGGCGGCTGGACGCGGCCCCGGCTCGCCGACGAGCCCTGTTTCGAGGTCGACTCGGGCCGCCATCCCGTCGTCGAGGCCGCGCTGGCCCGCACCGGCGAGCGCTTCGTCGCCAATGATTGTCGTCTTTCCGAGGAGTCGCGCCTGTGGCTCGTCACCGGCCCGAACATGGGCGGCAAATCGACCTTCCTGCGCCAGAACGCGCTGATCGCCGTGCTCGCGCAGGCGGGCAGCTACGTTCCCGCGGCCGCCGCCCGGCTCGGCCTTGTCGATCGGCTGTTCAGCCGCGTCGGCGCGTCGGACAATCTCGCGCGCGGCCGCTCGACCTTCATGGTCGAGATGGTCGAGACCGCCGCGATCCTCGCGCAGGCGACGGCGGCGAGCTTCGTCATTCTCGACGAGGTGGGCCGCGGCACCTCGACCTATGACGGCCTCGCCATCGCCTGGGCGGTGGTCGAGGCGATCCACGAGGACAATCGCTGCCGCTGCCTCTTCGCGACCCACTATCACGAGCTTACCCGCCTCGCCGAGCGGTGCGATGCCTTGTCGCTCCACCACGTCCGCGCGCGCGAGTGGAAGGGCGATCTCGTCCTCCTCCACGAGCTTGCCGACGGCCCCGCAGACCGCAGCTACGGCCTTGCCGTCGCCCGGCTCGCGGGGCTTCCGCCCGCCACCGTCTCCCGCGCCAAGGCCGTGCTCGACAAGCTGGAGGCCGGGCGCGCCAGGACGGGCGGCCTCGCCGCGGGGCTGGACGACCTTCCTCTCTTCGCTGCTGCGATCGAGGCGGAGGAAGAACAATGCGACACGCTCCGCGACGAACTCGCCGCGCTCGACGTGGACGCGCTCACCCCGCGCGACGCGCTCGCCACGCTCTACCGCCTGCAAGCCCTCGCGCGGGAGTGAGCAGCCGTGTTCCTGCGCAAGCAGGAACCCAGGGTCATGGGCGATTCGCTTGAAATCCTGGGCTCCTGCTTCCGCAGGAGCACTGGCTGCCCCTCACCCGTATCGCATGATCGCCGCCCGCGCGAGTCGGCGGTCCTCGAGCGAATAATAGAGCCAGATCACCCCGTTCCGCACGATCACCGAGGCGGCGAAGGCGATGTCGGTCGCCGTCCGGTCGTCGACCGGCGGCGGCGTGATCAGAGGCTCGATCCCGCGGTCGATCACGCGGCGGCAATCGCGGTCGAACGCCACCCAGCCGATCCGCCAGCGCGCGTCGCGCGTCGCGCCGTTGTAGAACATCACCGGCGAATCGGGGTCTTCGAGCAGCATCGGCCCGGTCGAAAGGTGCCAATTGTCCCACGAATTGGGGCGCGGCAGGAAGGGGGTGGGCTGCTCGTCCCACGGCCCCGCCACGCCCGGCCCGATCGCGAGCCCCACGCGAGAGGCGTTCTCCGCGGCATATTCGTACCACAATCGCCACTCGCCGTCGGCGGTGCGGCCGACAGTCGCCTCCTTGGTGTTGCCCATCGTCTTGGTCGAGGCGAGCGCCACGCCCTGCTTCTCGAGCGCATCGATGCTCGGCCCTGCGGCATAGAGCATGTTGCCGTGCACGAAATCGGATTGGACCCCGGTATAATAGACGACATAGCCGTCTTCCATCCGCAGCACCGTGGGGTCCTCGACTCCGCCGATATCGACCTCTGCCGGGCCGGGTATGATTGCCGGATCGTCCTCCATCTCGAAGGCGCGCCCGTCGTCGCTCCATCCGGCCCAGATCACGCCGGTATCGGATCGGTCGCCGCCCAAAGTCGGCACCGCGCGCAGCATGATGCCCAGCCGCCCGGTCGGCTCGGCCCACACATAAGGGCTCATCCAGTCGCGCTCCATCAGCCCCGGCGGCCCGTGCAAAGTCACCGGTTCGAGCGCCTCGACGTTGAAGTTGATCCCCGTCCGTCTCATGCGCCTTGCCCCAGCAGCAGCGAGAGCCCGCCGTCGATCGTGAACGACGCGCCGGTGACGTAGCCCGCCTCGTCCGAGGCGAGCCACCGCGCCATCGCCGCCACCTCCTCCGGCCGGCCGGCGCGCAGCATCGGAATGTTCTTTTCGAGGCTCGCGCGGTAAGCGGGATCGTCGAGCGCCCGCTGGTTCATCGGCGTCAGGATCATGCCCGGCCGGATCGCGTTGATGCGGATGTTCCGCGCCGCTTCCTCGAGCGCGAGGCTCTGCACCAGCCGCGTCAGCCCGCCCTTGGCCGCGCAATAACCCGCGCCGCCCGCGCGCACCACCTCGGCATGGATCGACGAGATGTGGATGAGCGCGGCCGGGTCGGTCGAATCGCCGCGCCCTTTCAGGAACCGCCGCGAGACGAGGAACGCGCCCGTCAGGTCGGTGCCGATGATCCGCCGCCACCCGTCCGCGTCCATCTCGCGCACCGGCACGCCCGCCATGTTGACCCCGGCCGAATTGACCGCGACGCCCGCGGGGCCGAACGCGTCCTCGACCTCGGTAAATGCCGCCTCGACCGAATGCTCGTCATCGACTGCGCATCGCACCGTCATGGCGCGCCCGCCCGCGGCGATCACCGCCTCGGCGGTCGCGCGCGCCTTGCCCTCGTCGCGATAATAGAACACCGCGACATCGTCGCCGATCGCGCCGAAAGCGGCCGCGCACGCCGCCCCGATCCCCGATTCCGCGCCGGTCACCACGACGCACCGTTTGCTCGCCATCACGCCTCCGTTTCGCCTGAACAACGAGCCAGGCGGCTGCGGGTTTCGTATGCGCCCCGCGATCTTCCTTGCTCCCGGCGCGACATGGAAAGGCCAATCGGCTCCGGCAAGGGGAGGGCCAAATTCCGCTGTCCTACAGATAACCATATAGGTTATCAACCGAGTCGCATGGGGGAGAGTGGTATGGACGTGGGCGACATGATCGACGGGCTGATCGCGCGCGAGGGCGGCTATGTCCGCCATCCCGCCGACAAGGGCGGTCCAACACGTTGGGGCATCACCGAGAAGGTGGCGCGGCAGCACGGCTATGCGGGCGACATGCGCGCCTTCCCGCGCGACGAGGCGGCGGCGATCTACCGCCGTCTCTATTGGCACCGCCCGCATTTCGATGCCGTCGCCGCCCGCGCCCCCGCGCTCGCGGCGGACCTGTTCGACGCCGGCGTCAACATGGGGCCTGCGGTGGCCGCCGGCTTCCTCCAGCGCGCATTGAACGCGCTCAATCGCGGCGCGCGCGACTATCCCGACCTTGCACGTGACGGCGTGATCGGCCCGAAGACGATCGCCGCGCTCGATGCCTTTCTCGGCGTTCGCGGCACCGCTGGCGAGACGGTGCTCCTCAAGGCCGTCGAGGCGCTCCAGGGCGCGCGCTATCTTGATCTGGCCGAAATCCGCCCCGCCAACGAATCCTTTGTTTATGGGTGGTTGACGAACCGTATCGGTTCGTGAATCCCCGCAGGACAGTCAACTTGGTCAACTTTGCCGTCAACGAAAAGGAACGACCCGATGAGCATTCTCGACGGAATCATCGGCCCGATTGCGGGCATCATCGACAAGATCATCCCCGATCCCGAGGCGCGCGACGAGGCCAAGCTCAGGCTGATCGAGCTCCAGGGCAGCCAGGCGATGGAGCAGGTGCGCACGCAGCTCTCCGCGATCATGGCCGAAGCGCAATCGACCGATCCCTGGACGAGCCGCGCGCGTCCCAGCTTCCTCTACGTCATGTACGCGATCCTGCTCTGGTCGATCCCGATGGGCCTGATCGCCGCCGTCCAGCCGCAAATGGCGCACGACATCGCATCCGGCATGAACGCCTATCTGAACGGCATCCCGGAGCCGCTCTACGCGCTCTTCGGCACCGGCTATCTGGGCTACACCGCCGCGAGGACATGGGGGAAGGCGAAGGGCATCGACAAATAGCGTGCGTGCGCCCGCGAAAGCGGGACGTTCGCATAACCCGGAAGTCCGCCTCCCTTGTCGTCACCGCGGACTCGCCTGCCCTCGTGAAAGCGAGGGTTCCGGCATCCACCGTCGCGCAAAATCAACGACGTGTAGGTTGTGCGCTTCGGGGAACCCCGGAACAAGTGGGTTCCCCGCTTTCGCGGGAATGACGATAACCGGTCACCGTGGCACGAACCCATAACGTGCGAAGATCGCCTTGCCCGCATCCGACACCAGGAACCGTCGGAAACCTTCCGCATCCGCGCTCGTAGAACTCTTCAGCCGTGCCACCGGATAGGTGATCGGCGGATGGCTCGCCTCGGGGAAGGTGGCGGCCACCCGAACCTCGTCCGAAGCGCGCGCATCGGTCGCATAGACGATGCCGAGCGGCGTCGCGCCGCGCTCGACCAGCGCCAGCGCCGCGCGCACGTTCTCCGCCGATACGACGCGCGGCCGCACCGCCGCCCACAGCCCGAGATTTTCGAGCGCCGCCTTGCCGTATCGCCCCGCCGGCACCGCCACGGTGTCCGCCATCGCCACGCGCCCTGTCGCGAGCAGGCGCGGCAGGCCCAGCCCGGCGGGCACGGGGTCGTCCTTTCCGGCCACCACCACCAGCGCGTTGCCGAGGAAGGTCTCGCGGCTTTCGGGCACGATCAGGCGCTTGCGCTGAAGGATGTCCATCCATTGCTGGTCGGCGGAGACGAACAGGTCGGCCGGCGCCCCCGCCTCCACCTGCCGCGCGAGTGCCGATGTCGCCGCGAACGAGACGGTCGGGCGCGCATGCCCCTTCGCCGCCCAGGCATCGGCGGCGGCGGTCATCGCCTCCTGCAGGCTCGACGCGGCCAGCACCAGCGGCTCGCCGCCGCGCCCTCCGCCGATCGACAGCGCGATGCCCGCCGCTGCGATGCCGATCACGGCAACGATCAGCAGGGCCTTGCGCATGGTTTTCTCCCGTTATCGGCGATCCTGGCGACCTTTTGCACATCGGTGCGGCGACGCGGAACCGAAAACCGCTTTCCTACCGCCTCATGTTCCTGTTACGTACCGCGCATGCCGTATCACGTCTTCGCCTTTGCTGATCGTTCGGCCGGTTGCGCGGATATGGGCGCCGCGGCGGTTCGTGTCGTTTTCCCGGAACCTTCGGAACTTTCGCAGCGATGATCGCGCACCTCACGGGCATGCTCGCGAGCGCGGGGATCGATCATGCCGTAATCGACGTGAACGGCGTCGGCTATCTGATCGGCGCCTCGGCGAAGACGCTGTCGGCGCTCCCGCCCGTCGGCGGAACGGTGACGATCCACACCGAGATGCTCGTTGCCGAGGATTCGATCCGCCTGATGGGCTTCGCCACCGCCGACGAGCGCGACTGGTTCCGCCTGCTGACGAGCGTGCAGGGCGTCGGCGCCCGCGTCGCGCTCGCGATCCTCTCCACGCTCGGGCCCGAGGAACTCCACGCCGCGATCGCCAGGGGCGACAAGGCGATGGTCGCGCGCGCCAACGGCGTCGGCCCCAAGCTCGCCCAGCGCATCGTCAACGAATTGAAGGATCGCGTCGGCGGCGTGGCGCTCGGCGCCGCTCCGGGTGCGCCGCCGCCCAAGGGCGCCGCCGCCGACGCCGCCTCCGCGCTCCTCAACCTGGGCTTCAAGCCCGCCGAGGCCAACGCCGCCGTCGCCGCTGCCGAGGACGAACTGGGCGCTGGCGCGAGTCTCGACGCCCTGGTGCGCCTGGCGCTCAGGAAGGCGGCGAAGTGATGCCCCGCGCCTCCATTTCTCCCGCCGTCATCCTGAACGTTTTTCAGGGTCCAATTCGGCCCCCTTGCGCGTCGAAACGAAGCGCGCTGCCCTGGATGCTGAAACGAGTTCAGCATGGTAGGAGGAGAGGGTGACCGACACCGACCGCCTCCTGACCGCGCAGCGCAAGCCCGACGATGTCGATGCCGCGCTGCGCCCCAAGTTGCTCGACGAGTTCGTCGGGCAGAAGGCCGCGCGCGAGAATCTGCGCGTCTTCTTGGCTGCCGCGAAGGCACGCGGCGAGGCGCTCGATCACGTGCTCTTCTTCGGGCCGCCGGGGCTCGGCAAGACGACGCTCGCGCAGATCATCGCGCGCGAGATGGGCGTCGGCTTCCGCGCGACCTCCGGCCCGGTCATCGCCAAATCGGGCGATCTTGCCGCATTGCTCACCAATCTGGAGGATGGCGACGTCCTCTTCATCGACGAGATCCACCGCCTCGCCCCCGCGGTCGAGGAGGTGCTCTATCCCGCGATGGAGGATCGCGCGCTCGATCTGATGATCGGCGAAGGGCCGTCGGCGCGCAGCGTGCGGATCGATCTGCCGCGCTTCACGCTTGTCGGCGCGACCACGCGGCAGGGCCTGCTGACGACGCCCTTGCGCGACCGTTTCGGCATCCCCGTGCGCCTCACTTTCTACACCGTCGACGAACTGGAGCACGTCGTCACCCGCGCTGCGTCGCTCCTCGATCTCCATGTCGCGCCCGACGGCGCGCAGGAGATCGCCCGGCGCGCGCGCGGCACGCCGCGCATCTCGGGACGCCTGCTCCGCCGCGTCCGCGATTTCGCCAATGTCGCGGGCGTCGAGACGGTCGATGCGAAAACGGCCGACGCCGCGCTCACCCGGCTGGAAGTGGACAAGCTCGGCCTCGACGCCATGGACCGGCGCTACCGGACGATGATCGCGGACATCTATCGCGGCGGCCCGGTCGGCGTGGAGACGCTCGCCGCGGGCCTTTCCGAGCCGCGCGACACGATCGAGGAGGTGATCGAGCCCTATTTGATCCAGCTCGGCCTCGTCGCCCGCACCGCCCGCGGCCGCTGTCTCAACCCCGCGGGCTGGAAGCATCTCGGCCTCAACCCGCCCGCGGCCGGTCAGGACGGGCTCTTTGATTGAAACAATGACTCCGTTCGTGCTGAGCTTGTCGAGGCACCGTTCTTTTTCAAACGGCTGGCAAGGAAGAACGGCCCTTCGACAAGCTCAGGGCGAACGGAAGATCCTCAACCGATAAAATACACTGCCAGCCCCGCAAGCCCGCCGAAAACGATCGTGATCCCGAAGGTCAGCAGCCCGACGACGAGCGATCCGGAGCGCCGCCGCGCGAAGGTCTTGCGCGGCATCGGCTTGCCGAGCTTCAGTTCGAGCAAGCCCGCAAGCGCCCCGCCGATCGCGGTGAAGGCAAGCGTCACCACCGCGCCAGGCACCGTCTCGGTCGCGATGGCGATCGGCAGGATGATGGCGAGGGGTGCGCCCATGCCGAGCGCGGTCAGGAGCTTGATCCGATCGACCGCCGCCTTCTCGACCGGCGCGACCCTGATGAGGTCGGGCGCGTCCTCGGCGGCGATCGTCAACCACGCGAAGCTGCCGACGAGCTGCCCCGCGATCGCGACGCTGAGGAACGCGAGCGAGGGCGCGATGGGCAGGGGGTTATCGCCCTGGATCGCCACCAACATGATGGGCGCGAGATAGACGAGCCGCAGCACGATCTGGAAGGCGATCGCCGGATCGCGCGCCAGCAGCAGCCATTCCTTGCGGAGCACCGCGCGAAACAAGCCGCCCCGGAAATGCCGCCCGATCGCCTTGTCCGACGCGGTGGCGCGCGACAGGTGCTTGCCCGCGTCCTGAAACCCGCGCAGGAACAGCCGCCGGAAGACGATCCCCGTGACGACGAACAGCACGATCGCCCCGCCCAGCACCACGACGAGCGCCACCGGCTCGCCGAACGCCGCGCGCCCCGGCCACGAGCCGAGCCCATGCGTCGCGAAGCCATTGTGCTGGAGCCGCTCGAACAGCAGCATCAGCCCCGATTGTCGCCGCGCCTCATCGTGCGAGAGCACTTGCGAGAGCAAGAACATCGCGCCGCCCAGGATCGCCGCGGCGATCTGCCCCACGGTGCGCGCCGTCCGCGGCCCTGCGATACGCGCGAGCACCAGGGTGATCGCCAGCCCGATGCACGCCGCCACCAAAGCGAGCGCGATCAGCAGCAGCACGATGCCGAACAGCCCCGGATGGTTCATCGCCGCGATCGGGATCACGAAGGGCAGCAGCAGGAAGGCGTAGGAAAGCACGATCGTCCCCGCGATCCCGCACAATTTCGCGAGCAGCACCACCGTCGGGTTGATCGGCGCGGTGAAGAGCAGGTCGAGATCGGCGCGCTCGTAGAGCGTCCGCTGGCTTCCGATCATCGCCTGTGTCGTCATGAACGAGAGCAGCCCGATCGTACCGGTGAGCACGATGGCGAGCGCAAGCGGGCTCGAGGCGATCGGCACGTCGCGCAGCGCCTGCGCGGCCAGACACCCGCCCGCCACCAGGGCGGCGAGAACGACGAGTCCGATGATCCTCGTCCGCAGCGGCCTCTTGCTCCCGCGCGAGGCGACGCGCAGCTCATGGAAGAACAGCCACCCGAACGAGCCCGCCCGGAACCGCCGCATGGCCCAGTTCATGCGGTCTCGTGCTCGTGCCGCTGCGTCAGTCGGATGAAGGTGTCCTCCAGCGTCATGTCCTGCGATCCTGCGAGTGCGCGCAACTCGTCGAGCGTGCCCTCGGCGTGCACCTTGCCGCCCGCGATGATCCCGATCCGGTCGGCGATGCGCTCGGCGACTTCGAGGATATGCGTGGTGACGATCACCGTGGCGCCCGCATCGGCTTCGGCCCGCAGCACGTCCTTCACCGCGCGCGCCATGCCGGCATCGAGCCCGGTCAGCGGCTCGTCGAGGATGAGCAGCTTGGGCTTGTGGATCAGCGCGCCCGCCAGCGCGACCTTCTGCTTCATGCCGCGCGAGAACCCCTCGCACCGTGTGTCGCGCACGTCCCACAATTCCAGCCAGCGCAGCAGCCGCTCGGCCTCCGCCGCCGCCTCGCCCGGCGCGATCCGCCACAGCCCCGCGACGAAGGCGAGATATTCCGAAGGAGAAAGCTTGTCGTAGAGCATCGGCTCGTCGGGCAGCCACGCGGTGATCGCCTTGGCGGCAATCGGGTCCGCGCGTGTGTCGATGCCGTAAATCGCGATGCTCCCCGCATCCGGCTCGGTCAGCCCGACGACCATCCGCAAGGTCGTCGTCTTGCCCGCGCCGTTGGGGCCGAGCAGCGCATAAAGCTGCCCTGGCGCGATAGTGAGGTCGAGCCCGGTGATGACGGGCTTGTCGAACGCCTTGGCGAGCCCCCGGATGCAAAGCGCTGAATCGATCATGGTGCCTTGTCGATGTAAGACGCCGCTCAAGTCAATCGCGCAATGCGGCTTTCCTTGCATCCGCCCATGCCCCGCAGCTAGAGCCGGGCGCGATGCCCTCGCCCGATTTCCCGCCCCGGGGCCGTTTCGTCGGCCGCGCGCACCATTTCCCGGTGCGCGTCTATTTCGAGGACACGGACCTTTCGGGCGTCGTCTATCACGCCAATTACCTGCGCTTCATGGAGCGCGCGCGTAGCGACATGTTGCGCGCCGCGGGGATCGATCAACGCGCGGCATGGGAAGCGGGGCAGGGCACCTACGCGATCAGCGAATGCACCATCCGTTATCGTGCCCCCGCACGGCTCGACGACGCGCTCGCCGTCGTGACGCAACTCGTCGCGTTCGGAGCGGCTTCCTGCCGCATTCATCAGCGAGTAATGCGCGATACCCTGATACTGGCCGACGCATCGGTGGTCGCGGCGTTCGTCGCGCCCTCGGGGCGGCCTGCCCGGCAACCCAAAGCATGGCTCGACGTTTTCGAGGGCCTGATCGCATCAGAGGAAGACAATTGAACCCGTTCTTCAACACCGACGCCGCTACCCTTTCGCCGGTCGCGCTCTTCATCCAGGCCGATTGGGTGGTGAAGATCGTGATGCTCGGGCTGTTGCTCGCCAGTATCTGGGTTTGGGCGATCATCATCGGTTTCGGCCGCCGCATCGGCCGCCTGCGCCGCGCGAGCGAGAAGTTCGAGAGCGATTTCTGGAAGGCCGACGACATCGACGCCTTCCACCGCCTCCACAAGGACAACGACTTGCCGATCGCGCGGGTTTTCGCGGCGGGCGTGGCCGAATGGCGCCGCTCGACCGCTGGCAAGACGATCGACCGCGCGGGCACGCGTGAGCGGCTGGCGACCGCGATGGGCGCCGCGATCGCCAACGAGATCGATCGGCTGTCGGACCGGCTCAACATTCTCGCCACGGTCGGCGCGGTGGCGCCGTTCGTCGGGCTGTTCGGCACCGTCTGGGGGATCATGCGCGCCTTCACGGGCATCGCCGAGGCGCAATCATCGAGCCTCGCCGTGGTCGCCCCCGGCATCGCCGAGGCGCTGTTCGCGACCGCGCTCGGCCTGTTCGCCGCGATCCCCGCGGTGATCGCCTACAACCGCTTTTCGCACGGCATCAACCGCGTCGAAGCCCGCCTCAATCGCTTCGCCGACGGGTTCCATACGACGCTGAGCCGCCAATTGGAGGGGCAGGCGTGAGGGGAATGAGATGGCCATGAACCTTCCTTCCCAGCGCGGGCGCGGCCATCGGGGGGGCGGGCCGATGTCGGAGATCAACGTCACGCCGCTCGTCGACGTGATGCTCGTGCTGCTCATCATCTTCATGGTGACGGCGCCGCTGCTCACCGCGGGCGTGCCGGTCAACCTGCCGGACAGCCGCGCCAACCCGCTCGAGCAGGATCAGAAGCCCGTCCAGATCTCGATCGACAAGACGGGCAGCATCTTCATCGACGATGCCGAAATCCCCCCGGCGGCGCTCCCCGCGCGCCTGGCCGAGATCGCCGCGCCCGCCGCTTTGGGGGAGCCGCGGCAGGTGTTCCTGCGCGCCGACCGCGCGCTTGATTACGGCCGCGTGATGCGCGTGATGGGCGAATTGAACCATGCCGGGCTGAACCGCGTCGCGCTCGTCACCACGGGCGACGAGGGCGAGTAACACCATGGATCGGGCCGAGAAGACCGGGCTGGGCATCGCCATTGCGGGCCATGTCGTGCTGTTCGGCCTGTTGTCGGTGGGCTTTCTCGCCACGCCCAACCCGATGAGTCTCAAATCCTCGCCGATGGAGGTCGCGCTGACCGACGATGTCGGGCTGTTCTCGACCGCGCCGTCGATCACGCCGCCGGCCGAATCGGTCGCGCCCGATCTCGGCCCGTCCGAGGATGCGGCGCCGCCTGCGCTCGCCGACGCCGCGCCGCTGCCGCTCCCGCCGACGCCGCAGCCCGAGGCCGCGCCGCCGCCGCGCCCGTCCGACGTCGCCAAGCCCGAGCCGCGCAAGCCCGCGCCCGAAAAGCCCGACCGCGCCGAGCGCACGCCGCCCAAGCGCGAAGCCTCGCCTAAACCTAAGGCCCAGCCCGAAAAGACCAGATCGACCGGCAGCGACCGCAGCTCGGCGCGCGAGCGCCCGCGCGGTTCGCGGCTCGGCGACGATTTCCTCAAGGGCATCACCGATCAGGCATCGGAGAGCAAATCGCAGACGCCGAGCGCCTCCAGCATCAGCCCGCAGGTGCTCGCGGGGCTCGAAGCCGCGATCCGCCGCCAGATCCAGCCCTGCGCCGATCGCCAGGTCAATCCCGGCCCCGGCGCGAACGAGATCGTCACCGTGCTCAACCTGCGCCTCAACCGCGACGGCACGCTCGCGCGCCCGCCGCGCGTCGTGCGGCAGGAGGGTGTGAACGACGGCAACAGCCGTTACAGTCGCCGCGTGATCGATTTGGGCATCGCCGCGTTCAAGGGTTGCGCACCGCTCAAACTTCCGCAGGAATATTACCAGACGTCCAACGGCGGCTGGAGCAACATCAATTATCACTGGCAGCTCCGCTGAGGGGAGAATGATGGTCTGTTTTCGTATCCCGCGCCTGCTGGCCGCCGCGCTTGCGGCGGTGGTCGCGATGCCCGCGACCGCGCAGGACGTTACGCCGCCGCCGATCGCGGCACCCCAGCAACAGGGCAGCGCCCCGCTCGAGGTGAGCGTCACCGGCGGCATCTCCGCGCCGATGCCGATCGCGATTCCGGCGATGCCGACCCCGCAGGTCACCGGCACCGCGGCGGGGAGCACCGACGAGCTCGGCCGCAAGCTTTCCGACGTCATCTCGAACGACCTCAAGAATTCGGGCTTGTTCTCGCCGGTCGGCCGCAACGCGCTGCGCCCGATCACCTTCCAGGAGGTGACCGCGCCCGCATTCAACTATTGGGGCGGCACGGGCGCGCAGGCGCTGGTGCAGGGCTATATCCGCGCCAATGGCGACGGCACGCTGACGGTGGGCTGCTATCTCTACGACGTCTTCGCGCGCACCGAGCTGACGCGCCAGGGCTTCGTCGTCTCGCCCGCCGACTGGCGCCGCGCCGCGCACAAATGCGCCGACATGGTTTATACCCGGCTCACCGGTGAGGGCCCCTATTTCGACAGCCGCGTCGTCTACGTGTCCGAAACCGGCCCCAAGGCGAACCGCATCAAGCGGCTCGCGATCATGGATCAGGACGGCGCCAACCACCGCTTCCTCACCAACGGCCAGTCGATCGTGCTGACCCCGCGCTTCGCGCCCAACCAGCAGTCGATCGTCTATATGAGCTTCGCGAACAAGCGGCAGTCGATCTACGTCTACGATATCGGCTCGGGGCGGCAGCGGCTGGTGGTCTCGACCCCCAACCTCACCTTCGCGCCGCGCTTCTCGCCCGACGGCCGCTACATCCTGTTCTCGATGGCGGTGGCGGGGAACACCGACATCTACCGCGTTCCCGCCTCGGGCGGCCGGCCGCAGCGGCTGACGACCTCGCCGGGTATCGATACCGGCGGCAGCTATTCGCCCGACGGATCCAGAATCGTGTTCGAAAGCGACCGCTCGGGCGGGCAGCAGATCTACGTGATGGACGCGAACGGCGGCAACGAGCACCGGATCAGCTTCGGCGGTGGCCGCTATGCGACGCCGGTATGGAGCCCGCGCGGCGACCTGATCGCCTTCACCAAATTGGGCGGCGAGTTCCGGATCGGCGTGATGTCGCCCTCGGGCGGGGGCGAGAAGATCCTGACCGACGGCTGGCAGGACGAAGGCCCCACCTGGGCGCCCAATGGCCGCGTGATCATGTTCTTCCGCACCAGCCAGGGCGGCCGAGGCACGTCCGACCTCTGGTCGGTCGATCTCACCGGCGTCAACGAACGCAAGGTTCCGACCCCGCTCGATGGATCGGATCCGGCCTGGGGACCGTTACGCCCCTGAAGCGTTGACACGAGGCACATGAAAGACGAAGCCCCTTGCGGACGGAGCGGGGGCGTAACGACCACGATCGAGGAGAGAATCGACATGGCCAGATTGACCACCACGCTCATTTGCGGCGCCGCGCTCATCGCGGTCGCCGGCTGTTCCAAGGATCGGCCCGAGGAACTTCCGCCCGCGCCGAGCACGACGCCGCCCCCGGTGACGCAGCCGACCACGCCCGAAGGCCCTGTCGGCAACCAGGTCGTGCCCGGCTCGGCTGCCGATTTCCAGCAGTCGGTGACCGCGGACACGGTCCATTTCGACACCGACATGTACAATATCGATCCGCAGGCGCAGTCGATCCTCGACAGCCAGGCCGCGTGGCTCAACAGATATCCCAACGTGCGCGTCACGATCGAGGGGCATTGCGACGAGCGCGGCACGCGCGAGTACAACCTCGCATTGGGCGAGCGCCGCGCCAACGCGACCAAGAACTATCTCGCCTCGCGCGGGGTCGATCCGTCGCGGATGACGACAGTCAGCTACGGCAAGGAACGCCCGGTCGCGCTCGGCTCGGACGAGGCGAGCTGGGCCCAGAACCGCCGCGCGGTCACGGTCGTCATCGGCTGACCCGCGCGCCCTCGGGCGCACCGATCGAAGACGCCGTCGGGATCGCCTGATCCCGGCGGCGTTTGCGTGTTGCTGCTCGCGGCGCGCTGGATGCTGAAACGCGGTCAGCATGACGGCGGAACGCATGGCGCCGAATCCGCTTGCCGCGATGTTCAATTCGATATAATGATGATATCATCTTTTTAACGGGGATGATGATCATGGCGAAGGCGGTTTCACAGGTTCTCGATCGCTCCGAGGAGCGGTCGGCGGCGTCGGCGAGCGGCTACGGCATGCTGGTGCTGGAGGCGCTCGCGCTCGCCGCGGGCATTTGGGGCGCGACGTTGTTCGTCGATGCGCCCGTGCCCGGCGGCGCCATCGCCGTGGCCGCGGTGGTGGTGTTTGTGTTCGTTCTCGTCGGCTTCTACATGATCCAGCCCAACCAGGCGGTCGTGATCACGCTGTTCGGCTCATACAAGGGCACCGATCGCCATGCGGGGCTGCGCTGGGTGCTGCCGTGGATGATGCGCAAGAAGCTCTCGGTGCGCGCGAACAACATCATCTCGGACAAGATCAAGGTCAACGATCTGCGCGGCAACCCGATCGAGATGGCCGCGCAGGTCGTCTGGCGCGTCACCGATACCGCGCAGGCGCTGTTCGACGTCGATGACTACAAGCCTTTCGTCACCGTTCAGATCGAGGCGGCGGTACGCGCGATCGGCTCACGCTACCCCTATGACGATTTCGAGCATCAGGAGGTGACGCTGCGCGCGAATCACGACCAGATCGGTGGTGAATTGCGCGCCGAGCTGATTGAGCGGCTCGAGGTCGCGGGGATTACGGTGGACGAATGCGGCTTCACGCACCTTGCCTATGCGCCCGAGATCGCAAACGCGATGCTGCGGCGCCAGCAGGCGCAGGCGGTGGTGGCCGCCAAGCAGACGTTGGTGGAAGGCGCGGTCGGCATGGTCGAGATGGCGCTCGCGCAGCTTTCGGAAAAGGATGTGGTGGAACTGGACGATGAGCGCCGCGCATCGATGGTGTCGAACCTGATGGTGGTGCTGTGCGGCGATCGCGACGCGCAGCCGGTCGTCAACACCGGCACGCTCTACCAGTAAGGATCGTGACGGCGCCCCCCAAGAAGGCCTTTCCGCTGCGCCTCGATCCCGCGCTCCACGCGGCGATCGAGCGCATGGCGGCGACCGACCTCAGGAGCGTCAATGCCGAGGTCGAATGTCTGTTGCGCGAGGCGCTCGCCCGGCGCGGCGTCAAGCTCGCGGAGCCGGTGCGGCCGAAGCGCGGGCGGCCGCCGAAGCAGAAGGACGGCGCATGATGTGGAGCAGACTCATGAAATGGTATCGCGTGCGTGAAGGCTATTGGTTCGCACCCAGGATGTTCGGCTGGGGCGCCACGCCGGTGACGTGGCAGGGCTGGCTGTTGACGCTCGGCTTCGCTGTGCTGCTGCTCGCCGCGATCCGGTTCGTCCCCGGCGACATTGCGCGCATCACCATCGCCGCTGCGCTCATCCTCGGTTTCTGCGTCATCGCAGCGCGCAAGACAGACGGCGGCTGGCGCTGGCGCTGGGGACCGGACGATTGAGCGCTTTGCGTCGGTCCCCGGATCGGCCTAGCATCGCGCCGAACAAACGCCGGGAGTCGTGAGCATGGACGCGGAGATCAATACGGACTGGAGTGCCGCGGGCGAGGCGGAGCTTGCCGACGTGATCGAACTGCGGCGCGCGATCCACGCCGATCCCGAGATCGGGCTCCACTGCCCGCGCACCACCGAGAAGCTCAAGGCCGCGATCGCGGATCTGTCGCTCGAAATCCGCGAAGGGTCCTCGACCACCGGCTTCGTCGCGATCCTGCGCGGGGGCAGCGACAACGGCCGCACCGTGCTGCTGCGCGGCGACATGGACGCGCTGCCGATGCAGGAGGAGACGGGGCTGCCCTTCGCCTCGAAGGTGCCCGGCGCGATGCACGCCTGCGGGCACGATTCGCACAGCGCGATGCTCGTCGGCGCTGCGCGCGCGCTCTGCGCCCGGCGGGACAAGCTCGCAGGCTCGGTCGTGTTCATGTTCCAGCCGGGCGAGGAAGGCTGGCACGGCGGCCGGTTCATGATCGAGGACGGCCTGCTCGACGATCCCGCGCCCGATGCGGCCTTCGCGCTCCACATCACCCCCAACGCGCCCGCGGGCGTGTTCGTCAGCCGCGCCGGGCCGCTGCTCGCCTCCGCCGACACATTAATCGCCACGATCAAGGGCAAGGGCGGCCACGCGGCGATGCCGCACGACTGCATCGATCCGATTCCGGTCGCGTGCGAGATCGTCACCGCGCTCCAGACCTGGATCGCGCGGCAGGTGCCCGTCGCCGATCCCGCGGTGCTGACGATCGCGAAGATCGACGCGGGTTCGACCCACAACATCATCCCCGGCGAGGCGCACCTGCTCGGCACGCTGCGCACGCTGTCGGAGGAGACGCGCAGCCGCGCCCAGGCCGCGTTCAAGCGCATTGTCGAGCATGTCGCCGCCGCGCACGGCTGCGTCGGCGAGGCGGAGATCGATGTCGGCTATCCGGTGACGGTGAACGACGCGTCCGCGACCGAGTTGATGAAGAGCATCGCCGAGGACATGGGCGGCGATCCGGCCTGGCACGTCATGCCCGCGCCGATGATGGGCGCGGAGGATTTCTCCTACGTGCTGCGCAAGGTGCCCGGCGCGATGTCGTTCATCGGCGTCGCGCCGAAGGGCAGCGATCATCTCACCAACCCGCCGCTCCACAACACGAAGATGACGATCGAGGAGGACGTGATGGCGCGCGGCATCGCCATGCATTGCGCCGTCGCCGAACGCTTCCTCGAGCGTGGCCTGAGCTGAGTCGCCCTGATGCCGCCGCCGTCACCCCGGACGTGTTCCGGGGTCCACTGCTGCGCCGGGTCCACACCTTGGCGCTATGAAATCACCATGGATGCCGGAATAAATCCGGCATGACGGAGCGGGCTCCCGTCTCTCCAGCGCGCGCGTTCGCGGTCGGCGCGTTCGGGATCGCGACCTATTCGTGCATGGACGCGGTGATGAAGGGGCTGGTCATGGCGATCGGCGTCTATGACACGATGCTCTGGCGCAGCGTCGTCGCCACGTTTCTCGCCGGCGCGGCGTGGCTCGTGCTGCGGCAGCGGCGGCCAACGCGTGAGGCCATGCGCCTTCACGTCATCCGCGGCGCGGTCGCGACCGTCATGGCGCTGCTCTTTTTCTGGGGCCTGGCGCGCGTGCCGATGGCGCAGGCGATCGCGCTCAGCTACATCGCGCCATTGCTCGCGCTCGGCCTCGCCGCGATCCTGCTCCACGAGCGCGTCTCGCGCGTCACCATGATCGCCTCGCTCGTCGCCTTCGCGGGCGTCGGCGTGATCCTGATCGGCCAGTCGCGCGCCGATCTCGGCCACGATGCGTTCGTCGGCGCGGTCGCGATCCTCGTCTCGGCCTTCTGCTATGCGTGGAACATCATCCTGATGCGCCAGCAATCGCTCGTGGCCGATCCGATCGAGATCGTTTTCTTCCAGACGCTCGTCATGGCGGTACTGCTCGCCCTCGCCGCGCCCTGGTTCGCGACCCCCTTTCCGGCGGAGCACACGCTCGCGCTAGCCGGCGCGGCCATTCTCGCCACCGCCTCGCTCGGCATCCTCTCCTGGGCCTATGCGCGCGCGCCCGCGAGCTATCTTGCGCCCACCGAATATACCTCGTTCCTGTGGGCGACCTTCTTCGGCTACATGGTGTTCGGCGAGATCGTGTCGTTCTGGACGATCGCGGGCGCGGCGCTGATCATTGCCGGCTGCATCGCCGCCGCCCGCCGCAAGCCCGATCCCTTCGCCGAAGCCGAGATATTGGTGCCATGACGCTCACGATCCGTCCCGCCGCGCCCGCCGACGCATCCACGATCCTGCGCTTCGTGCGCGAGCTCGCCGATTTCGAACGCGCGGTCGATGCGGTGGAGGCGACCGAATCGATGCTCGCCGACGCGCTGTTCGGCGACAGGCCCGCAGCCGAGGCCGTGCTCGCCGAGCGCGATGGCGTGCCGCAAGGCTTCGCGCTCTTCTTCCACAATTTCTCGACCTGGACGGGCCGCCGCGGCCTCTATCTCGAAGACCTCTACGTCACGCCCGATTCGCGCGGGCGCGGCGTCGGCGCCGCGCTTCTGCGTCATCTCGCGCGAATCGCCGTCGAGCGCGGCTGTGCGCGCTTCGAATGGGCCGTGCTCGACTGGAACGCACCCGCCAAGGCCTTCTACACGAAGATGGGCGCCGAGTTGATCGGCGACTGGCGGATCGAGCGTGTCGCGGGCGAGGCGTTGCGGCGGCTGGCGGAATGAGGGAAGCACACCCCTGATCCGCCCCTGTAAGGGGAGGATCAAAATGGCCCTACGCCGCCTTCGCGTCCTTCGCGCGATCGATCGCCTCGAGCACGATTCGCTTGGCTTCCTCGGCATCGCCCCATTTGCCGACCCGCACCCACTTCTCGGCCTCGAGATCCTTGTAGTGGGTGAAGAAGTGTTCGATCTGCTGGAAGACGATCCGGGGCAGATCGTCCTTGTGGCCGACCTTGGTGTAATAAGGGAAGGTCGCGTCCACCGGCACGCAGACGAGCTTCTCATCGCCGCCATGCTCGTCTTCCAGATGGAGCACCGCGATCGGCCGCGCGCGCACGACACAGCCCGGCACAAAGGGCGAGCGGGCGACGACGAGCGCGTCGATCGGATCGCCGTCGGGCGAGAGCGTGTGCGGCACGAAGCCGTAATTGGCCGGATAGCGCATCGGCGTGTGGAGGATGCGATCCACGAACAGCGCGCCCGATTTCTTGTCGAATTCGTATTTCACAGGCTCGCCGCCGACCGGCACTTCGATGATGACGTTGAGGCTTTCCGGCGGATTGTCGCCGATCGGCACCATGTCGATACGCATTGGTCTTCCTCTTTCACACGGGAACCGGCCCGTTCCCGATGGGGAACGAGCCGGCTCGAATAACGATCGATAAGGCCTTCCGGAACCTGCCGCGAAGAGGATGCCTGCCGTTGTGTTCCAGCGAACGCGGGAATCCAGGGTTGCGAACGCGTGCGCGCAACTCTGGGCTCCTGCTTTCGCAGGAGCACGGCTTTCCTCGATACGCGAACAGCCCCTTTACGGCCGCGGTGCGAGCAGCCGGTCGAGCCCGGTCTCTCCTTTGCCCGTCTTCTTGAGGTGCGGATAGCGCAAGCCGCCGTGATAGTCGATGGCCACGTCCTTATAATGATCGCCGGACTTGACGAGCAGACGGATTGGCTCCTTGCTCCCCTTCGCGTCGCGGATCGCGTTCTTGAGCCGATCGGCCGAGAAGCTGGCGCCGTTCACCGCCGCGATCTCGTCGCCGATGTCGAGCCCCGCCTTGAATACCGGGCTGTCCCAGATCACGGTGGAGACCTCGCCCTCGTCGTCGGTGCCCAGCCCGATCGAATGGGTGGCGTCGACGCGGTGATAGTTCTTCTCGATCGCCTTGATATAATCGGACGGCTCGTCGGTATAGACGAGCTCGTAGCCGTTGTTGGTGAAGCCCGCGAGCGGCGCATGCGTGCTCGTCTTGGTCAGCCGCTCGGTCAGGAAGCCGCGCCAGTCATAAGGCTGGATCTTCTCCAGTGTCGCCACCACGTCGTCGAACGTATAGGTCAGCACGCCCCAGTCGCCATCACGCATCCCGTAGAAAGCCTTGGCGAAATCATCGATCGATTTCTTGCCGCCCGATTGGTCGCGCAGGATCGAATCGACCTCCATCCACACCAGCAGCCCCTCGTTGTAATAGTCTTCCGAGCGCTGATAGTTGCGCCAGCCCTTGGGGCGGCGCTGCGAGATGATCGGATCGTTGGTGGTGTCGATCAGCGGGCGCCAGCGGCGGCCCGGCGTGTTGTCGTAATTCGCGGCGATATAGGCATAGGCGTCGAGCGTGTCCTGCTTCGACACCAGCCCCGAGCGCGCCTGGAGCACATAGCCCCAGAACTGCGTCTGCCCTTCATAGACCCACAGGCCCGCATCGCGCATCGGCACCGAATAATTGGATGTCCACAAGGCGGCGGGGCGGCGGAACTTGCCGTCCCAGCTATGGCTGAACTCGTGCGGCAGCAGGTTGCGCGCCGGCACCTGGTTCTCCCAGTCGGTGAAATAGCCGGGGTCGACGCCATCTTCCGAGCTGCGGTGGTGCTCCAGCCCGATTCCGCCCAGATTGTCCGAAATCGTCAGCAGGAAATGATAATTGTCGTAATGCTGCGATCCGAAGGTCTTCACCGCCTGCTCGACCAGGCGCTCGTGCGCGTCGATCTGCTCGGGCGTGGCCTTCAACTCATCGGGCGAATCGGCGACGATGTCGAGGAACACGCGCTCCGAAAGCGGGAACTGCTTCGTGTATTTGCCCGCGATCGTCGGCGAATCGACCAGCGTTTCGTAATCGGTCTTCCGATAGGCATAGGTCGATCCGGTCGCGGTCGACGGCAGGCCCGAATAGGCCGTCCAGCCGTCCGGATATTTCACCGTCGCGCTGATCGGGATCTGCCGCACGAAATAGCCCGCCGGATAGAGGCTGAGCGTGTCCCATTGCAGGCTCAGCATCTCGGGCGTCATCTGGATGCGGCCCTGGTTGCTCTGCGTCGCCGAAAGATAGACGAATTGCGCCTCGATCTCTGTCACGCCCGCGGGCACGTCGATGTGATAGGCCTCCATCGCCACCTTGTCGCGCGTCCACGGGATTTCCTTGCCGCCCGCAAAGATGCGCAGCCCCGCCAGCTTGTCGATCGGCCCCGTCGGCGAATGGTGGCCGGGGATCCATTTGGGATAGAGCAGCACCATCGGCCCCGCCTTGGCGACGGGAATCGTCTCCTTCACCTTGAAGATGCCCTGCGAGGTGTCGCTGGCATCGACATGGAGCGTGATCGTGCCCGGATAGGGCTTGTCCACCGGCGCGGGAATCGTGTCGACGAACGGCACGGGCTGCGGCTTCGAATTCTCGATCTGCGCGACAGCCGGGCAGGCGGCGGCAGTGGCGAGCAGGCAGGCGGCGACAAGGGCTAGACGGTTCATGGCAACCTTCGGCTGAATGATTGGATGAAGAGGGGCTTACCGCCCGATCGCGGCGCACGTCCACCCTCGACCCGTGCTTTTCGAGCGGCCGGTCGCGCCCCGCGAGTCGAAACGCTGGCGATTCGATCAACCCTCCCTTAGATAGCCGCCTTTCTATGGCCCGTATCGAGACCCCCCACCGCATCCGCGGCACCCAGGATATTTTCGGCGAGGACGAGCGCCGCTTCGCGCGCGTGGCGCAAGCGTTCGATCATGTCCGCCGCCTCTATTGCTTTCAGCGCGTCGAGATTCCGGTGTTCGAAGCGACCGGCGTGTTCGCGCGCTCGATGGGCGAGACCTCGGACGTCGTCTCGAAGGAGATGTACACGTTCGAGGATCGCGGCGGCGATTCGATCACCTTGCGCCCGGAATTCACCGCCGGGATCGCGCGCGCCTACATCACCAACGGTTGGCAGCAGCACGCGCCCCTGAAGCTGGTCGCGAGCGGCCCCGTCTTCCGCTACGAGCGCCCGCAAAAGGGCCGCTTCCGCCAGTTCCACCAACTGGATGCTGAGATCATCGGCGCGGCCGAACCGGCCGCCGATGTCGAGATCCTCACCCTTGGCGATCAGTTCCTCCACGACCTCGGCATTGCCGAAGGCGTAACGCTCCAGCTCAACACGCTGGGCGACGCGGAAACCCGCGAGGCATGGCGCGGGGCGCTGGTTGCGCATTTCGAGCAACACCGCGGCGAGCTTTCCGAGGACAGCCTCGCCCGCCTCGACAAGAATCCCTTACGCATCCTCGATTCGAAGGACCCGCGCGATCGCCCCGTCGCCGCCGCCGCCCCCGACATCGACGCGCACCTGACGCGCGAGGCCGGCGCCTTCTTCGAGGCGGTGACGAAGGGCCTCGACGCGGCGGGCGTCCCCTGGACTCGCAACAGCCGCCTCGTCCGCGGCCTCGATTACTACCGTCACACCGCGTTCGAGTTCGTCACCGACCGGTTGGGCGCGCAGGGCACGGTGCTGGCGGGCGGCCGCTATGACGGCCTGATCGGCGCGCTCGGCGGCCCGGAAACGCCCGGCGTCGGTTGGGCCGCGGGCGTGGAGCGGCTGGCGATGCTGTTGGAGGGGCCGGCGGTACCGACCATCGACGCCGTTGTCGTGCCGCTCGGCGAGGCGGCCGCCGAACGCGCGCAGGGCGTTCTCGCGGACCTCCGCCGCGCCGGTGTGGCCGCCGACATGACGTTCAAGGGCAATATGAAGAAGCGCCTCGCCAAAGCCGACGCGCAGGGCGCGCGGTTTGCCGTGATCCTGGGCGACGATGAGCTGGCGAAGGGCGTCGCTGCCGTGAAGAATCTCGGCGCCGGCACGCAGCACGAGATCGCGCTCGACGCGCTTGCGGAGGCGCTGCGGTGATCCCCTTCCGTCACCCCGGCAAAAGCCGGGGTCTCTCCGTTTCAAAGCCCGTGCTTCGCTTCGACGAGATGCCAGCCTGCGCTGGCATGACGGCCTGAGATGACCCGCATCTCCCCCGAACGGATCGCGCAGATCGAGGCGCGGCGGGATGAGTTGCAGGCGCTGATGGCGACCGGCGACCTTCCCGGCGACCGCTTCGTCGCGGTCTCGAAGGAATATGCCGAGCTGGAGCCCGTCGCCGCCGCCGCCAGCGAGGTCCGCCGCCTGCGCGCCGAGGCGGAGAGCCTCCAGCACATGACGCACGAGGCCGATGCCGAGCTGCGCGCGCTCGCCGCCGAGGAGCTGGCCGAGAACGAAACCCGGCTGGAGGAGGCCGAGCGCCGCCTCGCGCTCGCTTTGCTCCCGCGTGATGCCGCCGATGCGCGCCCGGCGATGCTCGAGATTCGTGCGGGCACCGGCGGCGACGAGGCCGCGTTGTTCGCGGGCGACCTCTTCCGCATGTATCAGCGCTATGCCGATGCGCACGGCTGGCGCGTCGAATTGATCTCCGCGAGCCTGTCCGAGGCCGGCGGCTACAAGGAGGTCGTCGCCAGCGTCACCGGCGCGGGCGTGTTCGCGCGCCTCAAGTTCGAGAGCGGCGTCCACCGCGTCCAGCGCGTGCCGGTGACGGAAAGCGGCGGGCGTATCCACACCTCGGCGGCAACCGTCGCGGTGCTGCCCGAGGCCGAGGACGTGGACGTCCAGATCGACGACAAGGATCTGCGCATCGACGTCTATCGCTCGTCGGGCCCCGGCGGGCAATCGGTCAACACCACCGATTCGGCGGTGCGCATCACCCACCTGCCCACCGGCCTCGTCGTCATCCAGCAGGACGAGAAATCGCAGCACAAGAACAAGGCCAAGGCGATGAAGGTGCTCCGCACGCGGCTCTACGAGGCCGAGCGCGAGCGGCTGGCGAGCGCGCGGGCAGGCGCGCGAAAGTCGATGGTCGGCTCGGGCGATCGCTCGGAGCGCATCCGCACCTACAATTTTCCGCAGGGCCGCGTGACGGATCACCGCATCAACCTGACCCTCCACCGCCTCCCCGAAATCCTCGAAGGCGAGATGGACGAGTTGATCGACGCGCTGATCGCCGAGGACGAGGCCGAACGGCTGGCGAGCATCGATGGGGGAGAATGACCAAAGCCCCTCCCCTTCAGGGGAGGGGCTGGAGATAAGGACTGCCCTCACCGCCGCCGCTGCTCGTCTCGCCCCCGTATCCGACACCCCCCGCCTCGATGCCGAGCTCCTCATGGCGCACGCCCTCGGCGTCACCCGCGAGTCGCTCCTCCTCGCCCATCTCGACGATCCCGTGCCGCCGTCCTTCGCCGATCTGCTCGCCCGCCGGTTGCGCCACGAGCCGGTCGCCTACATCACCGGCACCCGCGCCTTCTGGACGATCGAGCTGGCGGTCGGCCCCGGCGCGCTGATCCCGCGCCCCGACAGCGAGACGCTGATCGAGGCGGCCATCGACCATTTCGCCGATCGTGCGCCGCGAACGATCCTCGATCTCGGCGCCGGCCCCGGCACGCTGCTGCTCGCCGCGCTCGATCAGTGGCCGAGCGCGACCGGGCTCGGCGTCGATCGCAGCGCGGAGGCGCTGGCGATGGCGCGCGCCAATGCCGCGCGGCTGGGCAGCACAAACCGCGCGTGTTTCGTCGAGGGCGATTGGGCGGCGGGAATCGGCGCCGCCTTCGACCTCGTCCTCGCCAACCCCCCTTATATCGCCACGCATGAATCGCTCCCGCCCGAGGTCCGCGAGCATGAGCCGGCGGGCGCGCTCTTTGCCGGCGCGGACGGGCTGGACGCGTATCGTGTGATCGTCCCGGCGCTGCCTCGCCTCGTCGCGCCCGGCGGCGTCGCGATCCTCGAAATCGGGCATGAGCAGGCCGAGGCGGTCGGCGCGCTGGTCGCGGCAACCGGCCGTTCCTGGTCGCTCCGCCGAGACCTGGCCGGGCGCCCGCGCGCGATCGTCACTTGACCTTCGGGCCGCGCCACCCGATATTTCCTCTTGGCGATCGGCCTCGCGCGAGCTAAGGAAAGCCACGGGGCAGGCCCCTTCAACCAAGTCGTTGAATCGAGGCCATTGATCCACAAAACCGTCATGATGCCGCTATCGTCCGGCGGCCGTGGCAGCCTGATCGCGCTGCGTATCGGCAACGCGAATCACGCGGGAAACGCGCATCCCGATGATTGCGCCGGACCGGGTAGCTTACTGGACACGAGGATCATTAGACGTTGATGAACAATCGGCAGGCCGGCCGCCGTCGCGGCCGTGGCGGGCAGCGCTCGCAGGGTAATCCGCAGGGCGGAAACCGCATCGACAACCGCGCCCGCGGCAACGCGAACCAGCTCTACGAGAAATACAAGAATCTCGCGCGCGACGCGCAGATGCAGGGCGATCGGGTCAACACCGAATATTATCTCCAGTTCGCCGATCACTATTTCCGCGTGCTGAACGAGAACCGCTCGCGCGCCGAAGAGCATCAGCGCCGTCAGCGCGAGGATTCCGACGACAGCGACGAGATAGAGGACGAGACCGGGGAGCAGCGCGCCGACGAACGTGGCGAGCGTCGCCGCGACCGCAATCGTGACGGCGACGAGGGCGAGCGCCAGGCGCGCCGTCCGCGCCGGCGCGGCGGTGACAATGACGACGATCAGCCCGAGGCTGCCGAGGCCGCGCCCGAATCGGTCCCGAGCGAGACCGAGGAGGCGCCTGCCCCGCGTCGCCGCGGCCGCCCCCGTCGCGAGGCCGCGAACGAGACCAATGGCGACGCTGCGATCGAGGCCGATCGCCTGCCCCCCGCGCTCGGCGCGGAAGGCGAGGAAAAGCCCCGCCGCCGCCGCGGCCGTCCGCCCGCGAGCGACGCCGTCGCCGCGGAGTGATCCGATCCGAATGGAGAAAAGGCCGGCCCTCCAGGGGTCGGCTTTTTCGTTTCAGTCCCGCTTGTTCACCGCGTCGTCATGCCCGGTGCCCGAGCTCAGGAAGGCGAGTCCCATCAGCGCCGCCGCCATCACCACCGATCCGCCAACGCCGAACACGATCGCGACCCGCCCCATGATCGACAGCGGCCCATATATCGCCGCCAGCGCGATCAGCGTTGCGATCACCACGACGCCCGCGACCACGATCATCCCGGCGAGCAGCCGCCGATAACGGGCCCAGGCGTGCGCGGCCTGGTCGGGATCGTCGAGGCCGGGGCGGTCGTCCATGCTTCCCATATTGGTGCGCGCGTGACACACTCAAGCCGTCCATGCGTTCGGACCCATATCGCGTGAGGGAGAGCCAGCCATGACGATCGCCACGATCCTGGGAAACAAGGGCCATGAGGTGGTGACGATCACCGCCGACCGATCGGTCGCCGAGGCGCTCGCCCTTCTCGCCGATCGCCGCATCGGCGCGGTGCCGGTGATCGAGGGCGCCACGGTCGCGGGCGTCTTTTCCGAGCGCGACGTGATTCGCTGTCTCGCGCTCGAGGGCGCCGCCGCGCTCGACCGCATGGTCGGCGAGGCGATGACCGCGCCCGCCGTTATCGTCACGCCCGCAGACGGCGTGCTCGCCGCGATGGCGCTGATGACGCGCCGCCGCATCCGCCACCTGCCCGTGATCGAGGCGGACCGGCTCGTCGGGCTCGTCTCGATCGGCGATCTGGTGAAATACCGCATCGACAGCGTCGAGGCCGACGCCGCCGCGATGCGCGATTACATTCAACAGGTCTGAGCCGGCAGCCGCTTACGAAAGACCAGCCCGGCGAGTTCCGCCACCGCGCCGCGCGCGAAGGCGAGCAACCAGGCGCCGTAGATCGCAGCCCCCGTCGTGACGAGGACCGCCAGTTCCGCGATCGGCACCATCGGCGGTAGTGCGTTTCGCACCAGCGCCACGCCGAGCGCCATCACCCCTGCCGCCAGCGCCGACGGCAGGACCGCCTCGACCAGCTTGCCCGCGGACAGCCCGATCACCGGCAGCGATCGCCACGCGCTCACGACGAGATAGAGCGGATAGCCCCCGATCCAGGCCCAGGCGAGCCCGGCCGGCCCCCAGCGCACGCCGATCAGGAAGGCGACGAACAGGATCGCGGAGCCGGTGGCGCCGTTCCACACCCCGATCCCCGGCCGCCCGCGCGCGTCGCAGGCGGGGGTGAAGAGCACCTGCATCGTCATGAACGGCATCGCGAAGGCGAGCAGGTGGACGAGCGGCACGGCCTCGCGCCATTTTTTGCCGAGCACGGTCAGCACCAGGGGTTCGGCGGTGACGGCCAACCCGAGATAGAAGGGCATCGCCGCGATCATGATGATCCGCACCGATTTGGCGAAGGCGCTCGCCACCGCTTCGTCGTCATGCTGGATCCTGGCATAAGCGGAGAAGGCCACCTCGTTGAGCGGCGGCACGAATTTCGAGACGAAGATCTGCGTCAGGAACAAGGCGGTCGAATAGAGGCCGAGATCGTGCGCGCTCAATTGACGCCCGGCGATGAAGATGTCCGCCTGGCTCTGCACGAACCAGAAGAACGACCCGAGCGCCATCACCCCGCCGTAGCGCGCGAGGCCGCCGACGCCGCGAAAGTCGAACACCGGTCGGATGAAGGCCTTCGCCGCGATCGTCATCCCGATCGCGCGCACGGTGTAGAGCACGACCGGCGCCAGCACGAGCGTCCACACGCCCAGCCCCGCCATCGCGCCGCCCAGCGCCGCCGCGGCGCTCAGCACCGAGGCGATCGTGAAGACGTGCGCCTGCCGCTTGAAGTCCATCCGGCGGCACAGCAGCGCGTAGGAGAGCGCGATGAACGGCGTCGGCAGATAGAGCAACGCCTGCACGCGCAGCAGGTCCGCCACCATCGGCTGGCGGTAATAGGCCGCGGCGAGCGGAGCGAGGGCTACCTGCACGAGCGCGAGCCCGAGGTTGAGCACGATCAGCATGCCGAAAAGCTGCGCGATCTGCCGCTCGGTCACGTCGCGCTGCTGGATGAGGCCGCTCGCCAGCCCATAGCCGTCGAGCATCGCGAGCAGCACCAGCACCACCTGCGTCATCGCGAACAGGCCGTAATCGGCGGGTGAGAGGATGCGGATGACGAGGAAGGTCGCCGACCACATCACGAGCTGCGCCAGAATCTGGCTCCCCGATCGCCAGATCACCGCCCGGCGCACCTGGTCGCCGAGCGATTCCGCGGGGTGATTCACCGGCTCGTGCGGCCGATTCGGGTGTGCGCCAATGCTTTCCATCGTGATTCGCTTGTGCCCGAGCCGGGTTGAGGACGTGTAAACCCGCGGATTTCCGCGGCACGGCGCAAGGAGCGAAACAAAATTGCAAAAAGGCGTTGACGCTCCAACACGCCCTCCATATATGCCCTCTCACCGCAGCGACGGGCCACACGGAACGGCGCGGCGGTCACCAAAAACCAGGCGCCAAGGTCGCCCCGAGAAAAAGGGGTTTACCAGGGCGTCGGTCTTTGCGCTCTTTGACATCGTTAGTCTAGATGAAGGGACATGTGGGCGGCGGCCCCGGGTCCGGCATTCAAGGTGCCGGGTGCTCGGACAAACCAAGCCGTTCCAGTGGCTTCCATTTCGATGGAGGTCGCAAACATGTCCTACACGTTTCCATTACGTGAAGATTTGTGCAGGAACGGCTCCTTGAAATGAGCTGCATCCTCTTCGGTCATTCCGCCGGAGTGGGTGTGGAACATCAAACTTGAGAGTTTGATCCTGGCTCAGAACGAACGCTGGCGGCATGCCTAACACATGCAAGTCGAACGATGGCTTCGGCCATAGTGGCGCACGGGTGCGTAACACGTGGGAATCTGCCCTTGGGTTCGGAATAACTCCCCGAAAGGGGTGCTAATACCGGATGATGTCGCAAGACCAAAGATTTATCGCCCAGGGATGAGCCCGCGTAGGATTAGCTAGTTGGTGGGGTAAAGGCCCACCAAGGCGACGATCCTTAGCTGGTCTGAGAGGATGATCAGCCACACTGGGACTGAGACACGGCCCAGACTCCTACGGGAGGCAGCAGTGGGGAATATTGGACAATGGGCGAAAGCCTGATCCAGCAATGCCGCGTGAGTGATGAAGGCCTTAGGGTTGTAAAGCTCTTTTACCAGGGATGATAATGACAGTACCTGGAGAATAAGCTCCGGCTAACTCCGTGCCAGCAGCCGCGGTAATACGGAGGGGGCTAGCGTTGTTCG
>CAZXFY010000022.1:29433-57243 GCA_964639855.1 uncultured Stakelama sp. | reverse complement strand
AGGCGGCGCATTACGGCGAGTTCCTGATCAACGCGCAGGGCGAGGATGTCGTCGCCGGCATCCGCACGCCGCAATATCTGACGCGCGCCGCGCGCGCGGCGGCGGGCGCGAAAGCCGCCTCGATGGAAGAGGCGATGCCGGAAACCTATGCCGAGCTGGCGCACGTCTTCCGCCTGCTCGAAGACCATTATCGCGACATGCAGGACATCGAGTTCACCGTGGAGCGCGGCAAGCTGTGGATGCTCCAGACGCGCACCGGCAAGCGCACCGCCAGGGCGGCGCTCAAGATCGCGGTCGACATGGCGACCGAAGGCCGCATCACCCGCGAGGAGGCGGTCGCCCGCGTCGATCCCGCCGCGCTCGACCAGCTTCTCCACCCGACGCTCGACCCGCAGGCGCCGCGCGACGTGCTCGCCAAGGGCCTGCCCGCCAGCCCCGGCGCCGCGAGCGGAGCGGCGGTGTTCGACAGCGACACCGCCGAGCGCCGCGCGAATGACGGCGACGCGGTGATCCTCGTGCGCGTCGAGACCAGCCCGGAGGACATTCACGGCATGCACGCGGCGAAGGGCATCCTCACCGCGCGCGGCGGAATGACGAGCCACGCCGCGGTGGTCGCGCGCGGCATGGGGCGGCCGTGCGTCTCGGGCGCGGGCACGCTCTCGATCGACATGAAGCGCCGCGTGATGCGCGTTTCGGGCCGCGAGATCCGGGAGGGCGAGACGATCACCATCGACGGCGCGACCGGCGAGGTGATGGCGGGCGCCGTTCCCACCGTCCAGCCCGAGCTGGCGGGCGATTTCGGCACGCTCATGGAATGGGCGGACGGCGTCCGGCGCCTCACGGTGCGCGCCAATGCCGAAACCCCGCTCGATTGCCGCACCGCGCGCGAGTTCGGCGCGGAGGGCGTCGGCCTGTGCCGCACCGAGCACATGTTCTTCGATTCAGGGAGGATCACCGCGGTCCGCCAGATGATCCTGGCGGCGGATGAGAAGGGCAGGCGGACGGCGCTCGACAAGCTCCTTCCCGAACAGCGCGCCGACTTCACCGAGATTTTCGAGGTGATGGCGGGCCTGCCGGTGACGATCCGCCTGCTCGATCCGCCGCTGCACGAATTTCTCCCACACGAGGAAGAGGAGTTCGCCGAGGTCGCCGACGCGGCGGGTGTCGATGCCGAGACGCTGAAACGCCGCGCCGCCGAGCTGCACGAATTCAACCCGATGCTCGGCCATCGCGGCTGCCGGCTCGGCGTCACCTATCCCGAAATCTACGAGATGCAGGCGCGTGCAATCTTCGAAGCGGCGTGCGACGTCGCGGCGAAATCGGGCGAGGCGGTCGTGCCCGAGGTGATGATCCCGCTCGTCGCCACCAAACGCGAACTCGATCTGATGAAGACCGTCGTCGACAAGGCCGCCAAAGCCGTGTTCGAGGAGAAGGGCCGCACGCTCGATTACCTCGTCGGCACGATGATCGAGCTTCCCCGCGCCGCGCTCAAGGCGGGCGAGATCGCCGAATCGGCGCAATTCTTCTCGTTCGGCACCAACGATCTGACGCAGACCACGCTCGGCGTCAGCCGCGACGATGCCGGGCGGTTCCTGACGACCTATGTGGACAAGGGCATCTACGCCGCCGACCCGTTCGTCAGCATCGACGTGGAAGGAGTCGGCGAACTGATCCGGATCGCCGCCGACCGCGGCCGCGCGACGCGTGGCGACATCAAGCTCGGCATCTGCGGCGAGCATGGCGGCGACCCCGCCTCGATCCGCTTCTGCGAGGGGATCGGCCTCGATTACGTCAGCGCCTCGCCCTACCGCGTGCCGATCGCCCGGCTGGCGGCGGCGCAGGCGGCGCTCAAGGCGAGGTAGGAAATGAACCAGCCCCGCGGGGCGCGCCCGGCGCTGCGGAAAACGCCGGTTCGCTCCGTCGGGTCAGTGGGCGCTCCCGCCGGGACAGAATCGGGATGAAGGCAATGTGCGGACTGAAGAGGGGCGTGATCGCCGCCGCCTGTATCGGCCTGCTTTTCGCCGGCCCGAACGAGGGCATCGCCCGGCCGCAGGCTCCTGCGCCTTCGTCCGTCCGGCAGTCGTTCGATCTCGCGGTCCCCTATGCGCCTTCGCCGGTGCGCATCGGAAGCCGGCGCTATCTCGTTTACGAACTTCACCTGACCAACTTCGCCCGCGATCCCCTGACGCTCGATCGCGTCCGGATCGAGGATGCCGACACGGGAAAGCCGATCCGTGATCTGGCCGGGGAGCGGCTCCAGGCGGCCCTGCATATCGTCGGCGACTCCGATGCCTCCGCGACGATCGCGCCGGGCCGACGCGCGATCGTCTATCTGGAGGTGCCGATCGGGAACACGGCGCCGCGCGCGCTGCGCCACCGTGTCCATTTCTCCGCGCCCGGCACAGCGCCGGCGACCGTCACGGGCGGGGAGGTGCGCGTCGCCGAACCGTCTCGCCAACTGCTTGGGCCGCCGCTGCGCGGGGGCCCGTGGGTCGCGGTCTATGATCCGGATTGGGCGCGCGGGCACCGCCGCGTGGTTTACGCCGTCGGGGGCAGGGCGACGATCCCCGGGCGGCACGCGATCGACTGGATGCACGCCGGTCTTCCCGAAGGCGGCACGTCCGAATCGGGCCGGGGGGCGGCGGTGATCGCGGTGGCCGATGCCGTCGTCGCGACGACGCGCGACGGCGTCGCCGAACCGCCTGCCGGAACGCCGCGGCCGCCGGTGCCGATCGGCGATGCCACGGGCAATTACGTCGCCCTTGATCTCGGCGACGGCCGCTACGCCTTCTACGAACATCTCGCGCCCGGGTTGTCGGTGAAGCCCGGCGATCGGGTGCGGCGGGGGCAGGTGATCGGCCGGTTGGGGTCGACCGGCCAGGCCGTTCGGCCGCACCTTCATTTCCATGTCGCGGATGCCAATTCGCCGCTGGCGGCGGAAGGGCTGCCGTTCGCCCTCACCGGCGGGCGCGTGGTCGGGCGCTATCCGTCTTTCGAGGCCTTTGGCGAGGCCCGCGCCTGGGCACCGGCAACGTCGGCGGGCGATCTGCAAGGTGCCCTGCCGCCGCCGATGTCGATCGTGGTTTTCGACGACGCGGCCGCACACTGAGTGAGGGGGGACATGAGGGGCTGGAGTCCGGGGTTATGCGGGATTAGGTGGGGTGTGGCGGGATCGGGGTGGCGGAAATGTGCGGATTCGCGGTTGCGGTTGGTGTTTCGGCGCCTGCGGCGCGACTGTCTAGAGCGCCGGTTAATTTAAACGATGCCGGACAGGAGCGGCTGGAGTCCGGGCGTGCGGGGCGAAGGACGTCTAAACGGCGGATAAGCGGGCCGCGAACGGCTTCTCAGCAGCGATTTAGAGCCCGCGAGGCATCGCGAACCGGGACGGAAGTGGGACTTTCGGGCGCCCAGTTCGGACGAGGTGCCCAAGAAACGCCGGCATGGCGGAAAACCGCCGCCAAATACACCGCGAGAGCGACCGATCAGGCTCGGCGGCGGAGAAGGAAGTGGGACAGGATTCGTGGGCGCCGTGCCGCCGGCGATCCGTAATCGCCGCCGGCGTCACCCCCAAGCGCCAAGGAAGAACAGCACGATGAAGGTCGCCGCCGCCATCGCGTCGACGAGCTCGACCAGCTCGCCGCGGCGCCTCCGCTCGTCCTTCGCGGGCACGCGTTTCTACCGCAACTGCGATTCGGCGTAGGTGGCGATCTCATCGACAGCCTTCTTGATCGCCGAGTTGGACGAGCCGCCAAGGAAGCCGCCCCTGATCTCTCCCGACGACTGGACCTCGCCGATCTTCGCGCCACCGGCGTCATAAAACTCGGCGCGCAGCACCATCTTGGCGCCGCCGTTGCCGAGACCACCAAGGAAGTAGCGGCCGATTCGGCTGCCATCCTTGAAACCGATGAAGCCGTAACGGATGGTGACGCCGTTCATGCCTTCGCGAAAGGCGGGCGCGTCGCCCTCAAAGAACGCCTCGCGCATGTATTGCTTGGTGTGCGCCACGGCCTCGTCGGGCACGCCGACTGTCGAGTCCTCGTAGACGAGCTGGACGGTGTCGGTCCGCACCGGCTTCACCGGATTGAGCACCACAAGATTGCTCGACCCGCAGGCCGCTAGCATGAGGCTGGCCGCAATTACCAACAGTGCTTTCATGATTCCCCCCTTTGTCAAATCGGCGCTCCATCGCCGCCCCTGATTATGCGTCGAGATCGTTCTTGGTGATAGAGGTGGTGCCGAGCGTCGCGGTGCTCCCCTTGAGAAGCTCGTCGAGAATCTCAAGGCAGGGGAACCATGCGGCGCCCTCGACATGGTTGTCGGCCATGTAGTTCTGGACGAAGCCGCGGGTCCAGCGCCGACGCTCGTCGAGATCGTTGGAGGTGAGGTCATCGCCGCCGCGACTGATGATCTCCCGCGGGCCGAGCAGCGTGCCGCAGCTATAGCCGTCTCCGGCGCCGACGGCCGGGAATCCGTAATGGGGCAGCTCGTCGCGCTGTGTTCGCGCCAGCGTCCGGATGCGAAGCGGACCGCCCTGATAGGTCGAGAATTCGAGGCAATCGAACCCGGCCTCGCCGGCAGGCCAGCAGCGGAGCGCCTCGGTAGAACCGTCCTCATCAGGATGCGTCCGGGCGAAGCTGCTTCCGTCCGCGAGCTGCGACCAGCTCAGCTTAAAATTGTCGATGGTCGCGGCGGCGCCTGCGCTCGAGCCCGTATCGCTGCACGCGCCGAGCTGCAGCAGCACCAGCAGCATCAAACCTGCCGCCTTCCGGCTCACAGCTTCTTCACTACAGCGACGACACGGCCAAAAATGTGGAGCTCGCCCTCAATGGCCGTCTCAGGCGGCACCGATTCGTTGTCGGAGAGGATCTTCACGCTGCCGTCGGGCATCGGGCGGAGGCGCTTGATGGCGCCGATGTCTCCCCATGCGAACGCCCAGATCAGGTCCTGGTCGCGGGGGGTCTGCTGTGTGCGATCGATCAGTACGATCTCGCCGTCGCCGATCGTCGGTTTCATCGAATCGCCGCGGCCGCGCGCCCAATAGAGTTCATCCGGCGCGCTGGAGCTGATCTGGCGCAACCAGGCGCGGGAAAAGCTCCGCATCTCAGGCGCTGGCGGCTCATCCATGAACGCGGCGCCGAGGCCGAAACGCGGATCAATCTCCGCAACCTTGACGAGATCGGAACTCTCATCAGCGGAGCGTAACCGGAACGGCTGACGGGCGTCGCGAAGCACATCATCACCGCGCCGGCCGGTGACGATATAGTCAGCGTCAATTCCGCAGATTTCGATCCTCGCCAGATAATCGAGCGTGATCGGCGAAGACTCCGCCTCATAGGCCAACTGCGTGTTCTTGCTGATCTCCGCGACCTCAGCGAGCGCCCGCTGGCTCTTTCCCAAGCGCTCGCGCTCTTCGCGCAACCGCTTTCCTGCACCCTGTTTCACACGCGCGACCCAACAATTTGGGTTGAATGGTCAAAAATTATGGGGCATGGTCCAAAAAATAGGGCCAACAAATTGGAACCATGCCCCATGCTGCTTGACCGGATGCACCCCGAGGAAGTGAAGGCCGCGCTGCGGCGCCGATATGGAACGGTCTCGCGGTTCGTCGCGCTTCGCGGTCTGCCGGAGACCGGCGTCAGCGATCTGCTGCGCGGACGCACGAGTCGCCGCGTGCGCGATGCGGTCGAGGAGGCGCTCCGAGAAGGTGAACAATCCATAAAGTTGGACTCTAGCAGTGACAAATCTTCCGCGCACCGTCTAAATGGAGCCGCCAAATGAGCGGCCGGGTTTCGCTCCTCTCGAACGCGTCGCTGTTCGAGGTTGCGCCGGCGCACATCGATGTCGGCGATCGAATCGGGTTCCTGCACGAGGACAAGGCGGCGGCGCTCGGGCGGCTGATGGCCGTCGATGGCCAGCGCGACCCGATCAAGCTGATCGCCAACCCCAAGAATCCCGACAAGCCGTGGAAGCTGGTCACCGGTATGCACCGGACGATCGGCGCGGAGATCGAGGGAATCACGCTTTGGGCGCTGGAGGTTTCCGGCAAGCCGGAAGATCTCGCCGACCTGGAGGCGTCGGAGAACCTGCACCGGCGCCCGCTGGCGCCGATCGAGCGGGCGAAGTTCACCGCTGCGCTGGTGCAGGCGGCGCAGGAACGCATCGCCCGCGAGCATGGCGAACTGAGCCATCAGAAGCTCGGTGCAAAGCTGCGCTGGCAACGGGTGAAGGCAGGTGAAGCGCGCGCCGACGAGGCGCTCACCGAGGAGTCGAACGATGCTTGTGCAAAGTTTGCACAAGCATACGGCTGGGAGGAATCGGTCGGCGAGGCGCTCGGCATGTCGCGCCGCTCGATCCATAACGACCTGCAGCTCTTCCGCCTCGTCATCGAGCCGTTCTCCGAGCTCGCCGAGCCGCTGTCAAAACATCCAGTCGTCGGCGAAAACGCTTCTCAGCTGCGCCTGATCGCGCAGGTCAAAGAGGAGGACGCGCGGCGCAAAGTGATCGAGGCGCTGCTCGACGACGAGGAGATCGGCGCCGACGACGCTCGGATCATGGCCGGGGTCGATCGGCCCGCGGGGCCGGCGCCGGTGGCGTATCAGAAGCATTACAACGCGATCGAGGGCGGCTGGTCGCGGCTCGGCACGGGCGAGCGCAAGCGCTTCCTGCGCGAGAAATTCGTGCGCCTGCTTACGCCCGGCGAAAAACGCGATCTGCGCGATCAGCTGGTAGCCGAACTGGATGCAGCCGGCGAGACCGAGGCGCCGACGCCGGCGGTGCCGCTGCGGCTGTCGGTGAAGCCGGACTACATCGCCTGCCTCGAATGCGGCGAGCGGTTCACCGATCTCGAGGCGCATCTGCGCGTCGAGCACGACACCAACCCGGATGCCTATCGCGAGCGGTGGGTGCTGCCCTTCGACTATCCCATGATCGCGCCGTACGCGGAGACTCCCGATGCGCGGTGAGCTTTCCTCGGGTAAGTTCGCCAAGCGGCACCCCTACGACTGGTATGTCGAGGAGCAGTGGGTCACGCGGCAGTTGATCGAGGCCCTCGGTGGCTTCCGCGTCGCGTTCGACAACGATGAGACGATCTGGGACCCGGCGTGTGGTCTCGGAAATGTCGGCGCCGCGTTTGGCGAGCTGGCGGCGTTTTCGAGTAGATATCACCGCCGCCGCCTAATGCTATCCGACATCGTCCGCCGGATCGACCTCGATCAGTTCGAGAACGTGCGGTTCGAGTACTTCACGGCCGACTTCGAGGAGGAGTCTGCGGCATGGGCTAAGTGCTCGATCGTCTGCAACCCGCCTTACAGTTATTGCAAGGGTCACGGCGACTATGCCGGGCTGCTGATCAGCGAGGCGTTCGCCCGGCACGCGATCAAACTCGTGACCGAATGCGGCGGCACCTATGTCTGTATGGTGCTGCCCGTGAAGTGGCTGGGTAGCCAGGGCCGCTATCGGCTTTTCACCGAATTTCCACCCGCCGCGGTGATGCACCTCACTCAGCGGCCCTCGATGCCGCCCGGCGATCGCATCGCTGAGATGGGCAATCGCGCCTTTCAGGGCGGGATGGTTGATTATTGCTGGATCGTCTGGGACGTCCGCCGCCCGACCGCGCCCGGCGAGACGCGCACGATCTGGCTTCCGCCGCTCGGCCAGCGCGTCCCGATCGCGCCGCTGCCCGGCCTTGTGTCGGGAGATATCGCATGAGCGTGGGGCGACCGCACGCGTTCGGCGGACTGCGCCGTCACGCGACCGAGAGCTACGGCGAATATCGGTTCTTCATCGGGTTGGCGATCGGCGGTGCTCTCTCCGCCGCGATGTGGATCGCCTTCATCGTGTGGGTGCTGGCATGAGCGCCGCCAAGATCGCGCATCTCAATCTGCTGATCGACAAGATCGCTCGGGCGCTGGATGCGGGCGCCGAGCATCGGGCGATCGTCGATCGCCTGATCCGCGAGGACGGCGCGCGGTGGCGGTTCGCCGCCGGCGCCTACGAACTGCGGATTGCCGGGGTCGGCGCGAGCAGCACGATGCGCGAAGCGGTGCTCGACCGGTGGATGCAGGCGGCGCTGCGGCGGATCGCGAAGGAGCGCTCCGCATGACGCCGCTTGAGCTCAAGACGCTGGATTACGTGCGCGAGGAGATCGCGGGCACGGGCATCGCGCCGAGCGTGCGCGAGATCGCGCGGCGGGTCGGCAGCGGCGTCAATTCCGCGCACAGTGCGCTGACGCGGCTGGTCGAGGCGGGCTATCTGATCCGCCGCCCGCATCGCGAGCGCGGTCTCTCTCTCGCCGATACCGTCGATCTGCGGGGCGTGCCGACCGACTTGATGCGCGCGGAGCTGGGGCGGCGCGGCGAGACGTTCGATTCTATCGCGACCTATGAGCGGCGGGCGTTCGGCAAGGCGGTGAGCTGTGCGGCCGACAGCTGCCAGATCGAGGTCAAGCGCGGCATGTTGTTCTGCCGCCGCCACTGGTTCTCGCTGCCGCAAAGCCTGCAGCAGGACATCAAGCGGGCATATTCGGCGAAGGACACGAGCAAGTACCAGGTCTTCGTCTCGGAGGCGCGCGACCGGATCGACCGTGCAGAGAGCGCCGACGCGCCGAGGCAGGGGCTGTGAGTGGCATGACCTGCACGCGCTGCTTCGGGCCAGCCCTCGACCTCGACACTACCGGCTATCCGGCGGCGGTCATCATCGATCTCTGCCAGAACTGGCTTTGTCCTTCGTGCCTCGATGACGTTGAGCGTGAGCAAGCTGAGGAGGGTAGCCGCCAGCTCGCCGCAGCGATCGCGGCCACGGGCAAGGTGTTCGCATGACCGCGCGGCCCGCCAGCGAAGCGGAGCGGCTGCGCCGGTGCCGCGAGACGTTCGAACTCGCGATGCGCGAGGGCGTGCCGATGTCGGTGGCGAGTCAACGGCTCGCGGAGCGGCGCTGGGCCGAGAGCGAAAAGCGGCTGGCCGAAAAGCGGTGCGGGACGCATGCGTCGGCCGCGCCGCCGCCTCGGCCGCACTTCTGGTACGACGATCTATGATGCGGCTGGCAATCTCGTGCAGCCCGCACCGCCATCCGCAGCCGCGGGCGATGCAGCTGATCGTGTGGTGCGATCATCACCGTTACGTGCCGCGCGTGCATACCGACAATTTCCGCGCCGCGCCGCTCGACCCGCTGCAAGTCGATGTCTTCCGCGCGTTCGTCGAGACGCTGCCCCCCGTTTCTGGAGGCGAGATAGATGGCTGATGCGGCCGATCTCACCACCGAGCTCGTCGCGGTCGAGCTCTCCGCAACGCTGTCGCGCATCCCGCACGCCATCCCCCCCGGCGTCTCGGGCGAATGCGACGAGTGCGGGGAGATCATGCCGCGGCTGGTCGGCGGTCGTTGCGGCTTCTGCCGCGACGGCCGTCGGCCACCCCTCTCCGCCTACGACCGGCTGCAGCCGGTCCAGCCCGATTCCGAGCAGCCCGAGGAGACCGACATGACATCGACGCCCAAGCCCAGCGCGAACGCCCAGACCATCGCCGTCCCGGCGAAAGACGGCGTGCTCCATGCGATCCGGCAGCGCGCGGCCGAGCGCGCCCTGCCGCTCGGCCAGGCCGCGATCACGCTGATCGAGGAGGGCATCGTCGCTGCGGCGCTGGCCGCGCCCGATTATGTGGAGCTAGCTCAGGCGAGCGTCGAGGAGCTACTCGAAGAGCTGCACCATCGCCTCTTGCAATCGGTCGATGCCGACGAGCTCACTGCGGCCGTGGCGCGCGCCGATGAAGCCGAGCGCAAGCTCGCGGCGATCGGCGCGATGTTCCGGGCAGGCACGGACTGATGCGCTGGTTCCCGCGCCTCTACGTCATCGAGACGGTGCTCTGCTTCTCGGACGGGGAAGCAGAGGCCCGGCTGCTCGCCGCCGAGTGGGGTGGCCTCGTCGTCGAGATCATCATCGCGCGGCGAGTCCGCACGGTCGGGATCGCCGATTGATGGTCGCCTATTCCTTCGCGCCGCAGTTCGTCGAGTCCGTCTCCACGCTTAGGAAGCGGCAGACGGTTCGAGGCTCACGCAAGCGCCATGCCCGTCCCGGCGAGCCGATTCAGCTATATTCGGGGATGCGCACCAAGCACTGCCGGAAGCTGGTGGCGCCCGATCCGATCTGCCGCAGCGTCTCCCATATCCTGATCGATATCGATGCCCACGCGCATTTCGTCATCACAGCCATCGCCGTGGACGGCGTTCACCTTTCCGACGATGAAATCGAGGCGTTTGCGGTGGCGGACGGCTTCGGCGGCGCACTCGCCGACGGATTCGCCCGCCAGCGCATGGGGGTGTTCTGGCTGCGGCATCACGCCTGGGCATTGTTCGAGGGCGTCGTCATCCGGTGGGAGCCGCGATAATGCCGGTCGATCCTCGCATTCAGCGCATGCTCGACGCGCCTCTGACGACGCCAACCGATCTGCGGTTTGCGCCGATGAGGGGGCATGTCCAGCCGCCGGGCACCGGCCCGATCGGCGAGACGTGCGGGAGCTGCCGCCATCGTCATCCGACCGGCTCCGACATGCGGGAATGGATTTGTTCGCTCGACCGATCGCGCCCGTGGGTGCCGATCTCGGCGATCGAGGAAGCCTGCGGGCGATGGGAGGCACGGCGTCGTGGCTAAGGCGAAGGCGCATCCCGATCAGATCGCGTTCGCGTTCACCCCGCCGACGCCGGCGACGCTGCCGGCGGCGCTGGCGGGGCTGGAGCAGCGCGTGTGCCGGGCTGTCGCCACGATCCTGAACAGCGAAGACGAAACCCGCGAGGTGATCGCCGCACGGATGAGCGAGCTGCTCGACGAGGATATCAGCCGCGCCATGCTCGACGCCTATTCGAGCCCGGCGCGCACCGAACACAAGGTGCCGATGAGCCGATTCTTCGCGCTCGTCGCCGTCACCAGCCGACACGACCTGCTCGACCCGCTGATCCGCGAGATCGGCGCGGCCGTGCTGGTCGGTACCGAAGTCCACACCGCGAGGCTCGGTCACATCGACCGCCAGATCGCGTCACTCAAGGCCGAGCGCCAGCGCATCGCAGGCTCGGCGCCTTTGATCCGTACGGGGGGAGAGCATGGCAAGTCGCGCGATCGATAATATCGATACAGAATCGGCCGCGAACGATGTCGCGCGCGCGACCCGCGAGTGGTGGACCGCCGCCGAGCTCGCCGAGCTGGCGCTGCCGGGCCTGCCCGCGGACAAGCGGTCGATCAACCGGCGCGCCCAGGAGGAGCGCTGGTCGATGCGCGATGACGCGGATGGCGCGCCGCTCGTCCGGCCGCGGGCCGGGCGTGGCGGCGGGGTGGAGTTTCACGTTTCGCTGCTGCCCGGCACCGCACGGCTGGAAATGGCGCGGCGGGGCCTCACCGGGGCGCGTCCGGCGCCGACGCCCGTCGAGACCGACAAGGGCGGCTGGTGCTGGTACGAATCGCAGAGCGACGCCGTCCACGCCGAAGCAGAGCGGCGCCTGCTCGCCGTCCAGGACATCGCCTTGCTCGAGGAGTCAGGCATGACGCGCACCGCCGCGATCGCGGACGTCGCGGCGCGGCGCGCGGTGGGCAAGGCGACGCTTTGGAACTGGCTGCGCCTGGTCGAAGGCGTCGCGCCCCATGATCGGCTCCCCGCGCTGGCGCCGCGCCGGAAGGGCGGTGGGCGCGCGGCCGAGATCGACCCGGCGATCTGGCTGGCCTTCAAAAGCGACTATCTGCGCGGCAGTGAGCCGACGCTGACGAGCTGTTATGAGCGGGTCGAGAAGATCGCGACAAAACGCGGCCTCTCATTGCCCTCCGAGAAGACGTTCAGACGGCGGTTAGAGGCCGAGGTCGATCCCGCCATCATCCTGCTCCGGCGCAAGGGCGACGAGGCGCTCCGGCGGTCGGTGCCGAGCAACCGGATGACGGTCGATCACCTGCATGCGATGCAATGGGTCAATATCGACGGGCACAAGTTCGACGTGTTCGTGACGCCGCCAGATGGCGGCAAGCCGACGCGGCCGATCATGGTCGCCTTGCAGGACATCCGCAGCAGCAAGATCGTGGGTTGGCGGCTCGGGCTCGTCGAGAGCACGGCGCTCGCGCGGCTGGCGATCGCCGACATGCTTCAACAATTCGGCATTCCGCAGAAGCTGACGACCGACAACGGCCGCGGATTCGCGGGCAAGTGGCTGACCGGCGGCTATACGGGTAAACGATTCCGGTTCAAGAAGTTCGACAACGAGCCGACCGGGCTGCTGACCGAGCTCGGCATCGATATCAAGTTCGCGCTGCCCTATCGCGGCCAATCCAAGCCGATCGAGCGCGCCTTCCGCGACCTGACCGACCGGATCGCGCGGGCGCCCGAGTGCGAGGGCGCCTATACCGGCCCGAACCCGCAGGAGAAGCCGCACAATTACGGCAAGCGCGCGATGGCGTGGAGCGATTTCGTCGCGCACGTCCGCAACGGGATCATCGCGCACAATGCGCGGCTCGGCCGGACAGGCCGCGATTATCGCGGGCGCAGCTTCGACCAGGTGTTCGCGGAGAGCTATGCCACCGCGCCGATCGGAAAGGCGACCGAGGAGCATCTGCGCCTCGCGCTGCTCGCGGCCGAGCGGGTGCGGGTCGATCGGCGCACCGGCGAGATCAGGCTGTTCGGCAACCGCTATTGGGCGGAAGGCTGCGGCCGGCTGCACGGCCGTCTGGTCACGGTGCGATTCGACCCCGACAATCTCGATGCGCCGATCCACCTCTACGAGGGGAGAACCTATCTGATGTCGGCCGCGCCGCTCGGCGACGTCCGCTGGGGCGATGCCGACGGCGCGAAGAGCGCGGCCAAGCGCGTCTCCGATTACAGGCGGCGGGTGCGCGACGGGCTGGAGGCCGAGCAGCTGCTCGCCGCCGAGGAGCTCGCCGCCCTGCAGGTGCATCCCGGCGCACCCGACCTGCCGCCGCCGACCGTGGTGCGCGCGGTTCGCCATCGCGGCCATCGCGCCGCCGCGCTGAAGGCCGTTCCCGACCCCCGCCCCGATCTGGCCCGCGACAAAACGCTCGACCGCATGGCGCAAGGCCTGCGCCACCTGAAGGCCGTCGATTAGACCCCGAGGAGAAGCCCCGATGAACAACCCCGACACTGTTCCCATCGATCCGAAAGCCGAAGCCGAATGGCTGAAACGCTATCGCCAGGAGAGCGGCAAGAGCTGGTCGGTGATCGAGAAGGAAAGCGGGATCCCGCGCGGCACGATCAGCCAGCTCGCGAACGGCACCTACGGCGGCGACATCGAAGCGCAGGGGCGGCGCCTCTTCAAGTTCCGGCAAAAGATCGAATCGCAGGAGCAGCGTTCGCGCACCGCGCTGGCGGCGCCGACGCTGATCGAGACGCCGACGGCCCGGCGCCTGCAGTTTCTGCTCGAGGTTGCGCACCTCGGCCGCATCGTCGTCGCGGCGACGGGGCCGGGAAACAGCAAGACGATGGTGGCCGAGCACTATCAGGCGAGCATGGCCAATTGCTGGATGACGACGATCCGCGAATCGAACGGTTCGCTGCCGGGGATGATCGGCGCCGCGATGGAGGCGATGCGGCTGACCACTAAAAGCGGCTGGACGCGCCAGCGATCGAACCAGGTGATCGATTTCCTGCGCGACCGCGGCGGCCTGCTGATCGTCGACGAGGCCGGCCATTTGACGCTCGATGCACTGGAGGAACTGCGCGGCTGGCACGATTCGACCGGCGTCGGCATCGCACTGTTCGGCAACGAGGAGCTGCTGCTACGCATCCGCAGCGGCGAGAAACGACACCAATATGCGCGTCTCAACAGCCGGATCGCGATGGCGCACATTCAGGACGTGCCGCGCACCGAGGACGTCGATCTGTTTCTCGACGCGTTCGACATCGATGATGCGAAGGTGCGCAAGCTGCTCACCGCCGTAGCGCTCTCTCCGCATAACGGCGGGCTGCGCGAAGTGAAGCAGATCATCGAGAGCGCGCACATGATCGCCATCGCCGACGATACTGCGATCGAGCTCGGCCACATCGAGGAATCGATGGCGTCGCGCCTCACGCAACACATGCGGCGGGCGGCATGAGCGCGTGGCACGACCTGCAGGAGCAGGCGCTCGAGAAGGTCGAGCTGGCGGGCGTCTATCTGGAGGATGGCGCGCCGCGGAGCGCCGCCCGCGTGCTGCGCGGCGCGGCCGACAAGCTCGATCTGGCGGCGAAGCTGCGCGATCAGGCGCTCGAACGCGCGATGGGAGCGGGGTCGTGAGCCGCCTCGGCCTGCGGGGCACGATCACCGCCGACCTGCGACGCCATCGCGGCTGGGTACGCGGCGCGATCTTCGCGGCCGCCTGCGCGCTGTGTGCGGCGCACGGCGATATCATCGCGATTTTCGCGTGGTGGCTGTCGTGAGCGTCCGGCGCATCATCATCGAGGGCGAGTTCGACGCCGCCACGATCGCGCGGCTCGGCGACGCGCTCGCCGCGACGCCGACCCGCATCGAGGTCGAGGAAGTGGGCGGCTTCGGCACGCGGCGCGTCGCCGATATCATCGATCGGGTCGCGTTCGAGACAGGGCTCCGACCGATCGATATCGTGGGCCGACGGCGGCGCAAGGCACTGGTTCGCGGGCGAGCCGCCGTGTCCTGGATCGCGCGGGAGGCGACGCTCCGGAGCCTGCCGCAGATCGGCCGCGCGATGGGCGGGCGCGACCACAGCACGATCATCAACCAGCTCCGCCGCGCCGAAGATCTGCGCGCGGCCGATCCGGCGTTCCGGCGGCTTACGGAGCGGCTCGCGGCGGAATTTTCGGGAGAGCAGGCATGAACCAATATGCGACGATGGCGCGGTTCGACGGGGCGCGGCAGCGCCGGCGCTCGCTGATCGCCAAGGTGCATGTGGCGCGCAAGGAACTCGGACTCGCCGAGGACGATTATCGCGCGGTGCTGCTGCGCATCACCGGACGGATGAGCGCGGCCGAGTGCGACGAGCGGCAGCTCGGCGCCGTGCTGGACGAGATGAAGCGGCACGGGTTCGTCGCCAAGCCCGCGCGCGCATCGCGCTCGGCCGATCATCCGAGCGCGCTGAAGGCGCGGGCGTTGTGGATCTCGCTCCATGCTCTGGGCGTGATCGACAATCCGAGCGAGCAGGCGCTGGAGGCGTTCGCGCGGCGCCAGCTCGGCTGCGAGCGGCTGCAATGGGCGAAGCAGGGGCAGAGCTTCCGCCTGATCGAAGCGCTGAAGGCGATGGCCGCGCGCGCCGGCTGGGATCAATCGACCGACGGGATCGACCGCGCGGCCGTGCCGGTGGCGCTTCGCCGCCGCCTGGTCGAGCGCCTCGTCGAGAAGATGAAGGCGATCGACCTGATCCCCGCCGACTGGCGGGTGACCGATGCGGCTTGGCGGCTGGCGGGAATCCGGATGGAAGGATTCCTGACGGCGAGCGCGGGTGATCTCGATCTCGTCGCCAAGGCACTCGGCGCGAAGCTGCGCGAAGCGAAGGACGCCGGAATCGGCGCGGGAGAGGGATGATGGCGCGACCCAATCTTGCCCTGGTGACCGATCGGCCGTTGCCGAGGCTGCGCATCGCGCAGGAATATCAGGTCCATTATCACCCCGGCGAGCCCAACCATTGCCCCGGCTGCGGCCGCGATCAGTGGCTGGTCGGGCGCGTCACCGCCGAGTGCGCGTTCTGCGCGACGGCGCTGGCGATCGCGCACCCCGCGGTGGGCGCGGGCGCATGAACGCGCCCGCGATCTCCGACCATGCTCTGTTGCGTTTCCTCGAGCGCGGCGCCGACATGCGCGTCGAGGAGCTGCGCGCGAGCCTTTCGGCATCGCTCGCACGCGCACATCGCGCTGCGCGGTCGGTGAGCGGGAGCGATTACCTGATCCGCGCCGACGGGCTGCTGTTCGTTGTGCGCGGCGAGACGGTGTGTACCGTCGTCCACGACAAGGATGCCGTCACCGCCGCGGCAACGCTGGCGCAGCGCCGCGTATGAGCGAGCTTCCCGGCATCCTGGCGGAGATCGCCGCGGTGGCGGGGGACGGCGCTGCGCTGGCGATCGCGGCCGCGCATGGCGGGACCGAGGTCTATATCCCGCCCGCGCCCGCGGCCGATCACTGGCTGTCGCGGCTCGTCGGCCACAAGGCGGCGTCGGCGATCGCCGAGCGGCTGACCTGTGGCGTCGGAAGCCGGCGCGTCGAGGTGCCGCTCGGCCCCACCGGCACGATGGCGAGCGCGCGTGCCAAGGTGGAAAGCCTGATCCGGGCGGGCGATCTGTCCGAACGTGACATCGCCCGCGCGACCGGATACACGATCCGCGGCGTGCGCAAGCGCAAAGCGCTGCTCCGCGACACCCGCCAGCTCCCGCTCCTCTAGGTATTCGCCGGAACGCGTTCCGGGGCGCTGCGCTTCCCGTGCATCGTCACAACCGCCCGCATGAGCGGGCAGAAACCAGACATCGTCGTGACGGCCTATTCGGACCGCTACACGCGCGCGTTCGATCGGCTGATCGGCGTCGAAGGCGGCGATGCCGACGATCCGCTCGACCATGGTGGGCGAACGCGGTTCGGGATCTCGCTGCGCTTCCTCGCCTCGGCGGGGAAGATCGACATCGACGCCGACGGCATCGCGGATTTCGATCTCGACATGGATGGCGATATCGACGGCACCGACATCGCGAAACTGACGATCGGCGATGCGCGGTTCCTCTACGAGCGCTGCTTCTGGAAGCCGCTGGGGTGCGAGGCCTGGCCGGCGCCGATCGGCGAGGCGATGTTCGACCAGGGCGTCAACGGCGGCCTGGTGGCGGCCCGGAAGCTGCTGCAGCGCGCGGTCAACCGCTGCCTGGGCACGCCGGAGGCGATGGCGGCGACCGACCGCCCCGACGATCTCGACGACGACGGCGTGTTCGGCGTCAAGACCCATGCGGCGTTCGCCTGGGTGGTTCGGCATCCGCGACTGGGCATCGACTGCCTGATCTCGAGCTACCGCATCGTCGCCGCGCAACGCTATCGCGCGATCGTCGCCGCGAGCCCGTCGCAGCGGAAATTTCTCAACGGCTGGCTGGCCCGTGCGGCGCAGCTGGGGCGGTTGTGATGGCACTCGTGCTCGGTCTCCTCGGGTTCGGCAAGACGGTGCTCGGCTTCGTCGGCAAGCTGATCGGCGGCGTGGCGCGCTGGGCGGGCGAGGATCTGCGCAACGCGCTGATCCTGATGCTCGTCGCCGCGCTCGTCTGGGCCGGCTTCGCCGCGCACGCGATGCGCGCCGATCGCGACGACTGGCAGCGCATCGCCGGCAAGTTCCAAACGGCGGCCGAGAAGGCGCTGCACGCGGCCGAGGCCTGGCAGCGCGCGCACGGCAAGCTCGTCGACGACGTGAAAGCGAAGCGCAAGGCCGCGGCCGAGGCCGATCGCCTCCATGCCGCCCAGGTGGCGCGCCAGCTCTACCACATCCGCGAAAGGACCGCCGATGACTATCAGGCTCGCCTTGCCGACACTCGCCTTGCTCTCGAGCGGGTGCGCGACCAGCTCGCCCGCGCTGAAGCCGCCGCCGGAGATCCGGGTGGTGGCGGAGGCGCGGCAGTGCCCGCAGCCCTCACCGCCCGCTGCCGAGCTTTTGGAGCGGCCGACTGTGACGCGCTTCTTGCCGCGCTCCCCGGCCAGCTCGCCGCCGCCGAGGGCAACACCGCCCGGCTGATCGCCTTGCAGGATTACGTGCGGTCGATGCTGGCGATCGACTTCTCGGGCGAAGGGGGAAGGCAGTGAAGGTTTATGGTCTCATCGCATCGCTGGCGGCATCTGCCGGTTGTTCCATTGTCGAACCGACCGTGCGCGAGTTCGCGCGTCATCCGCGGTCATATCGCCCGTTTCTGATCGAAGATCTTTACGGCCGTGCTCGCCGCGTGCCGACACTTTCGGTCACCGAGCGTGCCATCAGCAAGCGCCGCGCGCGCCGGCTGCGCGGCCGAGCGAAGGCGACGAGGCGCGCGTGAGCCTCCAGCACCTCTCCACCTTCTACGTGCCCTGGGCCGCGGCGATGGCGGCGTCGGCATCGCAGCCGGCAGCGGTTGCTCCGCTGGTGCTCCATTTTCAGGGGCTCGACCTGCCAGTGCTGCAGTTGGGGCTCGCGATCGCGGGCGTGCTGCTCGCCCGGCCGCTGGCGCGCAAGCGCGAGGCGGCGCTCGGCTGGCCGTCGTTCCTCGTCGTCACCGCGATCATGCTGATCGTCGCGGTCGCCTGGGTCGCGACCTCGCCGGCCAACGTGCTGTTCACCTTCGTCGTCGCGATCGGGCTCGGCTTTTCGGGCTATTCGCTGATCGAGACCGCAGGTGCGCAGATGCAGGATTTCGTCAGGCGCGTGATCGCCCAGGCCGCCGACGCGCTCAAGATCGGGGGAAAGAAATGACCGTGTTCGAGTGGGCGGTGATCGCCTTCATCGTCTTGTCGATCCTGTTCCATGTCTGGCGCGGCGGTATGCGCAACCCGGAAAGCACCGGGCAACTCGGTCACAAGGTAAGCGGACTGGCGCGATCGGTCTCGGCGATCGACGGGCGCGTCGGGGCGGTCGAGAAGAAGATCGACAAGCTCGAATCCGAGGGCGCGACGGCGAAGGACATCGCCAACCTGGAGCGTCTGCTCGAGGAGAAACTGGCGACGGTGCGCGGCGAGATCGCGACGCACAGGGAGCTGTCCAAAGCCACGAACCGCAACGTGCAGCGGATCTACGACATCATGCTGGAGCGGGGGCTGGGCGGCAAATGAGCGGGCTTTCAGATCGCATCGAGCGCGAGGCGCGGCTGATCATCCTGCGTGAACTCGTCGAGCAGGTGGACGGGCGGCTCAACCACGTGTCGCTGGCGCAACCGCTCGATAACTACGGCATCCGGCGCGATCGTGACTGGATCGCCACCCAGCTGCGGAAGCTGGAGGCACTCGGGGCGGTGGAGCTGATGACCGCGGGGACGATCCTCGTCGCGCACATCACGCCGGCCGGGCGCGATCACGTCGCTGAGCGCGGCGTGATCGAGGGCGTGATGCGTCCGGCGGATTTCGGCTGATGCCGGGCGGCGATCGGCGCGAAGGGCGCGGGCGGCTTTCGTCGATCGAGCTGCTGCCCGACGAGGCCGAGCCCGATATCATCTGGGCCAACGAGCAGCTGCGCGAACGGCAGATGCCGGCGAACGCGATCCTGACCGAGTTCAATGCGCGGCTCGCCGATCGCGGGATCGGGGCGATCAGCAAGTCGGCCTGGGGCCGCTACGCCGTGCGCAAGGCGATCCAGTTCAGAAAGCACGACGAGGCGCGGCGCATGTCGGCCGAGCTCGTCGCGCAGCTCGGCGCCGACGGGGCGGACGAGGTGACGGTGATGATCGCCGAGCTCATCAAGGTCGCGATGTTCGAGCTGCTGGAGAAAGGCGAGCTCGGGACGAAGGCGATCATGGAGCTGGCGCGCGGGCTTTCGTCGGTGGTCTCGGCGCAGAAGGGCTCGGCCGAACATCGCCTGAAGCTGCAGGCCGAAACGGAGCGCCGCCTGAAGGAAGCCGCCGATGCGGTGGCCGATGTCGGCAAGAAGAACGGCGTCGCGCCCGAGACGCTGTCGAAGATCACCAACCTGCTCACCACCGGGGCATTCTGAATGGGTCGCGCGCGCATCCTGCCGGAAAACCCGGACGCGATCTTCCTGCCGTTCCAGTCCCGGTGGATCAACGACCGCTCGCGTCTGAAGCTGATGGAGAAGGGCCGACAGATCGGTATCTCCTGGTCGACCGCCTATGCGGCCGACGAGCGAACGGCGGTGCAGGATGCGCGCTTCGACCAGTGGGTGTCTTCGCGCGACGACATCCAGGCGCGGCTCTTCCTCGAGGACTGCAAGCTGTGGGCGAAGGCGATGGATATCGCCGCGCGCGACCTCGGTGAGCAGGTGATCGACGAGAAGGCGCAGCACACGGCCTATGTGTTGCGCTTCGCCAACGGGCGGCGCATCCATTCGATGAGCTCGAATCCCGACGCCCAGGCTGGCAAGCGCGGCAGCCGCATCCTCGACGAATTCGCGCTGCACCCCGACCCGCGGAAGCTCTGGACGATCGCCTATCCCGGCATCACCTGGGGCGGTTCGCTCGAAGTGATCTCGACGCATCGCGGCTCGCGCAATTTCTTCAACGAGCTGGTCCGCGAGATCAAGGAGCGCGGCAATCCCAAGAAGATCAGTCTGCATACCGTAACGCTGCAGGACGCGCTCGACGCCGGATTCCTGTGGAAGCTCCAGCAATCGCTGTCGGCCGACGACGAGCAGCAGGAGATGGACGAAGCGCAATATTTCGACTGGATCAAGGCGGGCTGCGCGGACGAGGAGAGCTTCCTTCAGGAATATATGTGCCAGCCCGCCGACGACGATGCGGCGTTCCTCGAGTACGACCTGATTGCCTCGTCCGAATATCCCGATGGCTCGGCCTGGTCGGCGATCGAGGGCGGCGAACTCTATGCAGGCATCGATATCGGCCGGAAGAACGATCTCACCGTGCTCTGGGTGGTCGAGCGGCTGGGCGACGTCTTCTACACGCGCCATGTCGAGGCGCTGCGGAACATGAGCAAGCCCGACCAGGAAAAGGTGCTGTGGCCGTGGATCGCACGGTGCCGGCGGACCTGCCTCGATTACACCGGCCTCGGCATCGGTTGGGGTGACGATGCCCAGAAGCGGTTCGGCACCTATGCGGTCGAGCTCGTCACCTTCACCGCGCGCGTCAAGGAAGAGCTGGCCTATCCGGTGCGCGCGACGATGGAGGATCGCCGGCTGCGCATTCCGTATGATCCGAACATCCGCGCCGACCTGCGCTCGCTGACCAAGCAGGTGACGGCTGCGGGAAACGTGCGTTTCACTGCCGAGCGGACGCCGGACGGGCACGCCGACCGATTTTGGGCGCTAGCGCTGGCAATCCATGCCGGCGCCGGCGCCGAGAACGTGCAATGGCGTCCGCTGTCGGGCCATGTCGGTTCGGCGCCGAAGTCGCAGCTCGATCAGAACTGGATTCCGGCATGAACGGGCGCCGTCGCCACAGAAGCGCTGTGAGGGCCTTTATCACCCTCTCGGGTGTCTCGGGACGCGTGAGGGTGGCACCTGCCGTCTTAGTGCCGTCTAAATCGTCTTATGGGGCCGTTCGGCCCGAGGGAGGCCGCGCGTGGGGTTGCTGATCAAGGCGAAGGCCGCGCTGGAGGCGTTTCGGCATCCCGCCCGGCCGATGATGTGGTCGAACCTGCTGCGGCGGACGCGGTTCGATTATCGGCGCGAGGTAGGCGATTGCCTGGACAGCTCGGTCGTCACCGCGCCGGTCCAGTTCCTCCAGCGCTCGTTGCCCGAGGCACGCCTCGCGGTGCGCCGGCGGCAGCGCGGCGGGAAGCTGGTCGACCTGACCGACCATCCGCTGCTCCAGCTCGTCCAGAATCCCAACCCGTTCTACGGCGATATCGCGCTCTGGTTCGGCACGGTGCTGAGCTACGCCATCGACGGCAATGCGTACTGGATCAAGGTGCGCAACGGCGTCGGGCGTCCGGCCGAGCTGTGGTACATCCCGCACTGGATGATGGAGCCCGTCCCGTTCGACGATGGCAGCGGGTTCCTCTCCCATTATCGCTACAGCCCCGGCGGCGTCGCGCCGATGCGGATCGAGGCCGATGATGTCGTGCATTTCCGGCATGGCATCAACCCGCGCAACCTGCTCAAGGGGCTCTCGCCGATCGATGGCGTGATCCGCGAGATCTTCATGGATCTCGAAGCGAGCAATTTCGTGGCCTCGCTGTTGCGAAACATGGGCGTGCCAGGCGTCGTCATCAGCCCCAAGGGCGGAGCGATGCCGGCGCCCGAGGACGTCGAGGCGACCAAGGCCTGGTTCCAGGAGGCGTTCGGGGGCGATCGGCGCGGCGGACCGCTGGTGATGGGTGCGCCGACGGACGTCCACGCCTACGGCTTCAACCCGCAGCAGATGAACATGAGCGAGGCGCGCGACATCGCCGAGGAGCGGATCTGCGCGTGCCTGGGCGTCCCCGCCGCGGTGGTCGGGTTCGGCGCCGGGCTGCAGCAGACCAAGGTGGGCGCGACGATGAGCGAGCTGCGCAAGCTCGCCTGGCAGAACGGCGTGCTGCCGATGGGGCGCGGTCTGGTCGACGAGCTGAAGCGCTCGCTGCTGGCCGATTTCGGCGACGCGGCCGGGCTCGACCTCTATTGGAACACCGACGATGTGCTCGCGCTCCAGGAGGAAGAGGACGCGCAGGAGAAGCGCTGGAACGAGCGGCTGAAGAGCGGCGGCTTCACCGTTTACGAATATCGCCAAGGGTTGGGCGAGGAGGCCGACGACAGTCACCAGATCTACCTGCGGCCGTTCAACGTGATCGAGGTGCCCGCGGGCGAGGCGGGGCGAACGGTCGAGGGCGGCGGCGCTGAGCCGAAGACGCGCGGGAAAAAGGCGCGCGCGAGCGAGGAGGCGATCCGGCGCGGCGAGATCTGGGGCCGGATGCTCGAGCGGCAGGAGCGTGGTCTGCGCGCGGCGTTCGAGGTGCCGCTCGGCGACCTGTTCGGCCGGATGGGCAAGGCCGCGCGGGAGAAGGCGCTGCCGCTCCTCGATGAGCCCAAGGGCAAGGGTGCCAAGGCGCTGGACGATCTGATCGCGAAGGTTCTCGCGATGCTCGACATCCCGGCCTGGCAGGCGGCGCTGACGCAGGCCTATCGCGCGCATTATCTGGAGGTCGCCAACGCCGTCCAGGACGCGGCCGAGCAGGCCGGGCTCGGCACCAACCTGCCCGATCCGGTGGCGCGAGCGATCGTCGCCGCGGGCGGTCGGCGCGCGGGGCTGGTGGATCTCGACGTGCAGACGCGCGAGGCGATCTACGATGCGCTGGCCGAGGGGCGGGCTGAGGGCGAGGGTGTGCAGCAGCTCGCCGACCGGATCGCGATCCATGTCGAGGCGGGGCCGTGGAACTCGGGCGAGATCCGCGCGGCGATCATCGCGCGCACCGAAACGAAGTATGCGCAGAACATCTCGACGATTCAGCGGGGCATCGCGGCCGGCGTCACCAGCTTCATCATCTTCGACGGCCGGTTCGGCCTACCACGCTCCGATCCCGAGCATATCGCGCGCAACGGGACGATCGCGGATGCCGATCACGCGCTGGTGATCGCCGAGACGGAGCACCCGAACGGGACACTGTCGCTCGCCCCGAATTTTGGATAGCCCGCAGGAGTTACGGAGATGCAGATCAAGTCGTTGACGATCGAATCGGTGGATGAGGCCGGGACGGGCCTCGCGAAGATCGCGCAGCTTTCGGCAGTCGACAGCGACGGCGACACTTATGCGCCCGGCGCCTTCGCCTGGAAGGAAGGCGGCGGGCAATGGGTGCAGATCCTGCCGGCCCACGATCGGCGGGCGATGCCGCTCGGCAAGGCGTGGCTTTACGAGGAGGGCGATTGGGCGCTCGCCAGGTTCCACCTCAACCTCGCCACGCACGCGGGCAAGGATTGGCACGAGACGCTCAAGTTCGATCTCGCGAAGGGGCAACCGGTGCAGGAATGGAGCTACGGCTTCGACGTTGTCGACATGGATTATCAGGTTCGCGGCGACGATCGGGTGCGTGTGCTCAAGCGGCTCGACGTCGACGAGGTGTCGCCGGTGCTGCGCGGCGCCGGCGTCGGCACGGGCACGGTCGCGATCAAGTCGGCCGAGCTGAAGCGCCAGAAGTTCGCGCCGCTGATCGCGAGCCTCGGCGAGCTGGCGGCCGCGCTGCCCGACGATCCCGAATCATTGTCGGCCACCGGACTGAAGCAGCTCGAGGAGGTGGAGGCCGCGATCGGCCGCACGCTGGCGCCGCTGCGCGAGGCGTCCGAGAAGGGGCGGATCGCGACCGACACCGCGCTCGCGCGGTTCCTGATGCTGCAGGCCGGGCGGCACCTGCCGAGCCCGGCCTGACGGGGGCGGCCGAGGCGTTGCCGCGCCTCGAACCGCGAGCAGATCCTCGCACCTCGGGCTGGCGCGCCAGCCTTCAGTCCCCCCGGCCCGTACAGGCGGGGGCAGTCATGGGTGCAAATGCAGATGGAGTCGATCCCTTCCAGCCTGACGCCGGTCCAGCCCGTTCGTCCGCCCGCCGGTTATATCGGCGGCAAGCGTAATCTTGCACGGCGTCTGGTCGAGCGCATCAACGCGACGCCGCACAGCCGCTACGCGGAGCCGTTCGTCGGTATGGGCGGCGTGTTCTTCCGCCGCACGATGCGGCCCGCGGCCGAGTTCGTGAACGACGTGTCGAGCGATGTCGCGACGCTGATGCGGATCCTGCAGCGACATTACCAGGAGTTCCTCGGCATGCTGCGCTGGCGCTTCGCCAGCCGGGCCGAGTTCGATCGGCTGATGACGATCGACCCGTCGACGCTCACAGACCTCGAGCGTGCGGCGCGGTTCCTCTATCTCCAGCGCAACGCCTTCGGCGGGAAGGTGGTCGGCCGTAATTTCGGCGTGAGCTACAGCGCGCCGAGCAAGTTTCGCTTCTCGCAGCTCGAACCGATGCTGCAGGATGTCCATGACCGCCTCGAAGGCGTCTATATCGAACAGCTCCATTATGCCGACTTCATCGCGAAATACGATCGGGCCGGCACGCTGTTCTATATCGATCCGCCCTATTTCGGCTGCGAGGGCGACTATGGCGATGGCGTTTTCTCACCGGCCGATTTCGAGCGTCTGAGCGGGCTCCTGGCGGGGCTTCAGGGGCGCTTCATCCTGTCGATTAACGATACACCCGAGATCCGCGCGGTGTTCGCGCCGTTCGCGATCGAGCCGGTCGAGCTCAACTATCGGGTGAGCGGGAAGCCGACCAAGGCGCGAGAGTTGATCGTCACAGGCGGCGGCTAGATCGGCCTAACACGTGGCTAGAGCGGCGTTCACGCGGCCCTGATCCACCTCGATCGGGGCCGCGATTGTATCTGGCGGCGGTCATCGGATAAGGTGCCGCCGATTCGAGGACGCCGCGCGCCTCGCTCCCATCATCGCTGCGCCGCCTTCAACCGGAACGCGTTCCGGGGCGCAGGGGCATGTCCGCTCTCATAAGCCGTGATGCGGTTTCCCCCGCCCCAGGGGCGGTCATCACGACGGGAGTTTGGACATGGGCGTTAAGGATTTGACCCTGAAGGAGGCGCGGGAAAAGCTCGCGTCCAAGCACGATGAGCTCGGCAAGATCTTCGCGGAAGCGAAGACCGACGACGGACAGTACGATTTCCGCAAGGTCAAGTGCCTGGGCGACGACGTGAAGGGCGGCGTCGCGGTTGCCGAGAAGGTCGCAGCGCTCAACGGCGAGTGCGACGAGCTCGCCAAGCACGCCGAGACGCTCGAGGCGGCCGAGCTGGCCGCGCAACAGCATGGCGCGCGCGAGAAGGCGCGCGGCCGCCTTCCGTTGCCGGACGCGACCAAGGGCGGCGGGCGCGAGCACCGGATCAAGTCGCTCGGCGAGCTCGTCAGCGAGGAGAAGGCGTTCCAGTCCTGGGCGAAGGGCGGCGCCGGCGGCGGGATCAGCTTCAGCTACGATCAGGCGTGGCCGTCGGACATCCTCGCCAAGGGCGCCGCATACGACACGCTGCGCACCAAGGCGCTGATGTCGACCACGTCGGGCTATGCGCCCGAAGTGACGCGCGCGCCCGGCTTCGTCGAGATGGCGACCCGACCGATCCAGGTGATCGACATCATCCCGATGTTCCAGACCGATCAGGCCGCCTACAAATATATGGAGGAGACGACGCGCACGCACGGCGCCGCGGAGACGGCCGAGGGCGGCACCTTCGCCGAAAGCGCGTTCGCCTTCACCGAGCGCAACTCGCCGGTCGAGAAGATCACCGACAGCGTGCCGGTGACCGACGAGCAGCTCAAGGACGTGCCGACGATGAACGGCTATCTGAACGGCCGCATCACCTTCGGCCTGCGCCAGCGGCTCGACCTGCAGAGCGTCGCCGGTGACGGCACGTCGCCGAACCTGCGCGGCCTGAAGAATATCAGCGGCATCCAGACGCAGGCGAAGGGCGCCGATCCGGTGATGGATGCCTTCTTCAAGGGGATGACCAAGGTCCGGGTGACCGGCCGTGCCGTGCCGACGCATCACCTGATCCATCCGAACGATTGGCAGGGCATCCGCCTGACGCGCACGGCCGATGGCATCTACATCTTCGGCAGCCCGACCGATGCCGGCCCCGATCGGCTGTGGGGCCTCCCCGTCGTCCAGCAGGACGCGGTGGCCGAGGGCTGGGGCATGGTCGGCTCGTTCCTGCCGCAATGGGTGGCGCTGTTCGAGCGCCAGGGCGTCGATATCCAGATCGGCTACGTCGGCACCCAGTTCAAGGAAGGCAAACGGACGGTCCGCGGCGACATGCGCTTCGCATTCGTCGTCACGCGCCCCGCCGCCTTCTGCGAGGTGACCGACCTCGGCGACGCGTAACCCGTCGCCCCCGGCGGGCTTGCCTGCCGGGGGATCGGTTGCCGCCGCGCTTCGCCATTCACGCGGCGGCATCCCATCCCAGCGGCGACACCAGGAGAGAACCCATGAAGATTCCAGGCGCGCAGGTTCGCATCCGAACCTGCCTCATCGCGGCGGCGGCGCTTGGCGCGACCGATGCGATCCTCGCCGACACGGCGATGGACGACGTGGACGCGACCGTCGTCGCCGAGTTCGCCGCCCAGCCCGGCGTGCCGCGCAACCTCACCGTCACGGGCAACGACGCCAATGTCGCGGGCGACGTGGTGATCGAAGGCACCGACGCCGACGGTGTCGCGATCACCGAGACGATCGCGCTCGCGGGCGCCGCCACCGTGGCGGGCAGCAAGGCGTTCGCGACCGTCACCCAGGTGACGCTGCCGACCTACGCCGTCGCCGATACCGAGCGCGTGCGCGTCGGCACCGGCTCCAAGCTCGGCCTGCCGGTGCGGCTGGGCCGCAACACGGTGATCGCCGCCTTTCTCGACGGCGCCCGCGAGACGACGGCGCCGACGGTAGCTGTCTCGGCCGACACGATCGCGGCGAACACGGTGACGCTCAACTCGGCGCTCAATGGCTCCGACGTGCTCATCGATCTCTACGAAACGGAGTGAAGCACATGCACGACGCAAAAGGACGAACGCTGAGTCTCGGCGACCGGGTGATGATCCCGGCCGTCGTCACCGAACTCCATCCCACCGACGATTATTGCAACGTCTCGGCGGCGAGCGCGCTGGGCCGGCGCCCGGATGGGGCGAAGGAAACCTTCTCCGCCATCAACACGGGCGTGATGGTTCGGATCAATCCGGGTGACGAGAACGATCTCGCCGACCTGTTTCCCGAGGAGTAACAATCCATGAAAGCAACGCAACGGCTGTACCTCACCGCCGACCGCAAGACGGTCGTACCCGCCGGCCACGAGCTCGCCGCGACGCTCTATTGCGCGCCGGGCGACGAGATCCCCGAAAGCGCCGTCAAGAAGTTCGGTCTGGTCGATGGCGGTCTCAAGGAGGATCGGAGCGGCGCGGACAAGGAACGCAAGGGCGGCTCGGACAAGGGCGGCAATGGTAGCGGCGCGGGCACACTGCAGCCCGACCACCCCACCAATCTGAAGGGTGTGGGTGCCAAGACGGCCGAGGCGCTCGCCAAAGCGGGCCTGACGACGATCGCCGCGATCGCCGCGGTCGATCCTGCCAGCCCGCCCGCCGTCGAGGGATTGTCGCCGACGTTCGACTGGGCGAAGGTCCAGAAGGCCGCGCAGGATGCGCTGCCGGCGGGCGCGGAGGATCGGAGCGGCGCGGACAAGGAACGCAAGGGCGGCTCGGACAAGGGCGGC
>CAZXFY010000022.1:0-29333 GCA_964639855.1 uncultured Stakelama sp. | reverse complement strand
TTCGACTGGGCGAAGGTCCAGAAGGCCGCGCAGGATGCGCTGCCGGCGGGCGCGGGCGCCTGACCGATGGGGCTGCTCGACCGGGTCAAGACGCGCACGGGGAGCGACCTTCCCGATAGCGAGTTGCAGGCGATGATCGACGGGATCGCCGCCGAGCTCGACGCGCGTCTCGGCGCGGCCGGGCCGATCACGGTCGAGATCGGCGATGCGACCGACCCCGACAGCCGTTTCCGGAGCACGCTGCGCCTGTCGCGGCCCGCCGACCGCGCGCAGCCGATGACGATCGAGGAGAAGGAGCCGGGCAATACCGGCCTGCCCTTTTCGACAACGACGCTCGAATCGGGCGATTACGCGGTGCTCCACGGGGGGCGCACGCTGCAGCGCCTTCTCGGCGGGCCGAACGGGCGCTTCTATTGGGCGCCGCTGGTCACCGTCACCTATTCGCCGATCGTCGACCAGGCCGCGCGCGACGAGGCAGTGATCAAGCTGATCGCGCTCGACCTCTCTTATCGCGGCGCGCTCAAGAGCGAGCGCGCCGGCGACTATCAGTTCACGCTCTCGGGCGACCCCGCCGCCGATCGCGAGGCGATCCTCGCCGCGCTCGCGCCGAAGGGCGGGATGGTGATGGCGTGAAGCGGCTCTGGGGCATTCGCCATCTGCGCTGGTACTGGCATTCCGTCCGCGTGTGGCGCTGGGCGCGCCAATGGGGGCGCCTGGGCATCGGGCTCGGCGTGCCGAACATGCGCGATCTCGACCACCTCGAGGCGATCTGGCGGGGTGAGGCGTGATCTGGCCGTTCCTCCCGATCTGCGCGGCGTGGCTGCTCGGCGCGTGGACGACATGGTTTCTCGGCACCGCCGTCGTCGGCGCCAGCCGGTTCGGCCGGCAGGCCGTCGCCGCGCTGGCGCTACTGTGGTTCGCGGCGTTGCCGGTCGTCATCGTCGTCGCGCTGTTGGCCGCCTTCGGCATCGCGCTCGAGCGCACCAGCGATCCGGGGAGGCGCTGGTGAAAATCGCCCCGAACGATGCCGCCGATCGCGTCTGCCATGACGAGCAGATGACGGTATGGACGGGCGAAGTAGCCGGTGCGCTTAGCCTCGCCGGATTCCTGCGCGACGATCTCGATTATAGCGACGTGGTTGAGCTTAAGGGCGTGCTGGCGCGCGAGATCCGCTCGATCGTCGGGTGCGCCTTCGGTCATCCCGAGCTGAAGCTCGTCCAAAGTACCACTTTGGACGACACCCCATGATCGCCGGCCGGCTCACCATGCGCGCGCAGGTCGAGCGCAACCAGGCCGACGAGAAGGACGCCTGGGGGCAGCCGGTCGCGCCCGATTTCCGGCCTGTCGGCAATCCGTTGCCTTGCTTCGTCTGGTCGCAGGACACCGCCGAGATCGTCGACGGCAAGAAGACGGCGATGATCGGCGACTTTCGCGGCTTGTTCGCGCTCGGCGCCGACATCAACGAGAAGGACGAGCTGGCGTCAGTCATCGATCGCGTCGGCAATATCATCGTGCCCGGCCGGCTGCGCGTCGAGGGGCCGGTCGAGCCCAAGCACACGCATCTCGAAGTCACGCTGAAGAGGATCGGGTAATGGGCCATCCCTGCCGCATCCCGACCTGCCCGAGGCTGGCGAAAGATGGTCAGCTCATGTGCTGGCCGCACTGGCGCCGGGTACCCCGTGCGCTCAACCGCGCGATCTTCGAAACGTACCGGAATGGGCCGCGGGCCGCTTACATCGAGAACGTCGATGAGGCGGTGCGCATCATCCAAGCGAAGGAAGCGGCCGAGGCCGCGGGGCGCGACTGATGGCGGGCGGCGCTCCGAAATCGCTCGTCTGGAAGGGCAAGGCGGTGACCGAGCGGATGCGCGCGGCGCAGATCGCCGGCGTCAACAAGACGATGGGGCAATGCGTCGTCTGGTCGAAGAACAACCATCCCTGGCAGAACCGCTCGGGCGTGCTCGAGGGTGGAATCGGCATCGCCGATTACGCGCGGCCCGAGGGTGCCGGGGTGCTCGGCGTATGGGGTGTGCAGGATGTCAAATACGCACTGATCCAGGAGCTGGGTGGGACGATCACGGCCAAGGTCGCGAAGGCGCTGGCGATCCCGCTGCCCGACGGCGGTGTCGCGTTCGCGAAATCGGTGACGCTGCCCGCCCGACCGTATCTGCGGCCGTCGGCCGACACCAATTATCCGGGCCTCGTGGGCAATATCCGCGCGGCCTACGATGCCGGGTCGAGCCCGGCGCAGGGTAAGGGAGCGCCAGCCGATGGCTGATGTCGTCGGCGCCCTGGTCTCGCTGCTGAAGGCGGCCGCCGGCGTGTCGGGGCCGGCAGGGGGGCGCGTCTTCGGCGGTGAGCTGCCGCCCGAGGAGGCCGCGGCGATGCCACGCGCGGCGCTGGTCGTCGCATCCTCGGGCGGCACGTCGCTGACGGGCGGCAGCTATGCCGAACACGACACCCAGCGGATCGACCTGTTCGCCTATGGCGCGACGCCGCGCGAAGCCGAGCAGCTGATCGACGCCGCCGCGCTGGCGCTCCGCCGGGTGCGTCGCGGCGTTGTCGCCGGCGTGCTGATCCACTGGGTGCGCCCGGCCGGCGGCAGCGCCGGCGCGCGCGATCCCGACGCGGCCTGGCCGCGCGCCTTCCAATCCTTCCAGGTCATGCGTGCCCTGGAGGCCGTTTCGTGATGGAGAAGAACGATGGAGCCTTATGAGATCGTATCGGGGCCGCTGACGCTGTGGCTGGCCCCTGTCGGCACCGCCTTCCCGGCGATCGACGCCGCGCCCGCGGCGGGCTGGATCAAGGTCGGCACCGACGGTGACAAGAACTATTCGGACAGCGGCGTCACCGTGACGCACAGCCAGACGGTCAACAAGGTCCGGCCTGCGGGGTCGGTCGGCGCGCGCAAGGCGCTGCGCGCCGACGAGGATCTGATGTTCGCGCTCGTGCTGTGGGATCTGACGCTCGAACAATATGCGGCGGCGCTCGGCGACCTCGAGATTGCGACGACCGCGGCCGGTGTCGGCACGGCGGGGTTCAAGCAGATCGGGCTGAGCCGCGGCGAAGAGGTGGCGACGCATGCGCTGCTGGCGCGGGGCGTCTCGCCCTACGATGCAGCGCTTGCGGCGCAGTTCGAGGTGCCGCGCTGCTACCAGTCGGGGAGCCCTTCGCCCGTTTTCAACAAGGGTGTGCCGGCGGGCCTGGCGCTGCAGTTCGACGCGCTCGAGGATCCCGACGCGGCGAGCGCGGGCGAGCGGTTCGGGCGGCTGATCGCGCAGACCGCGGCCGCGCTCGAGGCCTGATGCACCCTGCCGGGTGCGCACCCGGCAGATGAGGCGGTGCGGCATGCGTTGAGCCGCACCGCCGACCCTCCAACCATGGACAGCCCCTCATGACCGACACTCTTCTCGACCTCGACACGCTGATCGGGCGGCCGACGATCAAGATCGACGGTGCACGCTACGAGATTCTTTCGCCCGACGAACTGTCGGTCCTCGACAACCGGCGCTTCAGCCGGTGGCAAAGGCAGCTCGAGGAGATGCAGGCGGGCGACGAGGACGATCCCGAGCTCGACGATCTGGTGGCGACGATGGCGCGCAAGGTGCTGGTCGGGGTGCCTGCCGACGTGTTCGACAAGCTTTCGGGCACGCACCGGATCGCGGTGATCGAGGTTTTTACCGGGCTTCTGCTGCGCGCGCGCCTGGGCGTGGCGGAAGCGAGCGCGAAGGCGATCGGGAACCTGCCGACTGGGGCGATCTTCTCCCGCGGCTCCAGCGGTTCTACGGCGGCACGCCGCGGCTCTGGCTGGAAGACACGCCTCTGGCGGTGGTTCGGGCTTTCGTGACGATGCTGCCGCGCCTCGACGCGGGCGAGCGGCTCGCGCGCGTGAGCGACGGCGCAGCGGCGGCGGGGGCGATGGATACGGCAGCGCGGCGGCGGCTGATCCGCCGGCTGGAGGAAACCGAGCGCGGCACCCGCCAGCGCGCCGCCAGGGCGACGCCGGCGGTGCTGGCGGGGATGGGGATCGGCACGCGCTCGGCGCCGTCTCAGAGGGTCGTGAACGATGGCTGAGACGCTCGGCGAGGCCGTCCTCTATTTGCGCACCGACGACAGCGCTTTCGCCGCCGGCGCTACCGCGGCCGAGGGCAAGGCGGTCAAGCTCGGCGGCGCGCTCGACCGGACGAGCAGCAGCTCGGGCGGGCTGTCGAGCGCATTGAAGACGACCGGCGGCGCGGCGCAGACGGCGGCGCGCGAGCTGACCGCGACGAGCAAGGCGGCGGCGGCGTATAACAATGCGGCGAAGCACGCGATCGGGGTGACCAACGCACAGCGCGCCGGGTTGCAGAACCTTGGCCGTCAGATCGGCGATATCTCGACCATGTATGCACTCGGCGCGCGGCCGACGTTGATCTTCGCCAGCCAGATCGGGCAGGTGGCGGATGCCGCGCAGATGGCGCTGGGTGGCGGCAGCAGGCTCGCCGCCTTTCTGACCGGCGGGTGGGGTATCGCCTTGATGGTCGCGGTGCAGGCGCTCGCGCCCTTTATCGGCAAACTGTTCGACACCGCCGACGCCGCGCAAGAGATGGGCAAGCGCCTCGAGGAAGCGGCCGATGGCGCCGATGCGTTCGGCGATGCGCAATCGATCCTGGGCAAGCTGGTCGATCTGACGACAGGCAAGCTCAAATCGCAGAACGAGGTGCTCAGGGCGTCGATCCGCTTGCAGGCAATGCTCGCGCAGGAACAGGGGCGCAAGCAAGCGGCGAGTGCGACCGAGGCCCTCCAACGCGACAGCAGCCGCGCGGAGGGAGCTTTCGGACTGACCACGCCGGGCGGCACCGCCGTCGGCCGCGCCCCGGGCGAGCACTTCGTCACGCCGGCGGCGAAGACCTTGATAGACGCGCTGATCGCGTCTGACGGCAAGGGCGTGGGCACGGTGTTGCAAGGCCTCGAGAGCCTCAACAAGGCCGGCGCGTTGCCGCAGGACGTGTACAAAGACCTGCGATTCCAGGCGGTCGAGTTCGCCCAGGCGCAGGACAAGGTGGCGGCGTCGCAGACGATCCTCGATTATCTCGATGGCAAGGGCCTTGATCCGCGCCTGCAGCAGCCCACGACGACGCGCGCCCGCAAGACGCGGACACCGAAGGACCGCTCCGCCCAGATCGCCGAGGCGCAGGCGCGCGAGATCGAGCAACTCGGCGAGGAGGAGACGCGCGCGCGGCTGGCCCTGACCGACAATATCGACGAGCGCGCGGCGCTGCAGATGGATCTGCTCGGCCAGGAGCGCGACGCGCGGATGCGCGAGATCGCGCAGGACAAGGATCTGAGCGAGGCGCAGAAGAAGGCGCGGCTCGCCTATATCGAGCGGCTCTACGGCAAACCGGGCGCGCAGATCGGGCCGAATGGCGAGATCATCGTCGGCTCCGACACCGGCCTTTACGGCCAGAAGATCATGCGCGAGTTCCGCGAGCGCGAGGCGCGGCTCGCCAACGATGCGCTGGGCCGCCAGATCGACGCGCTCGACGCGCAGGCGAGCATCGCCGACAACCTCCACGCGCGCGACGCGCTCGATCGCAAGGCGCTCGAGCTGCAGCAGCAGATCCAGCGCAACCTGCTCGAGCAGCAAATCGCCAATGGCGAGGTCGCCGATGCCGACAAGGCGCGCGCCGCGCTGGCGAAGAAGCAGTCGGCGCAGCGCGAGCGGCTGTCACGATCGCAGGAGGGGCCACTTGCGGCCTATGCCCGCGCGCTCGGCGCGTCGGGCGACAATCTCGATTACGCAATCGAGAGCTACGTCGTCGACGAGCTGCAGAGCGTGCGCGATTCGCTGCACGACGGCATCCGGGAAATCACGGGCACCGACGATCCGCTGATCAACGGCCTGATCCAGATGTTCCTCGAGCAAGCGTTCATCCGGCCGTGGGCCGAGCAACTGGCGCAGATGAGCCGGGGCGGCGGATCGATCGGCAGTGGCGGCGGATTGTTCGGGAGCATCATCGGCGCGGTCGGCGGGCTGCTGGGCGGCGGCGGTGGCGGTGGCGGTGGCGGTGTACTCGGCTCGGGCTTCGATATCGGCGGCGTCGATACCGGGATATCGTTCGGTGGCTTTCGCGCCGGCGGCGGCGAAACCCGGCCCGGCAACGTCTACGCGATGAACGAGCGCAGCACCGCGCCGGGGCTTTTCCTGCCGCTGCTGCCCGGCATCATCCAGCCGCCGTCGACGGATTACGTCACGCCCGCGATCGCGTCGGATCGCGACAGGGCGACGCTCCACCTCTCGATCGAGGTCAACGGCGCGCGGGGAAATGCCGAGATCCGCGAGATGGTCGCCGCGGGGGTGCAACAAGGGATTGCCGGCTACGACCAGATCGCCCCCGACCGCGTCCAGGATCACCTGCGGAGGTTCGGATGATCTTCGACTGGCCCGCCACGCTGATCCCGGCCGACATCACGATCCGACCGCCGCGCAAGACGGCGGGGCTGACGACGAGCTTGTCGTGCTTCACCCAGGCGGCACCGGTGATCCGTCCGCCGTTCGGTCTGCTATTCGAGTTCGACACGTTGTTCGCCGACGAGGTGCTGGCGTGGCGCGCGATCGAGGCCTCGCTCGAGGGGCGCGCGAACCGCGTGCGCATCCCGCTGTTCGACCTGTGGTTCCGCGCGAGCGACGCCGCGATCGGCTCCGGCGCGGTGACGCATTCGGATGGGACGAGCTTTTCGGACGGCGCGCTCTACGTCACCGACGATCTGGTCGGGATCACGGTCACCGGCGTGCAGGGCCAGCGCACGATCACGGTCGATTTCGGCGATTATGGCGCGGTGCTGCAGGCCGGGCTCTACTTCGGGATCGGCGAGCATCCGTACATCGCACAGGCGGTGTGGTGGACCGGAAATGTGGCGAGGATCCGATGCTCACCGACGCTGCGCGCCGATTGCACGGGCGCGCCGCTCAGGCTGCGGCCGACGATGATCGCGGGCCTCACCGACGACGACGGGGCATCGCTCAAGCTGACCCGCGCGCGATACGGCCGGCCGACGATCGAGCTCGAGGAGAGGTTCGATGAGCCTCTTTCCTGAGACGATCAAGCGCGCGCTGGCGGGCGGCAAGGTTGAGGCCGCCAACCTCGTGCTGTTCGATTTCGTGACGACGCCGATGCGGCTGTGGCGCGGCAACGGCCGGCTCGTCACCAACGACGCGGCCGAATGGCTGGCGATCGGCACGTTTGGCGACATGAAGGGGATCGAGCAGGCGGTGAACGGGCAGGCGCCGCAGGCGACCTTCACGCTCTCCGGGATCGACGCCGAGATCATGCGGCTCGCGCGCGACGAGTTCGCGACCGAGGTGAAGGCGCGGATGGCGCGGGTCTACGTCCAGTTCTTCGGGGTGGAGGACGAGGACGATCCCGGCAACCAGCGGTGCCTGGACCTGCCCTATCCGATCTGGGCCGGGCGGATGCTGACGCCGTCGTTCGCGGCCGACGAGGAGAGCGGCGAGCGGTCGGTGACGATCTCGGCCGAGAGCATCTTTTCGCTGCGCAGCCGCCCGCGCTGGGCGATGTACACCGACCGCGACCAGCAGCAGCGATATCCGGGCGACAAGGGGTTCCAGTTCGTCGGCAGCCTGGTCAACAAGGTGCTCACATGGCCGGATTGGTGAGCCCGGCCGACGCCCCCGACGCGGTGACGCGCGCGCTGCGGCGCTGGGCGGCCGAACCGTTCGACCGCGTGCGCGACAATTGCGGGCTAGCGGTGCTCCGCTATGTCGAGGAGGCCGTCGCGCGCCGCTTGTTTCCGCCGCCGGCTTACACCTCGTGGCTCGGCGCGCTTAGGATGCTCAAGCGCGCGGGCGGTTACGCGCTCTACTGCGACTGGGCGATGGGCCGCCTCGGCTGCCCTCCGACGCTGGCGCCGCGCCGCGGCGACGTGGGATTGATCGAGCTTTCCGGCGGGCTGACCGCCGCGATCTGCCTCGGGCGCGGGATGTGGGGCGCGCGCGGCGATCGTGCGGTCGTGATCGAGGCGGCCGAGGCCGAGACGGCGTGGAGGGTGCCATGCCGACGGCATTGAGCACTTTCCTGATCGCCCAGCTCGGCATCGCCGCTGGAAGCTTCGGCGCGACGCTAGTCACCGCGGTGGTGACGATCGGCTTCACGGTCGGCGCGAGCGTGCTGGTCAACTCGATCTTCGGCCCGTCGCAGCCCAAGCCGAGCGACGGCCAGCAGAACGTCCGGATTGCGGTCGGTTCGCGACAGCGCCACTACGGCATCGTTCACACGGGTGGCCAGGTGAGCTTCCTCGACAGCACTAACGGTACGCTCGGCAAGGCCGTGACGCTCGGCACCGGCCTTGAAAGCGACATCCTCGAGCACAGGATCAACGACAAGGTTGTGACGCTTGATGGCAGCGGGACAGTCACCGAGGACAGCTATCACGGCGCGATTCACATCCATACGCGCCCCGGAGACCCTGATCAGACGTCCATCGCCGAGCTGACCGCCATCTTTCCCGAATGGACCGCCGACCATCGCCAGCGCGGCTGCGCGCTCGCGGTGCTGATCTGCGATCCGGTGAAGCAGGAGCATTTCAGCGAGGTCTTCAACGGCCGACTCCCCGATTACACCCAGGTGCGAAAGGCGGCGCGGTGCTACGACCCGCGCAAAGACAGCAATGCGGTGATCGGCCTGGACGAGGCGGGTGCGCCGATCATGGGCGTCGGCGCGCACCGGCTCAACGATGCGACGACGTGGGAGTGGACCGATAACGGCCCGCTCGTCACCGCCGACTATTTCGCGCATCCGGACGGCTATGGCGGCGGATTCGAGAACGTCAACTGGACGAATATCGCGCAGGAAGCCGATATCGCCGACGAGCAGGTGCTGACGGTCACCGGCGAGAGCATCGCGCGCTGGCGCATCTGGGCGAGCTACGGGCTCGCCACCGAGAAGCGCCAGCAGGTGCTCGCCAACATGCTCAAGGCGATAGACGGGTTCTGCTGGCAGGACGCCGACGGGAAGTTCAACCTGATGGCCGGGCGCTTCGAAGAGCCCGACATCACGGTCACCGACGACCATATCCTCGCGATGAGCGCGACGCTGGGCGCCGACGCGGCGCGGCAGGTGAGCGCGGTGAAGGTGCTCTATACCGAGGCGGCGATCGGTTATCGCGAGCAGGAGAGCGCGACGATCGACAACCCCGAGGTCGTCGACGATCCGAGCACCGACCCGCAGGCGGTCGAGGCTTATTACATCCCGGCCCACAACCAGGCGGCGCGGGTCGGCAAGATCGTCGTGCGTCAGCTCGGCGAGCGCTGGCACATCACCGCGCGGCTCAACCTCTACGGACTCAACCTGCTCGGGCGGCGGTTCGTAAGGCTCACCTCGGCGACCCTCGGCATCACGGCCGCCTTCAAGGTGGATGCGGTCAAGCTGCACCTCGTCGATTGTGCCGTCGAGGCGACGCTCGCGGAGGTGAAAGCCGAGGACTGGAACTTCGACGCGGCGAGCGAGGAAGGAACGCCGCCGCTGGGGCCGGGCGCCGCGCCCGCGCCGGTGACGATCCCGGCGCCCACCGGGCTGACGCTCGCGGGCATCCAGATCGTGCTCGGCGGTGTCAACGCGGTCGCGATCGAGGCGAGCTGGGACGATCCGGGTCGGCCCGACTTCAGCTTCGAGGTGCGGTATCGGCCGAGCGCGGGCGGCACCTGGGCGATGATGAGCGTCGTCGACGACGCGTTCCTCGCGCGCAGCGGGCCGGTGAACAGCGGCACCGAATACGAGGTGCAGGTGCGTGCGCTGACGCTCGGCGGGCGGGCGAGCGCGTGGAGCGCGAGCGCGACGATCACGCCGGTGGCCGCGGCGACGCTCTCGCCGCCGAGCGGGCTTTCGGCAACCGGCGGCGCGGGCGAGGCGACGGTGCGGCTGACGATGCCGACCGATGCGAACGTCGCGTTCGCGCGGCTCTATCACAGCAGCACCAACGATTTCGGGACGGCGACGCAGGTGGGCGGCGACATCGAGGCCGGGCCGGGCGTCGCGGTCGAGGTGGCCGACGGCGGGCTGTCGGCAGGCACCGAATTCTATTGGGCGCGGGCCTTCGACGGGAGCGGCGGCTCGTCTGCGCTCACGGGGCCGGCGTCTGCCACGATCAGTTAGGAGGAGGAGGCAACGGCGATGGGCGATATTTATGACAAGGGGGCGGTGGTCTATCGCGATTTCGAGATCGACGGGGTGGCGGCGTCCGGGCTCCACGAGCCGACGAAAGCCGCGCTGCGAGACCTGATTCGAATGATCGACGTGGCGGTCTATGCCGCAGCAGCCGGTATCACGCAGGTCGACGATCTCGCTGCGCGCGACACATTCTATGCCGACGCGAACAACCAGGCGAAGCTCGTCTACGTCAACAACAACAACGGCTCCGCCGACGATCCGGCGAATGGGGTTTACGAATATGTCGGCGGCGGACCGCGGATCGCGGCGGGGTTTTATCAGGGGGTCGCCTCGATCGTGCAACCGCTGGTCGACGTAGCGGAGGAAGCCGCGAGCGAAGCCGCGGCAGCGGCGGCAACGGGTACGAAAGCTTACGACAAGCTCGGCGCCCCCGAATATACCGACACCGCGATCGGCAACGTTTTTTCGGGTGAGCACCGCCTCACCAGCGGCTATATCGGCGTCGACCGCCGCAACAGCTTCGCCGTGGCCGGACCGCTCAACCAAGTCTCGTGCTACGGCTATTCGGTCGGAACCGGGCGGTTCGTGCTCGTCTCGTCGGATGGCGTCGACTTCACCATCGAGGCGATCTCAAGCGAGGTGACCCTCGCCGTTGGAGCGAATGTATTTTCCACCGCCTTCCCTGCCGGACAACGGGTGGGGGCCGGGTGGATGCTCGCGTGGTGGTCCGCCGCGGGCCAGGGGAGCGTGGGGTACGCAGGCGGCGGTGCAGGCGACTCGACGGTGTTTCAGGTCGCCGCAATCGAGGTGGGCGACACGTTCGAGGTGAACGACGGCAATGCTCGGCTGTCGCTCGCCGCCGCATATGGTGTGATGGGCGAGCAGATCGGGCCGCGTCTCGGCCTCGTTGAATCGGACATCGAGGCGTTGCGGACATGGCATCCGGTGGCCGGCGCCACGATCACGGTGGGCGAATATTACAACCGCAACACCGGCGTCGCTGCGCCGAACCCGAATTTCCGTCGCCTCTCGCTCGTCGATGTCACGGGGCTCGCTACAATTAAGGTTACGGCGACCGTCCGCGGGCTGTTGACCGCCGGTGTGGTCTGGCTCGACGAGGGTGGTGCGCGGATCGGCATGTCGCTGCCGGCGACCAGCGATGCGGTCGCGCTCGAATATCGGGATGAGGAGGTGGCTAAACCGGAAGGTGCGGTCGCGGCGGCGGTGTGCTCCTATTATTCGGAATCTGCTGTCGAGCCTCAGGTCAAGGTCTTCGGTGTCGACCCCGCACTCGCGGCAGGAGGGGGCGAGAGCAGCGCCGACGGGCTCGATTTGCTCACGGCGCTTTGGGTCGGCACCTCGATCCCGGCCGGCGCAGGCAGCAACAATTATCCCGACAAAATCGCCGAGCTGCTCCGCACCAACGTCAACAACGTCGCGATCGGCTCGTCGATGATGCGCGCCGGGTTGGCGAGCGCGGCCAGCGGCGCGGTCGTGGTTGGATCGATCGCCGCCAGCGTGTTGACGGTCGCCGAGGTTCTGTATGGTGCGGTCGAGGTTGGGGCGACGCTGTCACCCGCGTTCGTGACCGAAGGCACGACGATCGAGAGCCTCGACTCCGGCGCCGGTGGTGTCGGCACGTACAACCTGGCCAATGCGGGGGCAATCGCCGACGTGCCGGCGGGGACGACGATCTTTGTCGGCGACGATCCGCTCGGGTGGAGCGGACTGAACTGGGACCTCGTCACCCGCGCGCTCAGCCATACGATCGGCGAGAAGATGGAGCTCATCAACAACTGGGCGAAATGGCAGCCGGTGCTGACCGCCGGACCACCCGCCGCCATCGATTCGACGCTGGAGAGCAACATACTCGGATGGAGCTATGAGAACCGCATCCTCGGTCATGCCTTGGACAGCTCTCTGTTGCTGTTCGACCACGGCTACAACGACAGCCTCGCCGGCGGCCACACGGGCGAGGTCAGTGCGATTCCGGTAGACAGTAGAGATCGCGGTACCTTCATCGGCGCGACGAACTGGGTGGTCGACCGGGTTGAAGAGTATCTGGACGGCGCGGGGGCGCGGCCCCCGCGCATCGGCTTCGTCGGTCATTACGACAACACACGTTTTCCCGACATCGCGCAGGCGCAGGAGTACCTTTCTGCGCTTTGGGGTTGGCCGATCCTCAAGACGTGGGAGCGAACGGGCTGGACTCAGCAGACGATCACCACGACCGGCCACTGGGTCGATGGTGTGTGGGTGGCAAGCGGAGGCGCGCCTCAAACGATCACGCTGCTGCAGCGCGCGCTCGCCGACGGGCTACACCCGCATACGGACGTCTCAGAGGCGGCAAACAACAAGCTCGCGGCGATCATGGCGCCGCAGGTGCGCCAGATGCTGATCGAGAGCGCCGCCGACAGGCGATAAGGGGCGTCTTAGAGCCATCTTAACGCGCCCGCGACAGGTGAACCGGTGCTCCAGAACCTCTTGTCCGGGACTCCAGAAGCTCGCGCCGCGCTACACTGAGCGCCTCGGCAAAAGCAGCAACCGGCCTCTTTCCTACACCAGAATGTTCTGCTATTGTTCCAAGCGGCCCGCGCGCAACCGGCCGCGCCGCGTCACCTGCGACAGGGCCGTTTCGCGCAACCTTCGCCAACTTCCGGCCCCGCTCACCTCTCGCCGAACCGCCCGCGCCATTCGTCGTCGCGGCCTTCGCGCAGCATCGCCGCCTGCTCGCGCCAGCGCTGTTCGGCGATCGTGCCGTCGGGCACGCCGATCTCGCGTTCGAGCGCGGTCTCGCCATTGGCGGGAATCGCCTCGATCGCGGCGAAGCTGGTGATTCTCGCCGCCTGAAGCCGGTCTTCGAGCATCTTGTCGATGCCCCGGATGCGCGACAGATCGTCATCGGCGGCGGAGCCCATCCAGGTGCCGCGCTCGGGCGCGTCGTCAGGCCGCGCCGCCGCGGGCACCGCGACCGCCGCCGCCCCGCGCTCGCGCCCCAGCGCCGCATTCTCGCGCTCCAGCGCGGCGATGCGCTTGTCCTGCGCCGCGATCCGCGCCTCGGTGTCCTTGCGATATTGGGCGTGCGTCTCGCGCTCGACGTCATAGCGTGCCCGCCACTTGCGCCCGCCCGGATGGCTCGCGAGCCCGAACAGCCAGCCCGCGATCAGCAGCAGGGCCAGCACCGCATATTGGGTGGGGGTGGAAAACAGCATCGTCAGGCGCTCCCGATGTTACGGAGCATCAACGAACCGGCCCGCGCCTGCGTTCCGAGAGTCGCTTTATGGGACGACACCAGCCCACTCCCCCACCCAGATAATCGCATTGGGTGGCCGGGTGGGGGAGTGGGCTGGTGCCGCTCCGAATGCGCCATCAGCCCATTCGCAAAACCCTCCTGCTCAACGATGCATGAAGTTGTCCGAGATCGAGCACGCCGCGGGGCCGAGGATCACGACGAACAGCGTCGGCAGGATGAACAGGATCAGCGGCACCGTCATGATCGCGGGCAGCCGCGCGGCCTTTTCCTCGGCGCGCATCATGCGCTCGTTGCGGAACTCCGCCGAAAGCACGCGCAATGCCGAGGCGAGCGGGGTGCCGTATTTTTCGGTCTGGATCATCGTCGTGACGACGCCCTTGATCGCGTCGAGATCGACCCGCTGGGCGAGATTCTCGAACGCCTGCCTGCGGTCGGAAAGGAAGCCCAGCTCGATCGCGGTCAGCGTGAATTCGTCGGCGAGCTCGGGATAGCCGCGGCCCAGCTCGCGCGCGACGCGGTGGAAGGCCGCATCGACGGTCAGCCCCGCCTCGGCGCAGATCACGAGCAGGTCGAGCGCGTCGGGCAATCCCTTGCGGATGGCGTCGGTGCGCTTCTGGATCTTGTTCTTGAGGAAAAGGTCGGGCGCCTTGTACGACAGGATCAGCGTCCCCGCGACGATGCCGTAGCGCTTGAGCGGGGTCCAGTCGGCGAGCCCGCCCATGCCATAGACCCAGAAGGCGATCCCGCCGCCGATGACGATCGGCAGCACCAGCCGGCCGAAGATCACCGCGACCGCATATTCCTTTTTGCGGATGCCGGCCTGCATCAGCTTGATCTGCGCCGCCTTGACCTGGCTGTCCTGCAGCACCTTCATCGAGGAGAGGAAGGCGCGGATGCGGTCGGTCGTCTGGTTCTTGCGGACCAGCTTGGCGCGCCGCTTGGAGGTCGAGGCGGTGATGCCCGCCTTCAACTGCTCGCGCCGCTCGTTCAGCGCCTTGACGCGCTTCGCCATCGGGTTGCGGACCGTCATCACCGCATAGATGGCGAGCATGACGGCGAAGGCCGCGACGCCCGACAGCAATGTCGCGAGCCAGAGGACGTCGACTCCGAGAATGGTGGGACCGCCCGTTTCGGCCATGATGCGCGCCGCTCCCCTCAGATCTCGAAGCTGACCATCTTGGCCATGATGAAGGCGCCGATCGCCATCCAGATCATGCCGCCGATGCCGGCGACCATCAGCCGCTCGTCGATGAAGAAGGTCTGCATATATTCGCCGTTGATCATGTAGATCAGCCCGAACACGATGAACGGCAGCGAGCCGACGATATAGGCCGACGCCTTCGATTCGGAGGACATCGCCTTGATCTTCAGCTTCATCTGCGCGCGCTGGCGCAGCACGGTGGCGAGATTGGCGAGCGTCTCGGCAAGGTTGCCGCCCGTCTCGCGCTGGATCGCGATCGAAATCACGAAGAACTGGAATTCCGGCGTGGCGAGCCGATCCGCGGTTTCCTGCAGCGCGACGTCCATCGTCCGCCCGATCTTCATCTTGTCGGCGACCGAACGGAATTCCTCGCCCACGGGGCCGTCCACCTCGTTGCCGACGACCGCCATCGTCTCCGAGATCGGCAGGCCGGAGCGCAGACCGCGCACGAGCAGCTCGATCGCGTCGGGGAATTTGGTGTTGAACTTGTGGACCCGCCGCTTGATCGTGAAGCCGACGGCGAAGTGCGGGATGCCCGCGCCGAGGAACAGGCCGACGAACAGCCCCAGCAGCAGCGGCATTCCCTGCGTCCACAGGAGCAGCCCGACCACGACGGTGATGCCGAGCGACGTCAGCCCGTACTGGCCGAGCGTCCAGTCCTTGCCCGTCATCGCCAGCCGCTTCTTGAGCAAGGCGGGGCGCGGAAGGAAGCGCATCGCGGCCTCGTCCATCCGCGTCGTCCGCCCGGCGGTGATCTTGCGAAGCCGCGCCTCGACCGCGGTCGCGGCCGAGCTCGAATGCCGTTCGCGCACGAGCTGAAGGCGGCGCGCGCCCGCGCGGGCGGGCGAGGGGCCGGCGAACGCGATCGCGACCAGCGCCAGCACGGCGAAGGCACCCACGATCATGAATATCAACGGCGTCATCGCCATCCTCGCGTCCGCTCCCCGGTCCGTCTATGCCGCCCGCATCGGGCGGCGGATCACTTCTTCTCCGCCCGCTTGGGCATCATCGATTTCAAGTCGCTGAACTTGCCCATCAGCGACCCGCCGCTTTTGGCCTTGGGCTTCTTGTCGCCCTCTTCCTCGCCGGCATCGGTGGCGCTCAGCACGCGCTCGGCCAGGTCGACGATCGGTGCGACGGTCTTGCCGCCCTTGCCGGCCTCTGCCAGCGGCTTGCCCAGCTTGGCCGCCTGCGCCGCGGTCTTCTGGTCGAACGGGATCGCGTAATCGACCGCACGCTCGATCGAGCCCTCGAAGTCCTTGCGGTTGATCTCGAGCACGCTCGCGGGATGGACGCGGTTGGCGACCACGATCACCTGCACGTGCGGCGCGTTCGACTTGAGCCAGGAAAGGATGCGGATCGTGTCGCGCGCCGCCGCCAGCGTCAGGTCGGTGACGACGATCGCCACCTGCACGTCGCTGGTGAGGTGCGGATACTGGACCAGCATCGCGCGCGGCAGATCGACGACGGTGCATTCGAACGCCGTGCGCATCTCCTCCTGGAGCTGATAGAAGGCCGCGCCGTCGGTCATCACCGGCGCGTTCATCGGCGCCTCGGCGGAAAGCACCGCGAGCTTCTCGCTCGCCTTCACCATCGCGCGTTCGATGAACAGCCCGTCGATGCGGCTCGGATTCTCGATCGCGTCGGTCAGCCCGCGGCCCGGCTCGAGATCGAGCGCGAGTGCGCCCGTGCCGAAATGGACGTCGAGATCGAGCAGCGCGGTCGCACGTTTGTTCTTCTCGCTCATCAGCCAGGCGAGCGATGTCGCGATGGTCGAGGCGCCGACGCCGCCGCGCGCGCCGATCACGGCGACCGCGCAATGCGGCCGCTCGACCGCGGCCTCGACCGTCTTGGGCGCGTTGAGCATCGCCTGCGCATGCGCGAACGCCTCGCGCAGCATGTCGGGATTGAGCGGCTTGAGCAGATAATCCTGGATGCCGCTCGCGACGAGATCACGATAGAGGCGGACATCGTTGACCTGCCCGGCCGCGATCACGACCGTGCCCGGCTCGCACACCTCGGCGAGCGCGTTGATGTCGTTGAGCGGATCGCCCGATTCGGAAAGATCGACGAACAGCACCTGCGGGCTCGCCGATACCGACAGCGACTGGACGGCGTTGCGCAAGCCCCCCTTGTTCACCTTCTCGGCCGGCCAGCCGAGCTCGGACGCGATCGGGCGGATCGCCTCGGCGGTGGTCTCGTCGCACGCGAAGGCGACGAACGGCTCGCGGGCACCGGCGCGCGCGGGATTCCAGGGTGCGTTCATCACTTGCCTCCCGTGCTCTCGGCCTTCAGCCCGCCCGCACCGGTCGGCTTGGCCTCGCGAAACGTCTCGATCGCCTTGGTCGCGGTCGCCGGATCGATCGACGGCGCGCCCGGCTGGCCGCGCACCAGATCCTGCGGCCGCGCGACCATCGCGGCGAGATTGGTGTTGCTCGCGCAGCCGAAGTTGGAAGACGTGCTGCCTTCGAATTCGTGGCTTCCGTTGCGGCTGTAATCGGGGCAGCCCGGCACCGACGCCGACATGCGGCTGACGACGACGCGGACCGTGCCCGGCGTCAGCGGCTGCGGCGTCACCGGCGCCGTATCCGCGAGCAGTAGCCCGTATCGCGCGACCTGCCGCGCGACCTCGTCGCGAGCGGGATTGGGATAGGGCGACGGATCGTCGATGCCGACGCTGTCGCCATAGCCGACGTTGAGCGAGGCGAGCCAGCCGTCGAGCCGCTGCGCCTCGCCGGGGGCGAGATGACCGCCCGTCGTGGCGAGATCGAAGGCATAGTCGGCGCGGGTGACGATCGGCTGGTGGACCGATTCGAGCCCGCGATTGACCGTGCCCCCGCAACCGGCGAGCAGCAGCACCGGCAGCGCCAGCGCGAAAGTGAGTGAACGCTTCGACATCATCGTCTCCACAGGCGCGGTCAATTGAGGCTGAAGCCGGGCGCGGCCTCGCCCTTCGAAGGGGCGGGCAGCACGGCGGTGCGATCGGCCGGTGCGACCGGCATCGGCGCCTTGCCCGGCGGCAGCGTGGCGCTGGCGCCGATCGCGGGCGCGGTGCCCGGCGCGGCGACGGTCGGCTTGGGCCGCGCGGCGCCGCTGACGCCGCCGCCGACATCGCCGAGCAGGATGTGCTCGAGATCGGTGGGCTCGCGATAGCCGTCGGTCGGCAGCGCGATCTGGTTGGCGTTGACCGGCTTCACCAGATAGGGGGTGATGACGATGACCAGCTCGGTCTCGTTGCGCTTCCACCCGTTCGAGCGGAACAGCGCGCCGAGGATCGGCACGTCGCCGATGCCCGGCGTTTTCTCGATCGTGTTCGCCCGGTTGTTGCTGAGCAGCCCCGCGATCACGAAGCTCTGGCCGGATCCCAGCTCGACCGTCGTCTCGGTGCGCCGCGTCGTCAGCCCGGGCACGGTGACGCCGCCGACCTGGACGGCATTGGAATAATCGAGCTCGGACACTTCGGGCCGGACCCTGAGCGAGATGCGCCCGTCGGAGAGCACAGTGGGCGTATAGGCCAGGCTGACGCCATATTCCTTGTACTCGACCGACGTTGCGCCGAGCCCGGCGCTGATCGGGATCGGGATTTCCCCGCCCGCGAGGAAGGTCGCGGTCTCCCCCGAGAGCGTGGTGAGGTTCGGATTGGCGAGCGTCGTCACCTGGCCCGCCCGTTCGCCCAGATCGAGCGAGGAGAGCACGTCCAGCCCGAGCAGCTTCCCGGCCAGGCCCAGCGTCGAATGCTGATCGCCCTTGGTGAGATCGTAGACTGTGCCGGGATTGATCGGATTGAGAATCTTGCCTGTCGTCGGATCGTAGGGAACCGGCGTCGTTCCACCACCCGGCAGCGGATAGGGGACCGTGGGATAGTTGGAGACGTCGAGATCGCCGATCGTGCCGGGCACGCGGCCCGAGCCGAAGAAGAACCCGCCGTCACGATCGCGCGTCAGCAAATTGGCGTTGAAATTCTTGACGAAGGTCTTGCTGACCTCGGCGATGCGGACCTGGAGGTTGACCTGGAGCGGCGTCGCGGTGCGCAGCCGGCTCAGCACCTGGGTCTTCTCGCCGACGAACGCCTGTACCAGCCGCTCGGCCTCGGCGGCGTCGTCCGGCCCGGCGACGGTGCCGGTCAGCAGCATCATCCCGTTCATCGGCGTCGCGGTGATGTGCGCGTTCGGCATCGCCAGCGCGAGCATGTCCTGCACCGAATCGATGTTGTTGCCGACACGGACGATCGAGGAATAGACGACCTTGCCGCCCTTGGTGGTGGCGTAGACGGTCGTCTCCCCCGGCGCCTTGCCGAAGATGTAGAGCTGCGTCGGCGAGCGCACCTGGACGTCGGCGATCCCCGGATCGGCGACGAACAGGTCGCTCATCGCCGCCGGCAGCGTCACCAGCCGGCCGCGGCCGGTGTTGATCTGGACGGTCGAGCTCGGGCTCGCCGCCACCGTCTGCGCGGCGATCGGTGCCGGGACGGCGGCCAGCGTCGCGGCGGCGAGCGCCACGGCGAGCGGCCAACCGATCGGCCTGGACGTGATCCGCATGTCAGTTCTTCCCCCCAACCGGAACCTCGGAGACCGAGCTTCCGCGCGCGACCCGCACCACCGGGCCCTTGATGACCGCCTTGCCGAGCGGGATGCCCGGGCCGGCCGCCCCCATTGCAGCCGCGCCGCCTTCCGATTTGCCGGGCACCGTGCTGCGCTGGAAACGCGACACGTCGGCGCCCGTCGAATAGGTCGTCTCGCCCGAAACGGGCTGGCTCGCGATCCGCAGCAGCATGTCCTGCTCGGCCGCGGGATCGGTGCCCTCGGGCACGTCGATGTCGCCCGACGCGATCGCCTGCTCGAGCTGGGTCTTGTTGTCGGCGATCGAGCGCAGCGACAGCGACAGCTCGCCGATCGTCTGCGCGACCGCGATCTCCTCGGCGAGCTTGGGCGTCACCTCGACCGTGACGGTGCGGAACGTCTTGACGATCGTCTTGCCGTTTTCGTCGGTGGCGTTGTCGGTGCGCTGGTCGGTCGCGAGCACGCGCAGGTTGCGCATCACCGTCTCCGAAACCTTGAGCGGCGGACCATCGCCGCCGCCGGCCACGTCCTGCGTCAGCACCAGATCGACCCGGTCGCCCGGAAAGACGAAGCCCGCAACGGCCGTCTTGGCGGAGACCGGAAAGGTTACCGCGCGCATGCCGGGCCCGAGCGCCGCCGCCAGGAAGCCGCGATCGCCGGGCTTGACGAGCGCGCCCTGCGTGATCGGCTGGCCGGCGGTGATCGCGTTGCGCACCACCGTTCCCTGGAGCGACTTCATGTCGGTGTTCGCCTCGAGATAATAGGCGTTGTCGACCAGCTCCTTGGGCCAGGGCTGGAACTTGACGGCGGTGGCGTCGAGGATCGTGCCGACGGACAGCGCGCGCGTCGCGACGAGCACCTTGGGCCCGTCGATCTTGGGCGCCTGCACGGCCGCCTGCGCCTGCGGCGCCGATGCGCCGTAGATCAGGCTCCGCGCCATGAACGCCGTGATCGCCGCGACGATCAGGGCGCCGACGAGCAGTATGATTTTCCTACCATCCATGACGCATCAGGCCTTTCGGACGAGAGCCGGTTGATCCGGCATTAAGCATTGAACTGGTTAAGAATGGGTTCGCGAAGCGCGAGCAAAGCCGCCAGCGCGATCGCGACCCCGTACGGAATTTCCGGCGTGCCGGATTTCCGGCGCAGCCGATGCTCGATCGCGAGCGCCAGCGTGATCGCGCCGCCCGCCAGCGACATCGCCACGAGCATCCACACGAGCGGATCGAGCGGGAACCACAAGGCGAGCGCGCCGATCAGCTTGACGTCGCCGCCGCCCATCCAGCCCGCGGCGAAGGTGAGCGCGAACAGCGCGAACACCGTCGCGGCGAGCGCGAGCTGCATCGCCATGCCGGGCCAGGGCGCGAGCCCCGTCGTCCACCACCACAAGGGCGCGAGCAGCGCGATCGCCGCATTCTTCCAGTTGGCGATCTCGCGCGAGCGCACGTCCTCGACGCCCGCCGAAACGAGCAGCAGCACGAGCGCGCCGAGCAGCGCCAATGGCAGAATTCCCCACCCCATCGGCACAAGGCTGTAGACGGGATGGCTTGCCAAAAAGTAACCACCGGAAGATGCTCGATCCCGTGGATTTCCGGCGCCGGCTTCCGCCAGGCGCGATCGTCGATCGCTGGAGCGCCGCCGACGGCTGGCCGCTGCGGCGATTCGCCTGGGCCGCCGAGGCGGGTCAGACCCGCGGCAGCATCCTCTTTCAGGGCGGCCGCGGCGACATTTTCGAGAAATATCTCGAAACCTTCGTCCACTGGCACGATCGGGGCTGGTCGATCACCTCGTTCGACTGGCGCGGGCAGGGCGGATCGGGACGGCTCTCGCCCGACCCGCATGTCGGCCATGTCGAGAGCTTCGATTCGTTCATCGCCGATTTCCGCGCCTTCTACGCCGCCTGGGCGCCGACCGCGCCGGGGCCGCACGTCGTGATGGGGCATTCGATGGGCGGCCATCTGGTGCTGCGCGCGCTGGCGGAGGGCGCGGCGCGGCCCGATGCGGCGGTGCTGGTTGCGCCGATGCTCGGGCTCGGCAGCCCGCTGGGCGCGACGGGCGGCGGGTGGCTCGCGCGGCTGATGGCGCGGCTCGGCAATCCCGCGCGCGCGGCGTGGAAGGCGAACGAACGGCCGATCTCACCCTCGCCGCGCCAGGTGCTGCTGACGCACGATGTCGAGCGCTATGCCGACGAGATGTGGTGGAAGGAGAAGAAGCCCGATCTCGCCTGCGGGCCGCCAAGCTGGCAATGGCTCGCCCAGGCGTTCGGCTCGACCGCGGCGCTCCAGGCCGATTCGCGGCTCGGCATGCTCGACGTGCCGGTGTTGATGCTCGTGGCCGACAAGGACAAGCTGGTCGATCCGAAGGCGTCGCGGCGGATCGCGGCGACGCTCCCCGATTGCACGCTCGTTCGCTTCGGCGCCGAATCGGCACACGAGATCCTGCGCGAAGCCGATCCGGTGCGGACCCGCGCGCTTGCCGCGATCGATTCGTTCCTCGATTCGCGCGCGCCGAAGCGCTGATGCGATACGACGTCGCCATCATCGGCGCCGGGATCGCCGGCGCGAGCCTCGCCGCGGAGCTGGCGCCGCACGCCTCGGTGCTCATCATCGAGGCGGAGGACGCACCGGGCTATCATGCGACCGGCCGCTCGGCGGCCTTCTGGTCCGAGACTTATGGCGGCCCCCATGTCCAGCCGCTCACCACCGCTTCCGGCCCGGCGCTGCGCAAGGGCGGGTTCCTCGCGCCGCTCGGCTCGCTCGCGATCGGGCGCGCGGAGGACGCGGCGGCGCTCGACATGTTTCTCGCCGAGTTCGCCGGCAGCGGCGTCGTGCTGGAGGAGCGCGATCCCCGCGGCGTGATCCCCGGCTTGCGCGACGAATGGGTGCGCGGCGTGTTCGAGCCGAGCTGCGCCTATATCGACGTCGCCGCGCTCCACGCCGCCTGCCTTGCAACCGCCCGCCGGCATGGCGCGGCGCTGATGACCTCGGCGGCGCTCGACTCGGCGGCGCGCGACGGCGCGTGGCGGCTCGAAACCCGCGCCGGTCGTTTCGAGGCGGATGTGCTCGTCGATGCGGCGGGCGCCTGGGCGGACGATGTCGCCGTGCGCGCCGGCGCGGCGCCGATCGGCATCCGGCCCTATCGCCGAACGATGCTCCAGCTCGCCACCGATCCGGCGCCGCCCGCCGCATTGCCGCACGTCTGGGGCATCGACGGCAGCTTCTATTTCAAGCCCGAGGCGGGCGGGCGGCTGTGGCTGAGCCCGCACGACGAGATCGCGACCGACCCGTGCGACGCACAGCCCGAGGAACTCGACGTCGCGATCGCGATCGACCGGTTCGAGCACGTGGTCGACTGGCGCGTCGCCGCGCTTGAGCGCAAATGGGCGGGGCTGAGGAGCTTCGCGCCCGACCGGCTGCCCGTTTACGGCTTCGATCCGCGCGTGCCCGGCTTCTTCTGGTGCGCGGGGCAGGGCGGTTACGGCATCCAGACCGCCCCGGCGGCCGCCGCGCTGGCCGCCGCGCTGGTGCTGGGGCGTTCTCCCGACGTGCCGGGCGTCGACCCCGCCCCCTATGCGCCGACGCGCTTCGTTGCTAACCTGGGTTAATCAGCAACCTGGAGAGAGGCCCATGGCGCACAAGTTCGTGATCGAACCGAACAAGAAGGGCGAGTACGTCGCCAAGTTCAAGTACAACAGCGAAACGATCTTCTGGACCGAAGGCTATACCTCGAAAGCGTCGGCCAGGAACGCCATCGAATCGGTCCTCAAGAACGGTCCCGGCGCGCCCGTCGAGGAAGTCTGAGGCTCAGCCCTGCCGGAATTCCCGCCCCGCGGCGATCGCGGCATCGCTGGCAAGGCGATCGGCGCGCTCGTTGTCGGGGTGGCCGGCATGGCCCTTCACCCACACCCATTCGATGCGGTGCCGCCCGGCCGCCGCGATCAGCGCCTGCCATAGATCGGCATTCTTGACCGGCTTCTTCGCCGCGGTCTTCCAGCCGTTCCGAAGCCAACCGTGGATCCAGCGGGTGAGCCCGTCCATCACATAGCGGCTGTCGGTCGAGAGCGTGACCCGGCACGGGCGCTTCAGCGCGTTGAGCGCCTCGATGACGGCGGTCAGCTCCATGCGGTTGTTGGTCGTCTCCGCCTCGCCGCCCGACATCTCCTTCTCGTGGCGCCCCGAACGGATCACCGCCCCCCAGCCGCCGGGGCCGGGATTGCCCTTGCACGCGCCGTCGGTGGCGATCTCGACCTCGGGCAGGTCCATCAGGCGAAGGCCCGCGGGTTGGCGGCATACCAATCGAGCCGCCGCATATAGGCGAGCGGATCCTTGCGCGTGACGAGCGCGTCGGCGGGCGTGTTGAGCCAGTCCCACGCGCGGGTCAGCGCGAAGCGGACGCACGCGCCCTGCGCGAGCACGGGCATCGAGGCGCGCTCCTCGGGAAGCAGCGGCAACGCCGATTCGTAACCCTCGACGAGCGCGCGGCCCACTGCCGGGTCGGCGGGGGTGCCGTCGCCCTCGAACGCCCAGGCGGAGTGCATCACCGCAAGATCGTAGGCGCGGATGTCGGTGCAGGCGAAATAGAAGTCGATCAGCCCCGTCACCGTGCGCCCGCGCATCAGCACGTTATCGGGAAAGAGATCGGCGTGGATCGCCGAGCGCGGCAGCGCGTCGGGCCAGGCGCCGCGCAGCGCGGCGAGTGCCCGGTCGAACCGATCGCCGAGGCCGGGCGCGATCGTGTCGAGATCATCGCCGCAGCGTTCGCGCAGGCGCGGCCATTCGTCGGGGCCGAGCGCGTTCGGCCGCGCGCGCGTGAAATCGGCCAGCGACAGGTGCATCCGCGCCATCGCCTCGCCCGCCGCGCGCGCCTGATCGGGCGTCGGATGCGTCACCGAGACGCCGGGCAGGAACTTGATCAGGCAGGCGGGCCGCCCCTCCAGCGCCTGAATCTCGCGCCCGTCGCGATCGGGGATTGCGGGCGGCACCGGATTGCCGCGTTCCGCCAGATGATCGAGCAGCGCCATGAAGAAGGGCAAATCGTCCGCCGAGACGCGCTTTTCGTAGAGCGTCAGGATGAAGCGGCCGCCGGTCGTGTCGACCAGATAGTTGCTGTTCTCCACCCCCTCGGCGATGCCCTTGGCCGAGACCAGCTCGCCGACATCGTAGCGCGCGAGGAAGGCCGCCAGCGCCTCGGCGGAAACATGCGTATAGACTGCCAAGCTACCCCCGATGATCGTCGGCGTTGAACTCGTCCCCGGCACGGGGAGGGGGACCGCTCGCCGCAGGCGAGTGGTGGAGGGGGGCCAGCCACCAGCACGCCGCTCCGTTCAGGGCCCCCTCCACCAAGCCGCTTCGCGTCTTGGTCCCCCTCCCCGTCCCGGGGAGGAGTTTGGTGCCGTAGATGGGCTTCACGCCGCCTGAAGCCCGCGCGGCAGCTTGAAAGTGAGGTCCTCGTGCGTCGTCACCACCTCGCGCTCGGCGACCTCGAAATGCGTCGCGAGCCGATCGACCAACTCGCGCACCAGCAATTCGGGGGCGGAGGCGCCCGCGGTGAGGCCGAGGCGTTGCGCGCCGTCCAGCCAGTCCCAATCGAGATCGTCCGCGCGCTGGACGAGCCGCGCGGGCGTGCCTTCGCGCTCGGCGACCTCGACGAGCCGCAGCGAATTGGACGAATTGGGCGCGCCGATCACCAGCATCCGGTCGCACTGGGTCGCAATTCGCTTGACCGCCGCCTGCCGGTTGGAGGTCGCATAGCAGATATCGTCCGCGCGCGGCGCAACGATCGTCGGGAAACGCTGCGTGAACACCGCGACGATCGCGGCCGTATCGTCGACCGACAATGTCGTCTGGGTGAGGAAGGCGAGGTTTTCGGGATCGGCGGGTGTCACCGCCTCGGCATCGGCGGCCGTCTCGATCAACGTCATCGAGCCGTCGGGAACCTGGCCGAAGGTGCCGATCACCTCCGGGTGCCCGGCATGGCCGACGAACAATATGTGCTTGCCCGCCGCGACCAGCCGCTCGGCCTGGCGGTGGACCTTGGAGACGAGCGGGCAGGTGGCGTCGAGATAGTCCAGCCCCCGCTCGGCCGCCGCCGCGGGCACCACCTTGGGCACGCCATGCGCGGAAAAGACCACCGGCGCGTCGTCGGGCACCTCGTCCAACTCCTCGACGAACACCGCGCCCTTGGCCTTGAGGTTGTCCACCACGAAGCGGTTGTGGACGATCTCGTGCCGCACATAGACGGGCGGGCCGTATTTTTCGAGCGCCAGCTCGACGATGCGGATCGCGCGATCGACGCCCGCGCAGAAGCCGCGCGGCGCCGCGATCAGCAGGTCGAGCCGGGGTTTGGCGGTGTCGGTCATGGGCGATGCGTCTACGCGATTGCTTGCGCGCGCGAAAGCCGCTTCCTATGAAGCGTGCCCACCGGGCGGGCCATGCGATCGGCCGCCCTTCGGCTTTTGAGAAGGTCCGCGTACCCGTGAAACTCCGCAAGCTCGCCCCGCTCGCCCTCCTGCTCGTCGCCGCCGGCTGCTCGCGGTCGGGCGAGATCACCGTCGGCGGCATCACTGCCGTGCGCACCGCCTGCCCGATCGTCGGCATCCCCGCGGGGACGGGGGACATCACGCTGTTCGATCCCGCGACCAGCCGGGATCAGAGCGCGCTCGACGTGACGGCGGTGATGACCAACGTGCGCTCTACCTGCACGGATGCGACCGACGATGTCGTCACCACCGTCACCTTCGACGTCTACGCCCGGCGCCGTGATGCCGGCGGGGCGCGCGACGTGACCTTGCCCTATTTCATCACGATCGTGAACGGCGGCACCGCCGTCGTCGCCAAGCGAGTCGGCAATGTCGCCGTCCATTTCGATGCGGGCGCGGTCCGCGCGCAGACGCGCGGGCAGGCGACGGCCATCGTGAACCGCGCCGCCGCGACGCTCCCCGAGGATATCCGCAAGGAGATCACCCGCGAACGCAAGCCCGGCGATGTCGACGCCGCGATCGACCCGCTCTCGCAGCCCGAGGTCCGCGAGGCCGTGCTCCGCGCGACCTTCGAGGCGCTCGTCGGCTTCCAGCTCACCGAGGATCAGCTCAAATATAATCTGACGCGGTGACGGCGAGTGAGCGTTCCGCCGTGGGCGGCGGCATGTCGTTCATTGCGATGAACGAGTGGGATGAGCCGTGCCTCATCTCGCAATCGAGCGCTGGAGCGGCGCTATTGCGCGAAATCGCCCGTCCGGCATCGGATCGCAGGGCCACGGCGCTCGGCTGAACTCTCCCCGATTGACTCGCCCCGCGTGCTGCGTCACAGCGGCGGGGTCGATGGCGGGCGACCGGCATGGGCACGCGCGGGAGAGCGATCGGTTTCGGCCGGTCCGCCGAAGGAGCAACCGCCCCGGAATCTCTCAGGCACAAGAGACCGCGCGAGGCCGATTCGACACTCTGGAAAGCGCTCCGGGCTCCGGCTCGGGGCCACCGACGGGGTAAGCCGTTCCGAGGAACGGTGAAGCTCTCAGGTCCCGTGACAGAGGGGGCGGCGCAGCGGGAACCGGGCAACCGGTCGATGCGTCGTTTCCTCGAATGACGGAGGCCGAGCTTGAACGACGAACCCGACCTCGAATCGACGGAGCCGCAGACGCTGCCGCTCGACGCCTGGCACCGCGCGCAGGGCGGCCGGATGGTGCCGTTCGCGGGCTATTGGATGCCCGTCCAGTATGAAGGCATCATGGCCGAGCATCTGTGGGTGCGCGGTGAGGCCGGATTGTTCGACGTCAGCCATATGGGGCAGCTCCATCTGGCCGGTGAGGGGCTCGACGAGGCGCTGGAGACGCTGATCCCGGCCGACGTGAAGGGGCTGAAGCCCAACGCCCAGAAATATTCGCTGCTGCTGGCCGACAATGGCGGCATCCTCGACGATCTGATGCTGACGCGGCTGGAGGACGGCAGCATCTACATGGTCGTCAACGGCGCGGTGAAATATGACGACATCGCGCATCTTCGCGATCGCCTCCCCGACGAGATCACGCTCAACCACATGGACGAGGCGGCGCTGCTGGCGTTGCAGGGGCCGAAGGCGGCCGATGCGCTCGCGCGGCTGGTGCCGGGCGTCGAGCGCCTCGTCTTCATGCGGGGCGGCCGGTTTGAATGGAACGGCGTGCCGCTGTGGATCAGCCGCTCCGGCTATACCGGCGAGGACGGGTTCGAGATTTCGGTGCCGGCCGATCAGGCCGAGGCGCTGGCCGAGGCGCTGGTCGCGCAGCCCGAGGTGAAGCCGATCGGCCTCGGCGCGCGCGATTCGCTGCGGCTGGAGGCGGATCTGCCGCTCTACGGCCACGATCTCGATCCCGAGACGACGCCGATCATGGCCGGGCTCGGCTTCGCGGTCGCGAGCAGGCGGCGGCGCGAGGAGGCGAACTTCCCCGGTGCGACACGCATCCTGATCGAGCGCGAGAGCGGCCCGATCGTCAAGCGCGTCGGCCTGATCGTCGAGGGCCGCCAGCCGGTGCGAGAAGGTGCCGTGGTGGTCGATGCCGAGGGCAGCGAGGTCGGCAAGGTCACCTCTGGCGGGTTCGCGCCGACGCTGGGGCAGCCGATCGCGATGGCCTATGTGCCCGTCGCGATGGCCGAGCCCGGAACGACGATCACGCTCGCCCAGCGCGGCAAGGTCCACCACGCGACCGTCGCGCCCATGCCCTTCGTTCCCCACCGCTACGTCCGTCAAGGAGGCACGTGAGATGAGCCGTTACTTCACCGAAGATCACGAATGGGTCGATGTCGATGGCGACACCGGCACCGTCGGCATCACCGATTACGCACAAGGCCAGCTCGGCGACATCGTGTTCGTCGAGGTGCCCGAGGAGGGCAAACAGCTTTCCAGGGGCGACGAGGCGGCGGTGGTCGAATCGGTCAAGGCGGCGTCGGACGTCTATTCGCCGGTCTCGGGCACCGTCACCGAAGGCAATGGCGACCTCGCGGACACGCCCGGCCTCGTCAACGACGATGCCGAAGGCGACGGCTGGATGTTCAAGATCACGCTCTCGAACGCGAGCGAGCTCGAAGGAATGATGGACGAGGCCGCCTACGAGGCGTTCGTCGCGAAGCTTTAGAACAACCACGTCATGCCAGCGAAAGCTGGCATCTCTCCGTGTCGAGAGGCCCCGGCGTTCGCCGGGGTGACGCATTGGGAAGAACGATGCGCTACCTGCCCCTTACTCCCGACGATCGCACGGCGATGCTCGCGCGCGTGGGCGCGGCCTCGATCGACGACCTGTTCGTCGATGTGCCCGAGCATGCCCGGCTCTCCGGCCCGATCGAGGACCTGCCGCTTCACGCCAGCGAGCTTGCCGTCGAACGCCACATGACGGCGCTCGCGCGGCGGAACATGGTCGCGGGCGAGGTGCCGTTCTTCCTCGGTGCGGGCGCCTATCGGCATCACATCCCAGCCTCGGTCGATCACCTCATCCAGCGCGGCGAGTTCCTCACCGCCTACACGCCCTATCAGCCCGAGATCGCGCAGGGCACGCTCCAGATGCTGTTCGAGTTCCAGACGCAGGTCGCGCGGCTGCTCGGCACCGATGTCGCGAATGCGTCGATGTACGACGGCTCGACCGCGTGCTGGGAAGCGATCGGGATGGCGCGGCGGATCACCAGGCGCGCCAGGGCGATCCTGTCGTCCGGCCTGCACCCGCATTACGTGTCGGTCGCGAACACGATGGCCAAGTTCACCGGCGACGTGCTCGAAGCGGGTGTGCCGAGCCTCGATCCCGAGCCCGACACCGCCTCGCTGATTGACCGGATCGACGACGATACGTCGTGCGTCGTCGTGCAATATCCCGACATTCTCGGCCGGATCGGCGATCTTTCGGCGCTCGCGGCGGCGTGCCACGCGAAGAAGGCGCTGCTGATCGCGGTCGTCACCGAGCCGGTGGCGCTCGGCGCGCTCAAATCGCCCGGAGAGATGGATGCGGACATCGTCGTCGGGGAAGGGCAGTCGATCGGTGTCGGCCTGCAATTCGGCGGGCCTTATGTGGGGCTGTTCGGGTGCAAGCAGAAATATGTGCGCCAGATGCCCGGGCGGCTGTGCGGCGAGACCGTGGATGCCGACGGCAAGCGCGGCTTCGTGCTGACGCTCTCGACGCGCGAGCAGCATATCCGGCGCG
>CAZXFY010000021.1:0-60073 GCA_964639855.1 uncultured Stakelama sp. | reverse complement strand
GCACTGCGCGTTCGGATGTCATGCTACGTCCTCCACCTGATCGAGATAGGCGCCATAACCCTGCGCCTCCATATCGGCGCGCGGCACGAAGCGCAGCGACGCCGAGTTGATGCAATATCTGAGCCCGCCGCGGTCGCGCGGGCCGTCGGGGAACACATGACCGAGATGGCTGTCGCCGTGCTTCGAGCGCACCTCGGTGCGGATCATGCCGTGGGTGGTGTCGCGCAGTTCGTTCACATGCGCCGGCTCGATCGGCTTGGTGAAGCTGGGCCAGCCACAGCCCGATTCGAACTTGTCGGCTGAAGCGAACAGCGGCTCGCCCGAGACGATGTCGACATAGATGCCCGGTTCCTTGTTGTGGAGGAGGGCGCCGGTTCCCGGCCGCTCGGTTCCGCTCTCCTGGGTGACGCGATATTCTTCGGGCGACAGCTTCGCGATCGCCGCTTCGCTTTTCTCGTAAACAGCCATGATGTTCTCCTTGAATTGAGAGCAGCGCTCGCGGCCTTCCCGTGCCGGCGTTGCACCGCCTGCGCGGACGCCTGTCGAAACATTACAATCGCTACGGCACTCGGCGGGGCAATCCGCGTGGTTACAGTGTCAGGCACCGCATACCGCTATATCGCGATCAGCGACCGCTCCAAGGTCGGGGGATTGGAAGCCCTGTTTCCCAGGGCTTATCGAAGCTGATCGTGAGGGGCCGTCATTGCCGCTTTCCGCGAGCGGCGATTATCCGATCGCACCCAGCCCAGCCGCCGGAAGCGCCAGTAGAGCAGGCCGCAGATCGCCGTCATCACGCCCAGTACCGCGGCGGCGCCCCAACTCGTCAGCGGCTGCGGGGTGTCGATGAAATTCATGCCGTACAAGCCGGTAATCGCGGTCGGGATCGCCAGGATGCCCGCCCAGGCGGCAAGCTGGCGGGTGATCGCCGATTGCCGCTGCTGCTCGAGCAGGCTGCTGGCCTCCAGCGCCGTGCGGATCACGTCGATCAGTCCCGCGCTCATCACGTCGATTCGCGCGAGATGACCGAGCACGTCCCGAAAATAGGGTTTTGACTCGTTCGAAACGCAGGGAATATCGAGCCCGGCGAGCTTGTTGCACACGTCGCTCATCCGCGTCAGCACATATTTGAAGTGCACCGTCTCGCGGCGGAGCTGAAAGATCCGGGCGATCTCGTCGCGATCGAGCGAATCGTCGAGAAGGCGCTTTTCCATCAGCAGCACCTCGTCGCTTATCATCTGGATGATCGGGAAATAGTCGTCGACGATCAGATCGAGCACTTCATAGACGACATATTCGGGCCCTTTCGCGGTGCGCGCGGCGATCCCGTCAATCCTGCCCCGCAAGCGCCGCCCGAAGGCGGTTTGCATACGGCAGACCGTGATGACACGCTTTTCCGACACGAAGATGCTGACATCCACATAGTCGATTGTGGATGCACCCAACTCGGCCGCCTTCGCCACCACGAAGACGTGGTCCGCGTAAAGATCGACCTTGGCAAGCTGGGCCGGGCTCATCGAATCCTCGACCGCCAGGTCGTGCAGGCCGAAGGCGCGTTGCAGCCTGCCGATATCCTCCTCCCCCGGATCGACCGCGTCGATCCAGGCGAGCCGCGTTCGACCGTGATCGGCGTATCGCCGTCCCAGTCGGCCCAACGGGGTGGCTCGTCCCCGCAGTGGATTGCCGCGACGATGCTCACCGGGGCGATTCCCGCCGCGCGCACCGGCTGTTTTCAACCATCGAGCATTGCGGCATATGCGGGATTGCGCGCGACATAGGCGGCCATGAACGGGCACATCGCAATCACCCGCTTTCCCTCGGCGCGAAGCCTTTCGAACACGGCATGGGCCAGCCGCGAACCGATGCCCTGCCCGCCATATTCGTTGGGAACTTCGGTGTGCCGCAGCACGACGCGCCCATCGTCCAGCGCATAATAAGCGACCGCCACCGCACCATCTGCGATCGGCAGCTCGTATCGGCGCATCGCGACGTTGTCGACGATCTCGTCCACCATGATCCGCTCCTCGTCACTCGGTGCCGGCGGCCCGGCCTCGTGCGGTTCTCGGGGGCGAACCGACAACGGTTACATCGACTTCGGCCACCGTGGCGGCCCCGGCCGTAACCGGATGGCGCTCGCGGCCGGTAGCCTTGTCGATAGAATCGACCAGCAGGGGTACCACGTGGAGATCGCCGACGCCGTCTTTCCGATATTGGTGCTGCTGACGCTGGGCATCGCGGCGGCCGTCCTGTCGCGCATGGCGCGGGTGAACCCGATCGTCGGCTATCTCTTCCTCGGCGTGATCGTGTCCGCCGTTCACCCCGACCTGCTATCGGCGGACGGCACGGTGCACCTGCTCGCCGAGCTTGGCGTCGTCTTCCTGCTGTTCGACATCGGACTCCATTTTTCGATGGCGCACGTCCGGCGCGAGGCCGGCGACATTTTCGGATTCGGGCCACTTCAGGTCGTCGCCTCGACAATCCTGGTCGGCGGCTGCGTGCTGCTGCTCGGCCTGTCGCCGATCGCCGCGCTCGTCATCGGCGCAACGCTCGCGCTGTCCTCGACCGCGATCGTCGCCGGCGTCATCGCCGACCGGCGACAGCAGAATTGCCCAGTGGCACTCACCGCGATCGCGATCCTGATCTTTCAGGACGTCGCGGCAATCTTCCTCCTCATCCTGACGACGACACTGGAAACCGGCGCCGCCGGGCCGGTGATGGTCGCCGCGTTGCTCAAGACGGTGGCCGCGATCGCGGTGACACTGCTTTCCGCCCGATTCATCGTCCGCCCGCTCTTCGCTATCCTCTCGCGGCACGGCGGAGAAGAGGTGTTCACCGCCACCGCGTTGCTGATCGCGCTTGCCGCCGGCTGGACGGCGGCGATGGCGGGCCTGTCGATGACGCTCGGCGCGTTCCTCGGCGGCATGATGGTGGCGGAAAGTCCGTTCAAGGCCAGCGTCCGCTCGGAGATCGGACCGTTTCGCGGCCTGCTCGTCAGCTTCTTCTTCCTTTCGGTCGGCGCCTCGCTCGATCGCGGAGTGATCGCCGGCGCCTGGCCGGCAATCGTCGGCATGGCCGCCGGCATCATTGCCCTGAAGTCGATCGGCAACGTGCTCGCCAGCCTGGCGTTCCGCTGGTCCGTACCAGGGTCGATTCAGTTGGGGGTGCTGATGGCCGGCGGCTCGGAATTCGCCTTCGTCGTGTTCGCGATGCCCGGCGTCCGCGAGACCATCGACGATGCCACGCTGGCGGAGCTGACCGCCGCCGTCGCCCTGACGCTCGCGGTGACGCCGGCGCTCGGCTCCTCCGGCCGCAACGTCGCCGGGCGGCTCAGGACGCGGGCCACGCGCCGGATGCAGGCCGAGATGACCCCGCAAGGCATGACCAATCCGGTTATCATCATCGGCATGGGCGATATCGGGCGCACGATCGCCGACGCGCTCGAAGAGTTCGACATCGGCTATGACGCGGTCGAACGCGACGGTTCGCGGCTGCGCAGCGCAGTGGCGGACGGCTATAACGCGTCGTTCGGCGACGCGTCGGACGCTCGCCTTTGGCGCGCCTTCGATCTCGGCGGGCGACGGTTCAGCGTGATGACGGCGTCCTCGATCGACGGCGCGCGGGAATGGATGCCGGCATCGCTCGCGCTCTATCCCGATCTCCAGCGCGTCTGGATCGCGCAGACCGACGACGAAGCAGCGCAGCTCAACGAGCTCGGCATCGAAGCGGTTGTCTCGCCCGACGAAACGCGCGGCATTGAGGCCGCGCAGGCGCTGTTGACCGCCATTGGCGTGACCCCGGAGGCGGTGACCGCTTGGGCGGACCGCCAGCGCGCGCGGGTCGCGAGCCCTCTGCTCGCGGCGTGACCGGTCACTCCTCTCCTGGTCGCAGCGCCTTGATCAACATTTCTGCATCGAGCTGGAAACCATCGAACACCACCTTGCCATCTGGCGCGATGACCACGAACCACGGGGTTCCGCCGGTGCGATAATCCGCCATCGGCGCTGGCAGCGATGCGCCGTCCGCCGGCGCAGCATGGCCGAAGGGAATCGGCAGGCCATAGCGCCGCTGATCGTCGCGGATGCGCTCGAACGTGTTGACCTCATGGCCTTCGAACACCGTCTGGACCGCGGCGAAGCCGACACCTTCGCCCACCAGCTCACACACCAGCCTGACGAGCGCCGGGAAACCGTGGGCGTGGCACCCCGGACACCAGTGCTGGAAGAAATAGAGGATGCGATAGCCGTCGCCGAGATCGTCAAGCGACACCGGAGCGCGCGCGAGGCCCCCGCCGTCGATCCACCGCACCTCGCGCAGGGGCGGCGCCGGCCGACCCGCTATTCCCGTCTGCATCCAACCTCCGGCCTACGCCCATTGCTCAGAAGAACCAGGGGCATCGACATAGCGCGCGCCGCTCAGCCTGCGAGCGATCGCCCGATGCGTTTCAGCCCACGGTGAATATTGACCTTGACCAGCGACGGCGACTGGCCCGACGCCCGCGCCGCCTCTTCAACCGAAGCACCGTGCAGCTTGACCAGCTTGATGACCTGCGCCTGCGCCGGCTTGACCCCGGCCAGCAGATATTCGAGCAAGATCGCCGCGCGCACGGCTGGGCCGTGATCCGAGATCGGAACGTCGGTCTCCCCCAGACTGTCCGGGCTGCGCAGATGTCCGCGGAGCTGGTCGATCCATTTGAACCGCGCGATCGTCTTCAGCCAAGGAGTCATCGGAGCGTCGGATTGGTAATTCAGCTTGTGGACGTGGATCGCCAGCAACGCTTCCTGTGTGGCGTCCTCGGCCGCGGCCGGCGGCAATCGCTTGTGGAAATAGCGCGAGAGCCAGCGGCCGACCTCGCCCATCAACCGCTCGTAGGCGCCGTCGTCGCCATTCTGCGCGGCTTTCATCAGGGCGTTCCAGTGATCATCCAGCGACGGGACCGGTGCCGTCCGGCTTGCCGCGCCCCTCTTTGAAGACGCGGTCGTTCTCTTGCGGATTGGCCCTGACATTCTGGCTGCCTCGTCCTTGGGCCGAGCAGCTACATGTCGAATGGTTTCAGATCAGCAACAGACCTCTCCCCGTACTCATGAAAGAAACGGGAAGCTCTACCTGAAACGGTATCCAACACCAATACTTCGCTGAAAACGACCTTATGTTCAATATAACTCGGAGATGCACCAGGGAATTGCTGACACATCTATCCGCTATTGAACATGCTCCGAAATGAACGGCCTTTCCATTGCTTTGCGGACGTGCGGGCCATTTTTGGACGGCAGCACACGGCGGCTGGATGATATCGCACACAGAACGATCCGGTGGTGGCCCCGAAGCGCCGGCGGCAGCGCGACTCGGGCATGGGCCGTTGCGTCAGCCATTCGCATCGAACCGGGCCGCGCGGCCGACCTCGATCCGCGCCGCCCCGGTGAGATCGAGATTGATCGTGCTGCCGTTCTCGAGCAGCCGGAGGTTGACGGCGTTGCAACGGGGGCAGCGCAGCACCATCGCTTGCGGCGAGCCGAAAAACCGGAGTTCGGCGAGAGGACCGGAAACGCTGCAACCGCCGCAGCGAACGATGGCCATCGTCGCGTCGAACGCGAACAGCGATTCCAGCGCTCCGGCGGCCGCATTGCCTCCGAGGACCATTGCGTCGTCGCTCATGTCGTTTCCCCCGTGGGCCCGAAGCGCTCGGTCCGAATGCTGGCCTCCGCATGGCCGAGCGAGAGCAGATGGTCGGCGACCGACTCCACGAACGGAGTCGGGCCACAGACGAAGAGGTCGGGCCGTTCATGGGCCGCGATCCCTCGACGATGGAGCATTGCCTTGTCGATGCGCCCCTGTTCGCCGGTCCAGCCGGACGGCGCAGCACGAGTGAGCGTGTGAATGATCGTCGGCGCACCGGGCGTCGCCGAAAGCTGGTCGAACTCGGTTCGGTAGAGAATCTGGTCGGCCGACCGCGACGAATAGAGTAGCCGGGTCGGGCCGTCGGCTTGCGCGTCGCGGCGGGTCCGCAACATCGACATCAGGGGAACGACCCCCGAGCCGCCCGCAAGCAGCATCAGCGGCCTCGCGCCCGGGGGAGCCCAGGCGAAATAGCCGCCGATCGGACCGCGTAGCTCGATCTCGTCGCCGATGCGAAGTTCGTCGATGAGGAACGGGGAGACCTCCCCCTCCTTGACGCGCTGGACAGTGATCTCGATCGTGCGCCCCTCGCCTGCCGGCGATGCTAGCGAAAAGCTGCGTTGAGCGACATAGCCGTCTTCGGCAGTCAGGCGAAGATCGAGATGCTGGCCCGCCAGATGCCCCCGCCAGCCCGGCACGTCGAACGCGATCGTCTTTGCGATGGCCGTTTCCGCTCGAAGGGCGGAAACGGTCGCAGTGAGCCACGGCAACCCCGTTCTGGGTTGCGGCATCAGGAATCCCCCTCGTAGCGTTGTTCGCGCCATGGATCGCCATGGATGTGATAACCGAGCGCTTCCCAGAAACCCGGACTGTCCTGTTCTCGAAACGCGATTCGCCGGATCCATTTCGCGCTTTTCCAGAAATAGAGGTGAGGCACCAGCAACCGCGCCGGCCCGCCATGCGACGCCGGCAGGGGATGGTCGTCGAAATGGGTGGCAACCATCGCCTTGCCTGCGATCAGGTCCGCCACAGGCAGGTTGGTGGTATAGCCGCCGTCGCAATACGCCATCACGAACGCGGCGGGCGCAACGCCGAGGCCCGCCGCGCGCAAGAGATCGTCGAAGGTCACGCCGCGCCAGCGCGTGTCGAACTTCGACCATTTGGTGACGCAGTGGATGTCGGTAGTGATCTCCGTCTGCGGCAACATGCCGAACTCTCGCCACGACCACGTCGCCAGGATTTGGCCGTCGGCCTGCATTGACAGCGCCCACTCCTCGGTCGGCACATGCTGAGTGGGACCGGCCGTCAGGACCGGGAAATCCGAGGTGACGTACTGGCCCGGCGGCACGCGCGATCGTGTCGCGCTGTCCTGCCTCGGCCTGCCTCTGAAGCCTCGTGTGACAACCATAATCCCTCCACGACGTCCGAATTCACGCCCGCAGGTCAAGTTGGACGATCGTCGTCTCGTCCGCGCGGCACCCGAACCAGATGGCCAGCATCTGGCGCATCAGCGGTTCGTCAGTCGCTTCCCCGAACAGGGTGAGTGACGAATGCAGATAGTGCCGGTCCTGTTCGGAAAGCACCTCGTCCGGATCGAGATCGTGAAGCCATGCTAGTGCCCCCAGGCTTTCGCGCAGCCGCTCGCCGAGCAGCCGGTGGGCAAGATAGGCCCGCGCCTCGTCGAGGGAGCCGATGGCGAAGGCTTCGGTGGAGGGGTCATGATAGCAGTTCACGAAGCGCGGAAACACGAAGGCCATCCACGCCGGATCGAGGGCGCGCCGGCGCAACTGCCGAAGCGCGCCATCATAGATGCCGGACTGCGCATCCACAAAACGCTGGAGCTGATATTCATCGTTCATCGGGCGGGGCTTTCGCTGGATCGGGTTCGGGAATCTCCATCGAACCTTTAAGGCCTCATGCCGCGTGCTGCGGCTCGACAGGAAAGCACGAGAGAGGATGCCGCGGCGTTACACCCTCTCCGGCAACCTTCGCTGATTAGCGACGCGCATTCCTTCCGATTTCGGACAACAGATTGTAACCGCGCCAAGGTTACGTCTGGTTAGGTCTGATACGCGTCGCGCATCACGAAAAGGAGATTGCTGGCATCCGTAGCGTCTGCGGAACGAACGGCGAAAGGCGGAGACGACCCGAGGCTCTCCCTGACGGCGCCGGAATGAGCGGGCCCCTTCAGACTTCCACGCCAAGCACACGGCTTGCGCTGCCACGCCCGGAAGAAGGACTGGATCGCCGATGGTCTCCCCGAGCACTGACGTCGTCCGCCGCCGTGCCTTTTATGCGCGTCCGATCCTCACCATGCCGGATATCCTGATGATCTTCATGCCCGAAGAGTGGCGCGACGCGCGCGTGCCGCTGGGGCGCTATCACCCGATTTTGGTCGAAACGGCCGCGGAGCAGCGCGAGCTGGAGACCTGTCTCGAAGCAGAGCGCGAGCCGCCCTTCCCTCAGGATTTGTTCGCGTCGCGCCCGTCGACGCTTCCCAACGATCATATCACCGTCGCGCATTACGGCCCGCCGGTCGAAGGCTGGCCCTATGTCATCCTGTGCCGCTGGCCGTCCGATCTCGCGGCGGCGGCCGAAGAACTGAGAATGTTCGCCAGGGGCGTCTATACGATCGAACTGTTCGACGATCAGGATCAACTCGAAACAGCATCGGACCGGCTGCTGGCGCTCTTGAAGCGCCGCCCCGGGGCGAGGGTCGAGATCATCCTCCCCGACTGGTCGGCCAATCCCGACACGCGCCCCCATTGATGTAACGCCGTCACACCGGAGCGCGAGTGACAGCCGATACTGAAACCTGTGGAGACGCCAATGCTCGAAGCCGAAGCGCGCATCGCAACGCTCGAATCCAGCCGATATCTGACCGAGGTGGCGCAAGCCTGGAACCACACCTACCCCGTCCGTTACGACGCGCTGACCGGCGAGGTGGACCTGCCCGGCGCGCAGCTCGTCATGACAGCCGATGGCGACAGCCTGACCCTGCGGTTGACAGGCTCGGACAAGGAACGATTCGAAGCCGCCAAGCAATCGGTCGCCCGCCACATCGACCGGGCCGCCGAGCGCGATGCCGGTGTCCGGTGCGTCTGGCACGACGTCGTCTGATCCCGTGCCGACGGAAGCGGGAAGGCGCTCGACAACCGCGCCCTCCCACCTTCAAGCGCGCATGCGGATGATCGTCTTGCCCTTTCGCCGCTCGGTCGGGTTGAGCGCCGTGACCGCCTCGTCCAGCGTGGCGACGGTGCCGATGTTCGTACGCAATCGGCCGTCCCGCACCCGCTCGACGATCTGCTCCAGTTGGGCGCGATCGGCTTCGACGACGAAATCGATCGCCAGCCCGTCCGCCGGCCGCGCCTCAACCGGCCCGACGATGGAAACCAGCGTGCCGCCGGGTCGGATCAGCGCCACCGACTGTTTCTGGATGTCACCGCCGACAACGTCGAACACCAGATCGACGCCGCCGACACCGCTCAACGCATCGCTTTCAAGATCGACGAACTCGTTCGCACCGAAATCGAACGCTGCCTGACGGTCGGCGGCTCTGCCCGTGCCGATCACATAGGCACCCGCCTCTCGGGCGAGCTGCGTCGCCATCGATCCGACCGCACCCGCCGCCCCGTGCACAAGGATGCTCCGCCCGGCGCGCAGCCCACCGTGCTGGAACAGCCCCTGCCATGCGGTGAGGCCCGAGATCGGCAAGCTCGCGCCCGCCAAGAAATCCACGTCGCCCGGCAGGGGCGCCAGATTGCGCGCCTCGATCGCCACATATTCGGCGAGCGTGCCGTCCCGATGCCAGTCGGCGAGACCGAACACGCGCTGGCCCATCGACAGCCCCGTCGTGCCGTAGCCGAGTGCGGTGACGACTCCTGCCAGTTCGTGGCCGGGGATGGTCGGCGTGCGGTCGCGCCCGGAGCGATCGGCCCAAGTCGAAGGCCAAGCCAACTCGGTCGCGACGAACCCCGACGCGTGAATCCGAACGACGACATCATTGATCGCTGCTTGCGGATCGGGCCGTTCCACCAGCTTCATCCCGGCCCTTCCGGCGGCCTGGTCCGTCACCATGATGGCCTTCATCTCTCGTCTCCCTGTCGGCACCTGTCCGGTTTCCTAGCCTGAAGGCGCGCGGTTTCGGTTACACCGGTGATCGGAACTATCCGGTCGCGGGCCGCGGCGAGTGTGCCGCCGTGCCGCGCGGCCGACCGGATAGCGGTCGGCTCATCGTGCGGTGCGGCAACGTGAAACCAAACCATGTGATTCGCCGTGTCTCCGTGCGAACCGGGGCGCGTTGCATCGGAGAAGCGGTCCACCGCCCGGCGGTCATGATCACAAGCAAAGGGAAGAAGATATGGCGGACACGGTCGCGGGGGTCCTGGTGGCGACACTCGAACAACTCAATGTCCGCCATATTTTCGGGCTGATCGGCGACTCGCTCAATCCGTTGGCCGATGCCGTGCGCCGCAGTTCGATCGAGTGGGTCGGTGTCCGCCACGAAGAGGGCGCCGCCCTGGCCGCTGCCGGCCAGGCGAAGCTGACCGGCACCCTGGGCGTGTGCTGCGGGACGACCGGCCCCGGTGGCACCCACCTCGTTGCCGGGCTTTACGAAGCAGCCCGTGACCACGCGCCGGTCCTCGCGCTTTCCGGTGGAATGCCGCGCAAATTGCGCGGCATCGACTATTTCCAGTCGACGACGCCCGATCTCCTGTTCCGCGATGTGGCGCTCTACACCGAAACGATCTCGACCGGCGCGCAGGCACCCGGCGTCATCCATCAGGCGATCGCGGCGGCCTATGCCGGCCCGGGTGTGGCCCATCTAACGCTACCGCAGGATGTCCTTACTGAAACGACGACACACGCGACACCAAGCATCGCAACGCTGCGTCCACGCGGCGAAATCGCCCCGTCGGACGCGGATATCGGCGAGGCGGTGCAGCGCATCCAGGATGCGGAGAAGATCGCGTTTCTGTGCGGTGCGGGATGCCGCGGCAGTACCGAACTGCTGGCGGCATTGTCGGACCACCTTGCGGCGCCGCTCATCCACACCGTACGCGGCAAGGAATTGATGGCGTTCACCGATCCCCGCTGGATGGGCGGTCTCGGCATGATCGGCACGCGAGCGGCCTACAACGCCGTTCAGCAATGTGACCTGCTGATCATGGTCGGGACGGATTACCCTTATTCCGAATATCTGCCTGCGGCGGGCAATGTCATTCAGATCGACCAGCGGCCGGAAGCGCTCGGCCGCCGTACGCCGACGTCGCTGGGGATCGTCGGGTCGGTCCGCCTCAGCCTCGCCGCGATCCTCGATCGCGCTCGGAGGAAAAGCGACTCGACATTCTTCAACAAGATCGCTCGCGAGCGCGTACGGTGGGACAATATGCTCGACAAGCAGGCCGACACCGCAAGAAGCGCCGACATTCTCCATCCGCAGGCGCTCGCGCGCGCCGTCAGCGACCTCGCGCGCGACGATGCGATCTTCGTCTTCGATACCGGATTGAACACATTGTGGTCCGCGAACTGGCTGCGTCAGACCGGGCGGCAACGCATTATCGGTTCGTTCAACAACGGCGCGGTCGGCACCGCGCTCGGCCAGGGCAACGGCGTTCAGGCGCTCGACCGGTCGAAGCAGGTCGTCGTCTTCGTCGGCGACGGCGGGTTCAACATGCTGATGGGCGAATTCCTCACCGCCACCCACCACGATTTGCCCGTGAAGGTGATCGTCTACAACAATTCGGCGCTCGGGCTCATCACCCTGGAGGCCGAAAGCGTTGGTATCCCCGCCTTCCGGGATGCGATCCAGTATCCGAATCCCGATTATGCCATGCTTGCGCGCGCCTGCGGTGGAGCGGGGTTCACGGTTCGCGACCCGTCGAAGCTCCGGGCAACGCTGCGTGAAGCGTTCGCCACCAATGGGCCCGTGATCGTCGACGCCGTCGTCGCTGCCGACGAGATTCCCAACCTTCCGCACGTCGAGCTCAAGCGTGTCGGGAATTACGCCATCGCGCGCGTGAAGGAGGCGCTCCTAGCCGTCACGGGGGGATAAGGGATTTTCCGGCCGCAGAGCCCCGGGGGTCACCCGCGCCGCGCGCGCGGCGCACGATCCGAACGTGCCCGATCAGGCGCGGGCGCTGTCGTGCCCCGGCGCGTCGGGATAATGTTGGGGCGCCTCGCGCCGATCGACCATCGTGTAATCGCCGATGACCCGGACCGCGCGGACGCGGGCGTCGTCCGGAACGAGCGCCGATTGCACGAATTCCAGCGCCGACGCCTGATCCTTCCACAGAACGAGGAGGATGAGGTCGCCCGAGACGGTAACCGCGTCGAACACGTCCCACGAAATGCAGTCGCCATAGGAATTGAGGTCGAAGCCGAGATACAGCGCAATTTCCTGCGGGTTACGCGCCGCGACCCAATCGGCGCTCTGGCGCGCATCGATCAGCGTGACCGCCTTGCCCGCGCCCATGGTTTCATCGAGGCGCTGCTCGAGCAATTCGCACGCTTCGGGCAGGCGGGTATCGTAAATCTCCTGGCCGATGCGCAGGTGATAGTCCGCGAACAGCCCTGCGCGGCCCTGCTCCTGCGCCGCCTGATGGTGCGCGTCAGTGCGGAACCGCACTACCGCTTTCTCGTCGCGCCAGCTCGACAGCGACAGGATCCAGCCGTCGCGCGTCAGGCTTCTGTAGCGGATATTGTCGACGAGGCCCGGCGAATCGTCGAGCTCGTGGCGCAACATCGCCGTGCTGTCGAGATAGGCGTCCGTTTGGCCGGCCTGCGGCCGGACCTCGAAAATCACCGAAAACATCGTCTCTCTCCAGAATGGCCAGGTGGCGACGTGGAGAGCACGCATCACCGCCGCCGGCCGTTACAATGCCGGATGTCGCGGGGCCGATTGCACGGACGACGCAGATCGATCGAAGCTGCCATTCTTGCCGTAAGCGTGCGCCAATCGGGAGACGACCAGCCAGCGCTCGCGCTCGAGCTCGGCATCCGGAAGGGCGCGGTGCGCGTGCCTCCGGCCGGAGAATCGGTCCTCCGCAGAAGCGAGAATTTTGCGGGTCGCGCGGTGGATGTCGGACGAGGGCACGAACGGCGCGAGCAGCGCGCTCGCGAGGTCGAACAACCCAAGGTCGGTATCGGTCAGGCGCACGGCATGGCGCGGAAAACCGCCGGCACGCAGCAGCCTGCTGAGCCATTTGCCATCCCAGGACGGCGCGCTGGCGAAGACGTCATGACCTTGCAGGTCGGCCAGCACCCGCTGGGCAACCCTCTCGGCCTGCACGCCTTCGCTGGTCAGTTGCTCACGCGAGATGCCGTGGATCGCCTCGGCCGCAGGGTCCCAGTCGGTCCACTTTTCGATGGGCGCGATCAGGAACGATTCCGAGCGGCCATCCTCGAACACCCAGGCGACTTCGATCGGATAACCGTGGCGGCCGAGCGAGGAGGCTTCGAAATCGATGAACGCACGCATGGCTCGGAACCTTCTGAAGCAGCGGACAGGCCGACGCAGATCGGTAGCCACCACGTCCACCGGCGCCGCGCGTCGACGGGCTTACCCTATTACCGAACACGCGCCAGGTGCGGTTACAGCCGGCTCAACGCCGCCGCCGCGCCAAGGGTCCGGCGCGTGTGTGTAACCGATCCGATGCTGGCGCGTGTCTGGAGGCAGGGGCTGCGCGACGACGGCAGGCGAAGCTGCGTTCCGATTGGGTTTTCCGGCAGAAAGAACCGCGCGTCATGGGCATTGCGGCCAGTGCGAAACAGGTGACCGGGCACACGGCGCTGGATGACGCGCGCGCGCGCTATTCTGCCGTGCGGGCGCTGACGCGCGATCTTGTCGCGCCGCTCTCCGATGCCGACTCAACGGCGCAGTCGATGCCCGACGCCTCGCCGGCCAAATGGCACCTCGCGCACACCAGTTGGTTCTTCGAGACCTTTGTGCTGCGTGATTCCGTCCCCGGTTACCGGCTGTTCGACGAAAGCTGGCCGTTCCTGTTCAACAGCTATTACGAGGCCGAAGGCGCCTTCCATCCTCGCGACCGGCGGGGGATGCTGACCCGTCCGACCTTGGCCGAAGTGATGCGCTATCGCCAGGACGTGGACGCGGCGATCCTCGAAGCGCTGCCCGCGATCGTCGAGTGCTGCCCCGAATTGCTCGAACTGGGGCTCAACCATGAGCAGCAGCATCAGGAATTGCTGCTGACGGACCTCAAGCATCTGTTCTTCCAGAACCCTCTCGGGCCCGCATTGTGGCCCTGCCCGGCGGTCGGCAAGCCGCACCATGTCAGCGCGGATATCGCGTGGCATCCCGGCCGCTCCGGCCCTGTCGATATCGGGGCGACCGGCACCAGCTTCGCCTTCGATTGCGAACGGCCGGCGCATCGGCAGCATCTTGCGCCACATGCGCTCGCCGATCGGCCGGTCACCAATGCCGAATGGTGCGCCTTCATCGCCGACAACGGCTACGCGACCGCGTCGCTCTGGCTATCCGACGGCTGGGCATGGGTGCGGCGCGAAGACATCACGGCCCCCCTCTACTGGCGACGCACCGCGCGTGGCTGGGAAGCGTTCACCTTGTCGGGCTGGCATGCAGTCGATCCTTCCGCCCCCGTCACGCACATCAGCCTCTACGAAGCCGACGCCTTCGCCACCTGGGCGGGCGCGCGACTGCCGACTGAACAGGAATGGGAATCGGCGGCCGGCGAGCACAATCCGCTGCTCGGCATCCAGCTTGACAAGGCGGAGGCCGTTCATCCGCAGTTCGTGCCGGGCGCCGACGGACTCTCTTCGCTGTTCGGCAATGTCTGGGAATGGACCGGCTCCTGCTTCCGTCCGTATCCGGGGTTCCGGCCCGCCGCGGGCACGCTCGGCGAATATAACGGCAAGTTCATGAGCGGGCAGTTCGTGCTCAAGGGCGGCAGCTGCGCCACTCCGCGCGGCCACTTGCGCGCGTCCTACCGCAATTTCTTCCATCCCCATCAGCGCTGGCAATTCACCGGACTGCGCCTGGCAAAGGATCTCTGAGCATGGCGATGCAGGCCGATCTCAAGCTGGTCGAGCAGGACGAGGACGGCGTCGATCTCGCCTTCCGCGCCGACGTGTTGCGCGGCCTGTCCGAGCCGCAAAAGGCGATCCCCGCGCGCTGGCTGTACGACATGGCCGGCTCGGCACTGTTCGAAGACATCACGCGGCTCCCCGAATATTATCCCACCCGGGTCGAGACGAGGCTGCTCGAAGCCTGCATGCCGGAGGTCGCCGAGCTTGCGGGGCCCGGCCGCGTCGTCGTCGAGTTCGGTTCGGGCAGCTCGGTCAAAACGCCGTTGCTGCTGCGAGAGGTCGCGCCCTCCGCCTATGTGCCGCTCGACATATCTGGCGCGTTCCTGCGTCGGGCGAGCAGCGATCTGGCGGCGAAATTCCCGGACCTGCCGATCATCCCGATCGAGGCGAATTTCATGCATCCCGTCCGCCTGCCCGCTGTGGCGCCGGAGGGCGCGCGGCTCGGCTTCTTCCCCGGATCGACGATCGGCAACATGGTGCCGCATACCTCGGTCGATCTGCTGCGATCGATGCGCGACACGCTGGGCGGCGACTCCCGGCTTCTCATCGGCGTCGATCGCCACAAGCCGGTGGAGCGCCTGATCGCCGCCTATGACGACGCCGCAGGCGTCACCGCGCGCTTCAACCTCAACCTGCTCGTACGGATCAACCGCGAGCTGGAGGGTGACATTCCGCCGGACCGCTTTCGTCATATTGCGCGGTGGAACGAGCAATGGTCGCGGATCGAGATGCACCTCGAGGCGCTGGGCGACGTTCGCTTCACCGTGTCGGGCCGCGCCGTCGCAATGCGGAAGGGCGAGACGATCCATACGGAGAACAGCCACAAATACACCCCCGATCAGGCTCGATTGCTGCTTCAGGCCGGCGGCTGGACGCCCAGCCGGCAATGGTCCGACCCGGCGGGCGATTTCCTGCTGATCCTTGCCGACGCGACCGCGCATCGCTCGGCGCCCTAAACTCCGAGAGGACATGATGGACAAGCACCGTGTGAAGCAGAGCATGCTCGATCTCGAGCAGCGCTATTTCGACGCCTCGCGTGAGGCCTATCTGGGCTATGTCTCCTCGGCACGCCTCGATCCTTCGGAGCCGATCGAGAATGACGAACAGGCGCAGGCGGAGTTCGCGCGCGATCTGTCCGAGGCGTTCGATCAACCGATCCACGCCCATGCCGACAAGATCGCCAAATTGCGGCAGATCGATTTCGGCGCGAAAGACAGCATCGAAGAAGGTGCGATCGTGACGATCATGGGTCGCATCTTCGTCATCGCCGTCGCTACCGACAAGTTCGATTGCGAGGGGGCCGAGCTGATGGGCGTTTCGGTCCAGGCGCCGCTGTTCCACGCCATTGAGGGCAAGGCCGCGGGCGACGCCTGCACCTTCAACGGCCGTCGCTTCACCGTGGAGCGCGTCATATAGCGGCGGCAGGTCGGGAGAGACGGCATGGCCGGCGCATTCGACGCGAGACTGCAAGGCGTGACGGCCGCCTCGCTGACCGATGCTATGGCGAAATTATCGCCGCACCGGGCGCATATTCACGATCTCGTCTCGCCGACGCCGGGAAAGATGCTGTTCGGCCGCGCCGCCACCATCCGCTACCTGCCCTATCGCCAGGATCTGTCCGACGCGTTGCGCCCCGGCTTCGCGCGTTCTTTCTACGAGGCGGTGACCCAATGTTTCGAGGAAACCGTGCTGGTCCTCAACAATCCCTGCCGGGCCGAGACGTCGATCGGCGGCGGCGTCAAATTCTCGCGCCTGCATTATCACCGCATGGCGGGGCTTCTCACCGATGGGCGTATACGCGACTTCGATGAACTGGCCCGCTATAGCCCGGTATTCTACTGCGGCGGCGAGGCCGTAGCGGCCGGTTCGCGCGCGCTGATGCCGATCGCGGCCAACGTGCCGGTCAGTCTGCGCGGGGTTACGATCGTGCCGGGCGATTATATCTATGCCGCCGCCGCCGGCGCGGTCGTCATCCCGGCGATGCACCTCGATCGCACGCTCGACCTGGCGCGCGAGATCGCCGCACAGGATCAGGCGTTTCTCGAATCGATTTCCGACGAGAACCCCGACGCCGTCCGCAGAGTGGCCGGCGACGAAAGATGATCGGCCGCGCTATCCCTCTCCTTGCCGGTGCGGCGGACACTGGAAGGGTCGGCCCCGTAATGTTCGCGGAACAGGCGGCTGAAATGGCTGCGGCTGCTGAAGCCGACCATCGAGGCGATCCCTTCGACCGAGATGCCGGTCGTCAGCAGCAGCCGGTGGGCGAGGCTGAGGCGCGCGCGGGTGACGAATTCCATCGGCGTCAGATTGAGCGCCTCCTTGAACTCGCGGGCAAAGCCGGAGCGGCTCATGCCGGCTTCCTTCGCGAGGCTGGTCACCGAATGGTCGGCGGCCGGGCGATCGAGGATGGCGGCGACCGCTCGACCGAGCCGGACATCGTCGAACAGCGCCGGTGTCTTCCCTTCCGTGCGGCTGCTCTGAAGGTGCCGTCGCAACAACACCACGAGGCAGGCTTTCATCAGTGCGCTGGTCAACGCCCGCGTTCCCTCGGTCGGCGCCGCCACCTCCTCGAGAAGAGCGCCGAACGCCGCCGCCACTACCGGCACATCGGAGAGGTTTTCGGCGACCGGCCGCATCAGATTGTCGAGCGGACCGTAGGAGCCGCTCGCGTCGGGCAGCACCGCGCCGCACGCGATCCGTAAGGTCGGCTCCTTGCCGTCCGTCGCATCGACGACCAGCATCCCGTCGCGAACCGGCACGCATACTTCCAGGCTGTCCTTGCTTGTCACCGCCTCGCGCGAGGTCGCGAGATATTGCTTGCGTCCCGGCGGCACCATCAGCGTCGATCCAGGGCCGACCTCAACGGTTTCCTTGTCGTCGATCGTAAGGTGCAGCTTGCCCTCCAGGACATGATGGACCTCGATCATATCGACCGGCGGAATGATCAGCCGAACATCCTCGCCGATCTCGCAGACAGCGAAGGCCTCGATCTCGACCGATAGCGCCCCAAGCAGCACATCGAGTGTCGAAGTTGCCATTTTCAGTTCCTTTTCCCGCTATGGGCGCGCGCCGCTGCCGATCTCAACGAAATACGTAATCGTAATTCGCAAACTCACGGGTCGGCCCATCATCCGACCGATGACGGCGCGGGGCCGCCAACCAGGCTGGCGAGATTCTAAGCACCGTCATTTTCGAGGACCGCTTGCGGCGTGTTGCGCAAGCTGATCACCATGCGATTATAGGCGTTCATCAGGCCGATCGCGACGGTGAAATCGACCAGTTGCTTCTCCTCGAACACCGCGCGAGCGGCCTGATAGGCGATGTCCGGCACGCCGGTTTTGGCGACATGCGTCACGCATTCGGCCCAGGCGACGGCCTCGCGCTCGGTGGGGCTGAACAGGGCGCTGCCTTCCCCCACGCCTGCACCAGCGCGATCTTGCCGATATCCACGCCTGACCTGATGAGGTCGCGAGTGGGCATGTCGAGGCAATACGCGCAATTGTTGATCTGTGAGACGCGCAGATAAACGAGATCGACCAGTTCGGCTGGCCGGCTGCTCTGCGCGACATAGCCGTAGACGCCGCCGAGCACCTTGGCGCCGAGTGGGGCGATCTCGTTGTAATCGATCCTTCTGGCCATCCGTCCTCTCTCCAGCTTCACCTGATCGGGGTGGTGAGCGGCTTGTCGCCAGAATCAACGACACACACCGCGAGCAGCTTGGCCGGTTCGGTCTTTCCCGGGTCACGGCTGACCGGATGGCGCGCGCCCGGCGTTTCGGACCAGGTCTCGCCCGCCTTGTAGATGCGGGCCGCGCCGTCATTGACCTTCGATTCGATCGCGCCTGAAAGGGTGCAGGCGAAGATGAAGGCGGACTTCGCATGGGTGTGCGACCGCGACGCCGCACCCGACGCGTAATCGACCTCTACGGTAATGAGCGATTTCCCCGGAATGTTGGGGATCGCCTGATCGAACTTTGTCACGACGGTTTGGGACTGGCCGTCATGCGTCGGGCCGGGCCGGCAAGCGCCAACGCGCGGAGGCGGCGGCGATGGTAGCGCGAATCCTCATGGGGCTTCTCCTTCGACCCCGAAGATGCGCTCTTTGCAGGCCACGAAAAGAACCAAAAATCCGAAGAATCGTATACCACGACGCGACGAACAAACCGTTCGACCTGAGGCTGGACCGCGCCGCCAAGGCGCCCCTCGCGGAGCAGATTCGCAGCGGCATAGCCACCGCGATCGAAGAGGGCGTGGTTCAACCCGGCGCGCGGCTGCCGTCATGGCATGATCTCGCAGCGCGGCTCGGAGTGGCGCGCGGCACCCTGCGCAGCGCCGATGGGACGCTGGCCGCCGGCCAGTTGATCGAAGCATCCGGCGCGGCCGTAACGCGCGTCACCCCACGCCCTAGCGCCGTCGCCCGCGCAGAGCCGCCGCCCGACGAAGGCTCGTTCATACGAACCTATCATGACGATCCCTTCGAAGACCAGCGATGGCGGTGCCCATCATCATCATCATCGGATTTCATCTCGCCGATGCCGTCTCACCGGTTACACCCGCCGAGTTCGTAACCATGTGCGGCAAAGCGGCGTGCGGAATAGTGGCAAGCGAAGGACGGACGCGATGGAAAGGATCGGCATCGGCGGCGGCTGCCATTGGTGCACCGAAGGCATCTTCCAGACGCTGCGAGGCGTCGCGCAGGTCGATCAGGGCCTCATCCGTTCGGACCCGCCGGCGGATCGCTGGGCCGAAGGCGTGATCGTCCATTTCGATCCCGCGATCATCAGCCTTGCGATCCTGATCGAGGCGCATCTGAGGACGCACGCGGCATCCTACGCGGCCGACAGCAAATATCGCAGCGCCATCTACGTCCATGACGAGGGGCAACGGTGCGAAGCGGGCGAGGCGATCGAGGCGCTGGGGCGGCGGTTCGACGCGCCGATAGACACTCGGATCCTCCCGTTACGGGCGTTCAAACCCGCGGACGAACGCTTCAGAAACTATTACGCGACCGACCCCGGCAAGCCGTTCTGCCGGCGCTATATCGATCCCAAGCTCGACCTGATCCGCCGGGAATTCGCCGGGATCGCCCTCCCCGCCACGCCGGAACCGGCCGACGCCGCCGCGCCGCTCAACCGAAAGTAAGGCGGAAGGCCTGAACCTCGGGATCGGGGAATTCGATCTCGAACAGGCGGTCGCGCACGGCGCCCTTTTGCCGCACCAGTTGATAGAGGCGCTCGACCACGCCGTTCCCGGCGGCGTCGGTGTCACGCCGTGACGGAGGACCGTCAGCACGCCGCCGAGATAGGCAATAACGTATAGAAGCAAGGGCTCACTCTCGCTGGATAGTCCCTGTCCTTGTCCGCGAGAAAACCGCGAAACGTTACAGGAATTTGCCTCACCTCGTGTAACCCGCCGCTCCGGAAAACCGGCAACACAGGCATCACAAAAGGAGTCAATTGATCGTGCCGGACGACCGAACCGCGTTCATGACGGCGCTGGAGGCGCTTCCCAGCGGCTATTCCGAGGGACTCTATGGCGGGCGGCGCTACGGGGTGACGATCAACCGGTCGGATGACGGCCGCCGGTGGTGGCTCTTCGGCAGGGAACTTGGCGGTACGGATATCATCAGCCTCAACCTATATCGCACGGTCGGCGGCAGAATCGCGCTCAGGCCGTGCGAGATGCCTGCCGACAAGGTGATCGCGTTCGTCCAGGGCTATAGCCCCCGCGATCAGGGTATTGTGCATTTACCCTGTCCCATTCGTGCTGAGCCTGTCGAAGCACCGCCCTCTTCCGGCATTAAGAGCGAAGAACGGCCCTTCGGCAAGCTGAGGACAAACGGCGTCAGCTCAGATTAAGCGCGCGCTGCCTCCAGGCACCCAGCCTTCTCGGGGGCAGCGCCTCTTGCGGAGTCGCTGCGGCTCACCCGAACTGGAAGGGCTCGGGCAGCGGTCCGCCGGTCGCGCTGTTCAGCGTCGTCCAGTGGATCATCTCGTCGGCGGAAATCTGCGCGAACAATTGCGACAAGCCGGGATCCCGGATGGTCGATATCTGACTGATATAGCCGCTGGCGGCGCCTCGCTCGAGCATGGTCGCGAGCGTGAGGATGTCGCCCTGTGTCTTCAGCGCGGCGAGCTTCAGGTCGGCGACATAATCCTCGTCGCTCTTCGGCGCGATCGGCCTCGCGCCGATGTCGGTGATGAGCGCGGCGAGCGCATCGCGATGCGCCTCGTGATGGCTCTTGAACAGCAAGGCGACCTTCAGCGTATCGGGGAGGAGAAGCCCGCTTGCGCCGGCGATGCGATACGCCGCGATCCCCGCATGCTCGCCGGCGAGCGCGGCCTGGATGATCTCCACATCCTGCGAGATGTCGTGCGGTTTTCCCGTGATAGCCAAAACAGCCTCCTCTTTTTCGGCAAAGCGGCGGACCAATCGCGGCCCGCAATTCCTTCCATGCTCGCCGGCCGGTAATCGGGGGTTACAGGAAGTCCTGCTCGATCGCGGCGAACCGCACCGTCCCGATCGCAACGACACGGCGCGATTCCGCGCCATGGGCGGCGGCGTCGAGGCGCACGCCATGAAGTCGGGCAAGTTCGAGATGGATTTTGCGACAGCATGGGTCGGCCGCGTTCTCCGCGGCGCGCAGTTCCTGCTGTCGCCGCTTTTGAAAATAAGCCCTGTCGTCCTTGTCCATGCCCCATTCCTTCCCGTGTCCCGCCGTCGACCCCAATGCCTATGCACACGGTCCATCGACCGGCGGGCTCGAAGCAGCGCTACCCGGTGGCTTTCCACTCGGCGCACCGTGCCTTTCGGTTTCACGTCGGCGATACGCATATTTCACGTCGAGCCTGGCACGGACCGGCCCAAAAAGGCTGTCACCAACGCGGCAGCTCCGGCGAGTTACCGAAAATCCGCAGCAAGGGGCGTTCCGATGGCGAATTCGATCAACAGGATGATGGGCTGCGCCGCATGCGGCGTGATAAACCGCGTGCCGGCTGACAAGACCGCCGCGGGCGGCAAATGCGGGCGGTGCGGCCTCGCACTAAGCAATGGTGAGCCGGCGATCCTCACGCCCGACAATTTCACCGCGCTCGCCGAACGATCGGATGTCCCGCTGCTGATCGATTTCTGGGCGCCGTGGTGCGGGCCATGCCGGCAGATGGCTCCCGCCTTCTCCGCCGCCACCGCCGCGCTCGAGCCGTCGGTGCGCCTCGCAAAGCTCAATACCGAGGCCCATCAAGGTCTTGCCGAACGCTACGGCATTCGATCGATCCCGACGCTGATGATCATCCACAAGGGCCGTGAAATCGCGCGTCAATCCGGCGCGATGCCGACCGCGGCCATCGTGGCGTGGACGCAGAAGGCGCTTTCACATCGCTGCAAGAGCGCGCGCTGAGCGCCGCTCGCAGCGGTCCGCGGCTTGATCCGAGCCGGCGGAACACTGTGTTGATTGTCGAGCCCGTCGAGACGCGGCCCACGGACAGGCTGGCGGTCGACTTCGTCTCGAGTCCAATCGTGCTGAACTCGGCAAGATTGTCCGGCGGGGTGCCCGACGGGCGGCTACGGATAACATCGGCAACGTCTCCACCCTGGATGACGCCGTTGCCGCGTTCAACCCGACCACGCGGCGCACGGGGAAGACGAACATTGGCATGACGACTTTGCGCCCCAACGGCGGTCAGTCGACAGCGGCCTTGGTGAACTAAAGAGCGGTCGTTAGACGGGGGCGGTATGCCAAACGAACATGCGGCTCGCCCGTCCCGGCCTTCCCGGTGTGCTCAGAGGCTGGGAATACCGGTTCATGTCGCTCGCGGAGGAACTCGAGGCGGACGCGTTTTTCGGCGGCACCGGGGGTGACAACGTGTTCTGTTCGCTTGGGTCGGCAGCGCCCGCCGCGGACGTCCTGCGCACCTCGGGCCTCGGTCTGCGGTTCATCGCGGTCGCGCGCGACGTAGCGGCGGTTCACGACACGACAATTTGGGCAGTGATGCGCAGGGCGGCTGCCAAGGCGCGAAGGCCCGAGACAGCGACATGGCCCTGCGTTCCGGATTTCCTTGCCGCAACCACGCTGCCGGAGGCGCCGCCATTCCATCCTTGGCTCGAGGAGCCCGCGAATGCGCTGGGGGGTACTCGAAGCCACATTCGATCGATCATGGCGGTTCAGGCGCATCTCGATGGTTATGCCCGGCACGAGGTTGCCCCCTCGGTTTTTCCGCTGCTCGCACAGCCGATCGTCGAAACCTGCCTCCAGATTCCGAGTTGGCTATGGGTGCGCGGCGGCCGGGACCGGTCGGTCGCGCGATCGGCCTTCGCTGATATGCTGCCGCCCACGATTATCCATCGGCGCACCAAAGGCATGATGAACGGCTATTGCATGCGCATCTACAACGCCAATCGACCGCGATTGCGCGCGCTTCTGCTCGAAGGCCATCTCGCCCGCGCGGGGTTGCTCGACCTCGAAACACTCGCTGCCTATCTGGACGCACCGGGGCCGGGGAATGACACGCTCTTCTATCGCGTTCTCGCGATCGCCGATGTCGAGGTCTGGCTGCGAGCGTGGCTCGACCGCTGAGCTGCTGTCCGGCTTTGGGGTGCCGATGGAGACGGCTGGCGCTCGAAGGCCTCCCAGCGCAGATATTGTTCGGCTTTCGTCGGATCAGGATCGACATAGGCCTGCAGCCAATATCGAAACCAGTCGAGGTTGCGCTGGTTGGCGGCGAGCTGGTGGCGAGGCTGGTATTTGATGTGGGTACCGCCCGGAAACGCCCAAAGCTCGAACGGCGTGGAGGAGCGGCTGAGCTTCGCAGCGAGCTCCATATTGAAGCGAAATTCCTGCTCCGGCTCCTGCATCAGCAATGGTGCGTGGATCGAGGAGGCGTTGAGCGCCGGCGACATTTGCTTCCAGCGCGCGGCCTCCTTCTCGGGATCGCCTAACCCCCAGACCTTCTTGAGCACATCGGGAGCATCGCGGCCTGCCATCGCGCTGAACCAGTAATAGGTCGGCGTTATCAGGGAGGTCGAAATCGACGCAGCCGCGAGCAGGTCCGAGTGGATTGCGGTCCACATCGTGACCTCGCCGCCGAAGCTGACGCCGCCCATTCCGATCCGCCGCCGGTCGATGAGGCCGCGCCCAGCGAGCATGTCGACCGCGCTCGTTAATCCCGACAGCGCGATCCGATACTGCTCCGCCTGGTCATGCAGACCTGGCGACGTCAGCGGCCGGTTGACGCATAATACAGCAATGCCGTGCGCCGCCATCTGGCGAAGCGGAAATTCGTCGCCGGTCCCGCCCCGCAAATACCCATCGCAGACATAATAGGTGAGAAACAGCGGGACCGGGCCGGTCGCGGCCGAAGGAAGCAGCAGTTGGCCTGTGAAGGTCCGGCCCTCGGCGTCGCGCCACCCAATGGCGGTAAAACCGGAAACGCTCCAGCGCTCCAGCGCCACGTTCGGGCGGGCGAGGGTCGCAGTCGTACCGCTCGCCAGATCGATGCGAACGAGGCGCGGCGGCTCATTCGCCGATGCGCTTACGCAAACAGCGGCGCGACCGCCGATCGCACAAGCGCGTGTGCCGTCACGGCCCCCGTTGAGCGTTCCGGCCCCCGCCTTCACGCGCCGAACGTCGCCTTTCGCGACATCCCAGAGCCAGAGCGTGTGGTTGCTGGCATTGTCGGTGGTTGCGAACAGCAGCCGGTTCTTCCGTGCCTGCCAGCCGACGCTGACGATCGTTTGATCGCGACAGGCCGGCCGAGCGCAGATGATGGCGCTCGAAGGAGATCCGCCGCGCATCACAGCAAGTTCGCCGTGAGTACCCGATGCAAGCAGATAGGCGGATCCGCGCTCATCGTGCGAATCGATGCGGGCGAGGATCTGCCGACCTTCGATCGTGTCGAACGGCTGCGCGGCTGGCTGAAGGCGTGCCTGCTCCTCGGTGGTCGCCGGGCGGACCGTCAAGGTGGCGAGATCGAGCGTGCGGTAGGTCGGGGCGGTATCGGCAAGGAGGCCGCCGGTTGCGAACCAGAAGCCGGTCAGCCGTGAGCTCGCCCAGCGCCCGTCGATCCGCGCGTTGCGAAACAGCGGCTTTGCCGGATCGACATGCGCATCGACGAGGACGCCATTGTCATATTCGGCCTCTTCGGCCCGCTCGATCGCTTCGCGCGATGCACCGACGCTGTAGGTGATCAACCCCGGCCCCGGATCGAGCGCGAAGTCGATGATGTTGGCGGGATCATGCGTGATCTGTTCGGTGGCGCTCCCGTCGGCGGCCGCACGCCACAGCTGCACCTGTCCGTCGATCACGGCCCGATAGATGATGGCGCGCGAATCGGCGGTCCAGACGGGCGGCTCGGACATAAGCCCGCCGTTGCGGCGATCCCCCTCCCCGGCGCCGCCGATCCGCCTCGGCGGCGCGGTCCCGTCAGCAGGAACGACATACCATGCCAGATCATAGCCGTTCTGCTCGATGAGCGCGCGCTCTTCGCGGAATGCTACCAGGCGGCCGTCAGGCGAAATGGCGATGCTCGAGAGGTCGGTGACCGCGATCATTTCGCGGATCGAGGGCGATTGTGCCGCGAGGGGCGCACCTGCGAGCAACGCTGCGGCCGTGAGCCATTTCATGCTCACCATGTCTTGATCACCTGCAGCGCGACGAGGCGGCCGATCGCACTCGCATTGGCGGGATCGAACCCGGCGGCTGAATAGGGTGTCGGATTGTTCACATAAGGCGGATCGCGGTCGAACAAATTGGTCACGCTGAGGGAAAACCGGAGGCCGGCAAGCGGCCCGCGCGCGGCGGGCACCTCATAGCCCATCTGCAGGTCGAACGTCGTCCAGCTGCGAACGCGCTCCGCCGGGGTCACAGCGCTATTTCGATACCCGTCGATATAGTTGACGAACAGGGCGCCGGTGAATGCGCGAAGCGACCCCACGAGCCGGCCGCGGAGTCGCAGGTCAACCGGGTTGCCAATGGTCGAGACCACGTCGGTGGCTGGCGCGGACGACAGAATTTGCTGCTCGATCGCGAAGATGGTGGTCCCGCTCACCCCGGCCTCGAGTTGGGCCGGACCAAAGTTCCTGCGATAGCCGATGTCGAAGTCCAATCCGCGTTCGGTAAGCGACGAAAGGTTGCTCGTTCGGGCATCGATCAGCAGATCGATGTCGGCGGCCGGAATGCCGTAGGGGTTGGCAAAGGTCGGATCGGCATAGAGCGCCTCGATCCTGGTCTGGTCGGGAGCCTCGTCGATCACCGCGCCGTATCGCCGCCGATCCGTGAGGAAGGTGAGATAATCGGCAGCGAGACTCGTGATGCGATCGCGATAGCGAATATCGAAATAGGTGGCACTCGCATGGAGTCCGGGCAGAGCGGCCGGCCGAAGGTCGAGTCCTGCCGTCCAGGTGCGTGCGCGCTCGGGGCCGATCCCCGGACGGTTGCCGAACAGGATCAGCGCTTCACTCGTGCCGATGGGGGACTCAGGGTCGGCAAGCGGCTGAGGCAGAACCAGGTTGGTGCCGGGACCTTGCCGAACGTCTTGAAAGCTCGGCGCGCGAAATGACGTACCGAATGTGCCCCGGACAATCACGCCATCGGTGATGGTCCAGCTCACCCCCACCTTCGGATTGGTCGTCGTCCCGAAGTCGCTGTAATGCTCGACCCGGCCGGCAAGCGACAGGTCGAGCTTTTCCACACCGGGAACCTCCTGATCGCGGCCGACCATCGGCACATGGAGCTCGGCGAAGCCCGCCGTGATGCCGCGGCTGATCGGAAGACCGCTGGTCGGGATCGGCGTCGGCGTGGCGCTGAACTGATAGTCCGTCGTGTCATAGGAATAATGTTCGCGGCGATATTCGCCGCCGACGGCAAGCTTGACGTCTCCGGCGGGTAATCCGAACAGCGGACCGTCGAGCTTGAGCCCCGTTGCCCATATGCGATAGCGGCCATGGGTATGAATATAGCCACGCACCGCCTCGAGCGTGGCAGGATTGGTGTGGGAGCCGTCACCAAACAGATTATACGCGGTTGCAGGATCGGGGTCGGACAGCGCGATCGCCAGTTTGTAGTAATTTGGCAGATTTTCGGAACGAAGGCGCTCGCTCTGCAGGCCATAGGTGCCGTGCAGCGAGGCGGACCATGCGCCCAGCGTCGCATCCAGGGATGCGATTCCGCTGTAGGCGCGAACGCGGGTGCTCGCCGTCTGCTGTCCCAGATCCTGCGTGAAGTCGTAATTGACGATGATCGGCTGGCCGGTACCGAGCGGGTCGACGTAGAACGGATTGCTCGGCGGCACGACGACGCCGCCATAATTATCCGGGATGAAGTGGGACGACGAATTGCGAGCGGCGACGAACCCCTGCACGTTCGCGGTGAGCCATGGCGCGAGATCCTGCCTCAGGCTGACATAGCCGGCATGGCGACGCAGCTTGGGAAGAAGGTCGGTGCCGATCCGGCCGTCATAGAGGTTCTGCTCGCCCGCAATCAGATCGTCGGGACTCAAAGCGGTCCCGTCCTGCCCGCGCGGAATCGCGAACACGCTGCCGTCGCTCGCGATGATGGTACCAGGATTCGAGAAATTCTTGCGATAATCTGGACCTCCAAAACGTCGAAGATCCTCGGTCGCGTAATCCCGGTCCTCCGCGTGAAGACGGCCACGCTGGTAAAATTCGTACCCGAATGTGAGATGACCGCTGCCCCAGTCGAAGCCGAGCAGCTGACTCGCCTGCGCTTCGTCGAACCCATCGGCAAAGCCATAACGCGCACGCGTCTCGGCCCCTTTGAAGTCGTTGCGAAGCCGAATGTTGACAACGCCGGCAACCGCGTCGGATCCATAGATCGCCGACGCCCCGTCGCCGAGAATCTCGATGCGCTCGATCGCGGTGGAGGGGATCAGCGAAAGATCGGCGAACGCACCGAAGAGCCCCCCAAGCGCGAGACGGTGACCGTCGATCAAAACCAATGTCGACGCGCTGCCGAGCCCCCGTAAATTGATGCTCGAGCCGAAGCCGCTATTCGCGGTGGCGTTGTTGCGGATCGAGACGCCGACCGATCCGTCATTGGGACCGCCGCCGAAATTCTGCGGCAGCGATTGAAGAAGTTGCTGCGTGGTCGCGTAGCCGCTGCGATCGATTTCGTCGCGATCAAGGACGATCAGCTCGGCACCGGCAGGAGCAGCTCCGGCGATCCGGGTACCTGTCACGGTTATTTTCTGGTCCTGTTGCGGGGGCACTGCCCCCGTGCTGGATCCGGTGATCACGAAGCCGCCGGCGACGGGTGCGAACTCAAGACCCGAGCCGCGAAGCAACGCGGCCAATGCCTGTTCGATCGTGAAGCTACCGCGCAGCGGCGGCGCTTGGCGGTCTCTGACCAGCGTCGAGTCGACGAGAATCGATCGGCCGGACTGGATGGCGAGTTCGCGAAGCGCCTGACCCAGCGGCTGCGACGAAAAGGTTATGGAGAGTCGGTCTGTATCCTGCGCATGAGCCGCTGCCGGCGTTACAATCGCTGCGCCGATCGCGGTCGCTGCGAGAAAATGATGGCGCGCAAGCCGAGCGGTGAACTTCACGATTTCTCTCCCCCGATTGCCGCGTCGAAAAGGCGGCTTCGGATGAGAGACGACGGTCAGCGAGAATGCCCCCCAACTATTTTGCCGAGGTCAGCGTCGCGACAGGAGGATGGTGCCCGAGCGTTGGTGGACCTTCAGGTCGAACATTTTCGCGGCCTGCTCGGCAAATGCCTCGGGATCGTCGGCGCGGAACGCGCCCGAGACGACGAGGTCCGCCATCGTGGCATCGGCAAGCTCGATCTGGATTCGATTGTATCGGTTGATCGCGGCGACGGCCGCAGCCAGCGGCGTCTCTTCCAGCGTCAGCATGCCGGACACCCAGAGCGCTTCGCCAGCGGTAGCCGGGCTGGCGCGAGAGATCGTTCCGTCCTTCCTGATCATGACCTCGCTACCTGCCATGACATGGCTCGACGGTAAACCGATGGCGCTTGCCCGGCCCTGCACTTGCGAAGGACCGCGCAGCGGGATCACCTTGGTGCCGACGGAACCGACGCTCACATCGACGCTGTCATCGGGGATGATCTTCGCATCGCCGGCACTGATGATGAAGGGGCGCGAATCCGGCGCGACCTCGAAGCGAGCGCGGCCGCGATCCAGGTGCGCCCGGCGTTCCGTCCTGTCGAAGCTCGTCGATACCCGCGAGTTGGTGTCGAGGATCACTCGCGAGCCGTCCTCGAGCTTGAACGTGCGGATTTCCCCCACTCCGGTATGGTAGCTTGCAGCGTGCGCTGGAGAAACGAGCGGGAAAGGTCCGTCGGGCTCGACGAGCGTTACCGTGACGATTCCGAGCAACGCCATTGCGCCAAGCGTTGCGACAGCGATGTGCGTGTTGCGCCGCATATAAAAGGGCGCGCGCGCAAGCCTCGCTGGCCGTCCACTTCGCTGCTCCGCAACGAACTCGGATCCGCCGAGATCATTCACCGCTTCCTGATAGGCGCGCGCGTTGGCAGGATCTGCCGCGAGCCAGGCAGCGAACCTGCGTTCGACCGCTGGATCACTGCCCTTTTCGCGCTCAATCAGCCACTCGGTAGCGGCATCCCTCGCCGCTCCGCTTATCGGCGGCGGTCCGCCAGCTTCAGTCATCGCGACGCAAGTGGCGCCGCAGCAGCCGGATAGCCTTGGCCATTTGCTTTTCGACGCCCTTCACGCTCAACCCCGTTTGTTCGGCGATCTCAGCGTAGCTATATCCATCTACCCGCCGAGCAAGAAATATCTCGCGCGTGAGAGGCTTCAGCCGCGACACGGCTTCTTGAAGCCGTGCCAGTTTATCGCGTGCTTCGAGCGCGGATACCGGGTCTGGCCCGGCCACGGCGACATCGTCGATCGGAACATGAAAATGCTGCGACCGGCGAGCGGCGGCCTTCGCTTGGTCCGTCACAAGATTGCGCGCGCCTTGACGCAGGTACGCCGATGGAGAAGCGATCTGTGCATCGTCCCGATCGGCACGCGCCACGATGCGCGCAAAGAGGTGCTGCACGATGTCCTGAGCAGCGTCCGGCGATGTTCGCGCCGCCAGGTAACGCAGCAATCTCGGCCGCTCGCGCCGATATAGCAGGTCTAGTTCAGGCGAGGAGGAGCGCGCCAGATCGTCCGGCGGCAGCGGTTCGTTTGCCGACACAAAGCGCGGCCCGTTTACCAGGGCGTGCACCTTGACTGCCTTTCCTCCCGACGATTTGGATCAGGGTTCATCAGCGCCAGTCCTCCCTAGATCGAGGCCGCGCCGGCAGGAGCCGGGTGTTGAGACATGCTTGAGACATGCGCCGACGCCTTTGGCCGCGAACGGCTTGGACATGCGCGTCGGCCACCCGGCCGGATTGGCGGGTTCTTTTCCCAAGCGAGGTTCTCAAGCCTCGGCGCCGCCCATGCGGCGCATCTTCAGCTTATCGATCCGACTCGCGAATGCAAGTGCCGAGCACGGCAGCGATCTTCCGCAGCAAAAGACCCATCGATCCGGCGGAGAACCTACCATCTTCGTCGAATGCGTGGCGGCATCGCTGCCGCGCTACCTGCTCGACGAGGGCCTTTTGCAAACGAACGCAGCGCAAGCGTCGGTTGAGGTGATCCCGGATTTTCGGACAGGGTGCTAAGCTAATCCCGACCTGAGGAATGGACGGGAAATGAAGAAGACGAGGAAGCGCTACAGCGCGGAGTTCAAGGCGAAGGTGGCGCTGGAGGCGATCCGGGGTGACCTGATGCTGGCGGAGCTGGCAACGAAGCACGGCATCCACCATACGATGATCGCGGCGTGGAAGCGGCAGGCGGTCGAAGGGATGGCAGGCACGTTCTCGGGGGCAAGTGATGCGGCCCGGGCGGCCAGCGAGGCCTAGGTGTTTGGTCACGGAGTTTGATGGTGCATTATCGGCGCAAGCCTGGAAGGATGCACTATGGGACAGGTTCTGCATGGGAGCGCCCGCACGACAGAGGCGGTCCCCCGGATCAAGTCCGGGGCAGGCTAGCGATACAACATAGTCAAGAGAGCCTGAGGGTCCTGGCGAAGCGCTACGGCATCAACCAGAAGACCGTCGCCAAATGGAAGAGGCGCACGGCGGTCAAGGATCTGCCGACCGGACCCAGGGATATTCATTCGACGGTGCTCACCATCGAGGAGGAGGCGATCATCGTCGCCTTCCGAAAGCACACGCTGCTGCCGTTGGATGATTGCCTCTATGCCTTGCAGGCGACCATCCCGCATCTGACGCGCTCGTCGCTGCATCGCTGCCTGCGACGGCACGGGATCAGCCGATTACCGGAGGTGACCGGAGACAAGGAACCGAAACGCAAGTTCAAGACCTACCCGATCGGCTATTTTCACATCGACATCGCCGAGGTGCAGACCGCCGAAGGCAAGCTACGGCTGTTCGTGGCCATCGATCGGACCATCCCAAAGCCTGCTTCCCGATGTGCTACGGCATCCAGTTCACCAATCAGGCCCGCCACAAATACGCCTTCCACCACATCTTCGATCGGGTCTGCGACGAGCATGGCATCGACCACCGTCTCACCAAGGTGAAGCATCCCTGGACCAACGGCCAGGTGGAACGGATGAACCGGACCATCAAAGAGGCAACCGTCAAACGCTACCACTACGACAGCCACGCCCAGCTAACCGCCCACCTCCACGACTTCATTGGCGCATATAACTTTGGTCGCCGACTGAAGACCCTGCGCGGCCTCACGCCATACGAATATATCTGCAAATGCTGGGCAACCCAGCCAGAACGCTTCAGCCTAAATCCGCACCATCAAACTCCGGGACCAAACAACTAGTTGAGCATCATCAGTGGTAGACCCGCGCAACGAGCGCTTCCGGTTGACGGCCGCCGGGGCACATTGACGGCCGCCGGGGCACATTGACGGCCGCCGGGGCACATCGGACCGGTACTGTCTTCTACCGTGCTCAACGATAACGGCTCGAAGTAGCCGGTCTGTCACGCCGATCAAAAACCGGACGACGAGTCGCTGCAGAATGGCCGGCGCAGCACCATGATCATCCATTTTGTAGGAGTATTGACATCAGCGACAACGCCTCTAATCAAATACTATATGATTCGTCACCTGACCGGATCGCTAGAGTCCGGCGCGGAGCAAAGACCGACGATGCAAAGACGTCGTCATCATATGGAGGGGCGGTAATGCATCCAGAAAACACGACTTTTGTCAGCAACGGGTACACATTCGGCTCCGTCGAACCAATGACACATCGTAACGGAGACGTACGGTCCGCCTTACTCGCGCTACTGCGTCGCAGCGCACTTCGTACCGTGAGCATCGGAGCAATACTCGCGGCGCTGAGCGCTTCCCCCGCAATGGCACAAAGCGCGGCCAATGCGGCTCCGATCGATCCCGTCACCGCGAATGCGGAGCCGGCGCCGCAGAGCGTGATGCCCGATATTGTCGTGACCGGCTCCCGCATCGCGGCGAGCGGGTTCAACGCCCCCACGCCGACGACGGTCGTTGGCGAGGACCTGATCCAGAACAACGCTCAGCCGAACATCTTCGACACGATCACCCAGCTCCCGTCGCTCCAGGGATCGAGCGGCAAGAGCACGCTCACCTACAGTACGTCGAGCGGCCAGCAGGGGTTGAGCTCCTTCTCGCTTCGCGGCCTTGGTACGATCCGCACGCTGACCTTGCTCGACGGGCAGCGTGTCGTCGGCGCCTATTATACCGGCGTCACCGATGTCAGCCTGTTCCCGCAGTTGCTGATCAAGCGCGTCGAGGTGGTCAATGGCGGCGCATCCGCCTCCTACGGGTCGGATGCCGTCGGCGGTGTGGTGAACTTCATCACCGATACCCGCTTCGAAGGCATCAAGGGCAATGTCCAGGGCGGCGTCAGCACCTATGGCGACAATGAGCAGGGCCTGGGCCAGATCGCTTTCGGCAAGAGCTTCCTCGAAGATCGGCTGCACGTCGTCGCCAGCGGCGAATATGCAAAGGGGGCAGGCGTCGGCCCGGGCGATTACGGCTTGGATCTCGCGGGCGGCCGCGACTGGTTCACCCAAACCACGCGGATCAATCGCAACGTTACCGACGATGGGATGCCGCAATATCTGATACGTGATTTCGCGCAGCCGTATAACTTCACCAAATATGGCCTGATCAGCTCGGGACCGTTGCAGGGAATCGCGTTCGACCAGAACGGCCAGCCCTTCCAGTTCAACTACGGCTCGAACGGTGTGCCGGCAGGGGATGCGGCGGGGACGGTCCTCGGCTGCTTCCCCGGCTATTGTATCGGTGGTGACCTGTCGGGCAACACCGACAGCGGACGCACGCTGCAGTCGGCCATCTCGCGCCTTGTCGGCTACGGCCGGATCGGGTTCGACTTCGCCGAGGGCAACGAGATTTATGTCACGTACAGCGTCGGTCAGGTGAAGACCCATAATCAGCCGGTCAATGGCCAGAATCGCACCGGCCTTACCATCGATTGCTCCAACGCGTTCCTGCCCGCATCGGTTCAGGCGGAATGCGCGGCGAACGGCATCACCACCTTCACCTACGGCGTCGCCAACGCCATCCTGCCGAACACGCGGGTGGACACGGACCGTCGGCAGTATCGCATCGTCGGTGGCCTCAAGGGCAGGTTCGAACTGCTCGGTTCCGACTGGACTTACGACGCCTATTACGAGCGCGGCATCAACCACACCGCCGTCGATGTCAGCAACATCTCGCTGTCGCGGCGCTACCTGGCGGCGATCGATGCTACCACGATCGACGGCGCGATCGTCTGCGCGGACCCGGTGGCACGGGCGAATGGCTGTCAGCCGATCAACATCTTCGGCGGCGCGACGCCCTCCGCGGCGGCGCTGGCCTATGTGCAGCCGGAGCACGGGCCGTTCCAGCGTTTGCGTATCACGCAGGATGTCGCCAGCGTGAACTTCTCGGGATCGCCGCTCGATCTGTGGGCGGGGCCGCTCTCCGTCGCGTTCGGTGCGGAATATCGCAAGGAATTCTACGAGGTGCGCGCCGACGCGTACGGCGCCGGCGTGTCGTCGATCAGCCCGAACACGGAGGATTATCCTTCCGATCCGCTGCTCCTGCCCGGAGGCAACAACTGGTATGCGGGCAATTACAAGAATGGCGGCGGCGAATACGACGTCAAGGAAGCGTATCTCGAACTCAACGTTCCGTTGATCGACTCCGAAAGCATCGGCCGCGCGAACATCAACGGGGCGGCCCGCTGGACGGACTACAGCACGTCGGGCACGACCTGGACCTGGAAGATCGGCGGCACATGGGATACCCCGATCGAGGGCCTGCGCTTCCGCGCCGTTACCTCGCGTGACGTCCGGGCGCCCAATCTGTCGGAACTGTTCGCCGCGCCGGTTACGACGACGCTGCCGAATTTCCTCGATCCGGTGCGCAACGTGAACGTCGTCGTGATCCAGAACCAGGTCGGCAATCCGAATCTCAAGCCGGAAATCGCGCGGAATACGGAATTGGGCGCGGTGCTGTCCAACCCGCCGTGGCTGCCCAGTTTCAGCATCTCGTTCGATTATTACAAGATCAAGCTGAAGGACGGCGTCTCGTCGCTCGGCGCCGGACAGATCGTCGATCTGTGCTACCGCGACATTCTCCCGGAGACGTGCAGCGCCTTCAACCTGAACAATCAGAACGGTCCGAACTTCATCAACGTCCAGGCGTTCAACCTGTCGTCGATCAAGACGGACGGCTTCGATATCGAGGCGAGCTATCGCTGGCAGCGCCCGCTGGGGCTTGCCGGAACGTTCACGGTTCGCGGGCTCGCGACCCATATCAACGAGTTCATCACCGAGGCCGGCCTGCCCGGCACGGCGCCGACGGACTCTGCGGGCGTAAACACAGGCTCCACGCCTGACTGGAAGTGGCTGGCGATCCAGACCTACGAGAACGAGTTCTGGAGCCTCTTTGTTCAGGAACGCTGGTTCAGCGACGGTACCTACGGGAACCAGTATGTCGTCTGCCAAACAGACTGTCCGGTTTCGACCGCGACAGCGCCGACGATCGATCGCAACTTCATGCCTGGCGCCTTTTATCTTGATATTGGCGGTTCACTCAACGTGACCGATAACGCCTCAGCGTATTTCAAGGTCGATAACGTATTTAACCACGACCCTGCAAAGTCACCGTTCTATGCCAATCCAGCCCTGTATGATGTGATCGGCCGCATGTTCCGCGCTGGCGTGCGTTTCGACTTTTAACTATTCTAAAATGAACGAGGATCCCATTCCTTGCACCTCGACAGCGGCACCGGCAACGTCGCCGCTGTCATTTTATAGTTTCGGTTTTGCTGTGCATACGTGCTGGCGCGAATTGCAGGCTATGTCGAGGTGGGGAACGAAGCGGTTTGTCCGATGAAACCGTCACCGCAAACAGCCCTCTATTAAGGCTCGCGGGGATTCACAAAGTGCGTCGGGTGTGATTCACGTTGTGGATGGACCGAGATATTTTGACAGACGCCCAGTGGGCAAAGATCGAGCCGCACTGTCCGGGGAAGCCGACGGACCCTGGGCGTAGCGGCCGGGACAATCGACTGTTCATGGAGGCGATGCTGTGGATCGCTCGCACGGGCAGTCCGTGGCGCGATCTTCCGGAGCGTTTCGGCAACTGGAGCACGGCGTTCCGGCGGTTCCGCGACTGGCGGGAAGCGGATGTTTTCAAACGGATATTCGATGCGCTGTCGGGTGATCCCGACATGGAATATGCCATGGTCGATGCGACCATCGCGAAGGTTCATCGCCATGGGCAGGGCGCAAAAGGGGGACTCAGAGCCAGGCCATCGGTCGTTCCAAAGGCGGCATGACGACCAAGATTCTGGCGCTGACCGATGCGCTGGGCAATCTGGTGCGCTTCCAGTTGGTGCCAGGCAATCGCTTCGACAGCGTCGGCGTCGCGCCGCTCATCGATGGCATCGCGTTCGGAGCTTTGATCGTCGACAAAGCCTTCGACAGCAACGATATCGTCGCCGACCTCAACGAACGCGGCGCCAAAATCGTCATCTCGCAGCATCCACGACGCACCAAGCCCATCCCGCTTGATCGCGAGATGTACAAATGGCGCCATCTCATCGAAAACTTCTTCTGCAAGCTCAAAGAGTTCAAGCGCATCGCCATGCGCGCCTGCAAAACCGACCGAAGCTTCGAGGCCATGATATACCTCGCCGCCGCCGTCATCCACTCACGATGAATCCCCACGAGCCTTAATCCGACCACGCGGGCATCCGCTTGCGCACCTTCCCGCGGAGCAGCACGGTATCTTCGGCCCGTTGAAAAATTACGGCCGCATCCGCACGTTCGTGATGCAGATGCCCTGCCGCAGTTGAGCAGCTCCCACCGGCGCTCCGACGATGAGGTCGTCGGTCGGCCCGGCACCTCGATTAGCGATAGAAAAGCGGCCGCTCGCCCGCGACCTTGGTGCGCAAGCGATACACGCTGTGCGATGCTGTAATGTACAGTGTGCGGCCATCTTCTGCGAATGCGAGATTGGCGGCAACCTCCGGAAGGCGGATCTGGCCCAGCACCTTGCCGGCGGGCGCAACGATGCGAACGCCGCCAGGACCAGTAGTCCATACGTTTCCGGCGGTATCGACCTTGAGCCCGTCGGGGCCGCCAGGTTCCTGCGGATGAGGATAAGCGATCAACACGCGCGGATTGGACAACGCACCCCCAGTGCCCACGTCATAGGCACGCACGAACATGTCGGGTCCATAATTGGAAACGTAGAGCGTCTTCCCGTCGGGCGAAAAGCCAATGCCATTGGGAAGATCGAGATCGGTGATGACAGGCGTCAGTTTGCCGTTCGCGTACCGAAAGACCGCGTTGAACGGCAGCTCCTTCGCCGGATCGTCATCCATGCCGAGCAATCCGAACGGCGGGTCGGTGAACCATAATGCGCCATCGGGCGAGAATACAAGATCGTTGGGGCTGTTGAATTTTTTTCCTTTATATTCAGATAGAAAGGGATGAAGGCGGAGTTCGTCGTCGACGCGCACGATCGTTCGTCCGCCCTGCCGCACCAGTAACACGGTACCGTCCTTGCCGGGCACCATCGCATTTGGGCCCAATGTCGTGCCGGGCGGCGGGTTAGGATAGCCACCAGCATGCTCGATCAGCGTTTCAACTTTACCGTCAGGGCTGACCGCGAGCACCTTGTCGTCCATCAGATCGGAGAACCAGAGCTGACCATCGCGCCACATCGGCCCCTCCACGAAACCAAAGCCCGTCGCGACGCGCTCGATCTTCGTACCGGGCGCGATCACGGCATCGAGCGCCGGATCAAAGCGCGCGATCTCCATCGTCTGCGCTTGCTCCGACGGTGGATTATCGGCCGAGGCCTCGCATGCTGCGGGGGCCGGCAACATCAGCAGGAACAGAACACCTGCGATCCTTCTCATCTATCTTCTCCCCTGGCGCCGACGCCATTCGCGTCCTGCTTCAAGGCATAATGCGTCGTCAGATAATCGACGATCGTCTTCATTTCCTCGGTTGAGACATCGGCGCCGCGATCGGCCATGGCTTGCACGGTCGCCGTCCAGCCAGCGCGTGTCTTGCGCTTTGCGAAAACGCTCGAGCTGGTGTGACAAAAGCCACAGCGCTCGTTGATAAGATCGAGCCCGGCTCCTGCGGGGGGCTGCGAGGTTGCTACGGCCGGTGGAGCCTTTCCGAGCGAGTACGCCATTGCAATCACCGTGAAGGTGCCCGCGACAATGGCGATTCTAATACTCCAGTTCATGGCTGCCTCTCTAATACTCCAGTTCATGGCTGCCTCGTTTTCTGGACGGGAAGGCCGAAGGCTATCACTTCGTCATTGGTAACCGGCGATCCGGCAAAGCCGCCGGTATCGACCGCAGCAACGAACTGACGCCCAGATTTGCCGCGATAGGTGATCGGCGTGCCGTAGATCGACGCGGGCAGCTCGACGCTCCACAACAACTTGCCCGATTGCGTGTCGAAGGCGCGTATGTGGTTGTCGTCGGTCGCGCCGATGAAGATGAGCCCGCTCGCGGTAACGATCGGCCCGCCGGCGCTCAACCGGCCGGTGTCGCGCAGCCCCTCGGGCAGACTGTCGGTCTCGCCGAGCGTGCGGCGCCAGGCGATCTTTCCGCTGTCGACATCGACCGCGACCAGTTCGCCCCAAGGCGGTTTCTGGCACGGGATGCGCGTTTCACGATCCCAGAAATAAACGTAGCCGTCCTTCATGTTCCAAGTGCCGTCGGGCTGCTGCGCGAGCTGCTGGGGGCTGGCAAGCGCGTTGACGTTGACGACATATAGACCGCGCCCCGGATCGAAGGCCCCCCCGCCCCAATCGACGCCACCCAGGCTGCCCGGAAAGGACGCCACCGCCGAATCGGCGCGCAGCGGCTGGAAGGGCTTGCTCTCGACGATGTTCATGTCCTTGACCATCTGCTCACACGTCGCCGCAATTTCGGGCGTCAGCCGGTTGAGGTCGGACATTTCGAAGGACAACCGCGTAAGCGGCGGCGGGGCTACCGGCATCGGCTGGGTCGGCCAAGGCTGCTCACCGGGAATGTCAGTGTCGGTCGGCACCGGTACTTCGTTTACCTCGTAAAGCGGTTCGCCGGTGACGCGATCGAGGATGAACATGATCGCCGTCTTGTTCATCACCGCGATCGCCGGGATCGTGCGCCCGTCGCGCCGCACTTCGATCAGCGTCGCGGTGGGCAGGTCAAGATCCCAGATATCGTGATGCACCGTCTGGAAATGCCACAGATACTTTCCGGTTGCCGCATCGACCGCGACGATCGAATCGCTGAACAGGTTCTTGCCCGGCCGATCCCCGCCCCAACGGTCGAACGTCGGCGCACCGAGCGGCATGTAGAGGATACCGCGCTCCTCATCGAGAACGAGAAACGTCCATGCATTGACCCCGGACCGGTTCTTCCAGCTGTCGCCTTCCCAGGTTTCGTGCCCGATCTCGCCCGGCCGCGGCACAGTATGGAAGGTCCATACCAGCTTGCCCGTGCGCACATCCCACGCGCGCACATCGCCCGATGCGCCCTTGGTCGGCATCTCCTGCACACGCGATCCGGTGATGACGAGGTCGCGGTAGACCATCGGCGGCGAACTCATGCCGAGCGGCGCGTGCGTGCCGTTCATCACCTCAGGCGTCTTCATGTCGACGCGCCCTTTCGCGCCGAAGCCGGCGACAGGACGCCCGGTCGCCGCATCGAGCGCGATCAGTTTGCCTGAGCGCGTGCCGAAAATGATCTCGGCCGGCGCCGTCCCGTCGCCCGACCAGTAAGCGACGCCGCGTGTTGCCGGCTGGTCGCGCCCTTCCAGGTCATAGGCCCAGCGTTCGCGCCCCGTATCCGCATCGAGCGCGACCACGCGGCCATAGGGCGTTGGTAGATACATGATCCCATCAATAACGAGCGGCGTCGCCTCTGAGGCGGCGAAGCGGCCGCGCCGCGGCGGCCCTTTTGCTTCGGGCACGTCAGGGCCGACGACGGGCGCGGCGCTCGGCGGGCGCATATGATAGGTCCAGGCGACGTCGAGCGTGGCGACATTTTCAGGGGTAATCTGCGTCAACGGCGAATAACGCATGCCACCGGGATCATTGCCGTAGTTCGGCCAGCCTGACCGGGAAGACTGAGCGCCGGCGGGAAGGGCGATCGCCGCCGCAACGAGCCAGAGCGCGGCGCGCGTCATTTGCCGCCTCCGCGACGCGCCTGATGTGCGGCCATGTAGGCAGCCTTGGCCGCCATGTCGCGCGCGACGCCGATCACCATCAACTCGAGCGGTTGATCACCCGTGGCACGCAGCGAATGCCGCTGCCCGAGATCCACCGGCACCGCGTCGCCCACCGCAATCGCCGCGCGCTCGCCATCGACCTGCACCTCGCCCGCGCCCGCGAGCACATAATAAACCTCGCTCATGTCCGTCTGGGCGGCCGGGCCAACCGATGCGCCAGGCGGAATCATCAGATGATCGACATAGGACCAGGGCGTGGAAAAGACGGTCGGACCGAGCGCGCGCCGATACATCACCGTGCCCTCGCCGCCCGCGAGATGTTCGACGGGCCGGAGTAAGGACTGGTCGAGTTGCATCGTGATGAATTGCGGAATGGGATCGAGCCGCACGCCCACCCTCGGATCGTCGAGATTGAAGGCGTCATATGCCTTGGTCGTGCCGACGTTGATGTTGAGCCACTGCACGGGGCGTTCGGTGGGATTATAGATGCCATGGGCATGCCCCATCCGATCGGGCGCGCCGGCGGGCCCCTTCAGCAACGAGGTCCGCCCATCGATCGTGAACTGTGCCTCACCGTCGAGGATAACGAACATCTCCTCGCAGGCATTGTGAAAATGCTGGCCGATCCCGCTGTGTGGCGCGATCACGCCGCGGTGCAGGAAGATCAGGTTGGTGCCGAGCGCATCGGCACCCAGAATCTGCCCGAACTCCATCGATCCGGCGCCGCCATGGACTGCCTCGATATGGCGGAAGGCCGATGGATCGCTGTGCCCGATCCGCGCGGCGAGCGATTCGGCGGGCGGACCCGCCAGTGCGACGCCACTCCACAATATCGCTGAAATCATCAACGATGCGGCCAGCGCGCGACCGTGCATGCGCTCTTTCAACACACTCTCCTTCCCGAGGTTCACCCGTCCGGATCGCAATGCGGCCGAACCGGGCTGTTGTTCTCATCCACAGGACATGCTAGCAGCACAAGAAATCATATACAATATGATCCTACGTATAAGCCGATCAATTGAGGCATGACGCTTTGGAGGGGACGGACAATGGGGCTAAAGGAACGATCGCAGGTCCGGCTGCTGCTGGTGTTCATGTTGTTCGTGCTGAGCGCGGTCGCCTACCTGGACCGCGTCAACATCTCGGTCGCGGGCGTGCAGATTCGCGCCGAATACGGGATCGATCAGGTTCATCTGGGCTGGATCTTCAGTGCGTTCCTGATCGGCTATGCGCTCTTCCAGGTGCCCGCCGGGTGGCTCGCGACCCGGCTGGGCCCGCGGCGCGTGCTCACCTTCGCGATTCTCTGGTGGGGTGTGTTCACCGCCCTCACGGCGCTGGTTTCACCGGCGATGGGCAACATCGTCCTGCTGCTCATCATCGTGCGGGTGGCGCTGGGCGCAGGCGAATCGGTCGTCTATCCCGCGGGCAACCAGTTCATCGCGCGCTGGATTCCGGCGGAAGAGCGCGGCAAGGCCAACGGGTGGATCTTCGCCGGTGTCGGCGCCGGTTCGGGCATTGCTCCGCCGCTCGTCACCTGGATCATCGCCAGTTCCGGCTGGCGCGCATCCTTTTACGTCTGCGCGCTGCTGGGGCTGGCGATCGGCATATGCTGGTATCTGCTCGCGCGCGACCGCCCCGAACAGCATCCGCGCGTCGATGCCGGCGAGCTGGCGCACATCCGCGCCGGCCTGCCCCCCGCCCCCACCGACGAGCGCGGGCCGACGCCCTGGGCCGCGATCCTGACGAGCGGCAACGTCTGGGCGCTGTTCGTCACCTATTTCGCCTTCGGCTACGTCGTCTGGCTCTTCTTCAGCTGGTTCTTCATCTACCTGGCCGAAGCCCGCGATCTCGACCTGAAGGCGAGCGCGTTCTACGCGATGCTGCCCTTCATCGGGATGACGATATGCTGCCTGTTGGGCGGCGTGCTCAACGATCGCCTCGCCAAGGCAAAGGGCCTCTATTGGGGGCGGTGCGGCCTGTCGATCGTCTCGTTCGTGCTGACGGCGGCCTTCCTCTTCGCCGGGCCTGCCGTCAACAATACCGCGCTCGCCGTCGCGATCCTCACCGGCGGCGCGGGTGCGATCTACCTGTCGCAAAGCGGTTTCTGGTCGGTGACGGCGGACATCGCGGGCGCGCATACCGGCGTCGTCTCGGGCTTCATGAACATGGGTTGCCAGATCGGCGGCGCGATTACCGCCTCGCTCACCCCCTGGATCGCGGTCAATTACGGCTGGACGGCGGCCTTCGGCACCGCTGCAGCGCTCGTGGTCGTGGGCGCGGTGGTGTGGGCCTTTGTCGACCCGACTCGCCCGCTCATGGCCGAGCCGACCGGTGATCCTGTCGGGGCGCTCGCCTGACGATGGCATGGAACACTTGTCATCGGCGGCCGGCCGATCGAAACGGAACCTTGTAGGGAGAAGATGATGGCGACCTTGCCGCTCGCGGGAATCCGCGTGCTCGATGTTTCACAAGTGATGGCCGGCCCGTTCTGCTGCATGCTGCTCGGCGACATGGGCGCCGACGTCATCAAGATCGAGCCGCCCAGGAGCGGCGATTCGACGCGGCATTCGATGGGTTTCCGCCTCAAGGGGGAGGATAGCCCGGGCTTCCTCGCACTCAATCGCAACAAGCGGAGCATCACGCTCGATCTGAAGGATCCGGCCGACCGCGAGGTTCTCTACGCGCTGGTCAAGACCGCCGACGTCCTCGTCGAGAATGCGCGCCCCGGCGTATCCGGCCGGCTGGGCATGGATTACGAGACGCTGCGCGCGGTCAATCCGCGTCTTGTCTATGCCAGCATCTCGGGCTTCGGGCAGACCGGCCCCTGGGCGCAGCGGCCGGGCTTCGATCTGATCGCGCAGGCGATGTCGGGCATCCTCAGTTCGAACGGCTTTCCGGGCATGGAGCCCGCCAAAAACTCGATCGCCGTCGCCGATCTCGGCGCGGGACTGTTTTCAGCCTATGCGATCCTGAGTGCGATCATCGGCCGCGAGAAGTCGGGCGAAGGCCAATATATCGACGCCTCGCTGCTCGAAGCCGCGCTCGGCTTGTCGGTATGGGAGACCACCGAATTGTGGGGCACAGGCACGCCGCCGCAACCGATCGGATCGGCCAACCGCATGTCCGCGCCCTATCAGGCGGTCGAGGCGTCGGACGACTGGTTCGTGATCGGCGCCGCCAACCAGCGGCTGTGGCTCGCGTTCCTCGATGTGCTCGGCCGACAAGAGTTGCAGGACGATCCGCGCTATTCGACCAATGCCGCGCGTGTCGCCAACCGGATCGAGCTGATCGCGGATCTCGCCCCCACCTTCCGCACCCGCACCCGGCAGGACTGGATCGACGCACTGCTCGCCGCGGGCGTTCCCGCCGCGCCGATCCTTGACTATGGAGAGGCAGTCGAAAGCGAACAGGCTAAGGCGCGCGACATGGTGATGATGGTGCCGCATCCGGTGGAAGGCGAATTCCGCGCGCTCGGCTTTCCCGTGAAGATGCGGGGCACGCCGCAACAGGTGCGCCGTCCCCCGCCCCTGCTCGACGAGCACGGCGCGGAAATCCGCCGTGAGCTCGCGGAACGAGGGTTGCTGCCGGCCGAAGGCGTCGAGGCATGAGCGAGGGCCGACTGATCCTCGAGAAAGGCGGCGCGATCGCGCGCATCCGCTTCGACAATCCGGCGGCATATAATGCGCTGACCCACAAGATGTGGTTCGATCTGCGCGATGCGGCCCATGCCGTCGCGGAGGATCCCGCGATCCGCGTCGTGACCTTTCGAGGCACGGGCGGCAAGGCGTTCATCTCCGGCACCGACATTGCGGGCTTTGCCGATTTCACCTCGGGCCGCGACGGAATCGAATACGAGCGCGGCATCGACGAATGCATGGCCGCGGTTGATGCGATCCCCGTAACGACCATCGCGATCGTCGAAGGCTGGGCGGTGGGTGGCGGACTCAACATTGCGTCGGCCTGCGATTTCCGGATCGCGACGCCGGATGCGCGCTTTGGATCACCGATCGGCCGCACGATCGGCAACTGCCTATCGGCGAACAGCGTCGCGCGGATCGGCGGAGCGGTCGGCATCCAGATCGCGAAGCGAATGGTGCTGCTGGGAGAGATCGTTCCGGCTGCCGAGCTGCTGGCCAGCGGATTCCTGCTCAAGCTCGTGCCACCGGAGGAGATCGATGCCGCTGTCGACGAGCTGTGCCGCCGCGCCATCGAGAACGCGCCGCTCACCACCCACGCCACCAAGGAGACGATCCGGCGTATGACCTTCAGCGATCTGCCCGATGCCGAGTGTCTCATCGAGCAGGTCTATGGCAGCGCCGACTTCCGCCGCGGCGTCGCCGATTTTCTCGCCAGGACGAAGAAGCTCCCAAGCTGGAATGGCGATTGAGGATGGATCCCTCCCGCGCCGGGAGGGATCCATCCGCATTTCACCAACTGACGGCGATATAGCGCGGCTCGGTGAATTCGAGCAGGCCGTGGTGCGAGCCCTCGCGCCCTAGCCCGCTCTGCTTCACGCCGCCGAACGGCGCCGCCGGATCGGAGACGAGCCCGCGGTTGAGGCCGATCATCCCGTATTCCAGCCGCTCCGAGATTTGCAGGCCGCGCTTCATGTCTTCGGTATAGACATAGGCCGACAGCCCGTATTCGGTCGCATTGGCGAGCCGGATCGCCTCCTCGACATCGTCGAACGGCATGACCACCGCGACCGGGCCGAACACTTCCTCGCGCAGGATCTCGGAATCCGGGTGGATATCGCCCACCACCGACGGCGGATAGAAGAAGCCGGGTCCGTCGGATGCCTTGCCACCGAGGAGCACCTGCGCCCCGCGCGCGGTCGCATCGGCGACGAGATGGTCGATCTTGTCGATCGCGGCGCGGTTGATCATCGCCCCGCATTGCGTATCAGGCAACACGCCGGCGCCAAGCTTCATTGCCTTCATCCGCGCAACGAGACGCTTCACGAAACCGTCATAGGCGCCGCGCTGGACGTAGAAGCGGTTGGCGGCGGTGCAGGCCTGACCGCCGTTGCGCATCTTGGCCACCATCGCCCCATCGATCGCCGCATCGAGATCGGCATCGTCGAGCACGATGAAGGGGGCGTTCCCGCCCAACTCCATCGACGAGCTAATGATGCAATCCGCCGCTTCACGCAACAGGATGCGGCCGACCTCGGTCGATCCGGTGAAGCTCAGCTTGCGCACGCGCGGATCGTGCAGGATCGCGCTGGTCACCGGGCCGGGGGCGCTGGTGTTGATCACGTTGACGACGCCCGCCGGCACGCCGGCGCGCCGCATCAGCTCGGCGATGGCGAGCGCGGTGATCGGCGTCTCGGCCGCAGGCTTGAGGATACAGGTGCAGCCCGCCGCCAGCGCGGGCGCGATCTTGCGCGTCGCCATCGCCGCCGGGAAGTTCCAGGGCGTGACGAGCAGCGCGATCCCGATCGGCTGATATTGGACCATGATGCGGTTGCCGCCGCCGGGCGCGATGGCGAGCTCGCCGTTCACGCGCACCGCCTCTTCGGCATACCAGCGGAAGAATTCCGCGGCATAAGCCACCTCACCGCGCGCATCGGAAAGCGCCTTGCCGTTTTCGAGCGAGATGATTTGCGCGAGCCACTCCGAATGCTCCATGATCGTCTCGAAACAGGCCGTCAGGATCGACGCGCGCGCGCGCGGCGGCGTCGCAGCCCAGGCCTCCGCCGCCAGTGCCGCCGCATCCACCGCCATCAGTCCGTCGGCCACGCCACCGTCCGCGACCGAGGTGAGGCTCTCGCCGGTCGACGGATTGACGATGTCGATCCGGCGTCGCGTGGTGCCTTCAACCCATAGATCGCCGATCAGCAGATCGGTAGGGATGGCGAACGGTCCGTCCTTCCCTTTCGCGGGAGGCGCGGTGTAGCTATTGGCGAATACCATTGAAATCATGCCTTTTCGAGGAAACAAAGCCGTCGGATTGACGGCGTCAGAGCGTGCGCAGTGTGTCGCGATCACCAGCATAGGCCGCATAGGTGATGTGGCGCATCGCCGTGAGATCGAGCGGACGCGGGTTGTTCTTGACGAGCCGCGTCGCCGCCAGCCCCCTCTCGGCAACCTGATCGCGGTCACTTTCCGCCAATCCCAGCTCCCGAAGCGACCGAGGGATCCCTACCGAAACGAGCAGGTCGGCAACCTCGTCCACAAAGCGTTGCGACAGAGCATCATCGTCGAGCTTTCCGCTGATCCCGATCCTGCGGGCGAGGTCGGCGAATGCCGCGACGCAGGCGGGCCGGTTGAACTGCATCACGAACGGCAGCAATGTCGCGACGCCATCGCCATGCGCGGTGTGGGTAAGATTCCCGACCGGATATTGTAGCGCATGCGCTGCCGCGGTGCCCGCTGTCCCGAACGCACAACCAGCAGCGAGCGCAGCAAGCATCACGCCCTCGCGCGCCTGCAAGTCGCTGCCGTCGCGATAGGCGCGCGGAAGATAACGAAAGATATTCGCGACGGCGAGACGCGCAAAATGGTCCGACAACACGTTCTTGCCAACGAACACATGCTCTTCGGTCAACATCGGATCGGGCGGCCGCATGAAAGTGGTGAATGCCTCGACCGCATGTGTGAGCGCGTCGGCACCCGAGCACGCCGTGAGCGCCGGTGGGCAGGAAATCGTGAGTTCGGGATCGCAGATCGCAACCGTCGGAACCAGATGCGGGCTGGCGATGCCGACCTTCGCGCCGCGCTCGCTGTCGGCGATCACCGCAACCGGTGTTACCTCGGACCCGGTGCCCGACGTGGTCGGGACCGCGATCAAGGGCATTACCGGCCCGGGAACAGCGAACTCGCCATAATATTGGCGCAAGTCCCCGCCATGAGTCAGCAATATCGCGACGGCCTTGGATAGATCCATGCAGCTTCCGCCGCCGATGCCGATCACCACGTCCGCCGCGAAATCCCGCGTCTTTTCAATGCAATCGAGGACCGATTCGATCGGAAGATCGGGCGCCGTCCTGTCATAGACGCAAGCTTCGATGCCAGCATTGCGCAAATCGGACAACAGCTTCGCAAAGTCCGGCGTTCCGGCAAGCCGCGCATCGGTGCAGATGAGCGCGCGACGCGCGATCTGAGAAGCGACCGCCCCGATAGCGCGGCGCTGCCCCGATCCGAACAGGATGGAGCGGGGCAAACGCAAGGCTCCAAACATGCTTATCGTCCTTCCAGTGAAATGCTGATCGTTGGGGCAGTCATACGGTAGCGCTCACTTTCTAGTGCCGTCAGGGGCGAACTGCGCAAGATAGGCGATGACGTCCGCCCGATCTTGCGGATTGGAGATTCCGGGAAACGCCATCCGCGTGCCCGGAACCGTTTTCGACGGGGATTTCAGGAATCGGGACAGCGTCTCCATATCCCAGGTCAGCCCGGATCGCCGCATTGCCGACGAATAGCGGAAACCCGGCGCGGTGCCCGCCTTGCGGCCGACAACGCCGTTCAGCGCCGGCCCGATGCCGCGGCGCGCGTCCTGCCCGACCGAATGGCATGCCGCGCATCTTGCGAACACCTGCTTGCCATGCGCGGGATCGACCGCGGGCGGCGCGGCCCAGACGACACCGGCACCAACCAGCGCCATCGCTGCCGGGATAATGGTAGCCTTCACATTTTCACTCCTGTTTTACAAACAAACCGATACGCCTTGGCGTGGATTCGCCCCGAGCGCCGCTAAACGAGCCGCCCCGGGTTGCGGAGATACTTTCGGGTGATCGCGTCCGCCGTCCAGAAGGCCAGCGCGCCCACCGGCCCGGTGGGATTGCGACCGGCATTCTGTGGGAACGCGCAGGCGCCCATCACGAACACGTTGGGCACGTCCCAGGACTGGCAATATTTGTTGAGCGCGCTCGTCCTCGGATCGTCGCCGAACACGGCGCCTCCGGTATTATGCGTCGTTTGATACGGCACGCTGGAAAACCGGCCGCGGCGCCGGGCGCGTACTGTCGACGGATCGAATTTCTTGCCCGCCATTTCCGCGGCGATCCGCTGGCAGATTTCGTTGTGCGCGGCGACAAGCTTGATCTCGTTGGGCTGCCAGTCGAACGTGAGCCGCAGCAACGGCCGCCCGTACATATCGCGATAGGTGGGATCGAGATCGAGATAGTTCTGGCGATAGGCCATCACCGCACCCTGATGGCCGACGCCGGTGGTGTGCTGATAGGTTTCGACCATCGCCTTCTTCCAGCCCGCACCCCAGCGCGGCGCGCCCGGCCCGGTGGGATGATAGCCGAGCGGATCGCCGCTGTTCTGGCCGCAACTGATACCGCCGCCGCCGATGAAGCCGGCCTTTGCGAAATCGTAATTGTCGCCGTTGAAATCGTCGATCCACATGCCCAGCGCACCGCTGCCCATGAACGGATTCATGAACGTCTTCTTGTCAACCGCCACGCGCGCACCGCCGAGGCTCTGATAGGCGTAGTTGCGGCCGACCACGCCGGTATTACTCTTGTAATCGTATGGCTGGCCGATGCCCGAATGGAGCATCAGGTGAACGTTGCCCGTCACGAAAGCGGCGAGCACGACGAGGTCCGCCGGCTGCTCGAACTCGCGGCCCTGCGCGTCGAGATAGGTGACGCCGGTCGCCTTTTTCCCGGTCGAATCGAGATTGACCTTGAGCACCATCGAGCGTGTGCGCAACTCGAAATTGGGGTTCTTTGCCGCGAGCGGCAGCATCAGGAAATGCGGGCTCGCCTTGGCGTTCGTCTCGCAGCCGAAGGCGGTGCAATGCCCGCAATAATGGCATTGGCCCAGCGCGACTCCGTCCGGATTGACATAGGCCTGCGAGCAATTGGCCGTCGGCACCGGAAAGGGGTGATAGCCCAGTTCCCTGGTTGCGCGCTCGAACATCACCATGCTTTGCGAGGCCGTCATCGGCGGGTTGGGAAATTCGCTCTGCCGAGGCGCCTCGAACGGATTGCCGCCTGGCACGATCTTCCCGCGCAGATTGCCCGCCTTGCCGGAGATGCCGCAGGTCTTCTCGAACTTGTCGTAATAGGGTTCGAGATCATCATAGGAGATCGGCCAATCCTGAAGGTTCATGCCCTCCGGGATGATCGAGCGGCCGTATTTCTCGACGGTGCCCGAATACATCTTGTGGTCCCATTCCATCCAGCGCCAGGTCAAGCCGGACCAGTGCGCACCCGATCCGCCGACATTGGTGCCCGGCAGAAAGAACCCGAGCTGCCGCATCGGCAGCGCGCGCTGGGTGGGATCGTTGCGGAAGGTGATCGTCTCCTTCTTCACGTTCTGCACCATTTCGTGACGCCGCGAATATTTGAGCGCATCGTGCGCACCGGGCCCCGAAAAATCGGGCATGGTCGCCTGCGGCCGCCCGCGCTCGAACATCACGACCTTGAGCCCGGTCGGCGCGAGCTCCTTGGCGATGATCCCGCCGGTCCAGCCGGAGCCGACGATCACCACGTCGACGGGTTTGAGCTTGGTGGTCATCCTCCCCCCCTATTTTTTAGTATCATGCGCCCCGCCATCTCAGCTCAAATCCTGGATCGAGAGGGGGTCGGCCCGGTACGGCTTGTTGCGCCAGGGCCCGATCTTGTCGACGTACATCTGGCCGATGCCCGGATAGCCGAGCATCTTCCACGAAGCCTTGCCCTTGTTTCCGCCGTAGATCGGGTCGGCGAAGAAGCCGTCCATCGTGAGCTGGAAGAGAACGCGGAAGAATGTCCGCGTCGGCACCGTCGGAAGCGCGATCTCCCCCTGCTCGAGCGCGGCCACCACCGTCACCCGGTCGGCGGGTTCGAGCAGATCAAAGGTGTTGCCGCCGAATTGCTCGGCCACGTGGACGTTGACGTCGGCGATGCCCGCACGGACGAGTTCGCTCGGCGTCAGCGGGAGCTGATAGCCCTGTTCGGGCGTGCCTTCATGGAACGGGCCCTGAAGGTACATCCGGTCGCCGCGGCCATAGCCCGAATTGAGCTGGCGATCGACGAAGGTCGGAACGCCGAGCTCAGTTCCCGCCGGGCCGTATTCGTCCTCGGGGATCAGCGTATCGGCGAACGCCTCGACGAACGCCGCCTCGTCCATGTCCAAGAAGACATAGCCGGCGGGCTGAGCCTCGTCGGGCTGAGACGGCGCCTTGGCCATGCCCGGCATAGCATCGCCGGCGGCGGGCTCGGCGGTCTCCTGCGCTTCCGCAGCTGCGGGTATGCTGGCAACGCCGATCCCGATTCCCGCCAACTTGAGCACCGTGCGCCGGTCGGCCTCGACGCTGTCTTGCCTTTTCGTGCCCATTACAGATTCTCCGCTTCGCGTGCTGACGCCAGCAGCGGCCGCGACGCATCGATGGTAAGGGTGAGCAGCGCCGCCACGAAGGCGAGACCGCCGACGACGCCGAACGCCACGGCCCAGCCGCTCGCCGCAACGAGATACCCGGTCAGCGCCGCCGCGACCGCGGCCCCGATATTCCCGCAGGTATTCATCACCGCTGACACCGACCCGGCATATTCGGCGCCGATATCGAGCGTGATCGCCCAGGAGATGCCGACCGTCAGCTCCAGCCCGAACACGCCGAGGCAGAAAAAGGCCACGCTGGCGAACGGATCGGCCTCAAGGCAGGCGAGCGGCACCATCACCGCCGCCAGCAGAAAGCCGACCAGCGACACGCTGCGCCGGGCGAGCTTCAAATTGCCCGTGCGCTTGACGATCTGGTCCGACGTGAAGCCGCCGCACAGATCGCCGACGAACCCGGCGAGCAGCGGAAGGCTGGCGAACAACCCCATCGCGGCGAGATCGAAGCCGCGCGCCGCGTGCAGATATTTCGGGAACCAAGTCAGGAAGATCCCGATATTATAGGCGTAGCAGAAGTACATCGCCGCCAGCAGCCACATCTGCCGGCCGGAGAGCAGCCGGCGCCACGGCACCGATTGCGTCGCGCCCCGCTGATCGCCCAGCGCTCCGGCGATCCTCGCCCGCTCGGCATCGTTGACGGCGCGATGCTCGTGCGGACTGTCGCGATAATACCAGAACCAGATCACAGCCCAGATCAAGCCGACGACGGCGAAGAGGAAGAATGGCATCCGCCATCCGAACAGGCCGATCAACGCGGCAACGAAGAACGGGGTCAGCGCGCCACCGAGGCGGGAGCCGGCATGCGTCAGCCCCTGCGCCCAACCGCGCTCCGACGGCAGCATCCAGCGCGACAGCGATCGCGTGGCGATGGGAAAGGCACCCGCCTCGCCCATGCCGAACAGGAAACGACACACGATCATCGATCCCGCCGACCAGGTGAGCGCCGTGGCGGCGGTGAAAGCGGACCACCAGGTCACCACCCAGGTGAGCGCGCGCCGCGGGCCAAACCGGTCGCCCAGCCAGCCGCCCGGCACCTGAAAAAGCGCGTAGGAAATCTGAAACGCGAAGAAGATCCAGCCCATCGTGATGATGGAAAACCCGAAATCCCTCTGGATCGACGGCGCTGCCACGCTGATGACGACGCGGTCCATATACGTGACCATGTACGCGGCGACCGTCAGCCACAGCACGGTATGACGGGTGCGGGTCGGGCGCGCCCGCGCAGCGGCTGGCGCAGGCTGGCCGACCATTGCCTCCGACGTCGCCCCAGTCATTGCGCCACCTCGCGGCTTTTGCAGGCGTCCGTCGGGCGACCGGTGCAGGTCTGCCAGATGGTCGGCACCTTGTTGCCCGCGATGTACACCTCATGAATCGCACGGGTATTCTTGATATCGGCGAGCGGACTGGCGTCGAGCACCAGCAGATCGGCCCATTTCCCGGGCTCGATCGTGCCGATGTCCTGCGCACCCATGAATTCGGCGTTGCTGCCGGTGGCAGCGGTCAGGGCCTGAAGCGGAGTGAGCCCCGCCTTCACCATCAGTGAAAGCTCCCAATGCGCGAAATAGCCCGGAAAGCGGCCGCTGGGCCCGCTATCAGTGCCCATGCCGTAGCGCACACCGCCCTTCGCCTCACGCGCGAAGTTCGTCATCGCATTCTCGAAGACCTTGTCGTATTTCGGGAAATTAGGCGCAGCCGCCAGTTTCTCCTGCCGCTCGGCGCTCTTCAATTCGGCGAGCACCGCCGGCGTCACCCCACGCGAGAAGAAAGGATCGTCGACGAATGGCAGCTCGGTATAGGTGAACGACGCTTCCCGGCTCAGCGTCGCCGCCATCTGCCAGGTGCCGTGTTGCTTCATTGCGTCGATGAAGGCGTCATCGACCGGCTGATCGCGAACCTCGTGCGCGAAGCCGTCGACGCCTTGACGTATCAACTCCGCGGCATTCTCCTTGTAGAAGACGTGCGCGACAGCCTTCAGCCCGTCCTTGTGCGCCTGGTCGATCACCGCCTTGCTGATCGAATAGGGCATCAGCTTCGGCAGCGCACCGAACTCGTCGTCCATCCACAGCTTGATCAGATCGGCGCCCTTGGCCTTTTGCGCATCGACCAGCGCCCGCGCCTCCTCAGGGCTGTTCGCGCGCTGCGGTAGGCCGGGCAGGCCACCATAGCCATGATCGTAGACCACGCCCAGCCCGGCGGTGAAGACGCGCGCCATGTCGGGACGCCCGGAACGCTCGGCGTTGCGGATGTCGATCGTCAGGTCCTGATCGGTTCCCAACGTCTGGACCGTCGTGACGCCATAGGCAGCGTAGAGCCGCAGCTCCTTTTTGATATTGTCCGCAGTGTAATATTTCGTGTTCTGATCGAGCCCGTCGACCTCGCCGAGATGAACATGGCTGTCGATGATCCCCGGCATCACGAACTTGCCGCTCAAATCCTCGACCGCCGCGCCCTTGGGAACCTCGAGATCGGCCGAGCGGCCAACCCAGCGGATGCGGCCGTCCGTCATCACCAGCGCGGCGTCGCCGACAGGCGCCGCGCCGGTTCCGTCGATCAGCGTGAAATGCTCCAATACCGTCGTCGTCGCGCCGTCCGGCGCCGCCTCGCTTCCGCTGCAACCGCTCATCGCCATCAGCAGCACCGCTGCCATGATCGAAGCTCCGCACCATTTTCCTGCACGCATGCGATCCCCTTCTTCTTGTTGTCGATCCAACGGCAGCGGCATCAGGCCGGCATCTTGCGCTTGGTGAAAGTGCGGCCGATCAGCGCCGTCGCCTCGTTGGTCTCCATGATCATCGCGCCCTGACGGATGCTGTCCACCACGGTCTTCTCATTTCCGATGTCGAGTAGGCGCACGCCGTTGGCCTTGCACGCGGCCATGACCCGTCGGCGCGCAGCCTGGACGTTGGAGGGGAAAGAGGAAGGCCCGCCGAAACCCATCTCCGGCCGTCGAGGCGGCGGCGGATCGGGAAAAGCCGCCAGGCCGTTCAGCGACATGTTCATGTCGCCCGGTCCCCATTCGGCGAACGTGACCCCCGGCATGGCGAGCGTCTTCTCGCAATTGTCGAGCGCCACATGGTCCTCGATCTTGAGGCCCAGGATGAGCTCGCCCTTGGGATTGAGCGGCCACAGATCGGCGATGTGCAGATAATGGTTGGGATGCACACCCCAAATGCGCGATGCGAAGAGCTGACTGCCCGACCCCCGCAGCCCTTCCCGTGACAGCTTCGGCGTCCCCGGATAATCAAAGGGATAGCGTATCGCCTGCACCGCAACCTCGATCGCCGCCGCGTCGCGCGCATGGCAAATGTTGATGCCCATTACCCCCGCCGCCAGTACCTGTTCGATCATCCACGCGCTCGCCTGCATCTGCGCTTCACTGAAGCCGATATTGGGCATCGTTACGAACGTAGCCGGCATCCGGTGGCCACTCCGCGTCGGCCCGCCATCAACCAGCCCACGCATGAAATCGCGGATATTGATCAAGTCGAAAGCGCCGTTTTCCACCTCGATGCAGATGGCGTCGGCCCATGTCCTGGCCATCTGGAGGCCGATCTCGTAACCGTCGCCCATCGTCGGCGCATAGGAGACGTAGTAGATGGGCTGGCCGTCCTCGAGTAGTTCGACCGCCTTGTTAAGCCGGCGGGGTTTGTAATCGGGGTCCGCCGACGGAAGCTGTCTTCCGCTCCATTCATATTGAGCCGGATAGGCGCCCGGCGTCGGCAATTTTCCATAAGGCAGCGGCTTGACGGAGCGCGTCTGTGCGGCGGCCTCACCGGAAAGCGCGAACCCGACGCCGGCAATGCCGACACTCGCGCCGAGAAACTCGCGTTTGCTGATGGCCATAGCGATCCCCTTTTCCTTTGGGCCCATTCGGGCCGCCCGCCGGGAGGATAGCGAGCGGCCCAGGGGGGAGCGGGTGAAATCAGAGTTCGACACGGAAACCCAGCGACACGATCCGACCGATCGGATTCGAAACGAAGCCGTTGAAGCCGTAGGATCCGCCCAGGATACCGTTCGTGTTTCCGTTGTAGAACGGCGGGTCCTGGTCGAAGACGTTCTTGACATCAAAATAGACCTGGTCGCCCTCGAACGTTCCTTCTGCGAAGGTGTAAGCGGCATGGAAATCGAATGTGGTCGCCGAATCCACGGGATCGCCGCCGCCCGCCGGATTGCCCTCTTCGTCGAGGGTGATCGGCGCGACGGACGCGTTGTTCCAGTTGTGATAACCACCCGTATGATTGATAAACAAATCGACCGCTAGAAGGTCATTCGACCATCCAATGTTCGCACGGGTGGTGAACTGGATAGACGGAAATGTGGTGTTGTAGCCGGACGTGTTCAGTACGCTGAACGACGGCCCGCCAGCCATGTTCTGCTTGAACTTGGTAAAATAGGTTAGCGTGTCGCCGATATGCAGCGATCCCGTCGCACCCGTCGGGATCGAATAGCGGACGGCCGCGTCGATACCCTGCACCTTCAGATTGAGGACGTTCGTCTCATCCTGTTTGATGAGGAAGTAGATCGTTTCGGGGAGCACGCTGTTGATCGTGACGCCGTTTGCCGTGTTTGCGAATTCGGCAATCTGCGCCTCCGTGCAGCCGTTCGGACAGAACATGAGATTATCGTGCAGCCCGGCCGAGTTCACGATCGAGCTGGGGTTGGCCGAGGTGACGCCGCCGGTGAACTCGTTGTTGAACAGCGTCACGTTCGCGACGAACCCGGGCAGGAAATTCGGAGTTAGATCGACACCGATGGACCACGCGCTGCCCTTTTGCGGGTCGATGCCTTCAAGGCCGCCGCCAAGCTGGCGCCGAAGCCCCGGATTGATGCCGGTTCCGATCCGGCAGATGACCGTTGCGCCCGCACACCCCGGTAGCGCCGTCACACCCGGATACGCAGAAACCGGAACATTGACGGCGCCGGAAAGTCCCACGCTGCCGGAAGCGAAGAGATAACCTTGGGTGGGGTCGCCGACAGCCGCGATCGGCGGCGCGACGAACGAGCGCGAATAGTTGGCGCGGAGTCTTACCCCGTCGACCACTTCCCAGTTTGCCGCGAACTTGGGATTAGCAGTGTCGCCGACATCACTGAAATGATCGTATCGACCGGAAAGGTCGATATCGAGACTATTCACCAGCGGAATGCCCATGTCGGGCGAGACGAGCGGCAGGACGACCTCGCCATAGCCCGACCATACGGTGCGATCGAAATTGTAGACGCGATGTCGCGCGCCGGATGAGGTCGGCCCGGTATTATTGGGATAAACGAGATCCTGAACTTGCGAGGCGTAATAGAACTCCCCACCCACGGCGAGGCGCACGTCTCCGGCAGGCAGACTAAACAATGGCCCTTGTGCTTCCAGCTTCGCCTGTTCGGCCGTGTTGAGGTTCACATTCGACGTATCGTTCACGTATAGCGAACGGATCACCTCCGCCGACGTGCGATTGCTGCCGACTGGATTCCAGATGTCGAGCGCGTTACCGGTCGTCAGCGGCAAGTTAAGGGCGATGACATCCTGACCGGCAATGGCGGTCGCCGTCGGATCACCTGTGAGTTGCGCAGTGCCATTGATCGCCAGCATCGCACAGGCCCTGCAGAAGGTGTTGTCACCATAAAGCCCGCTACGGCTATGCCCGGCAGCGTTGCTGAACGTCACGCTCCAGCCGCCGTCTAACTCGTAATTGGCGACCAGCGTGCCCCAAACCACGTCTTCGCTCGACCGCCTCCTGCCATAATCGTCGCTCAAAAGATCGACCCAATTGGCGGTCTCCTGCGTAGCATCGGCATCGCCCGCCGGCGCGACGAAGAATGGATTGATCTGATCGCCTTTGCCCGAACCTGGGCCAAAGACCGTCACGTTCGAAAGCGTGCCGGGTGTCCCAGGCCTAGAGGTGGTCATCCGGTTGTAGACGAGCGTCGCCTGAATCGAGAAGCGATCCGAGAAATCGTGCGCGACGCGCATGAAGATGTTGCCGCGCTTCTCCGCCGGCAATGCAGAGTCGTAAACGGTAAGATTGCAGGGCGCGTTGTCCTGGACCTGAGGCACTGCATCGGTCGCGTCGGGCGACAGGAAGATGCCGGTGCCACTGTCGGGCGTGCGCAGACTCGCCGGCGAGCAGTTGAAACTCTGGAAATTGCTACCGCCGATGCTGCGGTAATCGCCCATGCTTAGGAAGTCACGATGCCGGTTGTCGAGTCGACTATGGTATGCATAGGAGGCGGCGACGATAATATCCGTATCAGCGGTGCTTGTGCCCCAGATGAAGTTGGCGTTGTAGTTGCTGTAGTGATCGCCAAGCCCGCCCTGGAGATTGAGTTCAAGGCCGTCGAAGCTCTTGCGCGTGATATAGTTGACGACACCCGCGACCGCGTCCGATCCGTAGATTGAGGAGGCGCCGTCCGCGAGGACCTCGACGCGCTGGATCGCGCTCACCGGAATGATGTTCGGATCAGTTTGCGCATATTGCGTGCCCGCGCCCACCAGACGCATGCCGTCGACAATCACCAGCGTCGAATTGCTCGCGCTGCCGGCGAGTTGATGGATTTGGGGTGAATAGAACGAGTAGACGTTCTGCCCCTGTGGCGCCGAGCCGGCGGTGCTGATCGCCGGAATGGTATTGGTCAATTCCGAAACCGATGTGGGAGCGGTCGCTTCAATCGATTCCTGGTCCAGGACAGAAACGGCCGATCCGATCGGTGCAACGCCGCGTAGGCGCGTGCCGGTAACGACAATCTCCCCCACGGCGTCTTGGGCAATGCCCTCCTCATCGGGAGCGAAAGCAGCGCGCTGCCCTTCCTGCTGCGACGATGGCGTCACCGCCGACTGTACGGCATTCGCCGGCGTTACCGACGCCTCCTGCGCGAATGCGGAACTCGTTCCTGAACATGCGACCGCAAGTGCAATCGCCGAGACGCTCGGCTTCACCAGATAAGACGATGCCATTTGCAATTCCCCTTCCCGACAATCCTCTCTGCTTTGTCTTCATTTTCATATCATATATGATTTTTCCTGACTCGTAAGGACATTGCGAAGTGGCGTCAAGTCGGCTTTCCGGGGTTTGGGCAGACCAAATGAATTGATCGAGAATGCTGCGAACAAGTGATTGATCTATAAGACGATAAGACCGAGATCAGCCAGCGTTCACTTTGTGTACGCCGGCTGAATCGATCGGACTTCGATGAAGGACGCGGCGCCGCCGCACCGCGAGTCGGGCAGGCTGTCTGTATGCCTCAGTGACTCGGAGGCTGATAATTGTGCATACCTTCAGGACGTGGATTGATCGCCAGCCGGGTCGACATGCCATCGCCTCCCCAACTCGCCCGATGCCAACGTCCCTTGGGGACGTAGACGATATCGCCCTGGTTGGCCGTGAACAGCGGTTCGCCTTCGATAAGGTAGTCGATCTGTCCTTCAAGGACGAACCAGAACTCGGAATAGTCGACGTGGAAATGCCCCAGTCTGGTCGGCGGCGCCGGCGGCGCGCCACGGCCGCGAATAACATTGGCAAAGGTGTGATCATCCTTGACAAAGGGACCACCGCGACCGTTCGCCGCGACCACGTCTTTCCAGAAGTCGAGATAGACCCGGTTGACGTCGTCATATTTGCCTTGGCCGGTATAGCGTACCTTCACATATTTCGTACCCGCCGTAGCTGGCGGTGTCTGATCGACGGGATAGAGCGGCGTCGCGCCGGCCTGGACAACCTCGAAACGCAACGATGGCTCATCGCCGACCGTCTCCATCCAATAAGGGACGCGAAACGGCACCTGAACTAGAAACCCCTTGGTCGCGATGAATTCGGGCTGCCCTTGGATATGGAAACGAATCTTACCGCTCTGCACGACCCAAAACGTTCTGCTATCAGCGTAGAATTGAGGCTTGGTCCGATCACCAGCGGCCATCTGAACGTAACGTGCGCTGAAATTCTTGTCCTCGACAATATCTTCGGTCCAGCGTTGCTCGCCCGCATGTTTGGCGAGGATCTCCGATAGCTTCCAATGCGGTCGATTCGGCGATTTCCACGGTGTTGGCGACACCGGTTTGGGTGCCCAGGCCAGCATCTCCTGTGGGCGTTCCGCAGCGCTCGCACTGCCCAGGCTCGCCAATACCGCCCCGCCCAGAAGGAAACGGCATGCCAATCGTTTCGCGCTTCCCATTCATCTCTCTCCTAGCTCTTGTGTGATGTGTTGGTTGCGCGCGCGAAGCAGGTCGCGCGCGAGACGAATAGGCAATGCCGAAGACGGCTGTTCAGCCGCTTGCGGTGGACTTTACGTCTTGTTTGGCTTCTTCCACTTCCGACGCGCGCACCGTGCGGACAAGCGACCGCTCGAGATGATCGCGCATCGCGAGGCGCGCCGCTTCGGCATCGCGCGCGAGGAGCGCATTGATGATCCGTGAGTGCTCCTCAGCCGCTTCTTGCGGTGCATTGGTGGCATAAAGAAAGCGAAAGATATGGAGATGCGCGTGCAACCGTTCGATCGTCTCGGCGATCGGCCGGTTGCCACTTCCCTCGGCAATAATCTGATGCAGCATCGCGTCAGCTTCGGCAAAGCGTGCGTAGGCGATACCGCAACCGGTCTGGATTTCGCCGATCTCGGGCTGCAGGGCGGAGAGCCTTTCGAATTGTTCCTCACTCATCCGTTCGGCGGCAAGCGCCGCCGCGCCGGGCTCGACGAGCAATCGCAACGCGTAAAGGTCATCCAGTTCCTTTCTCGTCATCTGCGCGCTTGCCCGATAGCCGGCATTCGGGATCTTTGAGACGAGCCCCTCCACCTCGAGTTGGCTCAACGCCTCGCGTATCGGCGTCTGCGAAATGTCGAACTTTCGCGCCAACGCATCAATTCCGATTCGCGCACCCGGCGTGATCTGCATCGTCATCAGCATCGAAAGAATCTGGTCATAGGCCCACTCGACCATAGTAGGCCCCGGTGGCCTGCGCCTTCGCTCGCGCGGCCATCGCGTTTCATCACGCTCGTTCATGCAAAACTCGATAATTCGGTATCAGATGTAGAAACGTATAGGATATTCCCCTTGCATATGAAAGCATTTTCCGATCAGATATGATTCTAGTGGTAGGTGATCACCTCGTGTGAGACAAGCGCACGCGGCGCAAGGAGGATGGATGAAGACCATGAAGGCGATGATCGTCGCATGCTTGATCACGACGGCGTTCGCGCCAAAGCCTTATGATCGTCGTCCCGAAAACGTGGTGAAGCATCACGTTGCCGCGATGAAGGCTGCAGCACTCGATGAAATCATGGCTGATTATGCGGAAGATACGGTAGTTATCACGCCCCCCGGCCTGATGCCATCCGGGGAGCAGGGTCACCGCGGCGTATTTACCAGCCGGAGAGACGCCCGAGCCGTATTCGCGCGGCTCACAAGCGACGAGAACATCGCCGGCATCCGGTCCATGGAAACGCACGTCGACCCGCTCGGCGAGGGCGTCGTGATATTACGCTGGACGCAGTTCGGCGAGACGCCTCGTCAGATTTCCGGGCATGATTTGTTCGTGATCCGTGACGGGGAAATAACGCTTCAGGATATCGTTATCGACAAATTCTAAAGATTTGGCAGTTTTTTCTAGCATTACTCTGGAAGAATGGTTGAATTTTTGGATTCCTATTTCAGTTTATGAGCGACTCATAGCGAGCCATATTTGAGTTTCTTGGGAAAAAATATCCGCTGGCGGTCAAAACAGGCCGCAGTGGAAATTCAAGGATGGTAGCGGAGGAGGACTTGCCCTCAACAGGCGGGTTATGATTCCGCTGGACTTCTATGGGAGAGACTGGAGATAGGCCCATGTGAAGCTGCGGCGATTCCAAAGGCGAATAGCTGCGCCGAATTCTGCGGCAATCGGAACGCGATCGAATAGCAGCGATCGCTGTTCGGGAAATTCTCATCCGAAACACCGAGTGCTTCAGCTACACCGGCACGTCGGGCGATGATTGCAATCTCCCGTTCCCACTTCAGGAACCAGGCGGCCTTCTCCTCCTCGATGGTGAGCACCGTCGAATGAATATCCCTGGGTCCGGTCGGCAGATCCTTGACCGCCGTGCGCCTCTTCCATTTGGCGACGGTCTTCTGGTTGATGCCGTAGCGCTTCGCCAGGACCCTCAGGCTCTCTTGACTATGTTGTATCGCTAGCCTGCCCCGGACTTGATCCGGGGGACCGCCTCTGTCGTGCGGGCGCTCCCATGCAGAACCTGTCCCATAGTGCATCCTTCCAGGCTTGCGCCGATAATGCACCATCAAACTCCGGTACCAAACACCTAGTGACGTGACCCCCTGATTTTCCTCCAAGTTGGATTAGAGTCCGGCCCTGACA
>CAZXFY010000020.1:0-60102 GCA_964639855.1 uncultured Stakelama sp. | reverse complement strand
ACCCAACTGCAGTATCTTATGGGTGGCCGGGCGGGGGCGCGGGCCGATGCCGCTGCCACGACCGAAGGTCGCAAAATCACGCGTTCGCCGCACTGGGCGAATCGCCGAACGCCCACATCCGTTCCAGATTGTAGAAGCTGCGCACTTCGGGGCGGAACAGGTGGACGATCACGTCACCGGCGTCGATCAGCACCCAATCGGCATTGGGCAGGCCTTCGATCCGCGCGGTTCGGCCGGTCTCTGCCTTGATCTTCTCGGCGAGCTTGGTCGCCATCGACGCGACCTGCCGCGTCGAGCGGCCGCTGGCGATCACCATGTGATCGGCGATCGAGGATTTGCCCGCCAATGGAATCGAGATCGTGTCGACCGCCTGATCATCGTCGAGCGACGCGAGGACGAGCCGATGCAGCGCCTCGGCACCTTCGGTGTCGGACGGGCGCGGGGCGGAAGCGGGTGAAGCCAAGGGAACTCCTGGGTTTAAGATGCGTCGGTGGCGCGGGGCGGCAGGAAACGGCGCTGCCAGCCGGGATCGGCCTCTCTCAGCCGGGTCGCGGAAGTCGGATCGGGGCGAAAGCGCAACAGCACGAGCGCCGGCAATCTCCACGTCGTCCAGTTCCGGGCCTCGGCAGCGGGATGGACGGAGCGCCGCAGCCGGCGCATCGCGGGGGCGCGGTGCGCGGCCGCATCATATCCCGGCCGCGCGATCACCGCAATCGGCATGAGCTGCGCGATCCGCCGCCAGTCGCGCCACAGGTGGAACTGGGCGAGATTGTCCGCCCCCATCAGCCAGATGAAGCGGCGATTGGGATAGCGCCGGACGAGCGCGGCGAGCGTATCGACCGTGTAGCGCGTGCCGAGCCGCGCCTCGATATCGGTCGGCCGGATCAGCGCCCGCCGCGCCATCGCCCGCGCCGAAGCGAGCCGGACGGAAAGCGGCGCCATCCCCTCGTCCGGCTTGAGCGGATTGCCCGGCGAGACGAGCCACCACACTTCGTCGAGCCCCAGCGCCTCGCGCGCGGCGAGGCTGATCGCCCGGTGCCCCGAATGCGCCGGGTTGAACGATCCACCGAGCAGGCCGATGCGGGTCAGAGCAGGTTCTTCCAGTCGCGCGACGCATGGATGAGGCGAACCACGCGCAGCGTTGTGCCATCCGGCCGATAGAATAGAATATAGGGCGTCTTGCGCACGCGCCATTTCCTGTAAGGCGAGCCCGGCACCGCCTGCCCGGCTTCGGGATGCCTGGCGAGGAAACATGCCGCCTCGATCGCCTGAGCGCCGACACGCGACGCGAACCCGGCACTCAGGCCATGATAATAATCGTCGATCCCCGCCAAATCAGCTTGGGCGAGCAGCGACCACCGAACCGCTCTCATGCGGCGTCGGCAGTCTTATGGCGCGATGCGAACCACGCCACCATCTCCTCATGCGTCAGATACTCGCCGCGGTCGATCGCGTCGTCACCTTCCTTGAGGAAGGCGAGAAATTCGGTCTCCTCGCGGACGTAGCGTTCGACCGCCTTGGCGACGAGCCATGAGCGCGAGCGCTCCATCTTCTCGGCCAATCGGTCGAGATCGGCCGAGATTTCGGGGTTGAGACGTGCGGTGACGACGGCTGTCTTGCTCATGTATCGAATGTATACATCCGATACATCCGCGTCAATCCGCGCTGCGGCTCAGGGCCGCGTCTGGCCGGTGCCGCGGACCTGCCATTTGTAGGTCGTCAGCCCTTCGAGCGCGACGGGCCCGCGCGCGTGGAGGCGGCCGGTGGCGATACCGATCTCGGCGCCGAGCCCGAACTCGCCGCCGTCGGCGAACTGGGTCGAGGCGTTCCACATCACGATCGCCGAATCGACCGCCTTGAGGAAACGCTCCGCAACGGCCTCGTCCTCGGCGACGATCGCATCGGTATGGCCCGAGCTGTGCCGCGCGACATGCGCGAGCGCGGCATCGGGGCCGTCGACGATCGCGGCCGAAAGGACGGGCGCGAGATATTCGGTGTCCCAATCCTCCGCGCTGGCGGGTGTCGCCTCGGATACGAGCGCCCGCACGGCGTCGTCGCCGCGCAGCTCGCATCCCGAATCGGCGACCGCCCGAAGCAGCGCCTTCGCCTCGGGATAGTCCTTGTCGATCAGCAGCGTCTCGAGCGCGCCGCAAATGCCGGTGCGGCGCATCTTGGCGTTGACGACGAGCGCTTCCGCCTTGGCCGGATCGGCCGACGAATCGACATAGAGATGGTTGATCCCGTCGAGATGCGCGAGCACGGGCACGCGCGCCTCGGCCTGGACGCGCGCGACGAGGCTCTTGCCGCCGCGCGGCACGATCATGTCGATCAGCCCCGCCGCCTGGAGCATCGCGCCGACGGCGGCGCGGTCGGTGGTGGGGACGAGCTGGACGGCATCGGCGGGCACGCCCGCGCTCGCCAGCGCCTCGGCGAGCACGGCATGGATCGCGCGGTTGCTCTCGATCGCTTCCGATCCGCCGCGCAGGATCACGGCATTGCCCGCCTTCATGCAGAGCGCCGCCGCATCGGCGGTGACGTTGGGGCGGCTTTCGTAGATGATGCCGATCACGCCCACCGGCACGCGCACGCGGCTCAATTTCATGCCGTTGGGCCGCTCGGCGGTGTCGATCACCGTGCCGACGGGGTCGGGCAGGTCGGCGATCGCCTCCAGGCTCGCCGCGATCCCCTCGATCCGGCCCTCGTCGAGCCGCAGCCGATCGAGCATCGCGTCGGTCAGCCCCTTGTCGCGGCCGCGCGCCATGTCCCTGGCGTTGCCGGCGATGATCGCGGGGGTCGCCGCACGCAGCGCGCGCGCAGCGGCGCGCAGCGCGTCGGACTTGGTTTCGCTCGAACATTGGGCGAGCGCGGCGGCGGCGGCACGTGCGCGCGCGCCCATGTCGGCGATCAGGTGGGCGGGGTCTTTGGTGGTATCAAGCATGCTGCACATGCTAACATATTCGGCGGATTCCCGCAAAAAGCGCCTCGCTTCTCGCGATCGGGGCGGGTAGCATGCCGCGCGATGACCGGGGGAATGGAAGCAGCGGGCGATCTGGCGAGCGGGGCGCTCTGGGGCCGCGCGGTCGAGCCGCGCGCGGGCGAGGCGCATGGCGGCCACGGCGGGCTGTGCCTCAATTGCGGCACCGCGCTGATCGGCGATTATTGCCACGAATGCGGGCAGGCGGGGCACATCCACCGCACGCTCGCCGCGATCCTGCACGATCTGGCGCATGGCGTGCTCCATTTCGAAGGCAAGATCTGGCGCACGCTGCCGATGCTGCTCTTCCATCCCGGCGCGCTGACGCGGCGCTACATCGCCGGCGAGCGCGCGCGCTTCGTCTCGCCGCTCGCCTTGTTCCTGTTCCTCGTCTTCATGATGTTCGCGCTGATCCACGTGCTGGGCGGCGAGATCGAGCCGAAGGGCGTGTCGGCGACGATCGACAGCGAGGCGATCCACAAGCTCGACGGCCAGATCGCCGAAACGCGAAAGGCGATCGCCGCCGCCGGCACCGCCGAGGAGCGGCACGCGCTCCAGACGACGGTGACGAGCCTCGAATCGGCACGGTCGATGCTGACCAACGAAGGCGAGTATTTCGGCTTCACCAACATGGAAACCGGCGTGCCGTGGCTCGATCACGGCATCCGGAAGGCGAACGCCAATCCCAGTCTCGCGCTCTACAAGCTCCAGACGAGCGCCTATAAATTCTCCTGGGCGCTGATCCCGATCTCGGTGCCGTTCGTGGCGCTGCTCTTCCTGTGGAGACGGCGATACAAGCTCTACGATCACACGATCTTCGTGATCTATTCGCTCGATTTCATGACGCTGCTCGTGATCGCGCTCAGCGTGCTCGGCGCGGTCGGGCTGGGCAGCAGCTGGATCACGCTCGCGGTGTTCCTGCTGCCGCCGTTGCACATGTACAAGCAGCTCCGCGGCGCCTACCAGCTCCGCCGTTTCTCGGCTGCGTGGCGGACGATCGCGCTGCTCGTCTTCGCCTTCATCGCGCTGCTCTGCTTCATCGCGCTGATGCTCGGCATGGGTCTGATGGGCTGAGACGGCACTGCGCCCAACCCGGCCGCCGCTTCCACCGGGCGCGAACACGGCGTAACATGGCGACTCGCGGGCGCGCGGGAATGCGCCCGAGGAGAAGCCCATGCTGCGCCCCATGATCGCGCTCGCCGCGCTGGGCGGCATCGCCGTGCTCGTGCTCGACACCCCATCCGCAACGGCCGGGCACGCGGTCGGCATTCCCGCGCCCGCTGCCGACGTGCCGCCGTCGGACGGGCCCCGGATTGCGATCCTCGCGGGCGGGTGCTTCTGGGGGATGGAAGCGGTGTTCGAGCAGGTGAAGGGCGTCACGTCGGTGGTCAGCGGCTTCGACGGCGGCAGCGGGGCGACGGCCGATTATGCCGATGTGAGCAGCGGGAAGACCGGCCATGCCGAGGCCGTGAAGATCACCTACGATCCGGCCCGGGTGAGCTACGGCACGCTGCTGCGCGTCTATTTCGCGGTGGCGCACGATCCGACGCAGGTGAACCGCCAGGGCCCCGATCGCGGCCCCAGCTACCGCTCGGCGATCTTCCCGCAGAGCGCGGCGCAGAAGAAGGTCGCCGCCGCCTATATCGCACAGCTCACCGCGGCGCATGCGTTCGACAAGCCGATCGTGACCCGGATCGAAAGCGGCACCTTCTACCCGGCCGGGGCGCATCATCAGGATTTCTACCGCAAGAACCCCAACCATCCCTATATCGTGCGCTGGGACAAGCCCAAGGTCGCCGCCTTCCGCGCGGCATTTCCGGATCTGGCGGTGTAGGCCGGTTTCCACATCCGTTCGGGCTGAGCTTGTCGAAGCCCGTGTCCCGCCGGAAGGCGCCCTTTCGACAGGCTCGGAGCCTGCCCCGGCGAAGGCCGGGGGCGAACGGGTCGGGGGGTCTCGAAGCAGCGGCGTTGCGGGGAGGCGCCCGAGCGCCTAAATCACACCCATGAACACGTTTCTGGCCATCCTGCTCGTCGCCGCGATGATCGCGACGGTGGTGGCGCTCGTCCGCGGGATCGTCACCTTCCTGAAGACGACCGAGGCCGATCTCAACGGCACCCAGCCGTCGGCGTCGAGCCTCAAGTCGAACAAGATGATGCAGTTCCGCATCTTCTTCCAGGCGCTGGCTATCATGATCGTGGTGCTGATCCTGTTCGCCGCCGGGCGCACCTGAGCGCTTTCGACATATAGACGGCATCACCCCGCCACCCCCAGGACATTGGCGCTGGATGACCAGGGGGGAGCGGGCCGGCGCCGCAACGAAAGGGTCACACGCTGGTAAAGCTCACCAAAATCTACACGCGCAAGGGCGATGGCGGCACGACCGGCCTAGTCGATGGCTCGCGGCTTTCCAAGGACGACCCGCGCATGGCCGCGATCGGCGATGTCGACGAGGCCAACAGCGCGATCGGCGTCGCGATCGCGGCGATGGATGGGGATGGTGCATCATCGGCCGTCGATCACCCTCCCCCTTCCCACTCGCCTTCGGCTCGCGGGCCCCTTCCCTCTCCCTCGAGGGAGAGGGAGGGAGCGCCGAAGGCGCGGAAGGGTGAGGGTGACCGCCGCTCGAACGACATCGCCACGGCCGGCATCAAATCCGCGCTCACCCGCATCCAGAGCGACCTGTTCGATCTCGGCGCCGATCTCGCGACGCCGGGGGAGGATTTCGCCCCCTCGCAGATGGTGCTGCGCATCGTGCCCGCGCAGGTCGCGCGGCTCGAGGCGGAGATCGACGCGATGAACGAGGGGCTTGCGCCGCTCACCAGCTTCATCCTGCCCGGCGGCACCGCGCCGGCGGCCGCGCTTCACGTCGCGCGCGCGGTCACGCGCCGCGCCGAGCGGTCGGCCGTCGCCGCGGCGCGGGCCGTGCCGGTCAACCCGCAGGCGCTCGCCTATCTCAACCGTCTCTCCGACTGGCTGTTCGTTGCGGCGCGTGCGGCGAACGGCGGGGGCGGGGGCGACGTGCTCTGGGTTCCCGGCGCGACGCGCTGACCGGGGGGTGGCGCGCGCGGCCCAAACGCGTCATGCTAGGCAGTCGCCATGCCCTCCCCGCCGCAAGAGAGGATGACGATGCCCGCCACCGCTTCCGCCGCCGCGCCACCGGCGCTCGCGCATCGCTTCGCCGCCGTGCGCGCGCTCACCCGCGCGCTCGCCGAATCGCTGTCGGATGCCGACGCCACCGTGCAGTCGATGGAGGATGCATCTCCCGCCAAATGGCATCTGGCGCACACGACCTGGTTCTTCGAGACGTTCGTTCTGCGCGATCACGTGCCCGGCTACGCGCTCTATGACGCGCGTTTCCCCTTCCTGTTCAACAGCTATTACGAGGCCGAGGGGGAGCGCCACGCGCGCGGCCGCCGCGGCATGGTGACGCGGCCGAGCCTCGACGAGGTGCTCGCCTGGCGCGCGCATGTCGAAGCGGCGCTGATGGGTGCGCTCCCCTCGCTGCCGCCCGCTGCGCGGGCGCTGGTCGCGCTCGGCTGTCATCACGAGGAGCAGCATCAGGAATTGCTCCTCACCGATATCCTCCACCTGTTCAGCCGCAATCCGATCGAGCCCGCGCTCTGGCCGGCACCGGGCACGCAGCCGATGGCGATGCCGGGGCCGCTCGGCTGGATGGAAGGGGCCGAGGGCCGGGTCGAGATCGGCCATGCGGGCGACGGGTTCGCGTTCGATTGCGAAGGCCCGCGACACACGGAATGGCTCCACCCCCATGCGATCGCGGACCGCACCGTCACCAATGGCGAGTGGATCGCCTTCATCGAGGATGGCGGCTATGCCGATGCCGCGCACTGGCTCTCCGACGGCTGGGCGTGGGTGCAGCGCGAAGCGATCGCGGCCCCGCTCTATTGGGAGCGGGGGGAGGGCGGCTGGACGCGGTTCGGGCTGGACGGCCGCCGCGCGGTCGATCCCGCCGCGCCCGTCGCGCATGTCAGCTTCTACGAGGCCGATGCCTATGCGCGCTGGGCCGGCGCGCGCCTGCCGACCGAGGCCGAATGGGAGGCCGCCGCCGCCGCGCATGATCCGGCCGGCGGCAACCAGCTCGACGCCCCGGGCGCGGCCGCCCCGCGCTCCGGCGATTCGCCCGCCTTTTTCGGCGACGTGTGGGAATGGACGGGCAGCGCCTATCGCCCCTATCCCGGTTTTCGCCCCGCGGAGGGCGCGGTCGGCGAATATAACGGCAAGTTCATGAGCGGGCAGGTCGTGCTGAAAGGCGGCTCGTGCGCCACCCCGCGCGGGCACGTCCGCGCGAGCTACCGCAACTTCTTCTACCCCCATCAGCGCTGGCAGTTCACCGGCGTGCGCCTCGCCCGGGATTGCTGACATGACCTCACCGACCGACGAGAGCGGGCCCGATCCCGCCTTCCGCGCCGACGTGCTCGACGGGTTCGCGGCCAGCCAGCGCGCGGTGCCCGCCCGCTGGCTCTACGACCGCCGCGGCTCCGAGCTGTTCGAGGCGATCACCGACCTGCCCGAATATTATCCCACCCGCACCGAGACCGCGATCCTGCGCGAGAGCGGCTCCGCCATCGCCGCGAAGGTCGGCGAGGGCCGCGCGGTGGTCGAGTTCGGCTCGGGCTCCTCGGCCAAGACGCCGCTGCTGCTCGGCGCGATCCGCCCCGCCGCTTATGTGCCCATTGATATATCGGGTGCGTTCCTGCGCGATTCGGCCGCGGCCCTTGCGCGCGATTTCCCCGATTTGCCGGTGATCCCGGTCGAGGCCGATTTCATGGAGCCGATCGCGCTCCCGCCCCGGATTGCGAACCTGCCGAAACTCGGCTTCTTCCCCGGCTCGACGATCGGCAACCTCGTGCCGCGCACCTCGGTCGATCTGCTGCGCGCGATGCGCGAGTCGCTCGGCGACGAGGCGATGCTGCTGATCGGGATGGACCGGGTGAAGAGCGAGGACGTGCTGCTCCCCGCTTATGACGATGCCGCCGGGATCACCGCGGCGTTCAACCGCAACCTGCTCGAGCGGATCAACCGCGAGCTTGGCGGCACGATCCCGCTCGACGCCTTCCGCCATCGCGCACTCTGGAACGAGACGCTGACGCGGATCGAGATGCACCTCGAAGCTGTGCGCGACGTGGAATTCACGATCGATGGCCACGCCTTCGCAATGAAGGCGGGCGAGACGATCCACACGGAGAACAGCCACAAATACGGCCCGCGCGACGCACGGATACTCCTCCTCGCGGGCGAATGGACGCCCGTGGCCGAATGGACTGACGCCGACGACCGCTTCGCGCTGATTCTCGCCGAGGCGCGGCCGCGGCGGAAAGCGCCGTAGCTTTTCGAGGGATTCAGCTTTGCTGAATCCGGCTGCGGCACCGGCCCTCTCCCCCCTTCCCCACCACCCAAGGCATTATGCTGAATGGGTGGTGGGGAAGGGGGGAGAGGGCCGGTGCCGTCCCGTCAGCGCCGAACGACGCGCGTGCGCCAGGTCGTGAGCAGGTTCGGATTGCCCCGGCACTCGCCCATCTCGGCCTGCTGTGCCAGGCGGAGCATCGTGCCGTCCCAAACGAAATCCTGCTGCACGCCGCAATCGCCCGGCCCGCGTCCCTTGGCGTAGCTCGTCAGCACGCCGTTCTCGACGCTGCCGTTGACGACCTGGGGAATCTCGACAGTGGCGCCGATCTCGGTGAAGCCCGAAGGCGCGTCGATCTTCGCAGGTCTGGCCTTGCCGTCCTCGATCACGAACAAGGCCGAGCTCAAATTATACGCCCCCCTGCTGCACGGCACGAGCACCAGCGTCGCACCGTCGCCCAGCAGATAGGCTTCGGGCGCGAGGTCGGCGACGAGCGGCGCGTCGCAACGCGCGCGCTTCTTGAGTTCGGCGGCCATCGTCGCGTCGATCTGCGCCGCACCCCTGGCAACCGGCGTCGCGATGATCACCGGCAGCCTGGGTGCGGCCGGCACGGCCCTCGCGGGCTCGTTGCCCTTGGCGACGATCGCGGTGACGGTGTCGGCGCGGCCCTGCGCGGCGTCGATGAAACGCAGCGCCGCCGAGGCGCCGTCGAGCGACAGCGTCGCGAGGACCCCGCCGCCCGCGTCGCGCACCGTCATCGTATGCCCATCGGCGAGCGCATAGGCGATCGCCGCGGCGGCATTGCCGCTGATGGTTGCCATTCCCTTGGAGGTGGTCGGAAAGAGCCCGCCCACCGATGCCCCGTCCACCGCGATGCGCGCCGGCGACAGGCCCTCCTGATTGGCGACGAGCGCGACGCTGATCGCGCCGTTCGGCCCCGCATCGCGGGTGAGCGCGAGATTGACCGGATAGAAGGCGCCATCTTCGGGTGAAAGCGACGTCATCGAACATTGTCCGCCATTGTCGCATGCCATCGTCCAGTCGGAGAAGGTGCGCGTCTGGGTGGGATGCGGCGTCGTGTGGCTGTCGGTTATCGGCGACGGCGTGGGGGAGGGCGCCGGTGCGGCGGGCGTCGCGACGTTGGCGGGCGCGGCGGCGTTCTCGCGCTCGGGCTCGGACGAGCAGGCGGCGAGCAGGATGGCGGCGGCGACGGCAATTCTCTTCATCGCCGCGCACCCTAGCAGGGCTGTCCGCCTGCGCAAAAGCGGCTATGCGCGGGCGCAACACATTCATTTTTATTTTCGAACGGGAGCAGGTGAGATGCAGGCAGTCGGCGTGATCGGGGCGGGGCAGATGGGTGCGGGGATCGCGCAGGTCTCCGCGCAGGCGGGTTATCGCGTGCTCCTCGCCGACGTCTCGAAGGAGCGCGCCGAGGCGGGCAAGACGGGCATCGCGAAGCAACTCGGCCGTCTCGTCGAGAAGGAGAAGATCGAGCCGCAGGCGCGCGACGAGGCGCTCGCGCGGATCGAGCCGGTCGATGGGGTCGCCGGCATGTCCACATGCGGCCTCGTGATCGAGGCGGCGACCGAGCGCGAGGAGATCAAGCGCGCGATCTTCGCGGATGTCGGCAAGGTGCTGGGGCATCAGGCGGTGCTCGCGTCGAACACCTCGTCGATCCCTATCACCCGGCTCGCACAGGCGACGCCCGATCCGGCACGCTTCGTCGGCGTGCATTTCTTCAACCCCGTGCCGGTGATGGGCCTGATCGAGCTGATCCGCGGGCTCGCCACGTCGGACGAGACGGTGAAGACCGTCGAGACCTACGCCGCCGCGCTGGGAAAACGCGTCGTCCACGCCAACGACGCGCCGGGTTTCATCGTCAACCGCGTGCTGATGCCGATGCTCAACGAAGCCTGCTTCGCGCTCGGCGAGGGCGTCGCGACCATCCCCGATATCGACGCCGCGTGCCAGCTCGGCCTCAACCACCCGATGGGCCCCTTCACGCTCGCCGATTTCATCGGGCTCGATACGTGCCTGGAGATCACCCGCGTCCTCTTTCACGGCACCGGCGACCCCAAGTTCCGTCCGGCGCCCTTGCTCGTCAAATATGTCGAGGCCGGCTGGTACGGCCGCAAGACGGGGCGCGGCTTCTACGATTATTCGGGGGACGAGCCAGTGCCGACGCGGTGATTGCGATCGGCGGCGCGACGCATAGCTTAGTCTGGCTTAGCTAGGAGGCAGCCGATGCCCAGCGTCAACATGCACGAGGCCAAGACGCATCTGTCGAAACTGGTCAAGGCGCTCGTTTCCGGCGCCGAGAAGGAAATCACGCTCGCGCAGAACGGCAAGCCCGTCGTGCGGATGACGGCGATTAAAAGCGAAAAGCCGAAGCGGCGCTTTGGGTTCGCCAAAGGCCGGTTCACCTTTGACCACGAAGCATCGGACCGGCTTGATGCGGAGATCGAAAAACTGTTCGAGGAAAGCGCCGACCCCTACGGCGAAAAGCTCGATCGGTGAGGCTGCTGCTCGACACTCATGTGATGCTGTGGTGGGCGCTGGGCAATCCGATGCTCACGCCCCCCCGCACGCGCGCTGATCGAAGATGATGCCAACATAATCGCGGTCGGGGTCGTGTCGGTCTGGGAAATCGCGATCAAGAACCAATTGTCGCGCCATGCAATCAACGTCACCGGCAGGCAGTTTGCCGCCTTGATCGCGGAAGCCGGGTTCGAGCTTTTGCCTGTCACGGCACGCCACGCGCTGGAGATCGAAAACTTGCCGAATGAGCACGGCGATCCTTTCGACCGTCTTCTGGTCGCCACCGCGCGAGCCGAAACGTACCGGCTGCTCACCCATGATCGCGCGCTCGCCGCTTACGACGATCACGTGATGGCGGTCTAACCGATCAGTAGCCCCGCCAACGCCGCCGACATCAGGTTGGCGAGGCTTCCCGCGATCAGCGCGCGGATGCCGAGCCTGGCGATCATCGGGCGCTGGTTGGGCGCGAGGCCGCCCGTCACCGCCATCTGGATCGCGATCGAGGAGAAATTGGCGAAGCCGCACAGCGCGAAGGTCACGATCGCGACGGTCCGCGGGGAGAGCGTGTCCTGCACCTTGCCCAAATCGATATACGCGACGAACTCGTTGAGCACGACCTTCTCGCCGAAGAAGCCCCCGGCCGCACCCGCCTCGTTCCACGGCACGTTGAGAAGATACATCACCGGCTTGAAGACGGTGCCGAGCAGGCCCTGGAAGGTCAGATCGGGAATGCCGACGAGATTGCCGACGCCGGTCAGGATGCCGTTGGCGAGCGCGACCAGCGCCACGAACGCCAGCACCATCGCGCCGACCGCGACCGCCAGCTTGACGCCCGTCTGCGCCCCTTGCGCGGCGGCCATGATGATGTTGGCGGGCTTCTCCTCGTCGTGCGTCGCCTCGGCGAGCGCGATCTGCTCCTCCTCCGGGTCGTCGCCGAGCGGGAGTTCGCCGTCCATCGAAGGCTCGGGCGCGTCGGGCATGATGATCTTGGCCATCAGGATGCCCCCGGGCGCGGCCATGAAGCTCGCCGCGAGCAGGTAATCGATGCGGATGCCCATCGAGGCGTAGGCGGCGAGGATCGTCCCCGCGACGCCCGCCATCCCGCTCGTCATCACCGTGAAGAGCTGCGCGGGGGTGAGACCGGCCAGGTAGGGGCGGATGACGAGTGGCGATTCGCTCTGCCCGACGAAGATGTTCGCCGCCGCGCACAGCGACTCGACCTTGGAGACGCCGATCACCTTCTCGATCGCGCCGCCGATCCAGCGCACCACGAGCTGCATGATGCCGAGATAATAGAGGATGGAGACGAGGCTGGCGAAGAAGATGATGACGGGGAGCGCGGCGATCGCGAAGCTGTTGCCGCCGATTTCGGGGCTGGCGAGCGGGCCGAAGATGAAATCCACGCCTGCCTTGGCATAGCCGAGCAGGTTGGCGACGCCCCCCGACAGGAAGGCGAGCACCGATTTTCCCCACGGCACATAGAGCACCAGCACCGCGATCCCCGCCTGCAAGGCGAAGGCGGCGCCGACGATGCGGGGGCGGATCGCGCGGCGGTTGGTCGAAAGCGCGAAGGCGATCGCCAGGATCACCAGGATGCCGGCGATGCCGATGAGGAAACGTGTCATGGAACGATGCTGGCCCGCGCTGGAACTCTCGAACACGCGGCCCCCCGGCTGCGCGGGGGCAGACCATACACGGCGGGGGCCGCAACGCTAGGGCCGATCGACATTCAGCTCTGGCGGCCTGCAAATAGCGGCTTTTCGAGCTTCCGGTGCTCACGTGCCTTGAAGCACGCTGCGCGCCGGGTCTCGAAAATCCACCATTTTCGGCTCGCCATCTTCTGAATGTCGATCGGCCCTAGGGCGTATCGACGTCATGTGCTCCTGCGAAAGCAAGACCTTTGCGTAAGTCGTAAATTGCCTCCCCTTCGTCATTCCCGCGCAGGCGGGAATCCAGAATCGAAACCTTCACCATTGCCCCGGAAGTCAGCCAGTCTGGATTCCCGCCTTCGCGGGAATGACGGAAAGGGGTTTTGCAAAGGGCCCGCGAAAGCAGAAGGACAAGCGCCTTTTGCGTCGCTTGCATTTTGGCTAGCACGCATGGATGAACCAGCCAGCCTCCGCGATCCCGCGCTCGCTCTTCGCCTTCTCGATCTTCTACGGCGGCATGGTCTGCATCGCGGGCGTGCTCGGCAACAAGCAGGTGTCGCTGGGGCCGGTGTCCGATCTCGGCACCATGCTCGGCATCGGGCCGCTCGCGGTAGAGGCGGGGATCTTCGCCTTCCTGCTGCTCGTCGTCACCTCGAGCGCGGTGGCCGAACTGCACGGGCGCGCGCTCGCGAACCGGCTGGTGCTGCTCGGCTTCGTGCCGCTGATCGTCTCGATCCTGCTGTCGGTCGTCGTCCTCGCCGTCCCCGCCGCCGAGGCGATGGACCCCGTGCGGCGCGACGCCTTTGCGATGATCATGGGCGGCACGCCGCGCATCTGGCTGGGCGGGATCGTCGCCTACGGCATTTCGCAGACGCTCAACGTCACGATCTTCGCCGCGCTCAAGGGTCGCGAGGGCAGCCGCCTGTTGTGGCTGCGCGCGGGGCTGGCGAGCATCCTGAGCCAGATTGTCGATACATTGCTGTTCGTGACGATCGCGTTCGCCGGCGTGTTCCCGATCGGCGAGCTGCTGGTCGGGCAGATGCTCGCCAAGGTCGTGCTCTCCGCCGTGCTGGTGCCGCCCGTCATCTACATCTTCGTCGCAATCGGGCGGCGGCTGGACGGAACGGAGCAATAGCCGTCGTGCCGGCGAGGGCCGGCATCTCTCCGTAACGAGGCGACCCCAGCTTTCGCTGGGGTGACGGATGGGGAGCGCTTTCGCTGGGGTGACGGAGCGGGTAAGGGACCGCGCATGACCGATCACGCCCCCACGCCCGCTCTGCTCGCCAAGGCCGAGACGCTCACCGAGGCGCTGCCCTATCTCCAGCGCTATGCGGGCGCGACCTTTGTGGTGAAATATGGCGGCCACGCGATGGGCGATCCCGAGCTGGCGCGCGATTTCGCCGAGGACGTGGTGCTGCTGAAGGCGGTCGGCATCAACCCGGTCGTCGTGCACGGCGGAGGCCCGCAAATCGGGGCGATGCTGAAGCAGCTCGGCGTCGAATCGCGCTTCGTCGATGGCCTGCGCGTCACCGATGCGGAGACGGCGAAGGTTGCCGAAATGGTCCTGTCGGGCGCGATCAACAAGGAGATCGTCGCCTGGATCGGCGCGGCGGGCGGGCGTGCGGTGGGCATTTCGGGAAAGGACGGCGGCTTCGTGCGCGCCGCGAAGGTGACGCGCACCACGCGCGATCCCGACAGCGCGATCGAGCGCGCGCTCGACTTGGGCTTCGTCGGCGAGCCCGAGCGAATCGACCGCGCGGTGATCGACACGATCTCGGCCGCGGGGATGATTCCGGTCATCGCGCCGATCGGGATCGGGGCGGACGGGCACACCTACAACATCAACGCCGACACGATGGCCGGCGCGATCGCGGGCGCGCTCGGCGCAAAGCGGCTGTTCCTGCTGACCGACGTCGCCGGTGTGCTCGACAAGGCGGGCAATCTCCTCACCGATCTCAAGCCCGCCGACATCGCCCGGCTGCGCGAAGACGGCACGATCTCGGGCGGGATGATCCCCAAGCTCGAAACCTGCGTCGCCGCCGTCGATGCGGGGGTGGAGGCCGCGGTTGTGCTCGACGGCCGCGTGCCGCACGCGATGCTGCTCGAAATCTTCACCCGCCGCGGCGCGGGCACGTTGATCGGGCGGTAAGGCCTGTTGCCTTCCGTCCCTTTCCTGTAACGATCCGCGCAACGCTCAATCGAAACCCCGGAGGCACGGTTGCTCGCCGTCATTCAGATCCTGATGATCCTGCTCAACGTCCTGTGGTGGATCATCATCATCCAGGCAGTCATGTCCTGGCTGATCGGCTTCAACGTCATCAACCTGCACAACGATCTGGTCCGCTCGGTCTGGTATGCGCTCAACAAGCTCACCGAGCCGCTCTACCGCCCGATCCGCAAGATCATGCCCGATTTCGGCGCGCTCGATCTGTCGCCGCTGGTCGTGCTGCTCGCCATCTACATCCTCCAGACGGTGATCCTGCCGCGCATCGCGATGGCGCTCGTCGCGCCCGCGGCCTATTGAGCGCGCCGTGGCGGCGGACGGCGGACGGCATCGTCCTCGCCGTCCGCGCCACGCCGCGCGCCGGGCGCGACGGCTGGGGCACACACGCCGCCGATCATCTCGCCGTCCGCATCGCCGCTCCGCCGGTGGACGGCGCCGCCAATGCGCGCCTCGTCGCCTTCGTCGCCAAGGCGTTCGGCGTGGCGAAGCGCGACGTGACGCTCGTCGGCGGCGAGACGGGGCGGGTGAAGCGGCTCGCGATTGCGGGCGATGCCGACATGCTGGCGGGAATCGCCGCAAGCCTCTATGGCGCGGTGCATGACGGCTGAGATCATCGACGGAAAGGCCTTCGCGCTGGCCCTGCGCGCGCGCGTGGCGGAGCAGGCGGCGGCGTTCGCCGCGAAGGCGGGCCGCAAGCCGGGGCTCGCGGTCGTGCTCGTCGGCGACGATCCGGCGTCGGCGGTCTATGTCCGCTCGAAGGGCAAGGCGACCGCTGCGGCGGGCATGGAAGGCTTCGAGCATCGCCTTCCCGCGACAATTGGCGAGGCCGATCTGCTTGCGCTGGTCGACACGCTCAACGCGGACCCGCGGGTGGACGGCATCCTCGTCCAGCTCCCGCTCCCCGGCCATATCGACGAGCGTGCGATCACCACGCGGATCGATCCCGACAAGGATGTGGACGGTTTCCATCCCGTCAATGCCGGTCGCCTCGCGACGGGCCTTGACGGCTTCGTCCCGTGTACGCCGCTCGGCTGCCTGATGCTGCTGAAGGATCAGCTCGGCGATCTCACCGGCAGGAACGCCGTCGTCATCGGCCGGTCGAACATCGTCGGCAAACCGATGGCGGCGTTGCTGCTCAGGGAAAGCTGCACCGTCACCATCGCCCATTCGCGGACGCATGATCTTCCGGGCGTCGTCCATCGCGCGGACATCGTCGTCGCCGCGGTCGGCGTGCCGCACCTCGTCAAGGGCGAGTGGATCAAGCCGGGCGCCACCGTGATCGACGTCGGCATCAACCGCACCGCCGAGGGGCTGGTCGGCGATGTCGATTTCGATGGCGCTGCGGGCCATGCGGGCGCGATCACGCCCGTGCCGGGCGGCGTCGGCCCGATGACGATCGCGTGTCTCATGCGCAACACGCTCGTCTCCGCCTGCCGCCGCGAGGGGCTGGCATGGGATGAGGAGGCGATCGGATGAGCGTGGCGGCGCTTACCGAGCTGTTCGTCTCGTCGCTGATCACCTTCTTCGTCGTCATCGACCCGCCGGGCTGCGCCCCGATCTATGCCGGCCTCACCGCTGGCGCGACGCCCGCCCATACGCGCGCGATGGCGATCCGCGCGATCGGCGTCGCGGCGGCGATCCTGCTCGTCTTCGCGCTGTTCGGGCATGACATCCTGAACGCGCTCGGGATCAGCCTCGACAGTTTCCGCATCGCGGGCGGGATCATGCTGTTCCTGATCGCGCTCGAAATGGTGTTCGAAAAGCGCACCCAGCGTCGCGAGGACCGCGCACAGAAGATCATCGACACGCCCGAGGTGGAGGACGTGTCGATCTTCCCAATGGCGATGCCCATGATCGCCGGCCCCGGCTCGATCGCGAGCGTGATGCTGCTCATGTCGCAGGGCCACGGTATCGAGCACACGCTCGTCATCCTCGCGGCGATGACGCTGATCCTGCTGCTGACGCTCGCCGCGCTCCTCCTCGCAGGGCCGCTGATGCGCATCCTCGGGCAGAAGATCGAGGCGGTGATCACGCGCCTGCTCGGCGTCCTCCTCGCCGCGCTCGCCGCGCAGTTCGTGATCGACGGCATCATCGGAAGCATCGCCGCGGCCTGACCCCCTCGCGCGATGGCGCGGAAACGTGTATACTGCCTTCCGAGCGGGCCGGGGCCTGGAGAGGCACCGATGACGACGCTCACCCGTTCCACCGACAGTGACGCGAGCCCCGCGATCCGCCGCATCGGCGCGGCCGACCTCAACTGGGCGCTGCGAGAAGGCTGGCGCGATTTCCGATCGATGCGCGGCGACGTGCTGTTCGCCGCGTTGCTCTATCCGCTGATCGGGATCGTCGTCGCCGCACTGACGCTCGATTCGCGCGTGATGCCGCTGTTCTTCCCGCTGGTGGCAGGGCTCTCGATCCTGGGCCCCGTGGTCTCGTCGGGTTTCTACGAGCTGGCGCGCCGCCGCGAAGAGGGACGTGAGGCGACCTGGTCCCACTTCCTCGATCCGATCCGGGAGCGCCGCCGCGGCATCGTCGAGCTGACCTTGTGGCTGGTCGTGCTCTTCCTCGTCTGGCTCGGCGTCGCCTGGCTGATCTACGAGGCGACGCTCGGGAGCCTCTATCCGCCCGATCTCGCCGCCTTCCTCCGCGATCTCTTCACGACCCCCGAAGGCTGGATGATGATCGTGCTCGGCAATCTGGCGGGCGCGGTGCTCGCCGCCGTCGCGCTCGCCACCACGGTGGTCGCCGCGCCGATGGTCGTCGACAAGGCCGTCGAGGCCGACAGTGCCGTCGCGGTGTCGGTGCGGGCGACCAGGGCCAATGTGGGAACGATCGCACGCTGGGGCCTGATCGTCGCGGCGTTGCTCGTGCTCGGCAGCATCCCGATCTTCATCGGGCTCGCGGTCGTGCTGCCGGTGCTCGGCTACGCGACCTGGCACCTCTACACGCGGATGATCGATCGGTAGCGCCGTCAGGCGAGGAAATCGGCGAAGGCACGTTTGCCCCGCCGCGTCACGATCAGGGCGCGGCCCCCGCCCGCGGGCCGCGCGAGCCAGCCGTCCGCGACGAACGCGTCGAGCAGCGCGCGGCCGGCAGCGCCGCCGAGATGCGGCCGCCGCTCGCTCCAGTCGAGGCAGGACCGGCCCGCGAGCCGCGCGCCGTCATGCGTGATGCCCATCGCGGCGAGGAACGCCGCCCCGCCCTCGGCGAGCACGATTCCTTCGTCGGCAATCCGAACCCATGATTTGCGCACCACCGCATCGTGGACACGCACGCCCAGCTCCCCCGCCAGATGGTCATAGCAGGTGCGCGCATGCCGCAGCGCCGCCGAGCGCGGTCCGGGCTGCCGCGACAGCGGCGTGCGGCGTATCCCCGCCGCCGCGAGATCTTCGATCATCGCCGCCGTTTCGGCGTCGGCGAGCCGATAATAACGATGCCGCCCCTGCGGCACGACCGCGACCGCGCCGTGATCGAGCAGCAGGCCGAGATGCGCGCTCGCGGTGGCGGGCGTCACCCCTGCCTCGCGCGCCAGCTCGCCCGCGGTGAGCGCCTGCCCGCCCATCAGCGCGCTCAGCATCGCCGCGCGCGACGGATCGCCGATCAGCGCCCCCGTGCTCGCCAGAATGGTTCCCGTCCTCATTTCGATCGGCTCCGAATCGTCGGCCTCATCCGCCCGCTATTGTGCCCGTTCAAGCGCAATGGAGGCAATCGGTGGATCAGGCACGCGCCTATGTCGAAACCCATTTCCGGCCGATCGAATGGATCGCGCGCGGCGTCGGTGCCTCGGTCGGAGAGGTCGAGGCGCTGATCGCGGCGGGCTGCGCGCCCGGCCCGATCTACGCGTTCGATCGCGATTCGGGCTGGTGGAGCGCGCTCGGCGGCTGGAAAGACGCGCCCGGTCGCGATCTCACCGACACGGCGGCACGCTGGTATGCGCCGTGGAGCATCTGGGCATTGCGCAAGGCGCGCGCCGAGCGGCGCGCCGGGCGATCGGCCGAGGACGTCGCCGCCGAACGCGCGCGCGAGTTCGCGGCGGAATTCGAGCGCGCGCTGCGCGGCTTCCCGCTGGCCCGGTTCGGCTTCCCGGGATGCTTCGACGGCGATGGTGCGCTCGTCGCCCAGGCGGTCGAAACCGCCGCGGCGGCGGAATGGCAGGCATGGCTTCGCGGCGGCTATGGCGTCTGCCTGCGCGCGTTCACGGGGGAAACGTGCGTGCGCAAGGAATCGCTCGGTGCGATGCTCAAGCGGCGCGTGGCGGACGGCGGCGATCTTTCGGGTTCGGCCGCGGAACTGCTCGACGCCTGCGCCGCGCTCCAGCAGCACCTGCTTCCCTTCGCGCCGTGGGAACGGCCCTCGGGCACGCCGGGCCGCACGATCGACGTGATCGTGCCCGCGCTGGGACTGGGGGTCGAGCAGCCTTACGGCTGAAGGGGGCGGAGCCGGATCACCCGTCGGACACGCGCTCGATATCGGCGCCCACGGCGGAAAGCTTTTCCTCCAGCCGCTCATAGCCGCGGTCGAGATGATAGACGCGCTGGACCGAGGTTTCGCCCTCGGCCGCCAGCCCGGCGAGGATCAGGCTCATCGAGGCGCGCAGGTCGGTCGCCATCACCGGCGCGCCGATCAGCGTCTCCACGCCGCGCACCACCGCGGTGCGGCCGCGCACCTGGATGTCGGCGCCCATCCGCGTCAGTTCGGGCACGTGCATGTAGCGATTCTCGAAGATCGTCTCGGTGAGCACGCTTGCTCCCCCGGCGCGGCACAGCATCGCCATGAACTGCGCCTGCATGTCGGTCGCGAAGCCGGGGAAGGGCGCGGTCGAGAGCGTCAGCGGCGCGAGCCCGTTCGCCGCCTCGACGCGGACGCCGTCCCTGTGCTCGGTCACGGTGACGCCCGCCTCGACGAGCGCGCCCAGCGTCGCGCGCATATCGGCCGGATCGGCGCCGATCAGGTCGAGCGATCCGCCCGTGATCGCCGCGGCGCAGGCATAGCTCCCCGCCTCGATCCGGTCGGGCATCACGCGATAGGTGGCGCCGTGGAGCCGGTCGCGCCCCTCGATCTCGATCGTCTCGCTGCCGATGCCCGAGATGCTCGCACCCATCGCGACGAGCAGGTTGGCGAGATCGACGATCTCGGGCTCGCGCGCGGCATTCTCGATGCGCGTGCCGCCTTTGGCGGTGACAGCCGCCATCAGCGCATTCTCGGTCGCGCCGACCGACACGACCGGGAAGGTGACGCACCCGCCCGCAAGCCGCCCGCCGGGCGCCGTCGCCTTCACATACCCCGCGGCAAGCTCGATCTCGGCGCCCATCTCCTCCAGCGCCTTCAGGTGCAGGTCGATCGGCCGGTTGCCGATCGCGCAGCCGCCGGGCAGCGATACGGTCGCCTCGCCCGCGCGGCCGACGAGCGGCCCCAGCACCAGGATCGAGGCGCGCATCTTGCGCACGATGTCATAGGGCGCGCTGGTCGCGGTCAGCCGGCCGGCGCGGATCGTCATCACCCGCCCGAAATCTTCCGGCCGCGCGCCTTCGATCTGGGTCGAGGCGCCGAGCTGGTTGAGCAAATGCCCGAAACTGTCCACATCGGCGAGCCGCGGCAGGTTGCGCAAGGTGACGGGTTCGTCGGTCAGCAGCGCGCACGGCATCAGCGTCAACGCGGCGTTCTTGGCGCCGGAAATGGGAAGGCGGCCCTGAAGGCGGTTGCCGCCGCGGATGAGGATGCGGTCCATGGCCGCGCTTCTAGGGGCGGCGCGCGCCGCTGACAACGATCGGTGTCGCTCGCCCCGGCGTGTTTCGGGTGCCGTTTCGTGACCGCATTGATCGATTTTAATGCGGCAACATCAATGCCCTGCTTTGTTCCTCGCACGAGTAGGGGGTTAAGCGTGCCGTCAAGTAGTTTCGCCGATCGCCTCGGCGAGCTGATCGAGTTGACGCCTTCGGAACGACGCACGCTGGCCGGGCTCGAGGAGCGCGAGCGGCCGCTGCGGCGCGGCGCGGTGCTGCGCCGAGAAGAGGATCGCGCGCACGATCTCTTCATTCTCAAATCGGGGATGATGATGAGCTACACCTTGCTCGACGACGGCAGCCGTCAGATCCTGCGCTTCCTCTTCCCGGGCGACCTGTTCGGCATTTCGGGGCTGATCTACCGCGATTCGCCCGAAACGCTCGCCGCGCTCACGGACAGCGTCGTCTCGCCGTTCGATCGCGCCGCGTTCAGCCGACTCATTACCGATCATCCGCGGCTCGCGGCGATGATGCTCGCTTACGGCCAGATCGATCGCGCCATGCTCACCGATCGGCTGGCGGCGCTTGGCCGCACCTCGGCCAAGGCGCGCGTCGCGGCGGTGCTGCTCGACCTCAGGAATCGCCGCCGCGCGATCGAGGGCGACACCGGCGACAGCTTCATATTGGGGCTGACGCAGGAGGAAATCGGCGACGCGACCGGCCTCACCGCCGTTCACGTCAATCGCATGTTCCGGCAATTGGAGGAAGAGCGGCTGATCGCGCGCGAAAACGGCCGCGTCACCTTCCTCGACGAACAGGCGCTCGCCGGCACCGCCAATTACGTCGATCGTTTCGAAGGGCTCGATCTGAGCTGGCTGCCCGAGGCGCGGTGATGCTCCAAACCCGCCATGCCGGCGAAAACCGGCATCTTTCGGCTACACGTCAACAAGACCCCAGCTTGCGCCGGGACGGCGGCTCGGGGAAGCGTCACGCCTTTTCGAGCGTGCATTGCAGCGGGTGCTGGTTCTCGCGCGCGAAATCGATCACCTGGCTGACCTTGGTCTCGGCGACCTCGTAGCTGAAAACGCCGCACACGCCGACGCCGCGCTGGTGGACATGGAGCATCACCCGCGTCGCCTCCTCGATCGACATACGGAAGAAGCGCTGGAGACAGAGCACGACGAACTCCATCGGCGTGTAATCGTCGTTGAGCATCAGCACGCGATAGGGCGTCGGATGCCGCGTGCGGGTGAGCGTGCGCGTCGCGAGGCCCGTGCCCGCGCCGCCTTCGTCGTCGTCCTCGTCGCCCGGTCCTGCGGCCATGGCCAATCCGTTGGCTGGTTTGTCGATCATGCGAGCCGAAAATATGGCATCGAGCGCCGCGAGGGCAAGGGTCGGACGCGATCGTTCACCGTCTTTCGGGCATCGGCGCGTGCGAACGAAAAGGGCGGCCGCCTTTCGGCAGCCGCCCTTCACTGGTGATCCCGGATCGAGCGCTTACGCGCCGATCTTGATCTTCTCGGCCGCAACCGCCGCGCGGTTCGACAGCGGCTGGGCGATGTCGCCGGCGAGCTTGAGCAGCGCTTCGGTGTTCTTCGACGTCTCGGCGACGATCGAATCGAACGCGGTGCGCGCATAATCGCCCTGGAGCTTGAACAGCTCGGTGGGCGACTTCACGCTCGCGAACTGCTTCGCCGCGGCGGTCGCGTTCTCGAACGACTTGCGGCCGTAATCGGCGGCATCCTGGCCGAACGACTCGAAGCCCTTGGCGGCGATCTTCGACGATTCGGCGAACGCCTCGACATTGCCCTTGGCGAAGTCGTTGAATTCGTCGAACAGCTTTGTGCCCTTCTCGAACGCGGCGGTCGCGCGATCGTTGAAGTCGGCGAACAGCGTCTGGACGCCGGCAGCGGTCTTCTTGGTGTTTTCCATCGGTGTTTCCTTCCGGGCGGCGGCCGCGGGGGCGGCGGGCGCGGGTGAGTCGGTGGTCGTCGCGGCAATCGCGGGGAGCGGTGTTGCAGCCTTGGGCGCGGCGCGCTTGTTCGGCGTCGCAGCACGCTTCACGGCCGGGCCGGCTGCACCGGCGGTCTGCGCGGACTTGCTATCCTTGCGGGCCATCGGGCCTCCTTCTCATCGGTTGCTGCATCGCACAATAATCGTTCGCCCTCGCGATTGCAAGAGGAATTGTGCACTGCAACATATGCGTAACGAACGGCGTTCCGCGGCACCTTCGCCAACTTCCGGCTCAGCGCGCCCGCACGTAGCTCCCCGGTGCATCCTCGATCGCCTCGAGCTTGCCCTTGCCGGGCACGCGCGCGCCCTTCACCGGCGCCGTCTCGGAATCGCGGTCGCGCAGCCAGGCGATCCAGTCGGGCCACCAGCTCCCCTTGGTCTCGGTCGCGCCCTCGACGAACGCCGCGAGCGTGTCGGCCTTCCCGTCATTGGTCCAATATTGATATTTCCCCGCTGCCGGCGGGTTGACCACGCCCGCAATGTGTCCCGATCCCGCAAGCACGAAACGCAATGGTCCCCTGAAGTGGTGCGTGATGGCCCATACGCTCTCGGCGGGCGCGATATGGTCCTCGCGCCCCGCCTGAACGTAGGTCGGCGTCGTCACCCGCGTCAGATCGAGCGGCGTTCCCGCCACGGCCAGCGCACCGGGCTGGACGAGCAGGTTGTCGCGATAGAGATCGGTCAGATAGCCGAGGTGCCATTTGGCGGGCAGGTTGGTGGTGTCGCCGTTCCAGTGGAGCAGGTCGAACGGCGCATAATCCTGCCCCAGCAGGTAGTTGTTGGTCACGTAGTTCCAGATGAGGTCGCGGCCCCTCAGCAGATTGAACGTCGCGGCCATGTAGCGCCCGTCTAGGAACCCCTCGGGCGAGAGCTGCTCGATCAGCGTCAATTGGTCGTCGTCGACGAACAGCTTGAGTTCGCCCGCCCGCGCGAAATCGACCTGCGCGGTGAAGAAGGTGGCGCTCTGCACCTTCTCCGCCTCGCCCCGCGCCGCGAGCACCGCCAGCGTCGCCGCCAGCGTCGTCCCGGCGACGCAATAGCCGATCGCATGCACGCCCTCGACGCCCAGCAGGTCGCGGATCGTGTCGATCGCGTCGATCTGCGCGGCGACGTAATCGTCCCACGCCACGTCCTTCATCGACGCATCGGCCGATTTCCATGAGACCATGAAGACGCTGAGGCCCTGGTCCACCGCCCATTTGACGAAGCTCTTCTCGGGCCGAAGATCGAGGATGTAGAAGCGGTTGATCCAGGGCGGGAAGATCACGAGCGGCGTCTTCGTCACCGCGTCGGTGGTCGGCGCATAGTGGATCAGCTCGTAGAGCGGCGTGCGGCGGATCACCTTGCCGGGCGTCGTCGCGATGTTGCGGCCGACTTCGAAGCCGCTCGAATCGGTATGCGTGAGCTGCCCCTTGCCCATGTCGGCGAGCATGTTGGCGAGGCCCTTGAGCAGATTCTCGCCGCGCGTCTCGATCGTCTTTTCGAGCACCTCGGGGTTGGTGACGGGAAAATTGGTCGGGCTCATCGCCTCGACGAAGCTCCTGGCGGCGAAGCGCAGCCGCTCCTTGTCCTCCGGCGACATGCCTTCGAGCGCATCGACACCGCGCAGCAGGTGATCGGAGATCAGCAGATAGCTCTGGCGGATCCAGTCGAAGACCGGGTTCTCGCGCCATTGCGGCGCCTGGAAACGACGGTCGCGCACCGCCTCGGGCGCGGCCTGCGCCGGATCGAGGAAGCGTTGCCACAATTTCATGCTGTCCGCCCAGAATTCCTGCGCGCGTGCCATGGTGGCCTTGTCGGTGAAGCCGGGGATGGTGGGTAATGCCGGCATGTCGTCGAGCGTCTGGAGCCCCGCTTCGAGCATCATCTGCTGCGCGCGGCCCATCACCCAGGTCCAGTGCTGCATGTCCTCGAGGGTGGGGATCGGCGGCATTTCGGGCGCGTCGGCCACGCTCATCTCCTCTGGCAAGCCCTCGGGCGGTTCCGTATACCCGACGCGCGGGCGTTCCGCGATCTTTAGCGGGCGCCGATGGAGGAAATGAATGTCCGAAGAGTTCTACCGCATCAAGCGGCTGCCGCCCTATGTCATCGCCGAAGTCAACGGCATGCGGGCAGCGGCGCGCGCGGCAGGCGAGGACATCATCGACCTCGGCATGGGCAATCCGGACCTGCCGCCGCCCGATCACGTCATCGAAAAGCTGTGCGAGGTGGCGCGCAAGCCCAACGCACACGGCTATTCGCAATCCAAGGGGATTCCAGGGCTGCGGCGTGCGCAGGCGGGCTATTACGCCCGCCGCTTCGGGGTCGATCTCGATCCCGAGACGGAGGTGGTCGTCACGATGGGATCGAAGGAGGGGCTGGCGAGCCTCGCCACCGCGATCACCGCGCCGGGCGACGTCATCCTCGCGCCAAATCCCAGCTATCCGATCCACACCTTCGGCTTCATCATCGCCGGCGCGACGATCCGCGCCGTGCCGACCACCCCCGATGACGCCTATTTCGAAAGCCTGGAGCGCGCGATGGCGTTCACCGTGCCGCGCCCCAGCGTGCTCGTCGTCAATTATCCCTCGAATCCGACCGCGGAGGTCGTCGATCTCGCCTTCTACGAACGCCTCGTCGCCTGGGCGCGCGAGAACGAGGTATGGGTGCTTTCCGATCTTGCCTATTCGGAGCTCTATTACGACGGCAAGCCGACACCCTCGATCCTCCAGGTGGAGGGCGCCAAGGATGTCGCCGTCGAGTTCACCTCGCTTTCCAAGACCTATTCGATGGCCGGCTGGCGCATGGGGTTCGCGGTCGGCAACAAGCGGCTGATCGCGGCGATGACGCGGGTGAAGTCGTATCTCGATTACGGCGCGTTCACCCCGATCCAGGCGGCGGCCTGCGCGGCGCTCAACGGCCCGCAGGAGATCGTCGAGAAGAACCGCGCGCTCTACCACAAGCGCCGTGACGTATTGGTCGAAAGCTTCGGCCGCGCCGGCTGGGACATCCCCTCGCCGCCCGCCTCGATGTTCGCCTGGGCGCCGTTGCCGCCCGCGCTCGCGCATTTAGGCAGCCTTGAGTTCTCCAAACAATTGCTGACGCACGCCAAGGTCGCGGTCGCGCCGGGGGTCGGCTATGGCGAGAATGGTGAAGGCTATGTCAGGATCGCGATGGTCGAGAACGAGCAGCGGCTGCGCCAGGCGGCGCGCAACGTGAAGCGCTACCTCCAGTCCATGGGCGTCAACACGCCCACGCAGCAGACCGGCTGAGCGGGATGTTCCTGTTCAGGGGCGTGGAGAGCCATCCGCGCTCGATCGTGAAGGCGGTGAGCTGGCGTGCGCTGGGAAGCATCGACACGTTCGTGCTGAGCTATCTCTTCACGGGCAATACCGGCGCCGCCGCCTCGATCGCGGGGACGGAGGTGTTCACCAAGATCGTCCTCTTCTATTTTCACGAGCGCGCCTGGACGCTGGTCCGCTGGGGCCATCGTGCACATCCGACGCGCGAGATGCACGACCAATCGGGCGAGGGCGCGATGATCCCGGCCGAAGAGTTCGATTAGAGCAACGTGCCTTAAATCAGAACCGTTCGTGCTGAGCTTGTCGAAGCACCGTCCTTTTCCCGCCGTGGAAAAGAAAAACGGCCCTTCGACAAGCTCAGGGCGAACGGTGTTGGGTCAGATTAAACGCACGTTGCTCTAGCGGGCGCGATTGTGCGGAGAGGGTTGCTTCTCTCCCGTCATGCCAGCGGAAGCTGGCATCTCTTTGTAATCGAGAGACCCCAGCTTTCGCTGGGGTGACGTATTATGTTGGTTGCGCGACGGATTATGACCGCCCGGGACGTGCGGCCTATTCCGCCGCCCGCGCGTGGGGAGCATCGTCGGCGACGTCCTCCGGGAGCGACCAGATCAAGTCCTGTTTGGTGAGCACCCGGCCATCATGGGCGCGCACCTCGATCGGGCCGATCGGGCGCCGGTCGCGCGCGTCGACCAGCACCGGCGTCGCGGGAATGCCCGTTTCCCAGCGTTCGCCCCATTGCCTGAGCGCGATCATCGTCGGTAGCAACGCCGCGCCCTTGTCGGTGAGGCGATATTCGATCTTGCGCCGGTCCTCGGGCAACGCCTTGCGCATCAGGATGCCGTGATCGACCAGCCGCGACAGGCGGTTGGCGAGGATGTTGCGTGCGATCCCCAGCTCGGACTGGAATTCCTCGAAGTGATGAAGGCCGTTGAACGCGGCGCGCAGGATCAGGAACGACCAGCGTTCGCCCATCGCCTCGAGCGCGGCCGGCAAGCTGCACTCGGCCAGATCCCGCAAAGGTTCGCGCAACTCGCCCATCGAGCGTTCAGCCTATCCCAAATTTCGAGGCTTGAAAATGGGATATAAGTTTCTAGTTGCAACTCGCATCTGCAATATATAAGTAGCGAATCGCAACTTAATTCTCGGAGGAACCCATGTCGCGTCTCGTTTCGTTCGCCGCCGCCGCGGCGACCTCGCTCGTGCTGCTTTCGGCCACCGCGGGCCATGCGGCGCCCCGCTCCTATTATGTCGCCACGGCTGCGCAGGCACCGGAAAAGGCGAGCTTCGTCACCCGCAGCACGATCTGGTCCTGCGACGGGGCGACCTGCACCGCTGCCAAGGCCGCCGAGCGCGCTGCCTTCGTTTGCGAGCGTATCGCCGGGGAAGTCGGCGCGCTCACCGCCTTCACGGCGGGCGGCGAGGCGTTCGACGCGGATGCCCTCGCAAAATGCAACGAGAAGGCGGAATAAGCCCCCACGCCTGACATTCATGTTGCAAAGCAGCGGCACGCGGCCCCATCTTGGCCGCGTGTTGCGGCAATACGAACTGGTCGATCGGGTCCTTGGCTACGATCCGCAAGCGGATGAGGCGCTCCTCAACCGCGCCTACGTCTTTTCGATGCACGCGCACGGCAGCCAGAAGCGCGCCTCGGGAGACCCCTATTTCAGCCATCCGATCGAGGTGGCGGGCATCCTGACCGACCTTCACCTCGACGACGAGACGATCGCGACCGCGATCCTCCACGACACGATCGAGGACACGGTCGCCACCCCGCAAGAGATCGAGAAACTGTTCGGCACGCGCGTCGCCCGGATGGTCGACGGCGTCACCAAGCTCTCCTCGATCGAGGCGCAGACCGAGAACGAGCGCGCGGCGGAGAATCTGCGCAAGTTCCTGCTCGCCATGTCGGACGATATCCGCGTGCTGCTCGTCAAGCTCGCGGACCGTCTCCACAACATGCGCACGCTCCACTTCATCGGCAACGAGGAGAAGCGCCGCCGGATTGCCCGCGAGACGATGGACATCTACGCCCCGCTCGCCGAGCGGATCGGCATGTACGAGTTCATGAAGGAGATGCAGACGCTCGCCTTCCGCGAGATCGAGCCGGAGGCATACGAATCGATCACCAGGCGGCTCGACGCCCTGCGCGAAGGCGATCACGACCGGATCGAGAAGATCGCATCGGGCCTCAAGCAGCTCCTCGCACGCGCGGGGATCGAGGCGGAGATTTCGGGGCGCGAGAAGCATCCCTATTCGATCTGGCGCAAGATGTCCGAACGCCATGTGAGCCTGGAGCAGCTGTCGGACGTGATGGCGTTCCGCGCGATCGTCGGCACCGAGGAGGAATGCTATCGCGCGCTCGGCGTCATCCATCGCCGCTGGCCGATGGTGCCGGGGCGCTTCAAGGATTACATCTCGACCCCCAAGCGCAACGGTTATCGCTCGCTCCACACCACGGTGATGCTCGCGGGCAACCAGCGCGTCGAGGTGCAGATCAGGACGCGCGAGATGCACGCCCAGGCCGAATACGGCCTCGCCGCGCACTGGGCCTACAAGCAGGACGCGGTGCGCCCCGATACGCAGGTGCGCTGGATCCGCGACCTGATCGAGATACTCGACACCGCCGACAGCCCCGAGGAACTGCTCGAACATACGCGCATGGCGATGTATCAGGATCGCATCTTCGCGTTCACGCCCGCGGGCGAGCTGATCCAGCTTCCCAAGGGCGCGACCCCGATCGATTTCGCCTATGCGGTCCACACCGATCTCGGCGATCAGGCCGTGGGCGCGAAGATCAACGGCCGCGTCGTGCCGCTGAGGACCGAGATCGCCAACGGCGACCAGGTCCAGATATTGCGCTCCAAGGCGCAGACGCCGCAAGCCAACTGGCTCAATTTCGCGATCACCGGCAAGGCGCGCGCCGCGATTCGCCGCCACCTGCGCCACAAGGAGCGCGACGAGACGTTCGCGCTGGGGCGCAAGATCTACGAGGACATCGCTCAGCGCCTGCCCGCGCCGATCGGCCCCGACGCGCTCGATGACGCGGTGGCGCGGTTGAAGCTCGCGGACGAGGCCGCGCTGATGGAGGCGATCGCGCGCCGCACCATCACCGACGAGGAGGTGATGGAAGCACTGATGCCCGGATCGGCCAGCGCCGAGGCCGCGCGCGAGATGCCGCCGCAATCGACTGCGATCTCGATCAAGGGGCTCACGCCCGGCGTCGCCTACACGCTCGCCGAATGCTGCCATCCAATCCCGGGCGATCGCATCGTCGGATTGCGCCGGCCGGGGCAGGGGATCGAGGTGCACAGCATCGACTGCGATCGGCTCGCCGACGGCGAGGACGTCGATTGGGTCGATCTCGCCTGGGGCGACAAGTCCGAAGGAGGAATCGCGCAGGTCAGTGTCGAAGTGAAGAACGAGCCCGGCGCGCTTGGCGTGGTCTCGACGATCATCGGTGCGCAGCGCGCGAACATCATCAACCTGCGCCTCGACAATCGCGACACGACCTTCCACACCAACACGATCGACCTCGAGGTTCACGACGCCGCCCATCTGATGCGCGTCCTCGCCGCGCTGCGCGCCGCCGATGCGGTGAGCAAGGCCGAGCGGATTTAATCTCGGGTCACCGGACGCGTTCCGGTTCAATTTCGAGCAGATATGGAAGCGGGCATTGCCGCTCGCCCGCGACGACGTGCGTGAGCAAGCAGGTGATCGGCATAAGCGGGCAGATCATTTGTAATCACCAATTTATCATAATTGGGCAGACAATAAGGCTTGCTTACTTGGACATTCCGCTATAGGCGATCTCTATACCAGATGGGGAGGCGACATGCGGAAAGGACGACGGCTGCTGGTATTCACCGGTTTCGCGCTGCTCGCGACTTCCGCCGCGGCGCGTGACCGGCTCGTCCACGATCCCGCCGAATTCTCGCGCGCCGTGGATGCCGCCCGGCCCGGCGACGACATCATCCTCGCCGACGGCGTCTGGCGTGATTTCCAGGCGAAGTTCCAGGCGCAAGGAGCGCCGGACAACCCCATCACACTGCGTGCGCAGACCGAAGGCAAGGTCATCCTCTCGGGCGAGTCGAACCTGCGCATCGGCGGCGATCATCTGGTCGTGAGCGGGCTCGTGTTCCGCGACGGGCATTCGCCGAACGGACCGGTGATCGCCTTCCGCGGCGGCGATGACGAGGCTGCCAGTCATTCGCGCGTGACGCGGGTGGTGATCGACCGGTTCAACCAGCCCGATCGCCGGCACGAAGATCATTGGGTCGAGCTTTACGGCCAGTACAACCGCGTCGATCATTCGCAGTTCGAGGGCAAGAGCAATGCGGGGGTGACGCTCGCGGTGATCCGCCGGGCCGAGCCGCCGATCGTCAATCATCACCGTATCGACCACAATTATTTCGGGCCGAGGCCGCCGCTGGGGTCGAACGGCGGCGAGACGATCCGGATCGGCACCAGCGAGCAATCGCGCAGCGATTCCGCGACGATCGTCGAAAACAATATCTTCGACCGCTGCGACGGCGAGGTGGAGATCGTCTCGGTCAAATCGGGCGCCAACATCGTCCGCAACAACCTGATCCTCGATTCGCAAGGATCGGTCGTGCTGCGGCACGGCAACGGCAACCTCGTCGAGGGCAACGTCTTCCTCGGCCACGGCAAGCCGCACACCGGGGGCATCCGTGTGATCAATGCGGGCCAGACGGTGCGCGGCAACTATCTGGAGAGCGTCACCGGCACCGGTTTCGTCAGCGCGCTCGCGGTGATGAACGGCGTGCCCAACTCGCCGATCAACCGCTACGACCAGGTGGTCGGCGCGGAAATCGAGAACAACAGCTTCATTAATGCACGCCGGATCACGCTGGGCGCGGGCGCCGATGCCGAACGCTCGCTGCCGCCGAAGGACAGCCGGTTCGAACGCAACCTGATCGTCGATGACGGCGGCAAGGGCATCATCCGCACCGACGCGGACGTGGGCGGGATCGCCTTTGCCGGAAACGTGCAGAGTGCGGTTGCGGCGCCGGCGATCGGGCAGGGCTTCGTGCGGCGGCCGGTCAAGCTCGAGCGCGCGGCGAACGGGCTGCTCTATCCGACCGATCCGGCGCTGGCGAAGGTCGGTGCGCCGCGCACGCTGCGGCCGATCGGCAAGGACGAGGTCGGGGTGCCCTGGTATCCCAAGGGCGCCTCCGCGCGGGCGGCGTTCGGCAGCGGGAAGACGGTGACGGTCGCGCCGGGCGGCCTCGCGGGCGCCGTCACACAGGCGAAGGACGGCGATACGCTGGCGTTGGCGACGGGCGATTATCTCGTCTCCGCGCCGCTCGCGATCGACCGCACGCTGACGATCACGGGGGTGGACAAGGCGGCACGGCCGGTGATCCGCTTCACCGCGCCGACCCTGTTCCGCATCGCCGAGGGCGGGCGGCTGCGGCTTTCCGGGGTGACGATCGCGGGCGACCGCGCGCCCAAGGCGACGGGTAATGCCGTGATCCGCACCGCGCCGGGGCCGATGCTCGCCAATTATGCCGTCGAGATCGCCGACAGCCGCTTCACCGCCATGGATGGCGCGCCCGGTTTCGACCTGATCGCGACCGCGCCCTCGCAGCTCGCCGGCCATATCGCGATCACCGGCAGCGACGTCGATGGGCTGTCGGGCAAGGTGATCGCGGCGCATTCGGAAACGGGCGACAAGGGCTGGTACAATGTCGAGCGCGTCGCGATCGGGGACAGCCGCTTCCGTGAGGTCGGCCAGATCGCGGACATCTTCCGCGGCGGGCGCGACGAGAGCACCTTCGGCCCGCAATTCCGCATGACCGGATCGACGGTCGCGAACAGCGGCACAGCGGCGGGTGCGTCGATCAGCCTGTCGGGTGTTCAGGTCGCCGAGATCGCGGACAACATCTTCACCGACAGCGCGCCGATCCGCGTGACGCACAGCGTCGGCACGCCGCGCACGCGCATCGTGGACAACCGCTTCTCGAACACGCCCGCGCCGGTGATCCGCGAGCTTTATTATCGTGGGCCGCAGCGCGCCGAGCTTGCCGGCAACGTGGTTCGATGAAGGCGCGGCTTTCCCCCCTGGTGGCCGCGGCCCTCCTCCTCGCGGCCACCCCCTTTCCCGCCTCGGCAGCGGCGAGCGGGGATGCGAAGCCGGTGCTCATCGACGCCTCGGCGATGGCGGCGATGCGCGACGAGGCGATGCGCTATCCCTTGTTCGCTCGGGAACTCGCGCGGACGAAAGCCGAGGTCGATGCGGCGATGCGCGCAGGCATCGTCGTGCCGGTGCCGAAGGATCCCGGCGGCGGCTACACGCACGAGCAGCACAAGCGCAACTACAAGGCCATCTACGAGGCCGGGCTGCTGTATCGGATCACGGGCGAGAAGGCCTATGCCGATTTCGTCCGCGAGATGCTGCTCGCCTATGCGAAGCTCTACCCGACGCTCGGACCGCATCCGGCGGCGACCCGTAAACAATCGGCGGGGCGGCTGTTCTGGCAGACGCTCAACGACAGCGTATGGCTGGTCTATGCGGTGCAGGGCTATGACGCGATCCGCGACACGCTGAGCGCCGCCGACCGCGCGACGATCGACACGAACGTCTTCGCCGCGATGGCGCATTTCCTGTCGGACGGTTCGCCCAGGCTGTTCAACCGCATCCACAATCACGCCACCTGGGCCGACGCCGGGGTGGGCATGACCGGCTATGTGCTGCGCGACCACGATCTCGTCGAAAAGGCGCTTCTGGGCCTCGACAAGAGCGGCAAGGGCGGCTTCCTGCGCCAGCTCAACCTGCTCTTCTCGCCCGACGGCTATTATACCGAAGGGCCTTATTACCAACGCTACGCGCTGCTGCCCTTCGTGCTGTTCGCGCACGCGATCGAGGCCAACGAGCCCCAGCGGCATATCTTCCAATATCGCGACGGGATCATCCCCAAGGCGATCCGCACCACGATCCAGCTCACCTATAAGGGCTATTTCTTCCCGCTGAACGATGCGATGCGCGACAAGAGCCTGCGCACCGAAGAGCTCTATCACGCGGTTGCGATCGGCTATGGCGCGACGCAAGAGCCGGGCTTGCTGTCGATCGCCAAATGGCAGGGCCGCACCGTGCTGACGCCCGAGGGATTGGCGGTCGCGCGTGATCTCGCGGCGGGCAAGGCGAAACCCTTTCCCTTCCGCTCGCTGCTGCTGCGCGACGGGCCGAAGGGCGATCAGGGCGCGCTCGCCATCCTGCGCTCGGGGCCGGAGGCCGATGCCGAGGTGCTCGTCGCCAAGAACAGCGCGCAGGGCATGGGGCACGGCCATTTCGACAAGTTGAGCTGGATTCTCTACGCGAACGGCGATCCCGTCGTCACCGATTACGGTGCGGCACGCTTCCTCAACATCGAGGCGAAGGAAGGCGGGCGCTACCTTCCCGAGAATGAGAGCTGGGCCAAGCAGACGATCGCGCACAACACGCTGGTCGTGAACGAGACCAGCCATTTCGGCGCGGATGGGAAGCTGGGCGAAACGCGCGCGCCGCGCCAGATCGCGTTCGTCGGCGAGGGCGCGACGCAGCTCAGCACCGCAGAGATGGTCGGCGCCTATCCGGGCGTGCGCTTCCGCCGCACGCTCGCGCAATTGAAGGTCGAGGGCTTCACCGATCCGATCGTGATCGACCTCCTCAAGGTCGATGGCGACAAGCCCGCGCGATACGACCTGCCGCTCCATTATGCCGGGCACATCATCGATGTCGGCTTTGCGCTGAAATCGAACGTCGCCGAGCGGCCGGTGCTGGGCAAGGCCAACGGTTACCAGCATCTCTGGGTCGATGCGGTCGGCACACCGGGCGCGGACGATGCGACGCTCACCTGGCTGCTCGACGGGCGCTTCTACACCTATCGGATGCTCCCGCCCGAGGGCGCGCGCGTGATCCTCGCCGAGAGCGGCGCCAACGACCCGCATTTCAACCTGCGCCGCGAGCCGGTGCTGATCGAGCGGCTCGACGGCGCCGAGGACGCGACCTTCGTCGCAATGCTCGAACCGCACGGCGTTTATGATCCTTCCGCCGAAACGACGGTCGGCAGCCACAGCCGCATCGCGGCGCTGCGCCGGACCCGCGCGAGCGATGCCGACGTGGTGACGGTGCAGCTCGAGGACGACCGCGTGATCCGGCTCGCGATCGCCGACGATGCCGATCCGGCAAAGGCGCACCACGCGACGGTCGACGGGCAGCGGCTCGAATGGACGGGCCATTGGGCGCGCTTCGACAGCAGGAACAAGGCGGGACGAGGGACATGAAACTCGGCGGCATGCGCTGGATCGTGATCGGGTTGATCGCGTTCGCGACGGTGATCAACTATATCGACCGCAACGCGCTCGCGGTGATGTGGCCCGCGGTCTCGCGCGAGATCGGTGCCGACAAGACCGATTACGCGCTACTCGTCACCATCTTCATGCTCGCTTATGCGGTCGGCCAGTCGTTGTTCGGCAAGATCTTCGACGTGATCGGGACGCGGCTCGGCTTCGCGCTGTCGATCCTCGTCTGGTCGGTGTCGATCGGGCTGCATTCGGTGGTCCGCTCGATCGGCCTGCTAAGCGTGCTGCGCGCGACGCTGGGCGTCAGCGAGGCGGGCAACTGGCCGGGCGCGACCAAGGCGTGCGCGATCTGGTTTCCCCCGCGCGAGCGGGCGTTCGCGCAGGGCATCTTCAATTCGGGCGCGTCGATCGGCGGGATCGTCTCGGCGCCGCTCGTCGCCTTGCTCTTCACCGGCGTGGGCTGGCGTGGCGCGTTCCTGATCGTCGGGCTGCTCGGCTTCCTGTGGCTGATGCCCTGGCTGTGGTTCTACCGCGCCGATCCCGACGGCCATCCCTGGCTGAGCGAGGCCGAGCGCGCGCACATCGCCGGGCGCGGCGAGGCCGATCCGACCGCTGCGGAGGGCGGCACCTGGTCGCCCGGCTGGGGCGCGCTGCTCAGGCAGCGGCAGAGCTGGGCGGTGATCGCCGGGCGCTTCTTCCTCGATCCGATCTGGTGGCTGTTCGTCGCCTGGCTGCCGATCTACCTCGCCGAAACGTTCGGCTTCGACGTCAAGCAGATCGGGCTGTTCGCCTGGGTGCCCTATGTCGGCGCGATGCTGGGCAGCCTGTTCGGCGGCTGGCTGGCGGGGGTCCTGATCCGCAAGGGCTGGTCGATCGATGCGGCGCGCAAGGGCACGATCACGCTCGGCTGTGTGATCATGATGCCGGCGCTGCTGCTGACGATGACCGCCGCGAGCCCGCTCTATGCGGTGCTGCTGATCGCGGCGATCCTGTTCGGCTTCCAGGTCGCGATCGGCAACATCCAGACGATGCCGAGCGATTATTTCGGCGGCGGCGCGGTCGGCTCGCTCGCCGGGATCAGCGGCACGGCGGCCGTGGCGGGCACGCTCATCACCACCTGGCTGGTGCCGATGATGACCAAGGCGAGCTACGCGCCGATCTTCGCGCTGGCGGCGGCGATCGTGCCGCTGGCGCTGCTCTCGGTCTGGCTGCTCGGCGGAAAGATCGCGCCGGTCGCGGACCCCAATATCACCAACGCAAGGGAAGATTCATGAGGTTCAAGGACAAGGTCGCGCTCGTCACGGGCGGCGGGCGCGATATCGGCCGCGCGGTCTCGCTGCGGCTCGCGAGCGAAGGCGCGCGGGTGATCGTCAACTACGCCAATGACGAAGCCGCGGCCGAGGCGACCGCCGATGCGATCGGGCAAGCGGGCGGCACGGCGATCGTCCATCGCGCCGACGTGACCAAGGCGGATCAGGTCGATGCGCTGATCGCCGCGGGCGTGGACGCGTTCGGCGCGCGGATCGACATCCTCGTCAACCTCGCCGGCGGCATGGTCGCGCGGCGGACGATCGAGGAGATGGACGAGGCCTTTTACGACCAGGTGATGGATCTCAACCTCAAATCCGCCTTCCTCGTCACGAGGGCGGCCAGGCCGCTGATGCGCGAGGGGAGCGCGGTGATCAACGTCTCCTCGCTCGCGGGGCGCGACGGCGGCGGGCCGGGCGCGATCCTCTATGCGACCGCCAAGGGCGCGCTGATGACCTTCACGCGCGGGCTCGCCAAGGAGCTGGGCCCGCAGGGTATTCGCGTCAACGCGGTGTGCCCGGGGCTGATCGGCACCAGCTTCCACGACATCTTCTCGAAGCCCGAAGGGCGCAAGGCCACCGCCGACAAGACCCCGCTGCGTCGCGAAGGCGCGCCCGAAGAGGTCGCCGCGACAATCGCCTATCTCGCCTCCGACGACGCCAGTTTCCTGGCCGGGGTCAATCTCGACATCAACGGCGGGCTGTTTTTTTCCTGACCCGGCCGAAGTTGGCGAAGGTGCCGCGGAGACGGCGATTTCCGCCGGTCGATGGTCGCGGCCTGACGCCCACGCGCTCAAGCCCATACCAAAATACCTGATAATGGTATGAACAACATGATTGACAACAGGACTGAACACGATCAGCGTATCGGTATAAAGAATCGTCAGGGGAGGTGAGCATGGGTCGGGCAACGCAGCGCAAGGACGGCGGCCGGACGGCGCGCACGCCCAGGCCATTGCTGCTCGGGACCGCCGCGCTTCCGGCGCTGCTGGCGGCGGCGCCCGCCGCGGCGCAGGATCAGGGCACCGCCGCACCGCCGGCCCGGTCGGTGCAATCCGAACCCGCGGCCGATGACGAGATCGTCGTCACGGGCATCCGCCAGACGATCGAAACCTCGATCGCGGTCAAGCGCGATGCGAACGCGATCGTCGATGCGCTGAGCGCGCAGGACATCGGCGACCTGCCCGCCTTGTCGATCGGCGAGGCCATCGAGACGATCACCGGCGCGGCGACGCATCGGGAAAAGGGCGGCGCCACCGAGATCGCGTTGCGCGGCCTCGGCTCGTTCCTCAGCAACACCACCTTCAACGGTCGCGAGGCGACCAACGGCAGCGGCGACCGCGCGGTCAATTTCAACCAGTTCCCGTCCGAGCTGATCAACTCGATCGAGATCTACAAGTCGCAGCAGGCCAATCTGGTCGAAGGCGGCGTCGCCGGCACGATCGAACTCGGCACGCTGCGCGCGCTCGATTACGGCAAGCGCCGCATCCAGGCCGAGGTGAAGGCGAACTACAACCCCTATCAGGACAAGGTCACGGGATCGAGCGCATGGGGCTGGCGCGGCACGCTGAGTTACGTCGACCAGTACGATCTCGGCAGCCTCGGCGAATTCGGCCTCGCGCTGGGTTTCCAGCGCAACGACGTCGACGATCCCGAGGAAACCTATGCGGGGAGCAGCACGTGGGTGGCGTGCAACGCGACGATGGCGGTGAGCGGCAATTGCGAGGAGGTGAGCCGCGAGGAAGGCAATGCCGGCACACCCTTCTATCTCGCGCCGAATTCACGCACCTTCCGCCAGATCACCGGTGATTACGACCGCCGCGACGCCTTCATGGGATCGGCGCAATGGCAGCCGACGAGCACGATCGACGTCAATCTCGATTTCCAATATTCGAAGCGCTTCTACGTAGAGGACCGGCACGACCTGAACCTTTCCGAAGGCCGCCGCGATCTTCATGACGTGGTCTATTCCGATGACGGCAATCTGCTGTTCGCGCACGGCAGCAGCTCGGTCGAGGCGACGGGCAATTATTACACGCGCGACGAGAAATATATCGGCGGCGGCGGATCGATCGCCTGGCAGGCGACCGACCGGCTGACGCTGTCGACCGACATCTCCTATTCGCGCACCGAGCGCGAGACGATCGAGCGCAACATCCGCCTGCGCACCGACAAGCTCGACATCTTCGGCGATCCGACGCCGGTGGGCGAGCAGCGCATTCCCTACACGATCGACGCGCGCCAGGGCTTCGCGACGATCATCACCTTCGATCCCGCCTTCGATTATCACGACTGGTCGATCTTCAGCGACGACGCGCGGCTGCGGCGCGACGACGAATACAAGACCGACGACCTCATCGCCGCGCGGTTCGACGCGGGCTATGATCTCGACGGCTTCATCGATCGGATCGACGCGGGCGCGCGCTATTCGCGGCGGCGCTATACCGCGTTCGACGATCGCGTCGAGATCACGCAAGGCGACCGTGACGTGGATCGCGAGATCAACCTCGCGTGCCGCACCGCCTTCCCGCAGCGCGGCTATCTCTCCGACGCGCCCAATCAGTCGGTCACCTCCTGGGCGACCTTCGACACGCTGTGCCAGTTCGAGCATTATCTCGGCACCGAAGACCCCGGGCCCAATGACGACGTCCGCTCGGTGGGCAATGCCGACGTGCGCGAGAAGGTCTGGTCGGGCTATGTGATGGCCTCGTACGACAGCGCGCTCGGCGATCTGCCGGTGCGCGGCAATTTCGGCGTGCGGCTGGTCGATACGCACCTGACGTCATACGGCCTGCGCAGCGGGTTCGATGTCGTCGACAATCCCGACGGCTCGATCCGGCTGGTCGAGAATGGCGACTTCGATACGGTCACGATCAAGAACCACTATTTCCGCGCGCTGCCCAGCATCAACGCCAATTTCGAGCTGGCGCCCGACGTGCTGCTGCGCGCGGCGGCCTATCGGGCGATGTCGCGCCCGGCGCCGAGCGATCTTGCCGCAGGCCGCGACATCGATCTCGAGGACGGGACCGACTTCACCTCGATCGAGGATGCGATCGGCGAGATCACCGCGAGCGGCAGCCCGCGGCTGAAGCCGATCATGTCGTGGAACGGCGATCTCGCGCTCGAATGGTATCCGAACAAGGACACGATCGTCGCGGGCACGCTCTATTACAAGAGCTTCAACGGCGGGTTCCTGCCGGTCGCGATCGACGAGCAGTTCGTGATCGGCGGAGAGACCGTCACCGCGCCCGTCACCCAGCGGCAGAACAGCGACGAGAAGAGCCGCATCTACGGGCTCGAGGTGACGCTGGCGAACCGCTTCTCGTGGCTGCCCAAGCCGTTCGACGGGCTGGGGGGCAAGCTGAGCTACAGCTATGCCGATTCGAATTTCAGGAATTACGATATCCGCCTGGGCGACGTCGTCGATCCGGAGACGGGCGAGGTGACGCCCGGCATCATCCCGCCCGCGAACCTGACCGGCTATTCGAAGCATGTCCTGTCCGCTCAGCTTTATTATCAGATCGGCGGGCTCTCGCTGCAGGCGATCTATGATTACCGGTCGAAATATTATCAGAGCTTCGTCGGCGGCAACCGTCAACTGCGCTATGTGCGCGGCGCCGACACGCTCGATCTGCGCGCATCGTACAGCATCAATCGCCACGTCTCGCTGCGGTTCGAGGCGCTCAACATCTTCAACGAGCCCAAGGTCACCTACATGCCGATCTACGGCAGCAGCCGCCAATATCATTATTACGGCTCGAAATATTTCATGGGTGTCCGCGTCAAGTTCTGAAGGCCGGCTTGTGCTTCCCAGGCAAAGCGGTATGACAATCGGCGGACCGCAGCACGGGAATCGTATCGCCAATGGCTAATCGCCGCCTGTTCCAGGATGTCGCCGACCGCATCGTCATGCTGATCGAGGATGGCGTGTTCCCGCCGGGCTCGCGGCTGCCGGGAGAGCGTGAGCTGTCGGAGCGGTTCGGCGTCAGCCGCGTCACGATCCGGGAGGCCGAGATCGCGCTCCAGGCGCTGGGCAGGGTCCAGATCAAGACCGGGTCCGGCGTCTATGTGTCGGAACAGAAGGCCGAGGACGACGCGCTGCCCGATGTCAGCGCGTTCGAGCTGACCGAGGCGCGGTCGTTGTTCGAATCGGAGGCGGCCGCGCTCGCGGCGCCGATCATCACCGACGAGGCGCTGGCGAAGCTCGACGATCTGCTCGCGGCGATGCAGCAGGACGAGGGCAACGGGAACGACGCGGATCGCGAGTTCCACCTGACGATCGCATTGGCCACGGGCAATCAGGCGATCATCCATGTCGTCAAGACCTTGTGGCGGATGCGCACCGAGCTGCCGCAGGTGCGCGAGACGCATGCCGCCGTCTGCCATCATGACGGCGCCACCCGCCATGACGAGCACGCCCGCATTGTCGACGCGCTGCGCCGCCGCGACCCGCAGGCGGCACGCATCGCGATGCGCGAGCATTTCCATCGCCTGCTCGCCGCGATGCTCGACGCGACCGAGGAGCGCGCGATGGACGAGTTGCGCCGCCGCTCCGCCGAAAGCCGCGCGCGCTTCCTGATCAGCGCCCAGCTCGCCTGACGGGCGACCTTCAGCCCAGGGCGGCCTGCGAATGGTGGTTTCCCGCGCTTCCGGTGCTCACATGCCGGACATGTGCTGCGGTGGCTGTTCTCCCGCGAAAGCGGGAGTCCAGGATGCCGGGCGCCACGCCTCAAACCCTGGACTCCCGCTTTCGCGGGAGAGCGGCGCAGATTTGATGCAGAACGGCTGATACGTCGTTCTGCTCATGATCCGCTTTATTCCCCCTCGGGCTCCACCGCCTCTTCGGGTCGCCGCGCGCGATCCCGTGTGGGCGGGGCGGGGGGCGGCGCGAGTTCGATGCTGCCGTCATTGCCGATCGTCAGGTTGATGCCGATGTCGCCGATCGCGCCCTGAATTTCGGCCGCGGGCGTATCGAGGTCGATCGTCGCGTCGATCAGGTCGCCGACCGGGTCCTCCTCCTCGGCCGGCGCCGGCTCGGGCGGGGGGGCGGCGCGGCCGACGCCCAGCGCGCGGGTCATGAAATCGCGCCAGATGCGCGCGGGCACGCCGCCGCCGTGCAGACCCGGATTGGGCGAATTGTCGTCATTGCCGACCCACACGCCCGTCACCAGCCCGTCCGCATAGCCCACGAACCAGCCGTCGCGATTGTCCTGTGTGGTGCCGGTCTTGCCGAACGTCTCGACCGAGAGCTCGGCATCGTGGCTGGTGCCGTGCTCGACCGAGGCGTTGAGCAATTCGCGCATGTCGTCGAGGACGCGGTCGGGCAACTCGTGGGTGCCGCCGGTGAGGCTCTCGATCCAGCCTTTTTCGCGGGTATCGTTCACCCCGTGCGCCTCGATCGGATACTCGCCCGCGGCGATCGCGGCGAAGGCCGAGGTCAGTTCGAGCAATGAGACGTTGGCGGTGCCCAATGCGATCGTCGCCTCCTCGGGGATCGGGGTCGAGATACCGAGGTCGCGCGCGGCGCGGATCACGTTCCTGACGCCCACCTCCTGGGTCAACCGGGCGGCCGCGACGTTGGACGAGATCGCGAAGGCGGTGCGCAGCGTGATGTCGCCGCGATACTTGCCGTTGTCGTTCTCGGGCGACCAGTCGCCGATCGTGACCGGCGCGTCGGCGACCATCGATTCGGGGGTCATGCCGTAGCGCAACGCCGCGAGATAGACGAAGAGCTTGAAGGTGGAGCCGGGCTGGCGGCGCGCCTGCGTCGCGCGGTTGAACTGGCTGTCGGCATAGGATTTGCCGCCGACCATCGCGACGACGCTGCCGTCGGGCTTCATCGCGACGAGCGCGACCTGCGCCTTGTGCAGCCCGGCGCGGCGCACCGCGCGCTCGGCGGCTTTTTGCAGGCGCATGTCGAGCGTGGTGCGCACGGTCGTTTCGGAACGGACCTCGCCCGCATTGTCGCGCGCGGCGGGGAGCACCCAGTCCGCAAAATAGGTGCCGTTGGGAAGATCGCGGACCTTGTGGACCTTGAGCCGCGCGGGCTTCGCCTCGAGCGCCTCGGCATGGGTGATGAAGCCCGCATCCTCCATCGCACCGATCACGAGCTTTTGCCGATCGCGGGCGCCGTCGAGATTGCCGGTCGGGGCGAGGCGCGAGGGCGCCTTGACGAGCCCCGCCAGCATCGCCGCCTGGCTCAGCGTCAGATCCTCGGGGTCGCGGCTGAAATAATGCTGCGCAGCGGCGCGCAGGCCGTAGACATTGTCGCCGAAATAGACGTTGGAGAGATAGCGCGAGAGGATCTCGTCCTTGGTGAGCCATGCTTCGAGCCAGAAGGAGATCAGCGCCTCGCGCAGCTTGCGCGCGAAGGTGCGGTCCGAATCGAGGAAGGCGTTCTTGGCGAGCTGCTGCGTGATCGTGCTGCCGCCTTCGACCACGCCGCCCGCCATGAAATTGTGGATCGCCGCGCGCGCGATGCCCCTGGGGTCGATGCCCCAATGGCTGTAGAAGCGCCGGTCCTCGATCGCGAGGAAGGCGTCCTTCACGTCGTCGGGGAGCGCGGCGGCATCGACGGGCTCGCCGATGATCGCGCCGCGCCGCGCGATCGGCGTGCCGTCCGCCGCGAGCAGGGTGATCGAGGGCGGCGTCGGCGGCTCGAGCGACTTGGAGAGCGGCGCCGTCACCGCGAGCCACGCGATGACGAGCACGAGCAGGACGAGGAGCACGCCCAGCCCGCGCAGACCCCAGCGCAGCCAGCGGATGCGGCGCGGGCACTCTTCACCGAACGCCTCCTCGTCCGTGTCCCAGCCGTCGAAATCGTCATACCCCACGGGCGGCGCGATACCGTGTTCGGGTTCGAACGGAGCGCCGCCGCGTCGGGAGATGATCGGATAGGGGTCGTCGCGCATCGTCTTCGAGTCAGGAATCCGCGTGGGTCAGGCGGATAGCTGTATTACCAATGTAAAACAGCGAGCGCAATCTCGCCATGGACAGAGCGAGGGCGCTATACAGCATCGCGGCTGCGCGCCCAATCGCTTTCGCGCATTGAGGTGGCGCGCGGGGCGGGCTATCCCGGCCCTCCCTTCCCCGACAAGAGTGTGCCGATGCCCGATCCAGCCGACAGCAACCAACCGCTCGTGGTCGGGATCGGCGGCGTGATCGGCGGCCCCTCCTCGACCGAGCGCGCGCTCGCCATCGCGCTGGAGGCGGCGGCGACGGAGGGGTTCCGCACGCGCATGTTCGGCGGCGAGGACATGGCGCGGCTGCCGCTCTACAACCCGCGCGCGACGACGCGGACCGAGCACGAGCGCGCCTTCGTCGATGCGGTGCGCGACGCATCGGCGATGATCATCGCTAGCCCCGGCTATCACGGCAGCATCTCGGGCGTGGTCAAGAATGCGCTCGATCTGCTGGAGGAAACCTCGCGCGATGCGCGGCCGTATCTCGCCGACATGCCGGTGGGGCTGATCACCACCGCGCACGGCTGGCAGACGACGGGCAGCACGATCGCGGCGCTGCGATCGATCGTCCACGCGCTGCGCGGCTGGCCGACGCCGTTCGCGGCCGCGATCAACGTCCGCTCGGCCTCGTTCGACGATGAAGGCGGGTGCAGCGACCCGGCGGTGGTCGAGCAACTCTCGCTGATCGGGCGGCAGGTGGCGCGCTTCGCGCCGCTGGTTGCCGAGCGCTAGAGCCGAAGGAGAACAGGGAAATGGAAAACGGTCTGGGCACGGACGAGGTGATGGGGGCGATCACCACGACGCACCTCGTGTTGATCGTGCTGTTCGCGATTCTGGTGATCCTCGCCATCTGGTGGGGTGTCACCCGGCGGCGCGAGCGGCGCCGCGCCGAAGAGCTGGCGCGCGAACGGCGCGAAGAGGCGGCAGCGCCCGCGGCGACCGAGCCGCCCGTCGCGCCGCCGCCTCCGCCGCTCGCCGACGTGCCGATTCCGGCGAGTGCGCCGCAGGAGGCGAACCCCGCCGCGCTTGCGGTGGACGAGGATACCGCGCCGGCGCCCGTGCCCGCGGCGTCACCGGCACCGGCACCGGCTTCGACCGCGCTCGGCGACGGCAAGGTCACGATGATCAAGGGCCTCGGCCCCAAGGTCGCCGCGCGGCTGGCCGAGCACGGCATCACCCGCGTCGATCAACTCGCGGCGCTGTCGGACGACGAAGCGGCGTCGCTCGACGCGAAGCTGGGAAATTTCTCCGGCCGGATGGCGCGCGACCGCTGGATCGAGCAGGCGCGGTTGCTCGCGGCGGGAGACCGCGCGGGATTCGAGGCGACCTTCGGGAAGCTGGGGTGAAACATTGGTTCCGTTCGCCCTGAGCTTGTCGAAGGGCGGTGTAATGCGGAGGGACGTGCTTCGACAAGCTCAGCACGAACGGGGAGGCTGCTGAACGTTAGCTTCTCCGTTCCCCCGCTTTCCGGCGTTCCTCCTCGGCGGCAAGGTCGAAGGCGATTTGGTCGATCCGGCGGAGCATCGCCTCGAACCGCTCGACCTCCTCATGCTCGAAATGCGCGAAGATGCGTCGCTCGATGTCGAGCGCCTTGGGCGCAGTGGTCGCATGAAGCGTGCGGCCCGCGTCGGTGAGCACGAGATGGTGCGAGCGGCGGTCCTCCTCGTTGGCGAGGCGCTCCAGCAGGCCGCGGCCCACGAGCGCGATCGCGGCGCGGCTCACCGTCACCTTATCCATGCGGGTACGCTGGCAGATCTCGCCCTGCGTGATCCCGCCCGTCTCGGCGACCACCGCCACCACCCGCCATTCGGGGATCGTCAGCCCGAACAGCGCGCCATAGGTGCGCGCGATCAGGTCGCTCACCAGGTTCGAGGTGAACGACATCCGATAGGGCAGAAAATGGTCGAGCAGGAGCGCCCGGCTGCCGCCTTTGAGAGACATGAGGAGACTCGTAACGGTTGACACCATTTTGGCAATCGGGGACAATTAGTATCATTCGAAACCAATTTCCCGCGAGTCTTTTGCCATGACCGATCCTGCCAACCCCCTGGGCCTCGACGGCTTCGAATTCTGCGAGTTCACCTCGCCGGACGCCGACACGCTCGCCAAGCAGTTCGAGCAGATGGGCTTCGTCGCCGCGCACAGGCACCCGACCAGGGACGTGACCCGATACAAGCAGGGGCGCATCAACCTGCTCCTCAACCGCGAAAAGGAAGGCCAGGCCGCCGATTTCCGCGCCGAGCACGGGCCGTCGGCGAGCAGCATGGCGTTCCGCGTCGCCGATCCCAGGGCGGCCTATGACCATGCGATCTCGGAAGGCGCCAAGGCCGTTGATGCGGGCCGCGGTATCCTGGGCGACGATGCCTGCGCGATCGAGGGGATCGGCGGATCGTATCTCTATCTGGTGAAGGCCGGCGCCGATCTCTACGCGGATTGGGACGAGGTTCCCGGCTGGCGGGAAGCGGAAGCCGAGAACAATGTCGGGCTCGACCTGCTCGATCACCTCACGCACAACGTCCGCCGCGGCGAGATGCGCACCTGGTCGAGCTTCTACGCCAGGCTGTTCGGCTTCGAGGAGCAGAAATATTTCGACATCAAGGGCAAGGCGACCGGGCTGTTCAGCCAGGCGATGATCGCCCCCGACAAACAGATTCGTATCCCGCTCAACGAAAGCCAGGACGAGAATTCGCAGATCGAGGAGTTCATCCGCGAATACAAAGGCGAGGGCATCCAGCATCTCGCGCTCACCACCGACAATATCTACGAAACGGTCGAGAAGCTGCGCGCGCGCGGCGTGAAGCTGCAGGACACGATCGAGACCTATTACGAACTGGTCGACAAGCGCGTCCCCGGCCATGGCGAGGATCTGGAGCGCCTCAGGAAGAACCGCATCCTGATCGACGGCAATGTCGGCGATGAGGGCATCCTGCTCCAGATCTTCACCGAGAACATGGTCGGCCCGATCTTCTTCGAGATCATCCAGCGCAAGGGCAATGAGGGCTTCGGCAACGGCAATTTCCAGGCGCTGTTCGAGAGCATCGAGCTGGACCAGATCCGGCGCGGGGTGATTTCGGTGGATGCGTAGGAAATAGGAGGTTCACGCGGAGGCGCGGAGTCGCGGAGAGGAAGGAGCCGCGGAGCGGCTCGTCAATCGTCGTGGCAGCGCAGCGGAGTATCGGGTGGCCCATCCGATGGGGAGCCCGAACTCTCCGCGTCTCCGCGCCTCCGCGTGAATCAATAAGGAGCTCGCTCGATGGCCGACTACATCCCCGGCTTCGGCAACCATGTCTCGACCGAGGCGGTGGCGGGCGCGCTGCCGGTCGGGCAGAACTCGCCGCAACGGCCCGCGTTCGGGCTCTATACCGAGCAGCTTTCGGGCACCGCCTTCACGGCGCCGCGATCGGAGAATCGGCGGTCATGGCTTTACCGGATGCGGCCCACCGCCGAGCATCCGCCCTACGCGCGTTATGAGGGCGCCAGGAACTTCGCGTCCGGCACCGCCGACGATCCACTTGCACCCAACCGGCTGCGCTGGGACCCGCTACCGATACCCGACGATACGGTCGACCTGATCGACGGCATGACGACGATGATGGCCAACCGCGATCCGGCGAGCCTCGAAGGCGTCGCGCTCCATGTCTACGCGGCGACGAAGGACATGACGGACCGCGTGTTCGTCGATGCCGACGGCGAACTGCTTTTCATCCCCGAGCAGGGGCGGCTGGAGCTGCTGACCGAGCTCGGCCGGATCGAGGCCGCGCCCGGCCAGATCGCGCTGGTGCCCCGCGGCGTGCGCTTCCGCGCCGTGCTGCCCGACGGCAGCGCGCGCGGCTATGTTGCGGAGAATCACGGCAGCCTGTTCCGCCTGCCCGATCTTGGGCCGATCGGCGCCAACGGCCTCGCCAATCCGCGCGATTTCGAGACGCCGGTCGCGTGGTTCGAGGATCGCGATGAGCCAACCGAGGTGGTCCAGAAATTCCTCGGATCGCTGTGGACGACGACGCTCGATCATTCGCCGCTCGACGTCGTGGCGTGGCATGGCAATCTCGCACCGTGGCGCTACGATCTCGATCGGTTCAACACGATCAACACGGTGAGCTTCGATCATCCCGATCCGTCGATCTTCACGTTGCTCACCTCGCCCAGCGACGTGCCGGGCCGGGCGAATGCCGATGTCGTGATCTTCCCGCCGCGCTGGATGGTGGCCGAGCACAGCTTCCGCCCGCCCTGGTTCCACCGCAACGTGATGTCGGAAGCAATGGGGCTGATCCGCGGCGCCTATGATGCCAAGGCGGAAGGCTTCGCGCCGGGCGGCATCTCGCTCCACAACATGATGTCGGGGCACGGGCCGGACGTCGCGAGCTGGAAGGCGGCGAGCGAGGCCGACTTGAAGCCGCACAAGATCGAAGGCACGATGGCGTTCATGGTCGAAAGCTGCTGGCCCTATACGCCGACGCGGTTCGCGCTCGGCCGCGCGCAGCCCGACTATGACGAGGCCTGGGCCGATTTCCCGAAGGCGCAGCTCCCCCGGTGAGCGGCGAGCGGCTGTCGGCGACGCCGGCGGGGGTGGCGCTGGCGCCGCTCGCGTCGATCCCGGACGGCGGCGCGCGTAACTTCGTTCTTCAGATGCGCGCCGGGCGCTTCCATGGCTTCGTCGTGCGCAAGGGGGAGGCGGTGTTCGGCTATGTCGATCGCTGCCCGCACATGGGCCTGCCGCTTGCGCAGAAGCTGGATGATTACCTCAGCCCCTCGGGCGAGGTGATCGCGTGTCGCTGGCACGGGGCGGTGTTCGCGATTCGAACCGGGCGCTGCCTCGGCGGCCCGTGCGCGGGGCAGGGGCTGACGCGCTGGCCGGTGATGGTGGTGGACGGGGTGGTTGTGACGGCGTGAACCGCGCCTTCGCGGGAATGGCGAAGGGCGGGGGCAATGTACGACCTATGCAAAGGTCCCACGCAAGCGGGAGCCCGGGAGTCGAGCGCTTCGCGTGCAACCCTGGGCTCCTGCTTTCGCAGGGGCGCTCAGCCCTCGATCGCGTCCTTGAGCATTTGCAGCGCCACGCGGAGGCTTGCGATGCGCACGGCACCGCGGTCGTCGTCGCCGAAATGCGCCTCGTGATGCGCGGTGGCGCGGCCGGTTCGCGCGCAGCCGAAATGGACGAGGCCGGGCTCGCCCTTGCCGCCGGTCGGCCCCGCGAACCCGGTGATCGACACCGCCACGTCCGCATGCGACCCCGCCAGCGCGCCCTCGGCCATCGCGATCGCCACCTCCCGGCTCACCGCGCCGCAGCGGTCGATCTCGGCGTGCGAGAGACCGAGCAATTCGCATTTCGCATCCTTGCTGTAGGTGACGAAGCCGCGCTCGAAGACGTGGCTCATCCCCTCGACATCGGTGAGGAGCGAGGCGAGCAGCCCGCCGGTGCAGCTCTCCGCGGTGGTGAGCGCCAGGTCCTTTTCGGACGCCGCCTTCAGCACCTCATGCGCGAGGCTGTCGACATCGTCGGGAATGGCGGCGCCCAGCGTTTCTGCCATGAGTGTCCCTATGCTCTGCGCGTCTACTCCTGCGGACGCGGGAGCGCTGCTTCAAACACGGGCAGGCTCCAAAGGTTCACGAACGCGCACGCGGCGGGCGGGTGCCTTCAACGCTGCCGCTCCAGCTCGCGCCAGCCGATGTCGCGGCGACAGAAGCCGTCGGCGAAATCGATCTTGTCCACCGCCGCATAGGCCGCGTCGCGCGCCTGCTTCAGCGTGTCGCCTGTCGCGGTGACCGAGAGGACGCGGCCGCCCGAGGCGACGAGGTTGCCGTCTTCTTCCGCCGTTCCCGCCTGGAACACCCGCGCGCCGCCCGCTTCGGCCGCGTCGATGCCGGTGATCATGCCGCCCTTCTTCGGCGCGCCGGGATAGCCTTCCGCGGCGATCACTACCGTCATGGCGGTCTTGCTCGAAAAGCGCGGCGCCTTCTCCTCGCCCAGCCGCCCCTCGGCCGCGGCGAGCATCAGCGCGAGCAGGTCGCTGTCGAGGCGCATCATCAGCACCTGCGCCTCGGGATCGCCGAAGCGGACATTGTATTCGATCAGCTTCGGCCCCTCGGCGGTCAGCATCAGCCCCGCATAAAGCACCCCCGAATAGGGCGTCCCCGCCGCCGCCAGCCCGGCGAGCGTCGGCCGCACGATCTCCTCGATCGCGCGCGTCTCCAGCTCGGGCGACAGCACCGGCGCGGGGCTGTAGGCGCCCATGCCGCCGGTGTTCGGCCCGGTATCGCCCTCGCCGACGCGCTTGTGGTCCTGCGCCGAGCCGAAGGGCATCACGGTCGTCCCGTCCGTCAGCACGAACAGGCTCGCTTCCTCGCCCTCCAGGAATTCCTCGATCACCGCCTCGCCGCCGTTGCGCCCCGCGCCGATCAGCGCGTCGATCGCGGCCTCGGCCTCGTCGCGCGTTTCGGCGATCGTCACGCCCTTGCCCGCGGCGAGCCCGTCCGCCTTGATGACGACCGGCAGCGAAAAATCATTGAGCGCCGCGCGCGCGCCGTCTCGCGAAAAGACGCGTTCGAAGCGGGCGGTCGGGATGCCCTCGCGCGCGCACAGCTCCTTCGTGAACCCCTTCGATCCTTCGAGCCGCGCCGCCTCGCGCCCGGGGCCGAACACCGCGATGCCCATCGTGCGGATATTGTCGGCAAGCCCGTCCACCAGCGGCGCCTCGGGGCCGATCACCACCAGCCCGATCGAATGGCGCAGGCAGAAATCGATCGTTCCGCGATGATCGGCGGGATCGATCGGCGCCAGCTCGGCATGGTCGGCGATTCCCGGATTGCCCGGCGCTGCGTAGAGCTTTTCCAGGAGCGGCGATTGCGCGAGCCGCCAGGCAAGCGCATGTTCGCGGGCTCCGGACCCGAGCAGCAGGACGTTCATGAGCGATTTTCCCCGAGACGATGTTTCCCGGCTCGTAGCTGACGAGCGCCCCGGCGACAACGCCGCGCCGATGAGTGTGGGCGCGCTGTCGGGCGCGCTCAAGCGGCTGGTGGAGGGCGAGTTCGGGCATGTGCGGCTGAGGGGCGAGCTGTCGGGGTGGAAGCGCGCCGCCTCGGGCCATGTCTATTGCTGCCTCAAGGACGAGAGTGCGGTGATCGACGGGGTGATGTGGAAGACGCAGGCGGCGCGGCTGGCCTTCGCCCCGCAGGACGGGCTGGAGGTGATCGCGACCGGGCGGATCACCACCTATCCCGGCCGATCCAAATACCAGATCGTGATCGAGACGCTCGAGCTGGCGGGCGAGGGCGCGCTGATGGCGCTGTTCGAAAAATTGAAGGCGCAATTGGGCGCCGAGGGACTGTTCGACCCCGCGCGCAAGAAGCCGCTGCCCTTCCTGCCGCGCGTGATCGGCGTCGTCACCTCGCCCACGGGCGCGGTGATCCGCGACATCCTTCACCGGCTGGAGGATCGCTGCCCCAGCCATGTCGTGCTCTGGCCGGTGCAGGTGCAGGGGCCGGGCGCAGCGGCGCAGATCGCGGGCGCGATCCGCGGGTTCGATGCGCTGGGCGAAAGCGGGCCGGTGCCGCGGCCGGACCTGCTGATCGTCGGGCGCGGCGGCGGTTCGATCGAGGATCTATGGGCCTTCAACGAGGAAGCGGTCGTCCGCGCGATCGCCGAGTGCCGCATCCCGATCATCTCGGCGGTGGGGCACGAGACCGACACGGGGCTTTCCGATTATGCCGCAGACCTGCGCGCACCTACCCCCACCGCGGCGGCCGAGCTGGCGGTGCCGGTGCGCGCGGAGCTGGCGGCGACGCTCACCACGCTCGGCGCGCGGTCGCAGCGCTGCGCGCATCGCTATGTCGAGCGCGGGCGCGAGCGGCTCGATGCGCTCGCGCGGCTGCTGCCGAGGCGCGACGCGCTGCTCGGGCCGCAGCGCCAGCGGCTCGACGATGCCGCCGCCCGATTGTCGCGCGGGCTGGAAAACCGACTGACCCGCGCGCGCGGCCAGCTCGACGGGATCACCGGGGCGCTGCGCCCGGCGATGCTCGACCAGCGGCTGGCGACCGCGCGCGATCGGCTCGACCGCACCGGGCGGCTGCTGGAATCGCTCAACCCGGAGGCGCCGCTCGGGCGCGGCTATGCCTGGGTGTCAGCGCGGCCGAGCGGGGCGGTGGTCGGCTCGGCGACGGCGGCGCGCGGCGCGGGCGCCGTGACGTTGCACTTCGCCGACGGCACGGTCGATGCGCGGGTTGAGCGCCCCGCGTCCAAATCCTATGCTCGCAAGAAGCCGGAGCAGCCGTCGCTCCTGTAAGCCCAAACGTTATTTCGAGGACCACCCGATGCTGATGTCGAACACCGCCCGCGCCGCCAGGCTTCATTACATGGCGAACGGGTTCCGGGTGCTCTCGCCGGGCGATCATGTCGTGTGCGCGGTGACGGGCGCGCCGATCGCGTTGGATGATCTGCGCTACTGGAGCGTTGCGAAACAGGAGCCCTACGCCACCGCAGAGATCGCCACCCAGGCCTATACCGCCGCATGAAGCCCGCACGCTGGACGGCGGCGGCCGCGTGCGCCGCGCTCGCAAGCTGCGTCCCGTCGGTCGAGCGGCCCGCGCCTGTGCCGATGCCGCCGGCGTCGGCGTCGGCGCCGGCTCCGGTTCCGGCGCCCGCCCCGGCGCCGACCCCCGCGCCGCATTTCACGCTGGATGGCGCGCTTGAACAGGGCGGCACCATCATCGGCACGGCGCCCGAAGGCACCGTCTCGCTTGCTTTCGACGGCGAGGCGATCCCGGTTGCGCCCGATGGCAAGTTCCTCATCGCCTTCGATCGCGATCACGGCCCCACCGCGGTGCTGGAGGCGGCGCTCGCCGATGGCCGCCGCATCACCAGAAGCCTCGCGGTCGCGCCGCGCGCGTGGGACATTTCGCGGCTCGATCGGCTGCCCAAATATCCGGTGCCCTCGGCCGAGTTCAAACGCCTGCGCCCGCCCGAGCTTGCGCAGATCGTCGCGGCCCGCGCAAAGGAGACCGGCGCACAAGGCTGGCGGCAGGATTTCATCTGGCCCGCGACGGGGCGTATCTCGACGCTTTTCGGCGCGCAGCGCATCTACAAGGGCGGGGAAAAGGGCTCGTACCATTCGGGCACCGACGTCGCCGTGCCCGTCGGCACGCCGGTGCGTGCGCCGGCCGACGGCGTCGTCATTCTTGCCACCGATCATCCGTTCACGCTCGAGGGCAACCTTCTGATGCTCGATCACGGCATGGGATTGAACAGTGCCTTCCTGCACCTTTCCGAGATCGATGTGCGGCCGGGCGAGCATGTCCGGCAGGGGCAGGTGATCGCGCGCTCCGGCCAAAGCGGCCGCGCGACGGGGCCGCACCTTCACTGGAGCCTCAAATGGCGCGACGCGCGGATCGATCCGTCGCTGATCGCGGGACCGATGCCCGACTAAGGACGATGCCGAATCGGGAACCCGTCATCGGGCGGTCATCGCCCGCCGACGGACTCACGCCGATCGTTTCGGAAGCGTGTTGCAGGCGAGTGACACCCCCGCCACAAAAGCCGCCGCCAAGCGATACAACGGATTTACTGACCGGCGATTTGGGCTCACTCGTCGCCGCCATCGCGCCGTGAGTTCCTGGGGGGGTGCGGTGCGAGCACGCGAGAAGCGTGCAGCAACGTACAGTAAAGGGAGGTCCCCCCCGTGTCATATAATCGTTCTCGTCTATCGCTGCTCATCGCCGGCGTCGCGCCGATCGGCTTGATGGCGGCCCTGGCATCGCCCGCCTTCGCGCAGGAGACGGCGCCGCAGGATTCCACCACGTCCCCGCAGGACGAGCAGGCCCCGACCGACACGACCGCCGATACGGGCGACGAGGTCACGCAGGACATCGTCGTCACCGGCACGCTGTTCCGCCGCGCCGATACCGAGACGGTGTCGCCGGTCACCACCGTGACCGCCGAGAATCTCGACCAGCGCGGCATCAGCACGACCCAGGAAGCGATCCAGACGCTCGCCGCCAACAACGGCCCGGCGCTCACCAACTCGTTCTCGGCGAATGGCGCGTTCGCGGGCGGCGCTTCGGCGGTGTCGCTGCGCGGCCTTTCGACCAACTCGACCCTGGTGCTGTTCGACGGCCTGCGCGCGGCCTATTATCCGCTCGCCGACGACGGCACGCGCAACTTCGTCGATCTCAACACCATTCCCGACGACATCATCCAGGAAATCCAGGTGCTGCGTGACGGCGCCTCGTCGAGCTACGGCGCGGATGCGATCGCGGGCGTGGTCAACATCATCACCAAGCGCGAGGTGCAGGGCGTCAGCGGCCGTGTCGAGGGCGGCATTTCGAGCCGCGGCGACGCGGCGCAATACCGCCTCTCGCTCACGGGCGGCCAGGGCGATATCGAGGAGGACGGCTACAACGCCTATCTGAGCGGCTTCTATTACAAGAGCGACCTGCTCAGGAATCACGAACGCCCCTACCCCTATAATTCGGACGACCTGCGCAACGTCTGCGACGAAGTCTGCGGCGGCAACGGCGTCGTCAACGGCGTTCAGGAAGACGGGGTGATCCACGGCATTTCGCCGTCGGGCAACTTCATCGTCCGCCCGTATTTCCCGGCGACGGACACGACGGGCGACTGGCAGAACCTTGCGGATTGCGGCCCCGGCACGCGCTACGCGCTGACGGCGGAAGACCGCGCCTACCAGAATTCGCGCGGGGAGTTCGTCAACGCGGCACTACCCGACACCGTCTGCCAATACGACTATACCGATCTGTACGGGGTGATTCAGCCCAATGTCGAACGGTTCGGCGTGTCGGGGCGCGTCACGGCCGATCTCGGCGGCGGCTCGGAAGGCTATTTCCAGGTCAATTTCATGCAGAGCAACGTCGATTATACGGGCTCGCCCGGATTGATCTACGGCAATGCGCCGACCGGCATCTACTATCCGCGCTTCAGCACGTCGAACGACGCCGAGGTCTACGCCCCCGGCTCGGCCATCCTGACGCTGCCGGTCTGGGTCTGCCCCGAGCGCGTCGATTGCGAAAATTCGGCCAATCGGCAGCTCAACCCGAACAATCCGTTCGCGGCGCAAGGGCAGGTCGCCCAGATTCAGGGCCGCGACATGGAGCGGAAAGTTTATCGCGCCACGCGCAACCGCGCCTATCGCGCGGCGCTCGGGGTGCGGGGCAACCTGGCGGATAATCTGACATACGATTTCGCCGCGACCGCGATGCACAACGATCTGCGCCGCACCTTTCGGGGCTACGTCTACATCCAGCACCTGCTCGACGTGATCGCGGACGGCACGTACAATTTCCGCGACCCCTCGGCGACGCCGCAGGCGGTGCAGGACTATCTGACACCGGAAAACATCACCGACGCCAGTTCGGACCTCTACCAGGCGCAATTGACGCTCGGGACCGAGCTCGCCCAGCTTCCGGGCGGTCCGCTCCAGCTCGGCGTCGGCGGGTCGGTGCGCTACGAGGCGGTCGATGCGCCGAGCGCGAACTCGGACTTCAACGGCCCCACCGAACGCTATTTCACGCTCAATGCGTTCGGCACCAAGGGCGATCGTATGGTCTATTCGGCCTTCGGCGAGGTGAACGCGCCGGTGCTCGAGCAGGTCGAGCTCAATCTGTCCGGCCGCTACGATCGCTATTCGAGCGGGCAGGACGCGTTCTCGCCCAAGATCGGCATCAAGGTCACGCCGATCCGGCAGGTGATCCTGCGCGGCACCTATTCGAAGGGCTTCCGCATCCCGAGCTTCGGCGAGGCGAACGCGTTGCCGACGACCGGTTACGTCAGCAACACCTCGTCGCTGTTCAACGACGCCTTTCTGTCGCAATATGGCTGTTCGGTCGATACGTTCGCCACGTGTCCGACCTATATCCGCAACGGCTCGTACGGCCTGACGACGCTCGCGTCGCCCGATCTGAAGCCTGAAAAATCGCGCAGCTTCACCGCGGGCATTTTCGTCGAGCCCGTGCCGCTGGTGTCGTTCTCGGTCGATTACTACAACATCAAGAAAACCGGCGCGATCACGGCGCCCGCGGCGTCGCCGGCGCTGCTGGCTTATTATACCGGGCAACCCATCCCCGAAGGGTTCAACGTCATCGCCGATGCGCCCGATCCGAACAATCCGGACGCCACCCCGCGTGTCGCCTTCGTCGAATCGCACCTCGTCAACGCCAACACGATCAAGGTCCAGGGCCTCGATTTCGGCGCCAATACCGAATTCGACATCGGCGGCGTGCGCTGGAACAGCAACCTGCAGGCGAGCCTGATCCTCAAGCTCACCACGACCTTCCCCGACGGGACGGTCGAGCGCTACGACGGCACGCTCGGCAACTTCAACCTGACGGCGGGGTCGGGCACGCCCAAATGGCACGGCACCTGGCTCAACACCTTCGATCTGGGCGATGTCCTGCTGAGCGGGACGGTGAATTATTTCGGCGGGTACAACCTGTCGGCGATGGATCAGGGCAACGAATACAAGGATTGCGGCCTGAACGACGGCAGCGTGCCGTGCGACGTGGACGCCTACGTCACGTTCGACGCCAACATCCAGTTCCCGGTCGACGACAAGTTCACCTTCTACGCGACGGTGCTCAATGTGTTCGATGAACTGCCGCCACTCGACCCCGTCACCTACGGCGCCCACCTGTACAATGCCGTGCAGGGCGGCACGGGTATCCTCGGCCGCTATTTCAAGGCCGGGGCGAAGTTCAACTTCTGACGGGCCCGGCTCCGGACGACGCGATTCCATGCGCGTCGTCCGGGCCGCCCGAAATGGTTCGAAATGCATGGATTTGCACCGATAAGGCAGCTTCCCTGTCTTATCGGTGCCGATGTGTGTCATTTTGGCTACAGCTTGGCGCAAAGCCCGTTTAAAAGCTGAATGCCGCCTTTACAGAGCCCTGACGGCGCTCCATCCATCGCAACCATGTCTCTGGGGACCGCAAGCGGGCGGTCGAGGGGGCTTGGCAACATCCGGCTCGCCACGCGTCGCGCGGGCGGGGCGGATTCAAGCGAGGGATAAACAATCGTGACCACCACCACGCAATTTTCGCGGAAGCGACTCCGCGCCGGATCGGCCCTGCAAGCGCTCGCGCTGCTCGGTGCCGGCCTTACCATCAGCACCGCCCTGGCAACGCCGGCGGCCGCGCAGGATTATACCAACGTCACCGCTTCGGGGCGTGTGGTCTCGGTCAGCGGAGCGCCGATCGCGGGCGCGACGATCGAGATTAAGTCCGAAGCGCAGGGCTTCGATCGCGCCGCGACAACCAATGACTCGGGCGCGTATCGCATTCCGCAGATCCCGGCGGGTTCGTACACCGTCACGGTTTCGGCGCCGGGCTATCAGACCTACACCGAGGCGGGCGTCCAATTGAACCAGAGCGGCGCCGCTAACCAGTTCGCGCTCGCCAGCGAGAGCGAAACGGTCGCCGGTGGGGATATCGTCGTCACTGCGGGCCGCATCGAGGTCGCCGATTTCGATCAGACCACCACGGGCGCGGTCATCAACGTCGCCGATCTGTCGAGCCGCGTTCCGATTGGCCGCGATCTCACGTCGGTGATTGAGCTTGCGCCGGGCACGACCGGCGGTGACAGCGCGTTCGGCAATCTCGCATCGGCGGTCGGCTCGTCGGTCTCCGAGAACGTCTTCTACGTCAACGGCCTCAACATCACCGATTTCCGGCAGGGGCTCGGATCGGTGACGGTGCCGTTCGACTTCTACGAGACAGTCGAGGTCAAGAATGGCGGCTATCAGGCCGAATTCGGCCGCGCGACGGGCGCATTCGTCAACGCCACGACTAAGTCGGGCTCGAATGAGTTCCACGGCAGCGTCAAGTTCCTCTGGGAGCCGGACGATCTCGCCTCCGATGCGCCGAATACGCTCTTTTCGGATAATGATTTCGATCAGGACGAGCGGCGCGAGATGATCGCCCAATTGTCGGGCCCGATCATCAAGGACCATCTGTTCTTCTATGGCATGTACGATTCGCGTGAGGTCACGTCGAGCTTTGCTTCGACGGCGGCCAACTTCAGCGATACCGGGGAACTGCTCGGCGTCGACGGCACGTTCAGCTACACCGATCGTACCTCGTCGCCCTTCTATGCCGGCAAGATCGACGCGGTGATCATCGACGGGCAGCGCCTCGAATTCACTTACTTCAACACGTCCGGCAAGACGACCCGCACGATCTACAGCGATTACAATCCGGAGACGAATCAGCCCGGCCCATATACCGGCACGCAGGTGTTCGAATATGGCGGCGAGAATTATGTCGGCCGCTACACCGGCCAGTTCACCGATTGGCTGACGATCTCCGCGGCATACGGCAAGTACAAGAATCGCGACAACCAAGTGTCGTCGAACGACTCTTATCCGTTCGTCTCGGATGAGCGCAGTGGCACGGCGGTCACAATCGCCAACCCCGTCAGCTTCCTCACGATCCAGGAGGACGAGCGCGAATTCTATCGTGCGGACATCGACCTGTATTTCCAGCTGTTCGGTAGCCACCACGTCAAATTCGGCTTCGATCATGAAGATCTGGTCGCCGACAGCACCAGCAGCTATCCGGGCGGCGTCGGGTACACGCTCGTCGCGGGTGGTGACAACGACCTTTACGGGGTTCCGGCAGGCACCGATTACGTGATCGCGCGCACCTACGTGAACGGCGGTATCTTCAAGAGCGAGAACGAGGCCTATTATATCGAAGACAGCTGGTCGATGTTCAACGATCAGCTCTCGTTCAAGCTCGGCCTGCGCAATGACAAGTTCGTCAACAAGAATGTCGCCGGCGAGGTCTTCTACGATTCGGGTGATAATTGGCAGCCGCGCCTCGGCGTCACGTTCGACCCGTTCGGCGATGGTCGTACCAAGGTCTATGGTTCGTTCGGCCGCTACTTTCTTCCGATCGCGACCAATACCAACATCCGCCTCGGTGGCGCGGAACTCGACTATGACGAGCTCTACTACCTCAACGGCCTCGATGCGGACAACATTCCGATCCTCGGCGCGCCGATTCCCAATCAGGCCTGTTTCAGCGGAGGCGGCAACAACTGCGTGCTGCGGAGCGACGGCCAACCGGCGCCGCTCGATTCGGTCGTCGCGCAGAACCTCAAGAATCAGTCGGTCGACGAATATATCATCGGCGCGGAGCAGCGGCTCGGCGACCATTGGAAGATCGGCGCCTACGGCACCTATCGCACGCTCAATGCCTCACTCGAGGACGGCGCGTTTGACCAAGCGATCCTGGAATATTGCGCCGCGAACAACATCACCGATTGCGGTGGCGGCAATTATTTCGGCGCCGCGCAATATGTGCTGTTCAATCCGGGCGAGGACACCACGATCGTCCCCGCTTATCCTCTCGACGGCAGTCGCGAACCGATCACGCTGACGTTCGACCAATTGGGCTATCCGGCCGCCAAGCGCACCTACAAGGCGGTGACGATCGACGTCGAGCGCGAGTTCGACGGCGTTTGGATGCTCAAGGGCTCGTACACCTACAGCAAGACCGTCGGAAACATCGAAGGCGGCGTGAAATCGGATAACGGCCAGACCGACTCCGGCCTGAGCACCGACTTCGACTTCCCGAGCCTGATGTTGGGTAGCTACGGTTATCTGCCGAACGATCGTCGGCACCAGTTCAAGCTGTACGGATCGTGGCAGCCGGTCGATTGGGTGATCCTCGGTGCGAACCTCAAGGTGACGTCGCCGCGTCAATTCGGCTGTCTCGGCACGGTTGCCTCGTCGATATCGAGCCCGGATCTCATCAGGGCCGGTCTCAGCTACGACTATGGCTATGCCTACGGCGCGGCCGGGCACTTCTGCGTGCTTGACAGCAACGGCAACGTCGTGACCGATCCGTCGGTCGGTACGGATCGCTCGATCGTCCGCCGCGGCACCGCCTTCAAGGGCGACTGGCTGACCCAACTCGATCTCGGCGTGACGTTCCGCGTGCCGGTCGATACCTTCGAGGGCAGGCTCGGCATCGCGGTCGACAACGTGTTCGATCAGCACGCGAAGCTTGATTTCCGCGAGGCCGGCACAGCCGACGGCGGCGCGCCGCGTGCGGATTATGGCCGGGTCCTCAGCTATCAGAACGCGCGTAAGGTGCGGCTGACTTTCAGCGTCGGCTTCTGACGCCAACTAGGCCATCCGCAAACGGAAAGGGGGCCGGTCATGCCGGCCCCCTTTTTTGGCACAAATGGAGCTATTGGTCCGACGCGAGGTGCCGAGCGAAAGGACGTCCGCGAGCCTCAGCCGGGTTGCCTCACCCTGAGTTCCAGCTTTCCATCCCCCTCGTCCACCCGCACTGTCGCGCCGTCCTTGACGTCGCCGCGCAGGATCATGTCGGCGAGTGGGTCCTGAAGGTAGCGCTGCACCGCGCGTTTCAACGGTCGGGCGCCATAGACCGGATCGTAACCGACACGCCCCAGCCACGCGCGCGCCGCGTCGGTCAGGTCGATCGTCACCTTGCGATCCGCCAGCAGCCGCTGGACGCGGGCGACCTGGATGTCGACGATCGGGCCCATATGGGCCTGGCCCAGCCGGTGGAACAGGATGATCTCGTCGAGCCGGTTCAGGAATTCGGGCCGGAAGTGCGCGCGCACCACCTCCATCACCTGCGGCTCGACCTCCTCGACCGCCTGATCGTCGGTCATCTGTGACAGGAACTGGCTGCCGAGGTTCGAGGTCAGGATGATGAGCGTGTTCGAGAAATCGACCGTGCGCCCCTGCCCGTCGGTCAGCCGCCCGTCGTCGAGCACCTGGAGGAGCACGTTGAACACATCGCCATGCGCCTTCTCGACCTCGTCGAACAGCACCACCTGATAGGGGCGCCTGCGAACCGATTCGGTTAGCACGCCGCCTTCCTCATAACCGACATAGCCCGGCGGCGCGCCGATCAGCCGCGCGACGGCGTGCTTTTCCATGAACTCGCTCATGTCGATCCGCACCATTGCGGCCGGATCGTCGAACAGGAATTCGGCGAGCGCCTTGGTGAGCTCGGTCTTGCCGACGCCGGTGGGGCCGAGGAACAGGAAACTGCCGAGCGGCCGGTTCGGGTCCTGCAACCCCGCGCGCGCGCGCCGCACCGCGGTCGAGACGGCCTTCACCGCCTCTTCCTGCCCGATCACGCGCTTGCCGATCGCTTCTTCCATGGCGAGCAGCTTCTCGCGCTCGCCTTCCATCATCCGATCGACCGGAATGCCCGTCCAGCGGCTCACCACCGCGGCGATGTCGTCCTCGGTCACTTCCTCGCGCAGCATTGCGCCCTTGGCGGCGCCCTGCGCCTCCTCGAGCTGCTTCTGGAGTGTCGGAATCGTGCCGTAGGAAAGCTCGCCCGCGCGCGCGAGATCGCCCGCGCGCTGCGCCTGCTCCAGCTCGATCCGCGCGGCGTCGAGCTGCTCCTTGAGCTTCGCCTCGCTCGAAATCTTCTCCTTTTCGGCCTGCCAGCGCGTCGTCAGCTCGGTCGATTGCTGCTCGAGATTGGCAAGTTCCTCTTCGAGCTTCTCGAGCCGGTCCTGCGAGGCCGCATCGCTCTCGCGCTTCAACGCCTCGCGCTCGATCTTCAACTGGATGATCCGCCGGTCGAGCGTCTCGATCTCCTCGGGCTTGCTCTCGACCTCCATCCGGATCCGGCTCGCCGCTTCGTCCATCAGGTCGATCGCCTTGTCGGGCAGGAAGCGATCGGTGATGTAGCGGTTGGAGAGCGTCGCGGCGGAGACGATCGCCGCATCGGTGATCCGCACGCCATGGTGCAGCTCGTATTTCTCCTT